>NZ_JBQQBT010000012.1:0-179417 GCF_052245835.1 Streptomyces sp. 8N114 | reverse complement strand
CCTCCCCCCGGCCGCCGTCCCCGCGCCGGTCCGCCAAGGTGTGTCTTCCCGCCCCGGAACGGCGCGGCTCGGGGATCCCGCCGCTCTGCTGGCGGTCTCGCCTGTGCGGCCGCCCGTCGTGGAGTTGGGCGAGCTGGCCGGGTGGGATCCGCTCCCGCTCTCGGTGCGGGACGCCCGGCGCAGAGCGGGCCCGCTCCGCGAACGCCTGGCACCCCGCCTCCCCCATGCGCTCTCCCCCGCCACGGCGCAGCTCGCCGAAGGGGCCCGGCAGCTACTCCGCCAGGACGCGCAGCCGCTCGCGGAGATATCCCGACTCAGCCTGGTCCGCGACCGGGTCACCGCCCTTCATGACGTGTCTCTCTCGCTGTACGCGGGGGAGATCGTGGCGCTGATGGGGCGCAACGGAGCGGGGAAGTCCACCCTGTTGAACACTCTCGTCGGGATGCACCGGCCCACCTCGGGCCAGGTCACCGTCGACGGGAAGGTGCCGCACCGTACGCGGCCGGCCGAGCTGCTGCGCCATGCGGGTCTCGTCCCGCAGGAGCCGCGAGATCTGCTCTATGCGGACACCGTGGCCCACGAGTGCCGGTCCGCCGACGCCGACGCGGGTGCCGCGCCCGGCAGCTGCCGTGCACTGGTCTCCCGGCTACTGCCCGATATCCCTGACACCACTCACCCCCGCGATGTGTCGGAGGGCCAACGGCTGGCCCTCGCGCTGTCGATCATCCTGACGGCCCGGCCGCCGCTGTTGCTGTTGGACGAGCCCACCCGCGGGCTGGACTATGCGGCCAAGGCCCGGCTGGTCGCGCTCTTGCGTGAACTGGCCACCGAGGGCCATGCCATCGTGCTGGCCACCCACGATGTCGAGCTCGTCGCGGAGCTGGCCCACCGCGTCGTCGTCCTCGCCCAGGGCGAGCCCGTGGCTGACGGGCCCACGGACGAGGTCGTCACCTCCTCACCCGCCTACGCCCCGCAGGTGTCCAAGATCCTCGCCCCTCAGCCCTGGCTGACCGTCAGCCAGGTGAAGGGGGCGCTGTGATCCGCCGCGCCACCGGAGGGGCGCCCCCGGCGGTGCGGGCTGCCACGGCGGTGCGGGCCGTTCGGCTGGGGCCGAAGTCCGTTGCCGCGCTGGCTCTCACCAGCGCCACCGGCGTGGTTGCGTTCGCCTGGCCTCTGCTGGCCGACCGGACCTCCGGGCTGGCGCACTCCCAGGACGCTCCCTGGCTCTTCGCCGCACTGCTCCCCCTTCTGCTTGCCGTCGCCGTGGCGACCGTCTCCGAGACCGGGCTGGATGCCAAGGCCGTGGCCATGCTCGGTGTGCTGGCCGCGGCCGGTGCCGCGCTGCGGCCGCTGGGCGCGGGGACCGCGGGTCTGGAGCCGATGTTCTTTCTGATGGTGCTCTCCGGCCGGGTGCTGGGGCCGGGTTTCGGATTCGTTCTGGGCGCTGTCTCGATGTTCGCCGGGGCCCTGCTCACCGGTGGGGTGGGGCCGTGGATGCCGTTCCAGATGCTCACCATGGGCTGGGTGTCCATGGGAGCCGGTCTGCTACCCGGGCCCGCCACCTTGCGGGGCCGGCGTGAACTTCTCCTCCTTGCCGCATACGGGGCCGTCTCGGCCCTGCTCTACGGCTTGATCATGAATCTTCAGGGCTGGCCCTACATCGCGGGGCTCGGCTCCGGTTTCTCGTTCGTGCCGGGTGATCCCCTTCAGGAGAATCTGGCCCGGTACGGCGCCTATGTGCTGGCCACTTCCCTGGGCTGGGATGTGCCGCGGGCGCTGCTCACCGTGGTGCTGACCCTGTCGCTGGGCGGTACGGTGCTGCGGGCGCTGCGCCGGGCCACCCGTCGTGCCGCTTTCGACACCTCGCCGGTGTTCGTGAGGGCGTCGGGAAGTGAGATTCCCGTGTTCCTGCCCGACCCCGACGGGCAGGAACACGGGCCCTAAGGCGAGTCCTGCTGTACGCGTTGTGCGCGCGGACTCGCGGCTTCTCTTCCGGACGCCTCCAGGCGCGCTGACTTGCGCCGGCTCCGGGGCACTCCGGGGGTGCTCCAGTGGTGGTTCAGCTGATTGTTCAGCGATTGATCGCGGGGGCCGATGCCTGTCTGCCGGATATCTGCTCCGCGTACGGCGCCGTGGGCCGATGGCCTGGCGCAGGGAGGTGCCGGCAGTTTGCGGTGGGTGCCGTGGGATTGGGCGTATGCACCGTAAGCGGCAAATGGGAAGAATCGGCTGCCGCTGCGTGAGCGCCGACGACGACCGGGTCTGTGAGCAGCCCGGTCACCGCCAGCTCGCCCAAGCCTGTCCTTTGCTGCATCGTCTGCCCGGTCACGCTTGAGCCCCCCGTTCGACCCCCGTTGACGATCGGAGAACGCTCGTTCTCCGATCAAGTAAGACTGTATCGTAGAGAACGACAGTTCTCAAGACCGGAGGAGAACAGCGGGGGAGACGGGGAGAACGGGGCAGCATGGACAGCGAAGCCACGACCGAGGCTCGCATTCTCAGCGCGGCGGACGCGCTCTTCTACGAGTACGGCGTTCATGCCGTGGGCATGGACAGGATCCGTGACGCCTCCGGCGTCTCACTGAAGAAGATCTACAAGTGCTTCCCGTCCAAGGGGGCCCTGGTGGAGGCATATCTACGGCGCCGGGACCGGTGGGCCCGCACCGCGCTCGAGGAGCGGGTGGCCCTCCACACCGATCCGGAGGAGCGGGTGCTGGCGGTCTTCGACTGGCTCTACGACTGGGTCGACGGGCCGGACTTCCACGGCTGTGCCTTCATCAACGCCTTCGGCGAGCTGGGCGCGGACTCCCAGGGGGTGGTCGACGCGGTACGCGACCACAAGGCTGCGGTCCGCAACTACCTCCAGGACCTGGCGCACGAGACCGGCGCGTCGGAACCGGAGTGGCTCGCGGCACAGTTGGCGGTCCTGCTCGACGGGGCGATGAGCAACGCCTCCATCACCGACTCGCCCACCCCGGCGCGCCATGCCCGCTCCGCCGCGAAGACGCTGCTGAGCGGCACGACCGCGCCGGTCGCCTAGCCCACCGCATCCGGATCAGCACCGGGTCGGCGCCCTGCGGGTCGGGTCGGCGCTCTGCGGGCCAGCGCGCACCGGGCCGGGCACCGGGCGGCCGTTCCTACAGCCGCTGGAGGATGGTGGCGGTGGACAGTGCACCGCCCGCGCACATGGTGATCAGGGCGAACTCCTTGTCGGTGCGTTCGAGTTCGTGGAGTGCGGTGGTGATGAGCCGGGCTCCGGTGGCGCCGACGGGGTGGCCGAGGGCGATGGCTCCCCCGTTGACGTTGACCTTCTCCAGGTCCTGTTCGAAGACCTGGGCCCAGGAGAGGACGACGGAGGCGAACGCCTCGTTGATCTCGACGAGGTCGATGTCCCTGAGAGACATCCCGGCTTTGCCGAGGACGGCTCGGGTTGCGTCGACGGGCCCGTCGAGGTGGAAGTGGGGGTCGGCGCCCACCACGGCCTGGGCGACGATACGGGCGCGGGGGCGGAGCTTCAGGGCGCGGGCCATGCGCTTTGAGGCCCACATCACGGCGGCGGCGCCGTCGGAGATCTGTGAGGAGTTCCCGGCGGTGTGCACGGCGGTGGGCATGACGGGTTTGAGTGAGGCGAGGGCTTCCATGGAGGTGTCGCGCAGCCCTTCGTCGCGGTCGACGTAGCGCCACATGCCCTGCCCTGCGGCCTGCTCCTCCTCGGTGGTGGGCACCTGCACGGCGAACGTCTCACGTTTGAAGCGCTCTTCGGCCCAGGCGGTGGCGGCGCGTTCCTGGGAGAGGAGGCCGAGCGAGTCGACGCGTTCGCGGGTGAGGCCGCGGTGGCGGGCGATGCGTTCGGCGGCCTCGAACTGGTTGGGCAGGTCGATGTTCCACTCGTCCGGCCAGGGTTTGCCCGGTCCGTGCTTGGAGCCGCTGCCCAGCGGCACACGGGACATGGCCTCCACGCCGCAGCCGATGCCGATGTCGATGACGCCGGCGGCGACCATGTTGGCGACCATGTGGTTGGCCTGCTGGGAGGAGCCGCACTGGCAGTCGACGGTGGTGGCGGCGGTCTCGTAGGGCAGGCCGACGGCCAGCCAGGCGTTGCGGGCCGGGTTCATGGACTGTTCGCCGGCGTGGGTGACGGTGCCGCCGACGATCTGTTCGACGCAGTCGGCGTGGATGCCGGTGCGGCCGAGGATTTCGCGGTAGGTCTCGCCCAGCAGATAGGCGGGGTGCAGATTGGCCAGGGCACCGGAGCGCTTGCCGATGGGGGTGCGTACTGCCTCGACGATGACGGGTTCGGCGGCCATGAGTCGTCCTCTCCAGCCCGGCTGGCTCCCCACCAGCACAACTAGTACGCGTTCTAGTTCTTCAGGACAGTGTGCGGAGCGCGCTCATCGCCGCGCAAGGGTCTTGCACGGCCCGCAGCACACTCCGCAGCCCTTCAGCAGCACTCCGCAGCACACTCGCCGTCCGCTCCGTCGCACGCCGCCTGCACAGGAACTGGCGCCGTGCCCCTTGCTACTTGTAGAACCCGTTACTACCTTCGGGTCCTTCTGATGGGCCGTCAGAAGAGGAGTGGAGCTGCCGATGTCCTCCTGCCCCGCGCTGCCCGACGGGTTCGACTTCACCGATCCGGACGTCTACCAAGAGCGCGTCCCCCTCCCGGAGTTCACGCTGCTGCGCGAGACTGCGCCGGTGTGGTGGAACCGGCAGCCGCGCGGTGTGGCGGGCTTCGACGACGAGGGGTACTGGGTGGTGACCCGGCACGCGGACGTGAAGGAGGTCTCCACCCACCCGGAGCTGTACTCCTCCAACCTGAACACCGCCGTCATCCGGTTCGCCGACCATATGAGCCGCGACCAGATCGACGTCCAGAAACTGATCATGCTCAACATGGACCCGCCCGAGCACACCCGGGTCCGGCAGATCGTGCAGCGCGGCTTCACTCCCCGCGCCATCCGCGCGCTGGAGACGGCGCTGCGGGAGCGCGCGGCGCGGATCGTACGGAACGCCAAGGACAGCGGCAGCGGCGACTTCGTCACCGACATCGCCGTCGAACTGCCGCTGCAGGCCATCGCCGAACTCATCGGCATCCCGCAGGAGGACCGCTCCCGTATCTTCGACTGGTCCAACAAGATGGTCGCCTACGACGATCCCGAGTACGCCATCACGGAGGAGGTCGGCACCCGGTCGGCGGCGGAGCTCATCTCGTACGCGATGACGATGGCCGAGGCCCGCAAGGAGTGCCCGGCCCAGTACGCCGGGGACATCGTCAGCCGTCTGGTGGCGGCCGAGGGCGAGGGCAATCTCAACGCGGACGAGTTCGGCTTCTTCGTGATCCTGCTGGCCGTCGCGGGCAACGAGACCACCCGCAACGCCATCAGCCACGGCATGCACGCCTTCCTCACCCACCCCGACCAGTGGGAGCTCTACCGGCGCGAGCGCCCCGGAACCACGGCGGAGGAGATCGTGCGCTGGGCCACGCCCGTGGTCTCCTTCCAGCGCACCGCCACACAGGACGCCGAACTGGGCGGGCAGAAGATCTCGGCCGGGGAGCGCGTGGGCCTGTTCTACTCCTCCGCCAACAACGACCCCGAGGTCTTCGAGAACCCGCACGTCTTCGACATCACCCGCGACCCCAATCCGCACCTCGGGTTCGGCGGCGGAGGGCCGCACTTCTGCCTCGGCAAGAGCCTCGCCACCCTGGAGATCAACCTCATCTTCGACGCCGTAGCCGACCTCACCCCCGGGATCTCCCTCGCCGGTCCGGCGCCGCGCAGGCTCCGCTCGGCCTGGCTGAACGGCATCAAGGAGCTACGGGTCGACTACGGCTGAGCGCGCTCCCCCGGCCAGGCGGAGAGACTCAGTCCTGCCCGGCCGGCGCTCTGCGGTCGGGAGAACTCGACGGGCCGGGCAGTGAGGGACGGGGAACCGTACGGGTGGCGGGCTCGGTGCGGGTGTCCGCGGCGACCGCCGCCCGGCCCGCCCCGGCCCCCGGACCGTCCTCGGCCGGTGCTGTGCCGTTTCCGCCCCGGAGCCGGGCGAGCCGGCGCTGAACGTAGAAGCCCGCCGCCACGACTGCGACGCCGCCCGCCGCGTCCAGCAGGTAGTGGTTGGCGGTGGCCATCACCACGAACGTCGTCAGCAGCGGATAGAGCACGCCCAGCGCCCGCAGCCAGCGGTTGCGGGTGATCATGAAGACGACGATCGTGCACCACAGCGACCAGCCCACATGCAGCGACGGCATCGCTGCGTACTGGTTGGACAGCTGGGTCAAGGCACCGAAGTCCGGGTCGGACAGGTCCTGCGGGCCGTGCGCCGTGTCGATGTAGCCCAGGCCCGGCATCAGCCGCGGCGGCGCGAGCGGGTACAGCCAGAAGCCGACCAGCCCCAGCAGAGTGGCGAAGCTCAGCGCCGTACGAGCGGCCCGGTACTGCGGCACGCGGCGCGCGTACAGCCAGCCCAGCAGGGCGATCGGCACCAGGAAGTGGAACGTCGTGTAGTAGGCGTCGCAGGAGTCCCGTAGCCACTCCGTGCGGGCTGCCAGCCTGTTGAGGCTGTGTTCGATGTCGAGCTGGAGGAAGGTCTCCGCGGTCAGTATCTGGTGGCCGTGCCCCTCGGCCAGGGAGCGCGAGTCGGGCGCGTGGCCGCGGACGTAGGAGTACGCCCAGTAGCCGACACGGATCAGCAGCAGCTCCAGCATCAGGTTGGGGCGGCTGAGCGGGCCCGAGGGCTGCGGGTCGGCCCAGGCCGGGGAGGTGCGCAGGACGAACGGGACGGCGCAGGACGCCAGCACGGCCGCCAGCAGCACCGCGTTCTCGCCGAGCACGCCGAACGCGGCGACCTTGGGCACCAGCGCGGTGCCGTCCAGCGTCATCACCATCACCACGAACACCGGCCACACCAGCCGGTCCCCGGTCCGCCGGCCGACCCGGCCCACGACCGCCAGCAGCACCCACAGCTGCTGGTGCTGCCAGGCCATCGGCGAGGCCACCACCGCGGCGCAGCCCACGACGGCGGCGGCCAGCAGCAGTTGACCGTCACGCGCGTACCGCACCGCGCGGCGCAGCGCCAGCCAGCTGACGGCGGCCACCAGCACCACCAGCGAAACCACCTCCGGCCGGCCGTGCAGCCCGGCACGCAGCAGGGCGCCGTGCAGCGACTGGTTGGCGGTCGCGTCCGCGGGATCGCCCAGGCCGAACCCCGCGACGTGCTGCATCCAGTACGTCCACGAGTCGTCCGGCATCGCGGCCCAGCCGGCGAGGGTGCAGATGAGGAACGTACCCGCGCCCGAGACGGCGGCCGTGCGGCGCCCGGTGAGCCACAGCAGCGGCACGAACAGCAAGGCGGCGGGCTGCAACGCGCCCGCGACACCGATGAGTACGCCACCCGCTTTCCCGCCCAGCGCCTCCACGGCCTTCTCGCGGAGGCTGCCCGGCTTCCCGCGGGCACCGGCCAAGGGCCCGCCGCGCCCGGTGTGTTCCGCGCTGTCACGCTGCCCCTGCTCACCGCCCAGCAGCCAGCCGACCAGCACCAGCAGCACCGGCAGCACGCTGGTCTGCCCAAGGTGGAAGGTGTTGCGCACCGGCACCGACAGCACCAGCAGGCTCAGCGCGACCGGCACCGCGAACAGCGCGGTACGCCGCGGTACCGGCCCGGGCAGCGCTCGGGCGGCGACCACACCGACGGCAGCGACCAGCAGCATCGTGCCCAACGTCCAGGCCACACCCAGCCCTTGCTCGGCGGCCCGGGTGAGCGGCTTGAGGACCAGCCCCGCGAAGGGCGTCCCGGTGAAGGGCGTCTCCCCGTCGTAGAGGGAACCGTGCACGCGCAGCACGCCGTTGTCGCCGATCCAGGCGAACAGGTCGACGAGCCGCTCGTCCTGAGGGAGCCGCAGCACGGCCGCCGCCTGCCGGACAGCCAACGCAAGGGCCAGCAGCCACAGCCCCGCCAGCACCATCCCCGAACGGGACCCCAGCCGCCCCCACTGCCGGGCCGGTTTCCGATACGACGGTCCACCCGGTCCGCCTCCGGACGGGTGCCATGTGCCGCCCCGCTCCGGCCCTTCGGGCCCCTCCGCCACCGATTCCGCCGCCACGCCCCGCCGTCTCCGTCCTGTCCGCCGGTGTTCTTCTCCGCGGGTCCCCCGCACTCGACCGGATCCGCCCCGCCCCGCCCTGAGAGCTGGCCTTCAGGTCCACCCCCGAGAGCTAGCCTTCAGGTCAGACGCAAGAAACCTACTCGCTACCTGACAGCTGCGTGCGACCGGCCACCAAGCCGGACAGACCTGTCACCGGGGCGGCGGCGTGCTCCGTGCGGTGAGGCAGGATGGGCCCATGAGCATCGTCAAGATCAACGCACTGACCGTACCCGCTGACCAGCGGGAGGTACTCGAAGGACGGTTCGCCGCGCGCAAGGGCTTCGTGGAGAGCGCCGACGGCTTCGAGTGGTTCGAGCTGCTGCGCCCACTGGAGGGAACCGACCGCTACCTCGTCTACACCCGCTGGCGGGACGAGGAGTCCTTCCAGGCGTGGATGAACGGCTCCATGAAGGAGGCCCACCAGCGGGCGAAGGGCGCGGACAGCCACACGGAGGCCAAGCCAGCCGGCTCCGAGGCCGGGACCGGGGACGCCGAGCAGCCGAAGCCCGCAGCGACCGGCTCGGAGACCTGGTCGTTCGAGGTCGTACAACAGGCGCCGCCGAAGAAGTGACGCCCGGCGGGCCGCCCCGCACCTGAGGGGTCAGCCTTCGAACGTGAGGCGTATGCGGCCGTCCGCGAGCCGGGTGGCGCGCACCTGCTCCAGGTCGGGCACATGCACGGTCGGGCCGTGTTCACCGGCGCGCGGGCCGACGCCGACGACCGGCATACCGGCGGCCAGACCCGCCGCGATGCCCGCACCGGAGTCCTCGAACACGGCGCACTGCTCCGGCGGAAAACCCAACTCCGCCGCGCCCTTGAGAAAGCCCTCAGGATCGGGCTTGCTGGCACTGACATCGGCGGCGGTGATACGGACCGCCGGCATACCCAGCCCGGCCGCCACCATCCGCGCCTCGGCCAGGGCCGGGGTCGCGGAGGTCACCAGCGCGTGCGGAAGGTCCTGGAGCGCCGCGAGGAAGGCGGGCGCGCCGGGCACGGGGACGATGCCCTCGGTGTCGGCGGTCTCCTGCGCGAGGAGGACGCGGTTCTCCGCGTAGTTCTGCTCCATCGGGCGGTCCGGGAGCAGCGTGGCCATCGTCATGTGGCCCTGGCGGCCGTGTGCGACGCGCAGCACCTGGTCCGGGTCGAGGCCCTGCTCGACGGCCCAGCCCCGCCAGACCCGCGCGACCACGGCGTCGGAGTTGACGAGCGTGCCGTCCATGTCGAGGAGCAGCGCGCGGACGGTGAGCGGCGGTATGGGCATGCGGGGGCTCCCGGGGTCGCGGTCGGCGCACGGCTGTCGGAACGCTGTGCGGCTGCGGAAAACGGCCGCACAGCTGTCGGGGAAGCCGACGAGAAACAGATGGCCCGCCCGCCGGTCAGGGACGCCCCTTCCGTCAGGTGAGGGACACGGGCGGGACCATTTGTTCCTCCATCATACAAACCAGTCCGGGAAACCGGCCACCCCTGTGCGCGCTTCCATCGGCCGGCCCCTGCGCGAGCTTGGGCTCAGCCCGACGTCCGGGCCTCCAGATGGCGGCGGGTGACCGGGCCGTACTCGCCAGGTGTGTCGTCCCGCAGGTGGTAGTGCGCCTGGTAGCGGAAGACGGCCTCCTGGACGCGCGAGGAGTAGACACCGTCCTCCGGCGCTCCGCGGTCGTAGTAGCCGGCCTCCTTCAGACGGCGCTGCAACTCGACGACCTCGCCACCCGAGTCTCCGGGGCGCAGCGTCCCGCCCGAGGAACTTCCCGGCCACTCCGGACGCGGGCGGCCGTGGCCCCAGTGCCCCTCCCCGGAGGGGCCGGGACGGCGGGACGAGTGCCCCTTTCCGCTCCGGGAGGGGGACGGGCGCGTGGTGTGCTCGCCGCCGTCCCGGCCGGCGCGGGGCGTTCCGGCAGCGGCACCTGTGCGGGAGGGAGCGGGCGCGGGCGGCTCGCTGCGCTCCGGCTTCTCCTCGGCGGACGGGGAGGAGGAAGGCAGGTCGTCGGTGGGCGCTCCGGTCGGCATATGGCGCAGCGCGCGGCCGTCCCCGGTGCGGCTGCCGTCGTCGGTCAACAGCTGGGTGGTCAGCAGGCCGCCGCCGAGCACCGCTGCCACCCCGACCCCGGCGAAAACCGCCGTACTGGGTCTGCGGCGCTCCCGCATCCGGCGGTGGGCCGCGGGCGCCGGGCCGGCCCCGGAAGGCTGCGCGCTGCGGCGTCCTTCGCCCCGCCTGTCACCCGATCCGGTGACGGCGGGCAGTTCGGCCGTCTCCTCCGTGCCGTGCGCCGCGAACGGCGTCAGATCGGGCAGCGGCACATGGGCGTCCCCGGCGTTCCCGGCCGCCTGCCCCGGCGCCTCGTCCTGCGGAGCCTGCGCGGAGTCGCTCTCGCCCAGCCGTACATAGGGGCGGATGTGCAGCGGATCCTCCGGACCCGGCCGGTCCTGCGGCTCCGGCTCAGTGTGTGTGCACGACTGCGCGCTCCCGCCGCACTCGGGACATCGTCCGTCCCCCGTCATTCCGGTCCCCTCCCCTGGCACCGCCACTCCGTCCGCTGCACGGCGGCCGTGCCCGAATCGCCAGTAACTGTCCAGTGCTGGACCATACGCGGTCAAGGACGGTCAGGGTCAAGCGCGCAGGAAAAGCCGACGGGTGGGGAAAGTTCGCACTGCGGGAAAGTTCACCCGTCTCCGCGCAAGTACCTGTGGACGTCTCTGCGCAAGTACCTGTGGACGCACCTGCGCCACCGCCCCGCCGACGTCACGACGAGAGCCCTCACGGTCACGAGGGGAGGTCATGCCGCCCGCGGCGGCTCCGACTGGCCCGCCTCCGCGTTCAGTTGCCGCACCAGCTCCGTCAGGTCCGTGGGACGGTCGGGTGTCCACCAGTCGCCCAGCAGCTCGGCCAGCTGCTCCTGGCGGGCGTCGGAGAGGGCGCGCGCCGCCTGTTCGCCGCGCGGGGTCGCCACCAGTTCCAGCCCCGCCCGCGTTGCCAGCCCGCGCTCCTCCAACTCCCGTGCGCCGTCGGCGACGACACGGCGGGGCACCACCCCCGCGTCCTCCAGCAGCGCGGGCTCGACGGGCCCGTCGTAGTGCACGCGCAGCAGCATCCAGGTGGCGGCCGGGGCCAGGTCGAGCCCGGCACCCTGCGCGATCCGCGCGTACAGGTCGCGCCGGCCCTCGATGGTGCTCAGCCGCGAGAGGGCCCGGGTGACCTCGTCGGCGGGGCTGCGCTCGACCGGGCACGCGCCCAGGGTCTCGCTCTCGTCGGGCACCTGCACGCTGCGCCGCAGCCGCTGCTCGCGCAGCAGCCAGGTCAGTACGAAGGCCAGCGCGGCGAGCGGCGCGGCGTAGAGGAAGACGTCTGTGATGGAGGTCGAGTACGCGTCCAGTACCCCGCGCCGGGCACCGGCCGGGAGCCGGCCGACGGACTGCGGGTTGTGTTCGAGGGAGTCCGGCGTGATCCCGGCGGGCAGCGGCCGGCCGCGCAGCGCGTCGCTGAGCTTGCCGCCGAGCCGGGAGGCGAAGATCGTGCCGAAGACGGCCACGCCGACGGCGGCACCCACCGAGCGGAAGAAGGTGACACCGGAGGTGGCCACCCCCAGGTCCCCGTAGCCCACGGCGTTCTGCGCCACCAGCACCAGGACCTGGAGCACCAGCCCGAGGCCGAGGCCGAAGACGGCGAAATAGGTGCCCATCTCCCACTGCGAACTGTCCGGCGTCATCCGGTGCAGCAGAAGCAGTCCGCCGGTGGTGATCGCGGTGCCCAGCACCGGGAACACCTTCCAGTGCCCGGTGTGGCTGATCAGCTGGCCGGACAGGGTGGACGAGGCGACCACGCCCAGCACCATCGGCAGCATGTGCACGCCCGACATCGTCGGCGAGATCCCGTGCACGACCTGCAGGAAGGTCGGCAGATAGGTCATACAGCCGAACATGGCGAAGCCGATGACGAAGCTGATCGCCGCACAGAGGGCGAAGTTGCGTACGGCGAAGATGCTCGGCGGCAAGACCGGCTCCGCCGCCCGGCGTTCCACCGCGACGAACCAGCCGAGCAGAACGAGCGCCAGTACGGACAGTACGTAGATCTGTGCGGAGTTCCACGGCCAGGTGGTGCCGCCCAGTGAGGTGACGAGTACGACGCAGGTGGCGACGGCGGCGATCAGGAAGGTGCCGAGATAGTCGATCCGGTGCCGCTCGGCGTGCACCGGGATGTGCAGCGCGAGAAGGATCACCACCATGGCGACGGCGCCGATCGGCAGATTGATGTAGAAGACCCAGCGCCAGTCGAGGTGCTGGGTGAAGAACCCGCCCAGCAGCGGGCCGAGCACGCTGGTGGCACCGAACACCGCCCCGAACAGGCCCTGATAGCGGCCACGTTCGCGGGGCGGCACCAGGTCTCCGACGATCGCCATGGACAGCGTGATCAGACCCCCGCCGCCCAGGCCCTGCACCGCGCGGTACCCGATGAGCTGCGGCATGTCCTGCGCCACCCCGCACAGCGCCGAGCCCACCAGGAAGATCACGATGGCGGTCTGGAAAAGGCGTTTGCGGCCGTACTGGTCGCCGAGCTTCCCCCACAGCGGAGTGGCCGCCGTCACGGCCAGCAGATAGGCGGTCACCACCCAGGACAGGTGCTCCATACCGCCGAGGTCGCTGACGATGGTGGGCAGCGCCGTTGCGACGATCGTCTGGTCGAGCGCGGCCAGCAGCAGCCCGAGCAGGAGTGCGCTGATCGGCAGCAGTACCCCGCGAGTGCGAGGTGGTGCCGGTGCCGCCGCGTGTTCCCCGCTCATATGCCAACGGTGCCCCGCCTGCTGGGGCACAGCCCGTCGGCGTCCTCCGTTCGGGGGACACCCGCCGGACAGCGCCTAGGCGAGGGCCTCGTACAAACTGAACGCGGCCAGCCCCAGCATCAGCAGTGCCGCGATCCGGGTGATCAGCCGCAGCGGTACGTACTTCATCAGGGTGCGGCCACCCAGAATGCCCAGCGCGGCCACCGCCCACAGGGCGAGAACGGCACCCACGCCCACCGAGAGGGGGTCGTCGTAGCGGGCTGCAAGGTTCGCGGTCATGATCTGCGTCAGATCGCCGAACTCGGCGACGAGGATCAGCATGAAGCCGCTGCCCGCCACCTTCCAGAACGACTGGTCGGCGGGCGTGCGGGCCTGCTCGTCCTCGTCGTCGTCCTTCTTGAGCAGCAGCATGGCGGCGCCCACCAGGAACAGCACGCCGACGATGCCCTGCACGAGCCGGTGCGGCAGCAGGGTGAGCACACTGCCCGCCGCGACGGCGAGGACGACGTGGACGAGGAAGGCCGCGGCGACGCCCGCGAAGACGTAGGACGCGCGGTAGCGGGTGCCGAGCATCAGCCCGGCCAGGGCCGTCTTGTCCGGCAACTCGGCGAGGAAGACGACGCCGAACACGACGGCGGCGACGGTGAGGCTGAGCACGGGGGTTCCTCCGTGGTCGGGGCTGCCGCACCGGCGCGAGCTCACTTCGGCACGGCAGCGTCATGGGCTGTCCGTGCACCGGGCACGAACGCGGACACTGCGGCCGAAGGTCTCGCTGGCGCGGCACCGCCACCGGATGGCGGACGCCTCGCTCCGGGCGCCGGGCCCGCACGCGGCGGGCCAGTGTGTCGACGGTCCGGCGAAGAGCTACTCCCCTTCAGACTCGTCCGACTGTACGCGATATCCGCACACCGGCGCGATCGGCGCTCCACGTGACACGGGAGGCGCAGGACGTGGGAGAGGGGGACAGGAAAGGGAGCCGTGTAACCAACTCCCGTACGAGGTCCGTCGGGTGGGTGTATCGCGAGTGGCCGAGGGCTCATTCCCGGGCAGGCTCTTGATGTGACGTGCACACGACCGTCAGGCTGTGTGCCGCACCACCAACAGCACCACCCGACAGCACCACCGCTCAACTTCCCCCCACATATGGGAGTTCGCATGGCGCACAAGCACCGGACAGCCCTCACTCTCTACGCGCGTCGACGCTGGTCGGCGCTCATCGGCACCCTCGCAGCCGCTGTCTGCGGACTGCTGATCGCCCTCACCATGGGCGCCTCCCCCGCCGCCGCCGAGCCACCGACGCCGCCGAGCGCGTCCGAGGCGACCACGATGCTCGGCGGGCTCAGCGAGAAGGCCGAGGGCTCGATGGACGGCTACTCGCGCGAGAAGTTCCCCCACTGGATCGACCAGGGCGACAACTGCGACACCCGCGAAGCCGTCCTCAAGCGGGACGGCGAGGGCGTCGAGACCGGCAGCGACTGCTACCCGACCAAGGGCACCTGGAAGAGCCCCTACGACGGGGGGTCCTGGACCAAGCCCTCCGACGTGGACATCGACCACATCGTCCCGCTCGCCGAGTCATGGCGCTCCGGTGCCTCCGACTGGTCCCAGGACAAGCGCCAGGAGCTGGCCAACAACCTCAAGATCGCCCAGCTGATGGCGGTCACCGACAACGTCAACCAGGAGAAGGGCGACAAGGACCCCGCCAAGTGGATGCCGTCCGAGTCCGGCTACCACTGCACCTACGCGCGCATGTGGGTCTGGGTCAAGCACACCTACGGCATGACTGCGGACTCCGAGGAGAAGGCGGCCCTCAAGAAGGCCCTGGGCACCTGCTGAGGCCGTACCCGGTCAGGAAACTGGTCGGACGGCTCCCTCGTTCCGTACGGTGCGGGTTCAAGGCCCGCACCGTACGGCGCCACACGGACGAGGGAGATCCGCATGACCGGCCTCCGACTGGGCCCGCTGCTGCGCTACGTCGACCAGGACACCGCCACCGTCTGGGTCGAGACGGACGCCCCCTGCCGGGCCGAGGTGCACTGCGAGGGCTCGACGGCGGGCGGGGTGGCCCGCACCTGGCAGGTCGCCGGGCACCACTACGCGCTGATCACCGTCGTCGGTCTGGAACCGGGAACCGAGACGCCGTACCGCGTCACGCTGGACGGCGAGCAGGTGTGGCCGCTGCCCGGCTCGCCGTTCCCCACCAGCACCATCCGCACCCTGCCGCCGCCCGATGCGCCCCCCGGCGAGACGGCGCCCTTCCGGATGGCTTTCGGGTCCTGCCGCTGGGCGGCCCGCCCCGCGGGCTCCCGGCACGATCCGATGGGGCCCGACGCGCTGGACGCACTCGCCCACCAGGCCCTGACCGGCGGCTCCCGCCCGGACGTGCTGCTCCTGCTGGGCGACCAGGTGTACGCCGATGAGACCTCCGAGCCGGTCCGCGCGAAGCTCGCCCGGCGCCGCGACGTGCGCACACCGCCGTGGGACCAGGTGGCCGACTACGAGGAGTACACCGAGCTGTACTACGAGTCCTGGCTGGACCCCGAGGTGCGCTGGCTGCTGTCCACCGTCCCCAGCTGCATGATCTTCGACGATCACGACGTGATCGACGACTGGAACACCAGCGAGGCGTGGCAGCGCGAGATCCGCGCCACCGGCTGGTGGCGCGAGCGCATCCTGGGCGGGCTGACCTCGTACTGGGTCTACCAGCACCTGGGCAACCTCTCACCCGCCGAACTCGCCGAGAACCCGGTCTTCGCCGCCGTACGGGCCGCCGACGACGGGGCGCCGCCGCTGCGCGCGTACGCCGAACGCGCCGACCAGGACCCGACCGCGGCCCGGTGGAGCTACCGCAGGGACTTCGGCCGGATCCGGCTGGTGATGATCGACACCCGCGCCGGCCGCGTACTGCCGGAGAACGGGCGGCGGATGGTGGACGACGAGGAGTTCGACTGGCTGCACGAGCAGGTGCTCGACGGCGGGCCCGGCGCCGTCGACCATCTGGTCCTGGGAAGCTCGCTGCCGTGGCTGCTGCCGCCCGCCGTGCACGGCCTGGAGAGCTGGAACACGCTGCTGTGCTCGGGCGCACGCGGGCCGCGCTGGGCGCGGTTCAGCGAGAAGCTGCGGCAGCGCGCCGACCTGGAGCACTGGGCGGCCTTCCCGCACTCCTTCCGCGCCCTGAGCGAGCTGATCCAGCGGGTGGCCGCCGACCAGGACGCACCCGCCTCGGTCAGCGTCCTGTCAGGTGATGTGCACCACGCATACGTCACCGAGCCCGAGTTCGACGACCTGAAGGTCGCCGGCGGCGGACAGCGTTCCCGAGTGGTGCAGCTCACCTGCTCGCCGATACACAACGACATCCCGGCGGTGATGCGGTCCGGTTTCCGCTTCGGCTGGAGCCGGGCCGGGCGCCGGCTCGGGCAGGTGCTGGAGCGGCACGCCCGCGCCGAGGAGCCGCCCTTCCGCTGGCGCCGCACCGGCGGCCCCTGGTTCGGCAACATGCTGATGACGCTGACCCTGCACGGCCGCGACGCCGGGTACGCGCTCGACCAGGCCCGCCCGGCGACCTCCGCGCCGGACGGCACCCCCCGCTCAGCGCTGGAGCGGGTCTTCAGCGGCCGGCTCAGCGGAGCGGAACCGGCCGCCGATCAGAACTGACAACCCCTCATGTCTCGCTGAGAGGCACCGAGAAGCAGGCCAGCCGCGCACCCGCCTGACCCGCGTGTCCCGGCTTGGTGCTGGTGTGCTTCTCGTGCAGTACGACCGAGCCGGCCTTGCCCTCGCGGAAAGTCCAGTTGTGGCGGGAGACGGCCTCGCCCCGGCCCTTGTGGTCGGTGGTGAAGTCGAGCCACACCTCGTTGCGCGGATTGGCGTAGCGGGGATCGGTGGAGGGCTGCACCGGGTCCTTGCGGTGCTGGTAGTGCGGGCCCGAGTCGTCGGGCCTGGCACCGCACGGCTCAGTGTGGACGTGCGCCCCGTAGCTGCGGTCGGGGAGCAGGCCTCGCACCTGCAGCCGCACGGTGGTGCGGTGCTCGGTGGCCTTCCGCGCCACCATGATGGCTGCCCCGGAGGGCACCTTGGCCTGGTCGTAGGTGACCGCGTCGGGACGGATGAAGGCGTTCGCCGGCGCGAACCGGTCGTAGCGCACCAGGATCGACGTCCGCTGGTCGCCGGGGCCCGCCGCATCCGCCGAGTTGATCCGGGCGGCGTCTGCGGCATCGGCGTCCGCGGTGTGCCGGATGACCGGGTCGGAGCTGTCGGCGGTGCCCCGGCCGAGCCGGAAGAGGCGGTTCACGAACGAGCTGCCGGCGATCTCGACCTCGCCGGAGCTCACCTTCACCCGCACGCTGCCGAGTTCGGCGTCGTGGAGGCTCCGCGGCAGGTCGCGGAGGTCCTTCAGCGCCGCGAGACGGTCGATGTCCCCGTCGGCGGGCTCCCCGCTGTCGGCGGCATCGTCGCCGAGGTTCTCCAGGACGCCGGTGAGGCGCGCAAGGGCCAAATGGCCCGCGCGGGCCGCGCGTTCCGCGTCGTCACCCGATACATCGCTCGCCGTACTCGACCCGCTCCCCGCGAGCAGCGCCGTCACAAACATGACAACTGCCGCTCCCCCCGCCCCCACCATGCGCCTACGTGCCCTCATCGTGCCGGCCTCCACTGATTCACAGTTGTCCGATGGTCTGATTCCGTGGCATCCGTATCCAGCAGCGCCGCTGAAGTGACGCCACGTGCACCCAGCGGCCCTGAGCGGGGGACCCGGGCGTACGCTGTACGGCGGTAGACCGCCGACGGACGAGAGCCGGGCAGGGGAAGAAACGGGGACAGCAGTGCCGGAAATCCTGGGGTCGGTGACCGGATCCCCGTGGATCTATGTGGTCATCGCCGTATCCGTACTGCTCGACGTCTTCGTACCGGTACTGCCCAGCGGCGTCCTGGTGATCGCCGCGTCCACCGCCGTTGCGGGGACCACCGCTGCCGACGCCGCCGATCTGCCCACCGCCGCGGCCCAGGGTGCGGCCGAGAGCGGCCGACTCGTCGAGGTACTGCTGTTGATGCTCTGCGCCGCGGTCGCCTCCGTACTGGGCGATCTGGTGGCCTGGCGGCTGGCTTGGCGGGGCGGTGACCGCTTCGACCGGGCCGTCGCCCGCTCCCGCAGGCTCGCCTCCGCGCAGGAACAGCTCGGCCGCGCGCTCTCCCAGGGCGGCGGTGCCCTCGTCGTCCTCGCCCGGTTCGCGCCCGCCGGCCGCTCGGTGGTCAGCCTGACCGCGGGCGCCACGCATCGCAGCGCACGGGACTTCGTGCCCTGGTCGGTGCTGGCCGGAGTGGCCTGGGCGGCCTACAGCGTGGGCCTCGGCTACTTCGGCGGCCAGTGGCTGGGCGCCAGTTGGCTGGGCACTGCCGTCTCGGTGCTCGCGCTGTTCCTGGCCGGCGGGTTCGCCGCGTATCTGATAAGGCGTGAGCAGGACGGGGGCGCGGCCGTCGGCCTGGACGCGGACCCGGAGACGGAAGCGGAGCTGCGGGGCGGCGGCCCCGCCGAGGCGGGCACGGCCGCGGACGTGTTGCCGGCCGCGGACGCACTACCGGCCCCCGAAGCACTCCCGGCGGGCGTCGTTCTCCCCGGGCCCACCACGTTCCCCGTGCTGCCGGTACTGCCGGTACTGCCAATGCCGCCCGTGCTGCATGTGCTGCATGTGCTGCCGACGATGCGCACGGCCGGGGACGGCGAGGCCGAGGACGCTACGGTCACGAACTCCGCCGTGGTGCCGTCAGCGCCCGCGTGAACTCACGCGGCTGCTGGGCCACTCCCGAACAGCGGTCCTGTCCGCTTCCGGGGCGCCGGCGCGGTCGAGGTGCGTATCGGACGGATGCAGGTTTTCTCATGCCGCCAACATGATTGCCCCTCGGCCGGGTTGGCCGGCAGTTGCCTGCTGCGGCCTGGCCGGGTCCGCAGCCGGACGTCTTCGCCGACGCCGCGCAGCAGGGCGCCGCGGGTGAGGGGGCCCGTGGCTCCCTGCATGGCTCCCCCTGTGGGGTACGCACACGGCGAGAGGCCCCCGCTGATGCTGCGGGGGCCTCTCGCGTTGCTGATCAGAGCCGTAATGGCTCGGTGGGCACAACTGGGATCGAACCAGTGACATCCTGCTTGTAAGGCAGGCGCTCTACCGCTGAGCTATGCGCCCGGGGCTTGTGTGGGACGACAGCGTACCTTGCCTGGTGGCGGGCAGCGCAAACGTGGGGCGGCGGGAGCGTTCCGCGAACGAATCAGCTCGTGTGTTCGTTGAGCCCAGGTGGGAGAATGAGCACCGGTCGAAGAGCCACAGGCACGTACGGGGAGAGGTTTCGTGACGGCGATGAACGGCGGTGGCACCCGCCGCTGGGGCTGGGGCAGTGGCCGCGCGGACCACCTCCGGGCCGATGCGCAGGCCGCGAAGGACGCCGCCGCAGCCGCCTTCTACGAACTCGACACCGCCCAGCGTGAGCTGCGTATCTCCATAGAGACGATCAGCGCCGTCGACAGCTCCCCCGCCGGCCGCAAGGCCGCGGCGGACTTCGCCGAGCTCGGCAGACGTATCGACAGCGTCAGCCATGACTACATCACCGCGGTCGACGCCCACGATCTGGACCGGGACGACCTGGACGCCGCTGTCGCCTCCCGCGCCCGTACCGAGCTGGACCGGGCCCGCGGCGAGCTGGAGCGGGCCAAGGGAGAGCTGGAGCGGTTCGCGCAGAGCCTCGGCCCGCTGCTGACCCGCGCCGAGAACCAGCTCGCCCGCCTCGCACCCGCGGTCGAGCGGGCCCGGCAGGCGCTGCTGGCCGCGAGCAACGCGCTGGATGCCGTACGGGCCAAGGGGCTGAAGGCCGACGACCTCGCGGCCCGGCTGGCGGCCCTCTCGCCCGAGCTGACCAAGCTCAACGAGGGCGCGGGCACCCACGGTGTGCAGGAGACCATCCAGCGTGCCGACCGGGTCGTACGGGAGGCCGAGGCGATCCGCGCCCAGGCCGACGGGCTGCCGCAGAAGGCGGCCGACATCGACAAGCGGATCGCCTCGCTACGTACCCGCACCGAGGCACTGCAGAACCGGGCCCGGCAGGTGGAGCCCGTCCTCAGCGAGCTGCGGCGGCGCTTCAGCGTGGCGTGCTGGCAGGACCTCCAGCAGGTGCCGCAGCAGGCCGAGCGCTCGGCGCGGCAGGCCGACGAGAAGCTGCGGGAAGCCCGCGCGGCACGCGAGGAGCAGCGCTGGCCGGACGCCACGGCGCTGCTGTCGACGGTGCGAGCGCTGCTGAACACCACCGACGAGGCGGTGAAGGCCGCCGGAGAGCGGCTGCAACGGCTCAACGAGGTCTCCTTCGACCACTCGAAGGAGGTCGAGCGCACCCGCTTCGCGATCCGCGACGCACAGCGGCTGGCGATGGCCGGCCGTACCACTCCGGATCCGCGGCACGCGCAGCCGCTGGACAACGCGGTGGAGCGGGTGGACCGCGCGGTCGCCTCGCTCACCGGCCGCCACCCGGACTACTGGCACCTGCTCACCGAGCTGGACGCGGTCAAGGAAACGGTGCAGCGGGTGGTCGAGCAGATCCGTCAGGAGCGCGCTACCGGGCACTGACCCGGCAGCCTCAGCCTCGCCGCTACTGAGCGTCACGCTGTTGAGGCACGGGCGCCGCGGACGGATGCTGGAAGGCGAGAGCGAGTGCCTCCGGCCGCCCCGAGGAGGCCCCCCAGTGGCCGCGTCCCCCACCCGTACGTTCCACTACCGCCGCCTCCTGCCGCGGGGGCGGCGCGTCCTGGACGAGCACATGCCGGTGCACCACAAGCTGAGCCGTATCTACCGCGTGGGAGCCGGGCTGGTAGGGGTGATCCTGACCGTCTTCGGCGTACTGGGGCTCACGGACAACATTGGCCTCTTCGACATCGGTGGCGACCGGGTGGCCGGCCTCAACACCAACGGCGCGCTCAGTGTGCTGTCCATCGTCGTCGGACTGCTGCTCTTCTCCGGCATGGTGCGCGGCGGCAATTTCGCCTCCAGCCTGAACATCACTTTCGGCGGTCTGTTCCTGCTGAGCGGGTTCGTGAATCTCGCACTGCTGGAGACGCGCTTCAACGTGCTCGCCTTCGAGCTCCAGAACGTGCTGTTCAGCTTTGTCGTCGGTCTGCTGCTGCTCGTCTTCGGGATGTACGGGCGGGTGGGCAGCGCCCTGCCGCACGACAATCCGTACTGGCAGCAGCGCCACCTGGACGAGGTCGAACGCGCCCGGCGCGCACGGGACCTGCGCGAGCAGCGGACGCTTGCCCGGCTGCGGGGCGAAGAACTGCGGCGCAGTGCCTCGCTCTATGGAGGGAGAGAGCCCCGCGAGGGAGCCTGGAAACCGGAAACGCCGGGGACGTCCGAGGACACCGGCGACGAGCAGCAGCGCCCCGACTGAGCCGTGCCCGGCAGATCTTGCGCACCCGGCATGGGGGCAGCGCCCCATCAGGGGCGCGGGGAACTGCGCGACAGGCCATGGGGGTACCTCCCTGCTCGAAGAGCTTGGGGGAGAACCCGCAGCCTGCAGACGACGGGCAGGGGCACCCCCTCCCCAGCACAGCGGGAGGGGAAGCGGCAAGATCCGCGGCCAGCCTAGGTGGGCGGCCCCGTCAACGCGGCGCTCATCCGGCGAAGCACGGTCTCGCCCGCCAGTACGCCGCGCTCCGTCAGCACCCGTACGTGGGGCCGCTGCCAGCCGCTGTCGGCGAGCTCGCCGTGTGCGGGGCGCCAGGCCACGTCGGCGGCGCCCAGCAGATCGGCGTCGAGGAGGGAGTCACCGGCCGCGAAGGTCCGCGCTGTCCCGGCCCGGCGGGCCACCTCGGCCACGGCGGCGCTCTTGGTGAGCGGGTGCGGTACGGCGTAGATCTTGCGGCCCTGGAGGGAGACGCTCCAGCCCTGCGGGCCCGCCCAGGCGGCCAGTTCCTTCACCCAGGTGTCGGGCAGCAGCGACCGTTCGACCACCAGGTAGGCGAACAGGCCGTCCGCGACGCGCTCCTTGAGCAGCCACTCGGGGCGCGCCTGGCGCAGCATATGGGCGCGGACCTGGTCGAGCGGGGCGCACTCGGTCAGCCGCTCGCGCACCCGCTCCCGCCACTCGGGGTCGCTCTCGCCGTCGACCAGCAGCTGGCCGCCGTTGGCGCAGACCGCGTAGCGGGGCGGCGGTCCGGGCAGCCGGACCCGGCGGTACTGCTCGGGGGTGCGGGTGGTGGCCGGCACGAAGACCGCGCGGGCGGCCAGCGCGTCCAGCAGTCCGGCGGCCTCCTCCGTCATGAAGGAGAGCGGCTTGTGCTCGTACGTCTCGACGCACAGCAGCCGGGGCGCCAGGGTGTCGGGCATGGTCAGCTCGAGCGCCGCGGCGGAGTAGATGAGGGTACGGTCCAGATCGCTGGCGACCAGGACGCGTCCCGCCGCGTCGGCGCCGTCGGAGTGCGGCGTCACCGTAGTCACCGTGCGGCCTTTCCGTCGGCGCCGGTCGCGCCGCGCGTGTAGCGGGGGTGGACGATGCCGACGCAGCTGTAGGGCAGGCCGTCGGTCTCCTCTACGGGCACGCCGCGCTGTGCGGCGAGCAGCCGTACATGGTCGAGGTCGGCGCCCGCGCCGCGCCGGGCCAGGATGCGCCAGGGGACGCGGCGCAGCAGGACGCGGGTCGTCTCGCCGACCCCCGGCTTGATCAGGTTCACATCGCCGATGTCGTACGCCTCGCTGATGTCCTCCACGGCGCGCCAGCCCGCCCAGGTGGGGGTGCGGTCCGCGCCCGCCAGGGCCGCGGCGTCCTGGGCGGCGCTTTCCCCGACCGCGGGGAAGCACGCCGCGACGGTGTCCACGAAGTGCCGGGAGAGGTCGCTGCCCGCCAGCTCGCGGTAGAACTTCGCGCCGTGGAAGTCGTGCGGGCCCACCAGGTCGGCACGGAGCACGGTGCGGGATATCAGCCCGGAGACGGTGGAGTTGAGGCAGGCGGAGGGGATGAGGAAGTCCTCGCGGGTGCCGTAGGTGCGTACGCAGGAGCCCGGATCGGCGAGGACGGCCAGCTCGGGGTTGAAGCGTGGGTGTGCGGCGAGCGCCTGGGCCAGCTCACGGGTGATGGCGCCCTTGCCGGTCCAGCCGTCGATGAAGACGACGTCGGCCGGGTCGTGGTGGGCGGCCAGGTAGGCCAGCGCGTTGGTGTCGATGCCGCGGCCCCGCACGATCGAGACGGCGTAGTGCGGCAGATCCAGCCCGTGTGCGTACCGCGCCCAGCGGCGCATCAGGACCCCGACGGGCGTACCGGCCCGGGCCAGCGAGACGAGCACGGGGCGCGGCCCGCGCTCCGTGAGCACCATTTCGGTCACGGTGCCGACCGCGCGGGCGAGCCGCTCGGCCGCGGATTCCAGCGCGTCGTGGAACAGCTGCTGGTACTCCGCGGACGGCTGGTACTCCACGGGAAGCGACTCGGCGTAGTGCGCCCCGCCCGCCTGGATGGCCTCCTCCCGCTCCTCCGTTGGCGCCTCCAGTTCGACGTCGGACAGATCGCGAAGCAGCCACGCCACATCGTCGGCCGCGTACGAGGAGAAGGCGGGTCCGTGCAGGGACACGGGCGGGTTCGGCCGGGCGTTGTCCGGAACGTAGGCGGGGACGACGGACAGCAGCACCTGGGGCGCGCAGCCGGCAAGCTGGTCCAGCAGCCCGCCGGGGGCGTGCAGTGCGGGGGTGTCGCCCTCGCTGTCCACGACGGCGACCACGGCGTCGAAGCCCTGGCCCGCGATGTTGTAGGCGTAGCGCTCCGCCGGACCGTCCTTACCGGGCGCGTCATGCGCCGGGAAGCTCCGAGCGGTGCGTATCGCGTAGCCCGGGTCGTCGACGGGGAGGACGGGTGAACGGGTCGTCGTGGAGAAGCGGATTTCGGCACGGCCATTGGTGCGCTTTTCCATTTCAAACGCGAGCAGCAGCGGCGCGTACATCAGCTCCTCGTTACCGAGGACGAGAACGCGCGGCAGCTCGCCGCCGGCCCTCTCGCCCCACCCTGCCGACTCCAGTGCGGACAGCACGCGTTCGGCCATATCCGGCAGCGCGGCCTGAAGGCGGATCTGCTCGCGAGGGCCGAAGCCGTGCCGTCCGCCGTCCGGCAGCTCCTGGGGCCACCCGAGGTCCACCCGCTGTACGGTGCCCCGCGAAGCCGCCTCCTGCGCGGCCACCGGAGCACCGGCGTACTTCTCCACCAGTTCCCGGCCCCGCTCCAGCACGTCCCCGGGCAGCCCTGTGCGGCCGGCGGCGAGGGCCACCACATCGACGCCGGCACCCAGTTCGGCGGCGAACTTCTCCAGCGCCGCCACGTCCGCCTCGCCACGCATGTCGACCAGCGCGGCCACGACGTACCGGTCGCGCGGGTGGACGGCGTGCAGGGCCGCGATGGTGTTGCGTACGGTCCTGCCGGTGGACAGTTCGTCGTCCACCAGCACCAGCGGCCCGTCGGTGCGCAGCAGCTGCGGATCCTCGGGCAGCAGCAGGTGCGAGGTCGCGTGGCTGTGCTCCTCCTCGAAACCGCCGTACTGCTGCACCCCCGGCACCCGGCGCCGCGTCGAGTGCAGGGCGCTCATGCGGCTGCCCATGCTGTGCGCGACAGTGAGCCCGAGCCCTGTCGCGGTCTCCGCGAAGCCCAGCACGACCGAGCGGGCGGCCTCCTGGCCGCCGAGCAGCTCACGGACCTGCTTCCCCAGGCGGCAGCCCGCGCCCAGGACCGCCGTCGGGCGCTGCGGGATGTGCTTGCCCAGGACGGTGGAGACCAGCAGGTGGGCCCGCTTGGGGTTGCGCCGCAGGGCGAGCCCCAGCAGCCCCCGCAGGCCCTCGCCCTCCAGCCGCACCCCGAGCCGTTCGGCCACCCACGTGCCCGGCCACGCCTCCGCTCCGGCCGCGTCCGCAGCCGAGGACCTGGCCCCGGCTTCCGCCCCGGCACCCCCGACAGCCCCGGCTCCGACGTCCCGTACGCTTCCGTTCACTTGACTCCCGCCGCCAGCAGTTCGACGAAGCTCACGCCCTCGCGCGCCACCCCGAAGACCTCGCCGCGCAGCAGTGTGCGCTCGGCCCAGGCACGGTGCGGCTTCACCTCGTTCATCTTGTTCGTATACACGGAGCGCATCACTCCGCCTCCGCCGCGCTCGGGGCGCAGCACATCGGTCGCGTCGCAGAACTCCTCATGGCTGACGACCGACAGCGCGTGCACGAGAGCCACGTGAGAGGGGTGGATGCAGGTCTTGCCCAGCAGACCGTTCGCCCGGTCGAGCTCGATCTCGCGCAGCAGACCGTCCAGGTCGTGCTCGATCAGCGCGGTACGCACATCCTCGGCCCGGCCGCTCAGGAACGGGCTCTGCCGCAGCTGCGGCTTGAACATCCTCTCCTGCGGCCGGAAATATTCCCACACGGGACCGGTCACGGTGAACCCTGTGCCGTCGGCCCGGCCCAGCACATTCACCACATCCGCGATGACCGAGGCGACGATCTGCACGTCGTACGCCGTCATCTCCGGCGTACGGCGCAGCCCGTAGGCGGCGCAGAAGTCGGTGACGCCCAGGCGCAGCGCGAGGACCCGCTCGCGGTACTTGTCCAGGGTCCGGGCGATACCCGTCAGGGCGTCCGTGCGGGTCTCCCGGTGCAGCAGCTCGGGCGACTCCAGGACGGGCATCGCGAACAGCCGCCGTCCGCACGCCGCCTCCGCCTCGGTGAGCGCCTCCATGAAGGGCCCCGAACGGTCCTCGGTGAACTTGGGCAGCACAAAGCCCGACAGCAGCCGCACCGCGGTGCCCAGCCTGCGCACCAGCCCGGTGATCTGTCCCGACTCCCGCACCCGGACGAACAGCAGCGGCAGCGCGTCCTCCGTGGCGCGGTCGGCCAGCTCCCGCAGCTGCCGCACAAGGTTCTCCTCGGCCTGCGGCACCTCACCGTCGGCTATCGAGTCCTCCAGGCACAGCACCATCGAGACGACGCCGCGCGCCGTCTGCTTGAGGACGTCGTCGGCGAGTGAGGGTCTGGTGGCGGGACTGTAAAGAGTGGCGCCGAGCGCGATGGCGAGCGTCCTCGCCGGTGCATCGGGGGTGAACTCGGTCGGCTCGCGGTGGAAGAGCGCACTCCGGCGCTCAGGCGTCAGCTGCCTGAAATGCCGCATGAAAGACCCCCGTCTTGCCGTCTCAGCGTCCCTTTGTGGCTGCCATGGCGTGTATGGCCCGCCTGGTGCGTCGCGCGGTGGCGGTGGTCCTGCCGTGGCCGCCGTGGTGCCGCGTGGCTGCTCATCGTACGTATGGGGGCCGGTCACAAGTTCCCTCGGCTCCCTGAGCGGGCCGTAGCGCTCACTGCGGCTTCACATCGGGCGTCCCGGGCATCACGTCCCGCGTCCCCGGGATCACGCCCCGCGTTGTCGGCGACCTCCGTCCGGGGGCAGGATGAAGACATGACGCACGCGATGACGAAGGGATCGAACATCCAGCTGGAGTCCACGGCGGTGCGCGCCGTCCTCTGCTGGGCGCCTGGTGCTGGTGTGCCGGATGTCGATGCCTCGGCTCTGCTGCTCGGCCCGGACGGCAAGGTTCGCTCCGACGACGACTTCATCTTCTACAACCAGCCCCGCCACCCCTCCGGGCTGGTGCGGCACCTGGCCAAGAAGCGCGAGCCCGAGGGGCTGCGCGACACCGTCGAGGCGGACCTGGGCGCGCTGGACGCCTCCGTGGACCGCGTACTGCTGGCCGCCTCCGCGGACGGCGGAACCTTCTCCGCCGTCCGCGAGCTGCGGCTGCTGCTGCACGACGCGGACAACCCGGATGGCGCAACCGGCTCCGGGCACGGTGGGCAGCTGCTCGCGCGCTTCGACATAGAGCCGGAGACCGGCGCCGAGACCGCCATGGTCTGCGGTGAGCTGTACCGACGCGGCGACGGCTGGAAGTTCCGCGCACTGGGCCAGGGCTACGACACGGGACTGGTCGGCCTCGCCACCGAGTTCGGCATCACCGTCGACGAGGGCGAGGCCGATGACGCCGACGCCGGGAAGACCGAGGCCGACGCCGGCCGGGAGAGGGCGCGCACCCGGGAGCGCGCCCCGGAGGCCGATCCGGACGCGACCGTGGCCCATGTGCCCCGTCCCGACACGATCGGCTCCGAGGACTTCCGGCTGGGCCCGCCCGCCGCCACCGTGCCGCAGCCACCGCCCGAGCCCGACTTCCCGGAGCCCGACCCGGTGCCGCCCGAGCCGCACCCGGAGCCTTCGCCCCATCCGGAGCCCGGTCCGCCGCCCGGACCGCCGCCGGGGCCCGGCCCTGAACCGGTGCCGCCGGCGCCACCGGGGCCGCCTCCGGGGCCCACACCCGGCCCTGGCCCCGTTCCCGGGCCCGACCCCGCGCCGCCGCCCCCGCCGCCCGCTCCGGAGCCGCCGCAGCCCACCCCGTCGCCCGAGCCGCAGCCGGACCCGGCGGGGGTGGCAGCGGCGGGAGGGGCGGCGGCGTCGGCCGTCACGGCGCAGGTGCCACCGCCGGGAGCGCCGCCGTTCGGACCCCAGGGGGCGCCCGCCCCGCAGCCCGGCTACGGCTACGGCTACCCCCAGCCGCCGCACCACCCGCCCCAGCAGCCACCCGCCACTCAGCCCGCGTACGGCTATCCACAGCCCACCTACGGCTACCCCCAACCGGACCCGGCGTTCACGCTGCCGCCCCAGGGCCCACAGTTCCTCACCAACCGCTGAGGCCCCCGCCCCCGGCAGGCGACGAGGGCCGGGGGAGCCGTGACCCGGGACAGCTGGCAGCCGGGAGCCGGGACAGCCGACGCCTGGACCCGGAACAACCAGCTGCTGTGTCCGGACCTCAGGCCCGGCACACAGCAGCCCCTGCACGCAAGCAGCAGGCCCCGGGACGCAGGCACGCCCCCTGCACGCAGCAGGCCCCGGCCGGTGACCGGCCGGGGCCTGCTCGTGTCTGGCCCGGTGCGGCGCGATGCCGACGGCCCGGTCAGACCTTCTGCGTCTTGTAGCCCCGCCCCCATTGCAGACCCCAGCCGTAGAGCCGGTCCAGCTCTGCCTGGAAGCCGTAGACGTAGCGCACCTCGCGGCGCACCTTCAGCTCGCCCTTGACGTTCTCCATCAGCAGCACCGCGCAGGACCGCGCCTGCGGGGCACGCTCGTCCAGGCCCACCTCCACATGGGGGCCATTGCTGGGGATGAGCGTGACGACGGCATGGGTCCGGTCGAAGGCCGGGGTGCCGTCGTAGATGTAGACGAAGAAGAGCAGTCGCTTGATCTCGTCCCGGTGGTCGAGATTGACGTAGAGCGTCTCACCGGACGGTGAACCGAACCGGTCGTCCCCGGTGAGCTTGACGTACGGCGGCGCGTTCCAGTCCCCCAGGAAGTTGCCGAGCGGCTGGACGACGCCCTTGCTGCCGTCCACCAGCTCGTACATACAGGCCAGGTCGAGGTCCACGTTGACGACGCCCTGGGTGTGCGCCTGCACCACGGGGGTCGGCTTCAGAGCCCGGAGCGGGTGCCGCAGCGAACCGCCGGTACGTCTGCCGATGCCCTCCACGTCCGAACTGCGCATCCGCCAGGAGAGATTGACCTGCATGCTGCCGGTGTCGGCCCCCTGTTTGGTCAGCGACAGCTCGGAGTGCCGTTTGGTCAGCTCCATCGCATACGTCGACGGACCGCCGACCGTGTCGAACTTGGGTCCGCGCCGGGACATTCCCACACCCCGCCGCCAGTTCTCCCACAGGGAGACCATCCCGCACCCCCACTCGTGCTCGAGCCCAACTCACCACAGCGGGGCGGCTCGGGGACGGCGGTGCGGACCGCTGGGTCCGCGCCGTCGCTTCAAGCCGCCCCGCTGGGAGCGTTCCTCGTTTGGCAGGCGGTCACACGCGCGCGGTGACCTCGGATTGTTCGGACTCGTCCCCGCCGCCCCCGTCTCCCCCATTGGCCTCGATCGCACGATTGCGACGCAGCGAGGACCAGAAGGAGGCGGCGATCAGCACCACACCGATGGTGCCGGTGATGACCTCGTTGATCTGGTACTTGACGGTGATGAGCAGGATCGCGGCAAGCGCGCCGATCGCGTAGTGCGCACCGTGCTCCAGGTAGACGTAGTCGTCCAGGGTGCCCTGGCGCACCAGGTAGACCGTGAGCGAACGGACGTACATCGCGCCGATGCCCAGGCCGAGCGCCATCCAGAAGATCTGGTTGGTGACCGCGAAGGCGCCGATCACGCCGTCGAAGGAGAACGAGGCGTCCAGCACCTCCAGGTAGAGGAACATGAAGAAGGCCGCCTTGCCCGCCATTCCGACAGCCGAGGGCTGCTTCCCGGCCTTCTTGGCCGCTTCTTCCTCTTCCTGTTCGCGCTCTTCCTCCTCCTCGAGTTTGTCCTCGAAGTAGCCGGAGAGGCCGCCGACGATCAGATACGTGACCAGCCCGGCGACGCCGGAGAGCAGCACCGTGCCGGACTTGTCCGCGTGCCCGACGTGCTGGTGCGCGGCGGTGGCCAGCATGGTCGCCGTCACCAGCAGCACGATCATCGCGATGCAGACGGAAAGACCGTTGACCTTGCCGAGCTTGGAGAGCGGACGCTCCAGCCAGCCGATCCACTTCTCGTCCCGGTCCTCGAAGATGAAGTCGAGGAAGATCATCAGCAGGAACATCCCGCCGAACGCGGCGATGGCCGGATGTGCGTCCGTGACCAGCTGTTCGTACCGGTCGGGATTGTCGAGCGCGACCTGTACGGCCTCGATCGGGCCGACTTTCGCGCTGATGGCGACGATAATGACCGGGAAGATCAGCCGCATGCCGAATACCGCGATCAGAATGCCGATGGTGAGGAAGATCTTCTGCCAGAAGGCGTTCATCTTCTTCAGTACGCCGGCGTTGACGACCGCGTTGTCGAACGACAACGAAATCTCGAGGATGGAAAGGATCGCCACGAGGGCGAACGCCTCCCACCCCCAGAAGAACGCCGCTGCGGCCAACCCGACGGCGGTGACGCCGAAGGACCAACCAAAGGTTTTCAGGAGCACTGGCTTCCCAATCCGGTATCCGGTCTACATAGGTTTACAAAGGGGATGAAAGACCCGGGACGACCACCACTTCGGAGCCGTCCAGGCAGTGTGCCGCAACCAGGCGACCGCCGCCGTTAAGCGACGTTGACGCCGAAGTCTAGAGCGATGCCCCTCAGCCCCGACGCGTACCCCTGGCCAACTGCGCGGAACTTCCATTCTCCGTTGTAGCGGTACAGCTCCCCGAAGATCATTGCCGTCTCCGAAGAGGCGTCCTCGGTGAGGTCGTAGCGCGCCAGCTCGATCCCGTCCTCCCGGTTGATGACGCGGATGTACGCCTCGGCGACCTGGCCAAATGTCTGGTGCCGGTTCTCGGCGTCGTAGATCGAGACCGGGAAGACGATCTTGTCCACCTGCGCGGGGACCAGTGAGAGGTCCACCAGCACCGTCTCGTCGTCCTGGCTGCCGGTGCCGCCGACCAGTTCGTCACCGGTGTGCTCGACGGAGCCCTCGGGGCTCTTGAGGTTGTTGTAGAAGATGAAGTAGTCGTCGCCGAGGACCCGGCCGCCGGAGCACAGCAGTGCGCTCGCGTCGAGGTCAAAGGCGGCGCCCGTGGTGGAACGGGCCTTCCAGCCCAGACCGACTTGTACCTGGGTCAGATTCGGTGCGGCCTTCGAGAGGGAGACGTTTCCCCCCTTGGCGAGCGTCACGCTCATGTTCTGGTCCTCTCCCCGGCTTGTGGCACGACCGTGCAGCGCACCACGGTGGATCCAAGTGTCTCCGTACCACCGAGCGCCGCACACCTCCGGGTCACGGAAGTCTGCGGCGCCCGTGGCTGCCGGTCCCCGGCAGGCGTGCCGCACCGGCCCGCTCGCGGGCCGGTGGCGGATACCCGTCGGGTTCCTCAGACGTTCACGCCGAAGTCCTGCGCGATGCCGCGCAGGCCGGAGGCGTAACCCTGGCCGATGGCGCGGAACTTCCACTCCGCGCCGTGACGGTAGAGCTCGCCGAAGACCATCGCCGTCTCCGTCGATGCGTCCTCGCTGAGGTCGTAGCGCGCCAGCTCGACGTTGTCGGCCTGGTTGAGGACGCGGATGTAGGCATTCCGCACCTGGCCGAAGCTCTGCTGACGGCTCTCCGCCTCGTAGATCGAGACGGGGAAGACGATCTTCTCGACGTCAGCGGGCACCCCGACGAGGTTCACCTTGATGACCTCGTCGTCGCCTTCTCCCTCACCGGTGAGGTTGTCGCCGGTGTGCTCCACGGAGCCGTCGGGGCTCTTGAGGTTGTTGAAGAACACGAAGTTCTGGTCGTTGGCGACCTTGCCCTCCGCGTTCGTCAGCAGGGCGCTCGCATCGAGGTCGAAGTCGCTGCCGGTGGTCGTACGCGCGTCCCAGCCCAGACCGACGATGACCGCGGTCAGGTTGGGCGCTTCCTTGGTCAGCGAGACGTTGCCGCCCTTGCTGAGGCTGACTCCCACGAGTCCTCCTGGTCAGTTGTTTCGGTGATTCCTGAGGAGCACCGCGTGCCCCCGTGTTTGTGGATGCCGTCGGATCAACGATTCGATCCTAGTGAGCGGTTCCCCGGGACACAGCCCTCTTACAGAGCGGAATCGGGGTTGTTCCGAGCGTCGCCGGGAGCGCCTGGAAGCGCCCCCCGGCGCGGCGGCCGGCAGCGTCAGAGCTTCTCGAGCGCCGTGACGTAGTCCTTGAGGTCCCGGGCGTCGGGCAGACCGTTGACGACGGTCCAGCGCACGGTGCCCTCCTTGTCGATGATGAAGGTGCCACGCACCGCGCAGCCCTTCTCCTCGTCGAAGACCCCGTAGGCGCGGGACGCCTCGCCGTGCGGCCAGAAGTCGGACAGCAGCGGGTACTCCAGCCCCTCCTGCTCGGCGAATACGCGCAGCGCGAACGGCGAGTCGTTGGAGACCGCCAGCAGCTGCACATCGTCGTTGACGAACCGGGGCAGCTCGTCCCGCAGGGCGCACAGCTCGCCGGTGCACACACCGGTGAAGGCGAAGGGGTAGAAGAGCAGGACGACGTTCTTCTTGCCCTGATAGTCGGAGAGCCGCACGGCCTGGCCGTGCTGGTCCTTGAGCTCGATGTCGGGCGCCTTGGTGCCGGCCTCGATCGCCATGGCACGTTCCCTTCGGTGGGCGGACAAAGACGCCCCCACCCTATGCACCGAGCCCCTGCCGGCCAGGGGCCGGTCAGGGGCTCGTCGAATACCCGCCGGAACACGTCGGGCACACACCGGTAGCAATCGAATGCGGCGCCAGGAGGCAGCCAGGACGGGGTCCGGACCAGGACGGGGCCCGGACGGAAGGATCCCGAACGGGAAGCATCCTGAAAGCGCCGCCGGACGCGGTGCGCCGACGCCGTGGCGACCGGAGCGGGGGTGCCGCCTCAGCGCTTGTTCGGGGCGCCCTTCGGGGTGACCAGACGGCTGCCCGTCCAGTCCTTGGCCGCGTTGAAGCTCTTGGTCTGGGAGAGACCGGCGGTCTGGGACGCCTCACCGATGTCGCTGGGCTCCACGTAGCCCTCGCGGCCCGTCTTGGGGGTCAGCAGCCAGACGGGAGCACCCTCGTCGATCATCGTGGTCGCGTCCACCAGCGCGTCCGTCAGATCACCGTCCTCGTCGCGGAACCACAGCACCACGGCGTCGGCCACATCGCCGTAATCCTCGTCGACCAGCTCCGTGCCGGTGATCTCCTCGATGGACTCGCGGAGCTCCTGGTCGACGTCGTCGTCGTAGCCGATCTCCTGGACCACCTGCCCGGGCTGGAAACCCAGCCTTGCGGCGGGGTTGGTCCGCTCCTCCGCGTGGTCCGCGGTCGCGCTCACGGATTGCCTCCAGTCATGTCTTGCGAATATGGGGTTGCGGCCCCGCGCGTACGCGAGGCATGAGCCGTAGTCCACACGGGCGGGCCGGATCACGCAAGTACCCGGCCTTCGATCCCGCCCAAACGTTGACGTCTCATCCCACAATGCCTGATCGAGAGTGATTCAGGCCACATTGCAGCCGCTGGGATCTGCCAGGTTTGCCCCGGCTGAGCCTGGGGAGCCGTAGGGGTGCATCCCCGGGCCGAACGGATGTTTGGGGTGACCGGAGCGGAGTGCGGGTCCGCCCCGGAACGGGCGTAAGGTTGCAGTTTGACCGCCACGTTGTCCCTGCGTAAGCCACCCTTCCGGTCCGCCTCGAGAGGTGCTGGGTTACTTATCGGTAGAGGTGACGACACAGCGGCGGCGGTACACGATGGAGGCGGCACGCCACCCACCACGACCCACGGCGTCCACCGCCGCCCGGCCCCCGAGCACCACCCGACCGATACAGCGAAGGAACAGCGTGGCTTCCGGATCCGATCGCAACCCGATCATCATTGGCGGCCTTCCCAGCCAGGTCCCGGATTTCGATCCTGAAGAGACCCGGGAATGGCTCGACTCGCTCGACGCCGCCGTCGACGAGCGCGGACGGGAACGCGCCCGCTATCTCATGCTCCGGCTCATCGAGCGCGCCCGCGAGAAGCGCGTCGCCGTCCCGGAGATGCGCAGCACGGACTACGTCAACACCATCGCGACCAAGGACGAGCCGTTCTTCCCCGGCAACGAGGAGATCGAGCGCAAGGTTCTGAACGCGACCCGCTGGAACGCGGCGGTCATGGTCTCGCGTGCCCAGCGTCCGGGGATCGGGGTGGGCGGCCACATCGCCACCTTCGCCTCCTCCGCCTCGCTGTACGACGTGGGCTTCAACCACTTCTTCCGTGGCAAGGACGAGGGCGACGGCGGCGACCAGATCTTCTTCCAGGGGCACGCCTCCCCCGGCATCTACGCCCGCGCCTATCTGCTCGACCGGCTCAGCGAGGCCCAGCTCGACGGCTTCCGGCAGGAGAAGAGCAAGGCACCGCACGGGCTTTCCAGCTATCCGCACCCGCGGCTGATGCCGGACTTCTGGGAGTTCCCCACCGTCTCCATGGGCCTGGGCCCGATCGGCGCGATCCACCAGGCGCGGATGAACCGCTACATGGAGGCCCGCGGCATCGCCGACACCTCCAAATCGCGGGTGTGGGCCTTCCTCGGCGACGGCGAGATGGACGAGCCCGAGTCGCTGGGCCAGCTCTCGCTGGCCGCCCGTGAGGGGCTGGACAACCTCACCTTCGTCATCAACTGCAACCTGCAGCGGCTGGACGGGCCGGTCCGCGGCAACGGCAAGGTCATCCAGGAGCTGGAGTCCTACTTCCGGGGCGCCGGCTGGAACGTGATCAAGCTGGTGTGGGACCGCTCCTGGGACCCGCTGCTGGCCCAGGACCGGGACGGCGTGCTGGTCAACAAGCTGAACACGACGCCGGACGGTCAGTTCCAGACCTATGCGACCGAGAGCGGCGCCTACATCCGCGAGCACTTCTTCGGGGGTGACCAGCGGCTGCGCAAGATGGTCGAGGGCATGACCGACGACCAGCTCCTGCATCTGGGCCGCGGCGGCCACGACCACCGCAAGGTCTATGCGGCCTACAAGGCGGCAGCCGAGCACAAGGGGCAGCCGACCGTCATTCTGGCGCAGACGATCAAGGGCTGGACGCTGGGCCCCAATTTCGAGGGCCGCAACGCCACCCACCAGATGAAGAAGCTGACGGTCGACGACCTCAAGGGCTTCCGCGACCGGCTGCACCTGCCGATCCCCGACAGCGAGCTGGAGTCGGGCCTGCCGCCCTACTACCACCCGGGCCGCGACTCGGAAGAGATCCAGTACATGCACGACCGCCGCAAGGAGTGCGGCGGCTACGTACCGACGCGGGTCAACCGGGCCAAGCCGCTGCAACTGCCGGACGAGAAGGCGTACGCCACGCTGAAGAAGGGCTCGGGGCAGCAGCAGATCGCCACCACGATGGCGTTCGTCCGGCTGCTGAAGGACCTGATGCGGGACAAGGAGATCGGCAAGCGCTTCGTGCCGATCGCGCCCGACGAGTACCGCACCTTCGGAATGGACTCGTTCTTCCCCTCGGCCAAGATCTACAACCCGCTGGGGCAGCTCTACGAGTCCGTCGACCGCGAACTGCTGCTGGCCTACAAGGAGTCGCCGACCGGGCAGATGCTGCACGACGGCATCTCGGAGGCGGGCTGCACCGCCGCCGCCATCGCCGCGGGCTCCGCTTACGCCACCCACGGTGAGCCGCTGATCCCGATCTACGTCTTCTACTCGATGTTCGGCTTCCAGCGGACCGGCGACCAGTTCTGGCAGATGGCCGACCAGATGGCGCGCGGCTTCGTCCTGGGTGCCACCGCGGGACGCACCACGCTCACCGGTGAGGGCCTCCAGCACGCCGACGGCCACTCGCAGTTGCTCGCCTCCACCAACCCGGCGGCGGTCGCTTACGACCCGGCCTTCGGCTTCGAGATCGCCCATATCGTCCGGGACGGGCTCCGCAGGATGTACGGCTCCAGCGAGGAACACCCGCAGGGCGAGGACATCTTCTACTACCTGACCGTCTACAACGAGCCCATCCAGCAGCCGGCCGAGCCGGAGAACGTGGACGTGGAGGGCATCCTCAAGGGGCTCTACCGCTACCAGGCGGGCGAGCAGGGCACCCACGCCGCGCAGATCCTGGCCTCCGGTGTGGCCCTGCCGTGGGCGCTGGAGGCACAGCGGATCCTCGCCGACGAGTGGGATGTGAAGGCCGACGTGTGGTCGGCGACCTCGTGGAACGAGCTGCGGCGCGAGGCCGTGGAGGTGGAGGAGCACAACCTCCTGCACCCCGACGAGGAGCAGCGCCTCCCCTACGTCACCCGCAAACTGCAGGGCGCCGAGGGACCCAAGGTGGCGGTCTCGGACTGGATGCGGGCCGTACCGGACCAGATCTCGCGCTGGGTTCCGGGCACCTACCAGTCGCTGGGTGCCGACGGGTTCGGCTTCGCCGATACCCGGGGCGCCGCACGCCGCTACTTCCACATCGACGCGCAGTCGATCGTGCTGGGCGTGCTGACCGAGCTGGCCAAGGAGGGGAAGGTGGACCGCTCCGCGCTGAAGCAGGCCATCGACCGCTACCAGCTGCTGGAGGTGGCGGCGGCCGACCCGGGCACCGCCGGCGGCGACGCCTGAGCCAGGTCCCGTACGCCGGGAGCCGTCCGGCTCCCGGCCCGGGCCGGGCGGCCGGGTGCGGTCCGCTCCAGGACCGCACCCGGCCGCTCGCATGCAGGGCCCGTGCAGGCGCCCCGCGGATGCGGCGGGCATCTCAGTGCTCCCAGACCTTGAAGGCGCGTGCCCGGTAGGGCAGCTCAGGTGTCCAGGAGCCTGAGGGGTAGGTGTCGAACTCGGCCGTCTCCGCGCACTTCTTGCTCTGATAGAGCGTGACGGGACGACCCGTGCGGTTCGCCACCGAGGTGGCCGAGGCCCCGCCCCGTAGTGGCGTACAGCTTTCGATGTCGATGCCGCTCAACTCGTTGACGTGCGGCTTCCCCTTGAACCGCGGGCGCTCCCACAGACACAGCTCACCCGGCCCGCACTTGCCCAGCCGGGAACCGTCGCCTTGCTTTGCGGCTCGCTGCTGGGGCCCGTGCTGCGTCTGTGCTCCCGACGGCTGCGCGGCGGCTGTGAGCACCACCGCGAGCGCTGTCGCGGCCAGCATCCCGGCCGCCGTCCTCGGACCTCGTCCGAACATGCCTTTCATGGCTGATCACTCCCCCCGCTGAAGGCCGGGCACGTGCTCGCCCGGCGTGTGACCAGCATGTCCGCCCCGCCGAAGGGCCGCCAAGAGCAAGCGGCCCGGTTCACCGGGACAGGTGGCGGAGTTGTCCACAACTCGCGAGTTATCCACCGTCCCGGCGCTACCGGGCCAGGAGAATGCCGGAATAATTCCGGTCCGTCAGATGTGCGCGTTCTGTCCGTCGGATGTGCACCGACGGCCGGTCAGGTGCATCGCCGGGCACGGGAGATGTGCGCCCGACGGCCCGTCAGACGTGAACGGACGGACCTGCGTCGTTCTTGCCGCGGCTGGTGAAGACGGCGACGCCCGCGGCCAGGACCGAGACGATGCCCGCGCAGACGAACGCCAGGCTCATGCCGGAGACGAAGGAGTCGTGCACCACGTGCTTGATCGCCTGGGCCATCTGCTCCGGCGTGCCCTTGGGTACGGGCGCGATGCCGACCTCGGCGGCGTCCTTGAGGGCGGCTTCCTTCTTCTCGGGCAGCGGCGGCAGCTTGGCCTCGGCCCACTTGTGCGGGAGTTCGCTGCCGACCCGGGAGGCCATCACGGCACCGAGCACGGCCGTACCGAGGCTGCCGCCCACCTGCATGGCGGCCTGCTGAAGACCGCCCGCGACACCGGCGTGCTGCAACGGGGCGTTCCCGACGATCACTTCGGTGGCGCCGACCATCACCGGGGCGAGCCCCAGCCCGAGCAGGGCGAACCAGAGGGAGGTGATCGCCATGCCGCTGTCCGTCTCCAGCGTGGAGAGGCCGAACATGGCGACGGCGGCCAGCACCATGGCGCAGACCAGCGGGATGCGCGGGCCGACCTTGGTGATGACGGTGCCTGCCAGCGGCGAGGCGACGATCATCATCGCGGTCAGCGGCAGCAGCCGCAGTCCGCTGTCCACCGGCGAGAGCCCGTTGACGTTCTGCAGGTAGAAGGTGACGAAGAAGATGCCGCCCATGAAACCGAAGGCCATGAGCACCATCAGTACGGTGCCGGCGGCCAGCGGCACCGAGCGGAACATGCTCATCGGCAGCAACGGCTCCTTGACCTTCGTCTCCCAGAAGCCGAAGAGGGCGAAGGCCACCACGGAGACCGCCAGGAAGCCGAGCGTCTTGGGGTCACCCCAGTGCCAGTCGGGGGCCTTGATGATCGCCCAGACGAGACAGAACATCGCGCCCGACAGCAGGACGATGCCCAGCAGGTCGAAGGAGCGGGGAGCGTCCTCAGCGCGCCGGTCGAGCAGCAGCACCAGCCCCATCACCAGCGCGAGCGCTCCGACGGGGACGTTGATGAAGAAGACCGACTCCCAGCCCTTGTGCTCGACCAGTAGTCCGCCCACGATCGGCCCGGCCGCGGTCGAGGCGCCGATGACCGCACCCCAGATACCGATGGCCGCGTTCAGCCGCTCCGCGGGGAAGGAAGCGCGCAGCAGTCCGAGCGCTGCGGGCATGAGCAGGGCGCCGCATATGCCCTGGAGCACGCGGAAGGTGATGACGAGGGCGACGCTGCCGGACATTCCGATGGCGGCGGAGGCGACCGCGAAACCGACCACACCGGCCAGGAAGGTCTGGCGGTGCCCGAAGCGGTCACCCAGCTTGCCCGCCGTTATCAGCGAGACCGCGAGCGCGAGCAGATAGCCGTTGGTGATCCACTGGACGTCGGCGAGGGAGGCGTCGAGGTCGTCCTGGATGGCGGGGTTGGCGATGGCGACGATCGTCCCGTCGAGGGCGACCATCGCGACACCGAAGGCGACGGTGACGAGAGTCAGCCACGGGTGCCCGCGCAGCCCGCCGCGGGTCTCCCGGCCACCACCCTCGGGGCTTGCTGGATCCGGCGCGCCATGCGCGACGGTGCTGGTCTGGGTGCTCATAGCGCGAGAGTAATGACAGCGACTGACAATTGACAAACCAAACTATTAGCCGGTAAATGTCAAACGAAGCTCACGTATCGTGAGCATCCCGAACCAGGAGAGGAAGCGGCTTTGACCGGTCTGCGTGAACGGAAGAAACAGCGCACGAGGGACGCCCTGATCCTGGCGGCCCATGAGCTCTTCGTCACGCAGGGCTACGAAACCACCACGGTCGACCAGATCGCCGAAGCCGTCGACGTCTCCCAGCGCACCTTCTTCCGCTACTTCGCGAACAAGGAGGAAGTCGCGCTCTTCATGCAGGACATGGTGGGACAGCTCTACTACGAGGCCGTCTGCGCCCGCCCGCCCGGAGAGCCTCCGCTGGAGTGCCTGCGCACCACCCTCGACGACGTGTGGGACGAGGTCGGCGAGGCCGTGGAGGAAATCACACCACTTGACCTGCACCTGAAGATGTGCCAGATCATCGAGGTGACTCCCGCGCTGCTCGCCGCGCACCTTCGGCACTCGTCGCTGATGGAGGAGAAGCTCGTCCAGGAGATCGCCCGGCGCACCGGCCTGGACGCCGAGAAGGACCCGCGGCCACGGGTACTGGTGGCGGCCTTCAGCGGTGTGATGCGCACCGCCGGACGGCAATGGAGCCTGAGCAGCAACGCCTCCCTGGAGCTGGCGCGCGAGGTCACCCGTGATTACGTAGCGCAACTGGGGCCCGCGCTCTCGGCGGACTGGGACAAGCAGCGCTGAACCCGACTGCCGTCCCCTGCACGGCAGTTGCGCACGGTGACCAGTACGCCAAACGGGCGCGCGGGACTGACCCGACGGCGGATTACGAAACGTGAGATGACTCACGCGACGCCCATGAATGCGGGACCACTGCGCGGCATCTCCTAGGGTGTCGCTCCAGTGACTTACTTCTCCGCACTAGGCAACCCGCTGTCCGGATCAGGCGTCCCCACGTCGGGAGCCCCGGGCATCACGGCCTGGCGTGCGCTGCTCGCCCTGGCCGTCGTCTTCGTACTGCTGGCGACGACCGGCTGGACGGCAGTCCGCAAGCACCAGGCCGACGCCGGTCCCCGCGCAGCGGCACTGCACGCCTGGGAGAAGGGCTCTTTCGCCGGCCGCCCGCTGCCCGACCCCGACGCCTCGCCCAGCCGCATCGCGCGCTACTTCGCCGGGCTGACCGCAGCACAGCAGCGCGGTCTCGCCGCACGCTATCCGCTGGTCGTCGGCAACCTCGGCGGCGCCCCTCTGGAGATGCGCTACCGGGCCAACCACACGGCACTGCTCCAGGCCCGCGACACCGAGCGCAAACGGATGCGGGACCAGCGGCTGACGGACGAGGGCCGCCACCAGGCGGGGCAGCGGATGCACCGCTTCGAGTCGATGCTGCGCCCCGGTCGGCAGATCCTCGCCTTCGACCCGACAGGACGCGGCCGGGCAGCCGAGGTCTTCGGTGATCTGCGGGACGCCCAGCGCGTCTCGGTGGTCGTCCCCGGGGTCGACACCGAACTGCTGACCTTCGAGAAGACGGCACGGCAGTACTCCGCACCGGTCGGCATGGCCGATTCGCTGCAGCGCCAGCAGCACACCGCCCGCCCCGGTATGCGCACGGCGACGATCGCCTGGGCCGACTACACCGCGCCGGCAGGGCTCGGCGTGGACGCCGCCTCGGGCGGCCCGGCCGAGGCGGGCGCGGTACGGCTGAACCGGCTGCTGCAGGCCCTGCCCGCCACCTCGGTCGGCCCTGCCCCCAAGGTCGCGCTGTTCTGCCACAGCTACGGCTCGGTGGTGTGCGGCGTCGCGGCGCACCAGCTGCCGGAGAGCGTCACCGACATCGCGGTGTCGGGCAGCCCAGGGATGCGCGCCGACAACGCGTCGCAGCTCGGCACCCGGGCCCGTATCTGGGCGATGCGGGACAGCGACGACTGGATCGCCGACGTGCCCCACATGGACGTCGGCGGGCTCGGGCACGGCGCCGACCCGGTCGCGGACAGCTTCGGTGCCCGGCATCTGTCGGCGCGGGGCGCTGTTGGCCACACCGGTTACTTCGTGCCGCACACCCACAGCCTCGCCAACTTCGCCGCGATCGGCACCGGCGCCTACCAGGACGTCTCCTGCGACTCCTCGGACCCGAAGTGCTCCTTCGTCCCGGGCGCGGCCTGACATCACGCAAGGGCGCCCGAGCTCTCTCGGGACGCCGTACGCCCCGAATCAGCGCGCGTAGCGTCGCAGAGAGCGGCGGAGGGGGGACGGAGAGCCGACCGACGCATACGATGGCCCACATGGGTGACGTACTGGCTGGAATTCACTCCACCTGGGAGTTCGATTCGGACTCCGTGCTCATCCGCTTCGAACGGGGGATTCGCACACCGAAGCTCTTCCAGGTGCTCGGAGAGCGGCGTGTTCCGTACGAGGCGCTGAGCGCCGTCGAGCTGGCCCCGGGCGGCAAACGCGGCACCGTGGTGCTGCGCGCCGTGCCCCGCGAGGGCGCCGACCCGCTGCTGGAAGCGGCTGCCGGACAGCTGAAGGAGAGCAGCGACCCCTACCGCCTGGTGCTGCCCGCCGAGCGCGAGACGCTGGCGGACTACTACGCGACCGAGCTGCGTGCCGCACTGCCCGGGGAGACGGCCAAACCCGCCGAGCACTATCTGGTCGCCGCACCGGCAGCGCCGCAGAGCTTCAAGGCGTACGACGGCAAGGCATCCTTCGACGGCAAGGTGGTCGCCTTCCGCTGGTTCTGGACGGGCGCCTCCACAGCCAAATGGAAAGCCGGCGACCAGTTCTTCCCCGTAGGAGAGCTGGAAGACGTCGAATGGCGCTCCCCGGAGGGGCTCAGCGGCCACCTGCGGCTGCGCCCGCGCGGAGCCGAGATGCTCGCGGAGGCCGACCAGGACCCGGCCTCCGTGGTGTTCGGCCTCGGCTACGGCCCCGTCTACGAATCGCTGCCCTTCGCCGCCTCGGTCCTGGAGGCGGTACGCGCGGCCGACCCGGTACGGGAGTTGCAGAACATCCGTACGCCCCCCGCGGCGCCCCAGCCGCACCGTTCGGACCCGGCCGACGTGGCCGAGCGCATCCGGCACCTCGGCGAGCTGCACGACGCCGGGCTGCTGACCGACGACGAGTTCACCGCCAAGAAGGCAGAGCTGCTGGCGGAGCTGTGAGCGTTCGCGCTGTGGCGCCCCGCCTGCGCGCCGAGCTGCGCTCGCTGAGGACCGCGCTGGCCACGCCCGCCGCCTCTCACGAGCCGCTGCTGGGGCACGCCTCGTCCCGCGTGGTGCGGCGGCTGCCCTATGTGGTGGCGTTCCTCTTCACCGTCGTGCTGCTCCCGGTCACCATTCAGCTGCTCTCGAACGAGTACAGGTTGCAGGGCGGCCTGGCCGGTGCGCTCGGGGTGACCCAGGCGGCGCCGCTGCTGCTGGCCGTGACCAGACCGCTGCCCGCCTGGTGGATCATCTTCACCGCCGACGTGTTGGGTGCCCTCGCCCTGCTGACGGCGGACGGGAACGCAGGCCGCCCCTGGCCATGGCCACCCGCGGTGATCGTGGGGTACCTGGTGCTGTGCCTGGCGCTGGCGCTGCGGGAGAGCCGGCGCACCCTGCTGGCCGTCTGGCTCGTCACGGTGGCCGCCTCACTGGTGCTGGGTTTCGTCTCACCAGAGCTCAGCGAGGGGACGAACGTCCTGCTGATCGTGCTCAGCGGCGTCGTACTGCTGCTCGGCGCCACGCTGCGGGAGCGGGCGGAGGCACAGCGGCGGCTGGCCGAGCAGGAGACCATCAGCGAGGCGGAACGCGCCCAGCGCACCCTGCTGGAGGAGCGCGCCCGTATCGCACGGGAACTGCACGACGTGGTCGCACACCACATGTCGGTCATCACCGTGCAGGCGGACAGCGCCCCCTACCGGATCTCGGAAATGCCCGAGGCGGCACGCGAGGAGTTCGGCTCCATCGCCGCCACGGCACGCGAGTCGCTGACCGAGATGCGCCGCCTGCTGGGCGTCCTGAGGAGCGAGAAAACCCGCGGCGAGCGGGCACCGCAGCCCGGCCTGGAGAGGCTGGACCAGCTCGTGGAGGCCACCGTACGAGCGGGGGTTCCCGCGGAACTGGACATCTCCCTCCCTGAGGGCGAAGACGGTGCAGCAGACGAGGTTTCCGCGCCGGCGCCGACCGTGACGCTGTCGGCGTACCGGATCGTGCAGGAGGCGCTCGCCAACGTCGTACGGCACGCACCCGGCGCACAGACCCGGATCTCGGTGACGGCGCCGCAGGGTTTCCTGTCCGTGCTGGTCGTCAACGGGCCCTCGCCCGAGCCTGAGGCGGCGCCGCTGGAGACGGCCGGCACCGGACACGGGCTGGTGGGAATGCGGGAGCGGGTACGGCTGGTCGGCGGCAGCCTGGAGGCCGGCCCGCTGCCCGACGGCGGCTTCCGCGTCGCCGCCCGACTGCCGCTGAGGCCGCCCGTCACCGCCCTGGAAGAGCCGCACGACACCGCGGAGGACACCGGTCCGGAGGACAGCGGGCAGGACCGGCAGAGGGCGGACCGTAAGCGGAACAAGCAGAGCCAGCAGAGCCAGCAGAAGCAGCAGGGCAAGCGCAGGCAGGACAAGCACCGGCAGAGCAAGCGCAAGCAGGGCAAGAAGGACTCAAAGGACACGAGGGGTTCCGCGACCGCATGAACGGCATCGGCGCGTCCGGCGCCTTTTCGACGGACCGGGTGACCCGCGTGGTCATCGTCGACGACCAGGCCATGGTCCGCGCGGGGTTCGCCGCCCTGCTGGCCGCACAGAGCGACATCGACGTGGTGGGCGAGGCACCCGACGGCCTGGCCGGTGTCGAACTGTGCCGCCGCGCCCACCCGGACGTCGTGCTGATGGACGTACGGATGCCGCGGCTGAACGGCCTGGAGGCGGCGCAGCAGCTGCTCGACCCGCCGCCCGGCGTCACCCATCAGCCCAAGGTGCTGATGCTCACCACGTTCGACGTGGACGACTACGTGTACGAGGCGCTGCGGCTCGGAGCGAGCGGCTTCCTGCTCAAGGACGCGCCACCGGCCGACCTGATCGCCGCGGTCCGGGTGGTGGCCGAGGGGGAGGCACTGCTGGCGCCCTCGGTGACCCGGCGGCTGATCGCGGAGTTCGCCCGGCAGCGGTCCCGTACCGCTCCGCGCAAGGGGCGCGCCTCGGCGCCCGAGCTGCGGCTCAAGGCGCTGACCGAACGCGAGACCGAAGTGCTGGAGTTGGTGGCCCGCGGGCAGTCCAACACCGAGATCGCCGAATCGCTCGTGCTGGCCGAACAGACGGTGAAGACCCATGTGAGCCGCATCTTCGCCAAGCTGGGGCTGCGCGACCGCGCTCAAGCAGTCATCTTCGCCTACGAGTCGGGGCTCGTCGCACCGGGCGACCACTGATGTCCTGCCGGGGAACAGCTGACTTCGCACTGGGCGACCGCTGACTTCGCACCGGACGACCGCTGACTCCGCACTGGGCGGCCACTGACTTCGCGTTGGGCGACTACTAACTTCTCGCCGGGCGACCGATAACGTCGCACCAGGCGACCGCTAACTCCCCACTGGGCGGTCAACAACGCCGCACCGGTGACCACCAGCCCTCCACGGGGCGGCTCCCGGTCCGGTGTCCCCGCGCTGCTCCCGCTCCCCCTGCAGCACTGTGTGGTGCTCACGCTTCCGGCCCGCGTCACACTCTCCTCCACCCCCTACCCCGGTAGCACCCGCGAGTTGGCTCCGCGGTGTGACGCCCGGCGTAGAGGCGGGCCCGCACTCTCCTTCTGCCGCTGCCGGAGACTCCGGTCGGGCGGCGGGAGGAGGGACACCCCATATGAAGCGCCGCCGCAAGCGTGCTCTGCTCGTCGCCCCGCTCGTCGCGGCCGTCTTCGCCACGACCGCCGGCGTCACCAGCGGCACGGAGCAGACCCCGGTCACCGGGCCCGCACCGGGCGCCGCCGCATGGCGCGCGGACCATTCGCTGGGGCGCACGCTGCCGGGCCCCGCAACCGCGAGCCCCGAACGGGTCGCCACATTCTTCGCGGAGCTGAGCGGGAGGGAGCGGCGGGCGCTGGTGCGGCGGCATCCGCTGACGGTGGGGAATCTGGACGGCGCCCCCCTACGTGTTCGTTACCAGGCGAACCGGTTGGCGCTCAAGGAGGAGCGGCGGGCGGAGCTGGGGCGGGTACGGGATGCCGGGCTGACGCGGGAGGATCACCGGGAGGCCAGGAAGAAGGCCGGGCAGTATGCCGAACTGCTCGCTCCCGGGCGGCAGATCCTCGCCTTCGATCCGCGCGGCCGGGGCCAGGTCGCCGAGGTCTACGGGGACTTGGCGCACGCCACCCGCTCCGCCGTCGTCGTCCCCGGCTCCGACGTCGATCTGACCACCTTCGACGGCGACGGGAAGAACCGCTACGGCAAGCCCGCGGGGATGGCCACCGCGCTGCGCGACCGGATGACCGCGCGCGCCCCGCACACCCGCACCGCGGTGATCGCGTGGGTCGGCTACACGACGCCCGTCGGCATCGGCCCCGACGCCGCGACCGGGCGGCTCGCGGAAGCGGGCGCACCGCGACTGGCGCGCTTCCTGCACGGTCTGGCGCGGACCGGGGCGCCCGCACCCGCCGTGCTGTGCCACAGCTACGGCTCGGTGGTGTGCGGCCGGGCGGCGTCCCGGCTCGGCCGGTCCGACGCCGCCGATCTGATCGTCTTCGGCTCCCCCGGGATGCGCACCGGCTCGGCGGCTGCGCTGCACACCAGGGTGCCGGTGTGGGCCGCACGTGCCGCCGGGGACTGGATCGGCCACGTCCCCCACGTCGAGCTGCTCGGCCTGGGACACGGCGCCGACCCGACGGACGCCGGGTTCGGTGCCCGCGTCGTCACTGCGGCCGAGGCCGACGGGCACGGCGGCTATCTGAAGCCGGGCACCGACTCGCTAGACAACTTCGCTTCCATCGCGCTGCGCGCCTACGGCTCCGTCCGGTGCGCGCCCGCCTCCCAGGAGTGCGCCGATGCCCGCTGAATCCGGTGTCCGCACCGCCTCCTCCGCCCACCCGCTGCTGCGCAGGGCCCGGGAAGCTGTCCGTACCGTGGAGGAGCGCACTCCCCCGCATCGCGACCGGGCAGTGGACGGGCTGCGTGCGTTGGCGCTGCTCGCCGTTCCGCTGGGCCACTGGATGCTCGGCGGGTTCACCCGCGGCCCGGAGGGCGCCCTGCACAACGCGAGCCCGCTGGCCACGCTGGGCTTCTTCGCACCGCTGAGCTGGATGCTGCAACTGCTGGGCGTTTTCTTCCTGGTGGGTGGCTACTCCTCGGTGCTCTCACTGCGGCGCGCCACTTCGCGGGGCGAGACGGCCGGGCACTGGCTGCGCGGGCGGCTGCTGCGGCTGGGCCGTCCTGTGCTGGGCGTCACGGCGGTGTGGGCCGCGCTGTTGCCCGTGCTGTCGTTTCTGGGCGTACCGGAGGCGACGCTGCGGACAGGGGCGGTGCTGGTGGTGCAGCCGCTGTGGTTCGTTGCCGTCTACGCGGGCGTCACCGCGCTGACGCCGTACTGCGTGCGTGCGGCGCAGCGGTGGGGTGGGTGGACGGCGGTGCCGCTGCTGGTGACGGTCGCCATGGTGGACTTCCTGCGGTACGGGCCGTACGGGCAGCAGGTGCCGTCCTGGCTCGGTCTGCTCAACCTGCTGCCGGGGTGGCTTTTCGGCTACCAGTTGGGCGCGTGCTGGGGTGTGGGCAGGCTGCGTCGCGGGGGTGCTGCTGTGCTGCTCTCCGGGGGCGTTGTGCTGTTCGCCGTGCTGCTGGTCGTCTTCGACTATCCGGCGTCCATGGTGGGCGTCCCCGGGCAGACGCGTACCAATTCGCATCCGCCCTCGCTGCTGGTGCTGGCGCTCGCGTCCGTGCAGTGCGGTGCTGCTGTCCTGTTGCACGGGTGGATCGGCCGCGTGCTGCGCCGCCCGGCTCTGTGGGCGCCGGTGGTGGGGGTCAATCTGTCGGCGATGACGATCCTGTGCTGGCACCAGACGGCGATGCTGGCCGTGGCCGTGCCCACCGCGCGGCTGGGTGCGGTGGCCGGTCTGAGCACGGCGCCGGACTCGCTCGGCTGGGTGCTCGCCCGGCTGGCGTGGCTGCCGCTGTTCGCGATGGCACTGGTGGCGATCGGCAGCGTCACCCGCCGGTTCGAGCCGCCGTGGCGCAGCGCCGGGCGAGGCGCACGGGCGGCGGCCGGTGCGCTGGCCGCCGCGTTCGCGCTCTACGCGTTCGCCGTGGTGTGAGCCGACGGGGCGGGGGTGATGTGGGACTGGACGGCGCGGGTGGCCGGCAGGTCACCGGTCTTCCGCGAATAGTGGTCGATCTTGTAGTCGAGCACGGCGAGGGTGTCGTGCAGCTCCGCTATCCGTTCGAGCACGTCCTTGCGGGTGGCCTCAAGGAGCGCCTGGCGTTCCGCGAAGGTCTGCTCGCCCTGGCGCACCATCTCGGCGTAGCGCACCATGTCCGCGACCGGCATCCCGGTCAGCCGCAGTTTGCCGACCAGTTCCAGCCAGTCCAGATCGCGGTTGGAGAAGCGCCGCTGTCCGGTGTGGGATCTGTCCACGTGCGGCATCAGGCCGATCCGCTCGTACCAGCGCAGTGTGTGAGCGCTCAGGCCGCTGAGCGCCGCCACCTCGCTGATGGTGTACCTGTCCTGTCCGTCCGGCCGTGGGTGGCCGCCGCGGGTGTCGGCACACTGCGCGGGCCGGTCGTGCTCGGGCGTACGTGGTCTCTCGGTCTGCGTCACGGTCACAAGTGAACGCTACGGAGTTGGAGCGCACTCCAAGCAAGGGCAAAATCGACGGCAAATCGGTGCCGTTAGGCTCGTTCCCATGGACAGCCTGCGGATCATCGAGACCTGGCCGGTGCCCACTGCGGCGGCGGCCGTCGTACGTGCCGACGGCAGCGTGGCCGGGACGCATGGTGTGGCCACGCAGCGCTTCGCGCTGGCCTCCGTCACCAAGCTGCTGACCGCGTATGCGGCGCTGATGGCGCTGGAGGAAGGCGCTGTGGAGCTGGATGAGCCGGCCGGTCCCGAGGGAGCGACAGTGCGGCATCTGCTGGCGCACACCTCCGGACTCGCTTTCGACGAGCACCGGTCGATGGCGGAGCCGGGCACCCGCCGGATCTACTCGAACGCGGGCTTCGAGGCCCTGGCCGACCATCTGGCCAAGGCGACCGAGATGCCCTTCCCGCAGTACCTGCGCGAAGGGGTGCTCGATCCGCTGGGCATGTCCGGTACCGAGTTGGAGGGCTCGGCCGCCAAGGACGCCGTCTCCACACTGGCGGACCTGACCCGCTTCGCTGCCGAGCTCCAGTCCCCCACACTGCTGGATCCCTCCACGGTGCGGGAGGCGACCTCGGTGGTCTTTCCGGGGCTCAGCGGTGTGCTGCCCGGTTACGGCCACCAGAAGCCGAACGACTGGGGCCTGGGCTTCGAGATCCGCGGCACCAAGTCCCCGCACTGGACGGGCGGGACGTCCTCGCGGGGCACCTTCGGGCATTTCGGTCAGTCCGGGACGTTCCTGTGGGTGGACCCGCACGCGGGAGCCGCGTGTGTGGCCCTCACCGACCGCGCCTTCGGCCCGTGGGCCGTGGAGGCGTGGACACCGTTCACCGACGCGGTGCTGGCGGAGCTGCGGGGCTAGCCGTACGGCAGCGCACTGCGGTGGCGCTCAGCCGTACACGGGCTCCGCGTGCATCTCCCACAGCAGGAGTTCCGCACCGCCCTCCGCACGCAGCTCCAGCTCGCTCTGTACGGCCGCTTCGGTGCTCCGCTGGTCGGCCTGTTCGGCGGTCAGCCGCGCGGCGTCACCCTGGTGCAGGGTCGTACCGTTCAGCAGTGCCCGGCCGCGCGCCACATGGACGTACACGAAGGCGGCCTGCGGCACAGCAGTGCGCTCCCCGTCGGCCAGCCGCCGTACGTGCAGCACGGCTTCGGTGCGCGGCAGGGCGAAGGGGGTGTTGTCCGCGATGCCACGGACCAGCTCGTATTCGGGCTCGGTACCGAACGCACCCGGCACCAGCCACATCTGGACGAAACGCAGCGGTCCCTCGCCCGCGTTCCGCTCGGTGTGCCGCACCCCGCTGCCCGCGCCGAGCCGCTGCACGTCTCCTGGGCGCACCACAGTGGTGTGCCCGGCGGAGTCGCGGTGCTCCAGTTCGCCCTCGACGACCCAGGTGACGATCTCCACGTCACGGTGGGGGTGCTCGTCGAATCCGGCGCCGGGCGCGAGGCGCTCCTCGTTGCAGGCCACCAGCAGTCCGAAGCCGACGTTGTCGGGGTCGTAGAAGCCGGAGAAGGAGAAGGCGTGCCGGGTGTCGATCCCGGCCTGCTGGTCGCCGCCCCGGTACCGGTCCTCGGCCCGCCACACCATCTGTGCCATGCGCCCCACGGTAGTGCCGGGCCACTGCTCGAAAGGTCCCCTGTCCGCCCCCGCGCCCGGAAAGGACATCCGGTAAGGCAGGCTTGTCCCGTGCCCGAAGCCACAGATCCACCACCCCAGCACCCCCACCTGGCCACCCTGCGCCGACTGGAACAGTCCTCCGGGAAGCTCGCCGCCGCCGCCATCGCGCGCATGGACGAGCAGCTGCCCTGGTACCGCGCCATGCCGCCGGAGAACCGCTCCTGGATCGGCCTGGTCGCGCAGGCGGGTATCGCGGCCTTCACCGAGTGGTTCCGGCACCCGGAGACGCCGCAGGCCATCAGCACGGACGTGTTCGGAACCGCGCCGCGCGAGCTGACGCGGGCGATCACGCTGCGGCAGACCGTGGAGATGGTGCGCACCACGATCGAGGTCGTCGAGACGGCCATCGACGAGGTGGCGGCGCCCGGGGACGAGGCAGTGCTGCGGGAGGCGCTGCTGGTGTACGCGCGGGAGATCGCCTTCGCCACCGCGCAGGTGTACGCGCAGGCCGCCGAGGCACGGGGGGCGTGGGACGCGCGGCTGGAGTCGCTGGTGGTCAACGCGGTGCTCTCCGGCGAGGCGGACGAGGGCGCCGTCTCCCGCGCCGCCGCGCTGGGCTGGAACTCCCCCGAGCATGTGGCCGTGGTGCTGGGCACCGCACCGGACGGCGACAGCGAGCTGACGGTCGAGGCCATCCGGCGAGCCTCCCGGCAAGCCAAGCTCCAGGTGCTCACGGGCGTGCTCGGCAGCCGGCTGGTGGTGATCGCGGGGGGCTCGAACGATCCGCTGAAGGCGGCAAAGTCGCTGATCGGGCCGTTCGCGGCGGGCCCGGTGGTGGCCGGGCCCGTGGTGGGTGACCTGCTGGCGGCCACCCGCTCCGCACAGGCGGCGATGGCGGGTCTGAAGGCGTGTGCGGCCTGGCCGGACGCCCCCCGGCCGGTGCTGGCGGACGATCTTCTTCCCGAGCGCGCGATGGCGGGTGACCCGGTCGCGCGGGAGCTGTTGGTGGAGGAGATCTACAGACCGCTGGAGGAGGCCGGGTCGGCGCTGCTGGAGACGCTCAGCGTCTATCTCGAACAGGCGAGTAGCCTGGAGGGCGCCGCGCGGATGCTGTTCGTGCACCCCAACACCGTCCGCTACCGGCTACGACGTGTGACGGATGTCACCGGCTGGTCGCCTTCGGATGTACGTTCCGCTTTCACGCTGCGTATCGCGCTGATCCTGGGGCGTCTCGCCGACTTCCCGGGTCAGCCGTAAGCTGACGGGCATCTTTTGTCGAGGGTCCACAATTCCCCTCACGGTTCTTCGTCTCGGTCCCCACCGGCCGAGACCCCTGCCCACAGGAGAGAGTGAAAGAGTGCTCGTACTCGTCGCTCCCGGCCAAGGCGCCCAGAAGCCTGGCCTTCTGACCCCCTGGCTCGAACTCCCCGGCGTCGCCGACCGGCTCGCCCAGTGGTCGGCCGCCATCGACCTCGACCTGGTGCACTACGGCACCGAGGCCGACGCCGAGGCGATCCGTGACACCGCCGTGGCCCAGCCGCTGCTGGTCGCCACCAGCCTGCTGTCCGGCTACGAACTGCTGGAGGGCGAGCCCACGCAGGACGCCCCCGGCCGGGCCGCCGCCGTCGGCGCGTTCGCCGGACACAGCGTGGGCGAACTGGCCGCCGCGGCACTGACCGGTGTACTCACCCCGCTGGAGGCGCTGCGTATCGTCCGCGCCCGGGGCACGGCGATGGCCGAGGCCGCCGCCACGGCCGAGACCGGCATGTCCGCCGTACTGGGCGGCGACCCCGAGGTCGTCACCGGGCACCTGGAGAAGCTCGGCCTGACCCCCGCGAACATGAACGGCGCCGGTCAGATCGTGGCCGCCGGTACCGCCGAGCAGCTCGCGGCACTGGCAGCGGACAAGCCCGAGAAGGCCCGGGTCATCGCACTGAAGGTGGCGGGAGCCTTCCACACCGAGCACATGGCGAGCGCGCTGCCCGCCATGGAGACGGCCGTGGAGGGCGTCACGCCCAGGGCACCGCTCACCCGCTACGTCTCCAACTTCGACGGCCGGATCGTGGAGTCGGGGCAGGAGGTGGTGCGCCGTCTCGTCAACCAGATCTCGGCCCCGGTGCGCTGGGATCTGTGCATGGACACCTTCCAACAGCTGGGCGCCACAGCCCTGATCGAGCTGTGCCCCGGCGGCACCCTGACCGGCCTGGCCAAGCGCGCCCTGCCGGACGTACGGACGCTGGCGCTGAAGTCGCCCGACGACCTCGCCGCGGCGCGGGACCTCGTCGCCGCACACACGTCCGCCTGACCTCCAAGGAGTCCCGAGAAGCATGACCGCGAAGATCAAGCCCGCGCAGGGCTCGCCGTATGCGCGCATTCTCGGCGTCGGCGGATACCGACCGACCCGTGTGGTACCGAACGAGGAGATCCTCAAGCACATCGACTCCTCCGACGAGTGGATCCGCTCCCGTTCGGGCATCGCGACCCGGCACTGGGCGGGACCGGAGGAGACGGTCGCCGAGATGACCCTGGAGGCCGCGGGCAAGGCCGTCGCAGACGCCGGGATCACCGCCGACCAGGTGGGCGCGGTCATCATCTCGACCGTCTCGCACTTCAAGCAGACCCCGGCGGTCGCCACCGAGATCGCCGACCGGATGGGCGCGGGCAAGGCGGCGGCCTTCGACATCAACGCGGGCTGCGCGGGCTTCGGCTACGGCCTCACCCTCGCCAAGGGACTGGTCGTCGAGGGCAGTGCCGACTACGTGCTGGTGGTCGGCGCCGAGCGGCTGTCGGACCTGACGGACCTGACGGACCGCTCGACGGCGTTCCTGTTCGGGGACGGCGCCGGAGCCGTCATCGTCGGCCCCTCCGACGAGCCCGGTATCGGCCCGTCGGTCTGGGGTTCGGAGGGTGACAAGCGGGATGTCATCACCCAGACCGTCCCCTGGGACGGCTTCCGGGTGGGCGATGTCTCACAGCTGCCGCTGAGCGAGGACGGTTCGCTGAAGTTCCCCGCGCTGCGTCAGGAGGGCCAGACGGTCTTCCGCTGGGCCGTCTTCGAGATGGCCAAGGTCGCGCAGCAGGCCCTGGACGCGGCCGGAATAACGGCCGAGGATCTGGACGTCTTCATTCCGCACCAGGCGAACATGCGGATCATCGACTCGATGGTCAAGACCCTCAAGCTGCCCGAGCACGTCACGGTCGCCCGCGACGTGGAAACCACGGGAAACACCTCGGCTGCCTCCATCCCACTGGCGATGGAGCGGCTGCTGGCGACGGGGAAGGCGAAAAGCGGCGACCTCGCGCTCGTCATCGGCTTCGGGGCGGGTCTCGTCTACGCAGCCACGGTCGTTACTCTCCCCTAGTCAAGATCCGAGCAGCCCCGTACGACAGGGTCGGGCGCTGCGGACTCACCGCATATACGAAGGAGCGCCGCAATGGCCGCCACTCAGGAAGAGATCGTCTCGGGCCTCGCCGAGATCGTGAACGAGATCGCCGGAATCCCGACCGAGGATGTCCAGCTGGAGAAGTCCTTCACCGACGACCTGGACGTGGACTCGCTGTCCATGGTCGAGGTGGTCGTCGCCGCCGAGGAGCGGTTCGGCGTGAAGATCCCGGACGACGACGTCAAGAACCTCAAGACCGTCGGTGACGCGACCGACTACATCCTCAAGCACCAGAGCTGAGACATCCGTTGACGCGTTTGTCGCCACCCGGCGTATGGGTGGCTCAAACGAGTCACCCCCTACCGTGGAGAGTATTCCAGTGAACGCGACCAATCACTCCGTGGTCGTCACCGGTATCGGCGCAACCACACCGCTGGGTGGCGACAGCGCATCGACCTGGGAAGGGCTCGTCGCCGGGCGCTCGGGTGTGGGACTCCTCGAAGAGGAGTGGGCTGCCGATATGCCGGTACGAATCGCGGCGAAGGCCGCGGTCGAGCCGGGCGAGAACATCCCCCGCCCCCAGGCCAGGCGACTGGACCGCTCGGCGCAGTTCGCGCTGATCGCGGCCCGTGAGGCATGGGCCGACGCGGGCTTCACCGCCCGGGCCGGCGAGGACGCCTCCGTCAACCCGGACCGGCTGGGCGCCGTCGTGGCGTCCGGTATCGGTGGTGTCACCACGCTGCTGGACCAGTACGACGTGCTGCGCGAGAAGGGCGTTCGCCGCGTCTCGCCGCACACGGTGCCGATGCTGATGCCGAACGGCCCCTCGGCCAACGTGGGCCTCGAGGTCAACGCCCGGGCCGGGGTGCACACTCCGGTCAGCGCCTGCGCCTCCGGCTCGGAGGCGGTGGGGTACGCGATCGAGATGATCCGCACCGGCCGCGCCGACATCGTCGTCGCCGGCGGCACCGAGGCGGCCATACACCCGCTGCCGGTCGCCGCGTTCGCCAACATGATGGCGATGTCCAAGAACAACGAGGACCCGCAGGGCGCCTCCCGCCCCTTCGACGTGGACCGCAACGGGTTCGTGCTCGGCGAGGGCGCCGGGGTGATCGTGCTGGAGTCGGCCGAACACGCCCGGCGGCGCGGCGCGCGGATCTACGCGGAGGCGGTCGGCCAGGGCATCTCCGCCGACAGCCACGACATCGTGCAGCCGGAGCCCTCGGGCAACGGGATCGCGCACGCGCTCCAGAACCTGGTCTCCCGGTCCGACCTGGACCCGGCCGAGATCATGCACATCAACGCGCACGCCACCTCGACTCCGCAGGGCGACCTTGCGGAGCTGAAGGCGCTGCGCAAGGTGTTCGGCGACGACGTCGACCACATGGGCATCTCGGCCACCAAGTCGATGACCGGCCATCTGCTGGGCGGCGCCGGAGGGGTCGAAACAGTGGCCACGCTGCTGGCGCTGCACCACCGCACGGCCCCGCCGACCATCAACATCGCCAACCTCGACCCGGAGGCCGACGGCGACATCGTGCGCGACACCGCACGCGAGCTCCCGGCCGAGGGCCGGATCGCCGCGCTGAACAACTCCTTCGGCTTCGGCGGCCACAACGTGGTACTGGCGTTCCGTACGGTGTGATTCGGGCAGTGTCGTTCCGGACGCGGACTGAGTGCCGGTCGCGGCATTGGTAAGGGGCGGCCTCCCTTGGAGGCCGCCCCTTACATATGGACTGCCGACCATCTGTGACCGCCGGCCATCTGTGACCGCTGCTCTCCTGTGCGCTGCTAAGCGGAGCCGCGGGCGTCGCCCCTGCCGTAGTCGGAGGACTCGTAGCTGGCGAAGAACGAGGCTGCCGCATCGTCCGCGCCGTGCCCCTGCGCTTCCGCGCGCCGCAGCCGCTCGGCGATCGCCGGGGTGGCGTCGAGCCGAACGCCGGCTTTCCGTGCCGCTCCGGTGATGAGCTCGGCGTCCTTGCGGGCGCCGGAGAGCGGGAAGCTGGCCTCGTAGGCGCCCTCCAGGACCAGCCTGGCCTTCGCCTGGAGATACGGCACATCCAGCGGGCCCCCGGCGACGGCACCGAGGAAGTCGGCGGCTTCGACTCCGAGCCCTTCGGCGAGGGCGAGGGTTTCGGCCGTTCCGTTGATGAGGGTGAGAACCCAGTTGTTGACCACCAACTTGAGACGGCTGGCGGCGCCGGGCTGTTCGCCGAGCCACAGGGTCTTGGCGCCGATGGCGTCGAGCACGGGGATGGCCCGCTCCCGTACGAGGGAGCTGCCGGAGCCGCCGGAGACGAGGACGGTCAGCTGCCCCGCCTCGGCAGGTGCCTTGGTGCCCAGGACAGGCGCGTCCAGGAAGCAGAGCCCGTGCGCGTCGGCGAACTCGACCAGCGGTGCGATCCCGTCCGGCCCGACGGTGCTGGCCTGGATCCATACGGTGCCCTCGGCCAGCCCGGAAGCGGCGGCGCGCATGGCCGCCAGCACGGCCGGGCCGTCGTGGAGGGAGGTCAGAACGGTGTCGGCACCGCGTACGGCCTCGGCGGCCTCGCCCGTGACGGTGATGCCGTGGCCGGCCAGCGGCTCGGCCCTGGCGCGGGTGCGGTTCCAGGCGCGGACCCGGAGCCGGGCCGCGGACAGGTTGCGGGCCATGGCGGCCCCCATGGTGCCGGTGCCGAGCACTGCGACTGAGGTTTCGTCAGGCATGCCGGAACGGTAGGGCTTCGAGCGCCCTCCAGGGCAACCGGCACGCATGCGGGCGGCCCGTCCTGGCCGGTTTCAGACCACCTGGTGCAGCCACCGGTCTCAGACCACCTGGTGCAGCCAGCGGACGGGTGCGCCCTCTCCCGCGTAGCGGAACGGCTCCAGTTCGTCGTCCCAGGGCTTGCCCAGCAGCTTGGAGATCTCGGCCTCCAGCTCGCTCTCACCCCGTCCCGCGCGGGCGACGGCGGCCCGCAGCCGGTCCTCAGGGATGAGGATGTCACCGTGCATCCCGGTGACCGCGTGGAAGATGCCGAGATCCGGTGTGGAGCTGTACCGCTCGCCTTCCGCGGTCGCACACGGCTCTGCCGTCACCTCGAAGCGGAGCAGGTGCCAGCCGCGCAGCGCGGAGGCGAGCTTGGAGGCGGTGCCGGGATCGCCCTGCCAGGAGAACTCGGCACGCCAGGTACCGGGCGAGGCGGGCTGTCTGATCCAGTCGAGGTTGACGCGGGCGCCCAGCACGCCCGCGACGGCCCATTCGACGTGCGGGCACAGGGCGCGGGGCGCCGAGTGGACGTACAGAACTCCACGTGTCGTCACCGGGACCTCCAGTGCGCTCCGAGGGTCGCCACCGGGCGGCCTCGATCACCTACCGATCACGCGCCGGAAAAGCGCCTGACAATTTGCACCACCGGTCACTTCCCTACCAGCTCCCGAGGTTACGAATAGTAAACACCATTGCGCCCAATTCTCCCCGAAAGGGACAGGAAGTGACGCGAGGTAATATTTACCAGTCGCTGTGCCGGTCGACCCACCCGCTCACCGACCACGGCACAAGCTATCGCGAGGCGGCGCACGGTGGGTGACGTACCGTCGGTTGAGCACGGGCGAAACAGGGGGTCGGATGACGGAGAGCCACGAGCCGGGGAACGCACGTCCAGCGCGTTCGCTGCCCGGCGCGCCGAAACGGTCCCGCACCATCGCCATCTGCGCTTTCGTCCTGATGACCGTAGCGGGTCTGGTGCTCGCCGTGGCGTGCGGCAGCTCTTCGGGTGGAGGCGACAAGCACGGCGCGCAGCGCGCCGAAGACTCCTCGCGCCCCCACCCAAGACCCACCCCGCGGCGGATCTGGGACCGCAGCCCCGACTCCCTGGCCGCCGTCGGTGACTCCATCACCCGTGGGTTCGACGCGTGTTCCCTGCTGGCGGACTGCACCAAGGTGTCGTGGGCCACCGGCACGGCGGACGGCGTCGACAGCCTCGCGCGGCGGCTGCTGAGCGACCCGAGGACGGAGAGCTGGAACTACGCGGCCAGCGGCGCGGTCATCGCCGACCTGCCCGCTCAGATGCGCAGGGCCGCGGCCCGCAAGCCGGACATGGTGACCGTCATGAGCGGCGCCAACGACGCCTGCCGCCCCACCGCCGGACAGATGACACCCATCGAGGAGTTCCGCACGAGCTTCCGCGAAGGGCTGCGGGCACTGCGCACCGAGGCGCCCAAGGCACAGGTGTACGTCTCCAGCGTGCCCAACCTGAAGCGGCTGTGGCAGGAGGGCAGGAAGAACCCGATAGGGCAACGGGTGTGGGGGCTGGGCATCTGCCAGTCGATGCTCAAGGACCCGCAGTCCACGGCCGCGGCCGACCGGGAGCGGCGGCAGCAGGTCTACGACCGGGTGGTGGCCTACAACGCCGTGCTCAAGCAGGAGTGCGCCAAGGATCTACGCTGCCGCTACGACAACGGGGCGGTCTTCAACTACCGGTTCACCGGGACCGAGCTGAGCAACTGGGACTGGTTCCACCCCAGCAAGGAGGGCCAGCGCAGCCTCGCGGAGCTGGCGTACGGACAAATCATCGCGCGGCGCCCCGCCGGGTAGGCCGGCGGGGCGTTACGGGACTCGGACTCGCGGGGCGAGTCGGAGCCCGGGCCGCGGGCACCGCCTACGCTGCGGCATCCACGACCCGGGACGAGCGTCAGGCGACCTGCAGCGTGACCTCGATGTTGCCGCGCGTGGCGTTGGAGTACGGGCAGACCTGGTGGGCCTTCTCCACCAGATCCTTGGCCGTGGCCTCGTCCACGTTCGGGATCGTGGCCCGCAGGGCGACGGTGAGACCGAAGCCACCCTCCGGGGTGTTGCCTATGCCGACCTCGGCGGTGACGGTCGAGCCGGATATGTCGGCGCCCTCCTTGCGGGCCACGACACCGAGCGCCCCCTGGAAGCAGGCGCTGTATCCCGCGGCGAAGAGCTGCTCCGGGTTGGTGCCCGCGCCGCTGCCGCCCATCGCCTTGGGCGGGTTGACGACGACGTCGAGCTGGCCGTCGTCGCTCGCCACGCGGCCGTCACGGCCGTTCTCCGCGGTGGCGACGGCGGTGTATTTGACGTCGATCGGCTGTATTGCCATGGATTTCCTCCTGTTGATGGCACGACCGGGGGAACTCGCGCCCACGCTCCCGCCGGTGCGGTGACCAGCGTAGGCGCTCGGTCCACGGGCGGGGCAGCCAGCCCGGTCCGGCCTCGAGTTCAGGCCCCGAGAGTGACGATCATCTTGCCGACGTTCTCCCCGCGCAGCAGACCGAGGAAGGCCTCCAGGTTGTTCTCGATGCCCTCGACAACGGTCTCCCGGTACTTCAGCTCTCCGGAGCGCACCCAGGGTGCCACCTCTTGGACGAACTGCGGCTGAAGGTCGTAGTGATCCAGGACCAGGAGCCCTGCCATGCGGAAGCGCTTGGCGATGATCTGGGCGAGATTGCGCGGGGCCGGGGTCGGCTCGGTGGCGTTGTACTGCGAGATCATCCCGCACACGGCGATACGGCCGTGCAGGTTCATGGCGGCGATGGCGGCCTCCAAGTGGTCACCGCCGACGTTGTCGAAGTAGACGTCGATGCCGCCCGGCGCCGCCTCCTTCAGCTGCTCGGCGACGGGGCCGTTCTTGTAGTTGAAGGCCGCGTCGAAGCCGTACTCGTCGGTGAGCAACTTGACCTTCTCGTCCGAGCCCGCCGAGCCGATCACCCGGGAGGCACCCTTCAGCCGGGCGAGCTGGCCCACCTCGCTGCCGACCGCGCCGGCCGCGCCGGAGACGAAGACGGCGTCGCCCGGCTTGAAGTCGGCCACCCGCAGCAGGCCCGCATAGGCGGTCAGGCCCGGCATGCCCAGCACGCCGAGGTAGGTGGAGAGCGGGGCCGCCTCGGCGTCGACCTTGGTGGCGTACTTGGCCGGGAGCGTGGCGTACTCCCGCCAGCCAAGGTCGTGCAGCACATGGTCACCGGGGGCGAAGCCGGGGTCCTCCGAGGCGAGGACGACGCCGATGGCGGCGCCGGTCATGGGCTCGTTCAGCTTGTACGGCTCCACGTAGGACTTCGCCGCGCTCATCCTGCCGCGCATGTACGGGTCCACGGAGAGGTGGATGTTCCGCACCAGGATCTGCCCCTCGGCCGGGGCCTTGACCGGCACCTCCCGCAGCGCGAAGTCGTCCGGGGTGGGCCAGCCCTGCGGCCGAGCGGTCAGATACCAGGCCCGCCCGGTGGCCGGGATACGGTCCGCGGCGGAGTCGGGGGATACGGATGAGGACACGGTGTCGCCTCCTGGATTTGCTTCAGGTACTGAAACAACCATGCGCCTGGATATTTCATGTTGTCAAGCATTGCGCTAGGCTGGTCGCATGGCAGCAGCAGACAGTCACGTTCCTGACGCGCTCACCGTCGAGGTGGCCGAGCTGATCGGCACGGTGGTCGCGCGCTACCACGAGGAGTACGAGCTGGCCGCTGCCGAGCACGCGCTGACCGGCGCGCAGGCACGGGTCCTCGCCCTGCTGGCACGCGAGCCCAAGCCGATGCGGCAGCTCGCCCGCCACCTCAAGTGCGAGCCGTCGAACGTGACGGGCATAGTCGACCGCCTCGAGTCGCGCGGCCTCGTCGAACGCAGACCTGACCCCGCCGACCGCCGGGTCAAGGTCGCGGCCGCCACCGAGGAGGGCCGCGCCACGGCGGCCAGGCTGCGCGGAGAGCTGGATTTCGCGGGCGAACCGCTCCAGGAGCTCACTCTTGCCGAGCGGAGACTGCTGCGCGACCTGCTCAAGCGGATGCTGGGCGAGCCTCCGCACTGAGCCCGGCCACCAGCAGCTCGAGGCCCGCCCGGAACTCCTCGGCGCGGTCGCCCTGGGCCGACGCCGTGGCGATCTCCACCACCCGCGGATAGCGCTCCGCCGGGAGCGTCCGGCCGCGCTCGATCACCTCGTCCGCCGAGCCGCCAGCCAGGCTGAACGTCTCACCCCCGGCCTCGCCCTGTGCGAAGCCGACAATGAACCCGGTCACCAGCCGGAAGGCCACCAGTAGATCCCGCCCGGATCTGCCGCTTCTCGCCAGCGCCTCCAGCATCCGCTCCCCGAAGTCGAGGGTCGGCTCGTCCGTTGTCCGGCGCGCCACCATCAGCGGCACCACCTGGGGATGCCTGCGGATGGTGACCCAGTAGCACTCCGCGAGGATGCGTACCTCCTCGCGCCAGTCCGCCGCGGGCTCGGGCGGGTAGGCGGCGTGGCGTACGACCGCCTCGATGACGAGCGACTCCAGCCCGTCGCGCCCGTCCACGTAGTTGTAGAGCGTCATCGGGCCGGTGCCCAGCCGCGCCGCAAGTGAGCGCATCGAGAGGGCGTCCAGCCCCTTCTCGTCGGCCAAGTCCAGTGCGGCAGAGGCGAGTTGATCCCTGCTGAACTTCTTGGATGCTGGCACCGGATGTCCGCCTTTCCGAGGTTCGTCCCCTCGCGTGCCCGAGGGAACGGGGCTTGACTACGTACGGCGTACGTGTTCCACTGAAATCCGATCACGTACACCGTACTCGATGATGAGGGGGCGGCTATGACCGCGGTAGACCTGTTCTCGTCCATGTTCCGGCTCGGACCGGCCGGCGACGTCCGTGCCGAGGAGCGCCGGATGTCGCCCGACCTCGACGGGTGGACGGTGATGACCCTGCATGTCGAGGAGGACGCCGACGCACACCCCGAGTCGTGGGAGCAGCACACGGACGGCGAGGAGGTGCTGTGCGTGCTGACCGGCGCGGTTCGGGTCTACTTCCGCAGGGAGGAGGAGCCCGAGGACGCGGACGGGGAGCTGGTGGCCCGACTCACCCCGGGAACGGCCTGCGTCATACCCAGGGGCCGCTGGCATCGCACGACGATCGAGGAGCCCAGCGACATCATGGCGTTCTCGCGGATCGCCGGCACACAGATGGAGCGCCGCACCGGGTGGTGAGCGGGAAGGAGCCGCCATCAACGCGGTGAGGCGGCGCCTCGGGACGGCGGACCGGCCGGCGCTTCAGCTGGGCAGCTCCGGTCGGTCGTGCACTACGGCGGACCCAGCTCGCCGCGCAACCGCATCGAGCGCAGCACCAGTTCCAGCTCGAAGCGGCTGTCGGGGTCGTCGATCTCGTCGCCCCACAGCTCGCGGATCTGGCGCAGCCGGTAGCGCACCGTCTGCGGATGTACGCCGAGGCGCCCCGCCACCTCCGGGGCACCGCCTCGGGTCTCCAGCCAGGCCAGCAGCGTCTCGGCCAGTCGGCGGCTGTGGGCGGGGCCGCAGGATTCCAACGGCGCCAGCCTGCGCCGGGTCAGCCCGGCGATCAGCTCTTCGGGCGGCAGCAGCACAAGGGCCTCGGTGTACTCGGTGCAGTAGAGCAACTCCCCGCCCGGCAACAGCCCGCGCTCCATCAGTACGACGGCGGACTGGGCCCAGCGCAGTGACTTCACGGCCTCGGCCAGCGGCACCGGAGGTCCCAGCGCGCCGGACCAGCCGGCGGTGGCGCGGCGCAGCAGCTCCGGTCTGCCGGGCGCCTCCGGCTCGGGAACCACCATGCGGGGCTGTTCGCACTCCATGTCGAGCAGCACCTCGTCGCCCACGGCAGGCGGTACGGCCGAGCGGGCGGGGCGTACCAGGACGGCGACGGCTACCGTCTGCGGCATCCGCCAGCCGATGCGGGCGGCGCGGTCGGCGAGCAGATCGGCGCGGTCGCCTCCGCCGCGCGGCGGGTGCTCGGACAGCAGCAGGTCCAGCAGTCGGCGCTGGAGCCGCAGCCGCTCGCCGGCCTGCCGTGCCGCCGCCTCCGCATAGCCGCGCACGGACTCGGCGACCAGACCGTCGAGGTACTGGAAACCGGACTCGGCCAGCTCGTACATCGCCGGTGGGGGGATCTCCATCTGGGTGCCGATCTCGGCGAGCCGGCGCCAGGCCAGCCGGATGCCGAGCCGGTAGATGGCCTGCAACGAGTCGAGGCTGCGCCCGTGGAGGACCTCGCCCCGGCCGAACTCCTGGAAGACCTGCGGCGGCACATGCGGGGCTTCCAGGCCGGTGGCCAGGTTCTCCACGAAGTGCTCCAGGGCGCGCCGGATACCGATGAGGGCCATCGGCTCGCCCGAGTCGTCCAGCACCAGCGGTAAGGCTGGGTATTCGCGCCGGATGGCCGAGAGGATGTCCTGGGCGAGCACGGGCACCTCGGCCATGGCGCGCCGGGCGAACTGCCTCACCCGCAACGGCGGTACGTCCTGCCAGGCCGAGCGCACAGGCGCGGACGTCACCGTCACTCCCCCGGTGCCGCGGCGGAGCCCGAGGGTTCGGCCGCGCCCCGGGAGCCGCCTCGTGATCCGTCCGAAGACCCGTCCGCGGAGTCGGGTGACGTCGTCGGCGACGCAGTGCCGGGGGCCTCGCCCGCGGACTCCTCCGCATCCCGGGCGGCGCCAGGGCTGGATTCGGTGCTCTTGGACGGGCTCGACGAGCCGCTGGGAGATGACGACGGCAGCGCGGACTCGCCGAGGCCGGGGACCTCGTCCGGTGACGAATGGAAGTGCACCAGCGGCACGTTGGGCTGCTCCGGGGTGGCGTTGAGCGCGGCGACGATGCCGAAGCCGGCGCCGACGGCGAGACCGGCAGCGACCACGCAGGTGAGCGCGGCGGCGAGGAGTCTGTGCATGGCGGAGGCGAACCTCTCTTCGTCGGTGCCGTGGTGGCCGTACCCGCCGTGCCAGGACGCGGCGGTTCGGTGCGACGGCCCCGCCCCAGGAGCCAACCCCTTGTGAGTTGCTGAGTGTCGGTGGGCATTGACTCCGTGTCAAGAGACGGCCTACGGTTTCCGGCCCATACGGACCGTCCAGACGAACTGACCGTTCCCTTCACGAGTTCGGGCGGCCCATCATCGAACGTGCACTTCCCCGTCGTAGCGCCGCACCTGCCGCAGGGCCGCCCCTGCGTGCGGGCCTAGACCACCCTCGGAGTGCCCCGTCATGCGCCGTACCGCATCGCCTCTCGCCCTGATCCTGCTGGGCCTCGGAGTCTTTCTGCTCGTGCTCTCGCCGATGCTCGCCTGGTACGTCGAACCACGGGCCAAGCGCACTCCCACCGACGTCAACATCACCTCGGTCTTCACCGGCACGGGCAAATACTTCGACCAGCAGGAACTCAAGACCAAGAGCGGCCAGAAGCTCACCGTCACCCGGCGCGTGCTGGGCGATGTCGCGGCCAGCGAGAAGAGCGGGCGAGCCGTGTGGAACGTCTCGCAGGTCATCGACAACCCCAAGACCCGCAAGCTGGACGACCCGCGCAAGTCGTTCCAGTGGACGACCGAGCGCCTGGTGACCGACCGCAAGAACAACCGGCCGGTCAACTGCTGCGGCTCCAAGCCGAAGGACATCGCCGGAGAGGCGTACCTGAAGTGGCCGTTCGACGTGGAGAAGCGGGACTACTCCTGGTGGGACAGCAGCCTGGGCGCAACCGTCCCGCTGCGCTACAAGGGCGAGGCGAAGGTGCGCGGCCACCAGGGGCTGCGCTTCTCGGGCACGGTGAAACCCACCCGGGCCGGCACCCGGCAGGTTCCCGGGTTGCTGGTGGACCAGCCGAAGAGGGGGCAGGTCAACGCCGAGGAGTGGTACTCGAATTCGGGCCTGGACTTCATCGTCGACCAGCGCACCGGCCGCATCCTCTACGCGGCGACCGGGCCGAAGCTCGTGCTGCGCGCACCCGGCGGCAAGGCCGACAAGGTGACGCTGTTGCAGAGCGACAAGCTGGCGTTCACCAAGAAGACCCAGCAGGAGGCCGTGGGCCTGGCCAAGGACGACAACTCCCAGCTGCGGATGGTCGGCAGCGTCGCCCCCATCGGCGCCGTGACGGCCGGCGGGGTGTGCGCCGCGGCGGGTGCGGTACTGGTCGCCAGGGGCCGCCCCGCTCCCGGCCGGGCACGGCACGCCCCGGACCGTCCGGCCGAGGCATGACGGTGAAGAGGGCGTGACAGCGGCATGTGCGCACCCGCGCGGCGCGGCGAACTCGGCTCCTGTCGGCCGCTGATGGTTGAACATGCGACAGAGCGCGAAGTGATGAAGCCTCAGGCTCGTTCCGGAGCAAAATTGTCACTCCGGTGAGTAGCCACCCGCGAACACTGCGGCGAACACTGAGCCATCCGATGCGCACCGCCCCGCACACCCCCCGCGCACAGCCCCCGCAAAGCCTTCGCACCGCCTACGCAACGCACTGCACCGCACGAGCCTCACGGCAACGCAACGCACCGCAACGGCTCCACTGAACGCACTGCAAGGCATCCGTTCCAGGGCACCTCAACGCAACGCACTGCAAGGCATCGGTTCCATTGCACCTCAACGCAACGCAACGCACTGCAAGGGATCGATCCAACCGCACGCAACGCACCGCAACGCAACGCCTGCACACCTGCGATGTCTGCCACACCTGCAAAACCTGCAACACACCGCACCTCGCCCCACCGCACAACACAGCACCCCGCACAGCGCACCGCACACCGCACCAGTCCCCACCGGGCCCCACAAGGCACCGACCCCACAGAAACGACCCCCACCGAGACGGCCCCCACCGCATCGGTCCCTACCGCACCCTGAGACGAGTTGGAGCGCCAATGCCCCAGCACGTACGTCCCTCCCTGGTCCCCCCACACGACCAGCACGCCGCCCTCGTGCCTGCCCCCACCACCGGGCAGGGCCCCGCCCCGCGCAGGCAGCGGCCGGCCGATCCAGGGTCCCCCCGCCGCATCGTGTTCCTGGCGCGGCGCGATCTCGGCAATCCGGCCGCGGGCGGCTCCGAGCTGCTGATCGACCGGATAGCCGAGGGGCTCACCCACCATGGCCACCAGGTCACCCTGCTGTGCGGCGGTCCTGCCGCCTACCGCGACTACCGCGTCGTGTCGGCAGGTGGCGATGCCACACACTTCCTGCGCGCCCGAAGCGCCTTCGCCCGGCAGGTCGGCGACTGCGACCTGCTGGTGGAGGTCTGCAACGGCATGCCGTACCTCGCGCCCCTGTGGCACCGGGGGCCGACGCTCTGCTTCGTCAACCATGTGCACACCGACCTGTGGGGCATGCGCTATCCGGCTCCTGCCGCACGGCTGGGCCGGCAGCTCGAGCACTGGGCGCTGGCCCGCAACCACCGGCACAACCTGAAGGTCGCCGTCTCCGGGTCGACCGCGCGGGCACTGACCGAGATCGGCGTGCCGGAGGAGGAGATCCGCATCGTCCACAACGGTGTCGAGGAGCCGGGCCCGCCGCACCCCAAGGCGCCCGAGCCGCTGTTCCTGGCGATGGGACGGCTGGTCGAGTACAAGCGGGTCGATCTGCTGCTGCGCCTGTGGGAACGGGTCAGGCCGGTCACCGGCGGCCGGCTGGTCATCGTCGGCGACGGCCCGGAACGGCCGGCGCTCGAAGCCATGGCCGGTCCCGGCGTCACCTTCACCGGGCACATCAGCGAAGGCGAAAAGCACCGACTGCTGTGCCGTTCCTGGATGCTGCTGCACCCCTCACTGGTGGAGGGGTGGGGACTGGTCGTCATGGAGGCAGCGGCACGCGGTACCCCTGCGATCGGTTTCGACATCCCCGGGCTGCGCGACTCCGTGGAGGACGGGGTGACCGGGCTGCTGGCGCGCGGGGAGAGTTCGTTCGCCGCGCACTGGTGCGCGCTCGCGCTGTCGGCCGAACGGCGGCTGGCACTGGGCCGTGCGGCAGAGCGCCGGGCGGCCCGGTTCCGCTGGGCGCACACGGTTCGCAGCTTCCGGGCCGTCGCGGCTGAGGCGTACGCCCGCGCCGCCGGCACTCCGGAAGCTCCCGCACCCAGCCGTCCGGGCCCGGAACCCGACACGGACCCGGACCCGGTACTGGGCCCCGAACCAGGCCCCGAACAGGGCCCGGACCCGGGCCCGGCGCTGGAGACCGCCCGAGCCGCCGCCCTGCGCCCCGTTCCCGTAGGGCGGTGATAGGGCCGTGCGGGACCCCTCCATCAGACGATCCGTCGCGCTCTTCCGTGCCTTCCTGCGCGAGCAGTCCGACCCTGCGTACTGTTACGGCCTGCTCGCGCGGGACGCGGTGCAACAGGTGGAGCGCTACGTCCCGTTGGAGGGCCGCACTGTCGTGGACGTAGGCGGCGGCAGCGGGCACTTCACCGAGGAGTTCCGCCGCCAGGGAGCGCACTGCTATCTGTTCGAACCGGACGCGGAGGAACTGCACGCGGGCGGCCGCAAACCGGAAGGCGCGGTGCTGGCCGACGGCTATCTGCTGCCACTGGCCGACAAGGTGGCGGATGTGTGCTTCTCCTCCAACGTGCTGGAGCATGTGGCCGATCCGCAGACGTTCCTGTCCGAGATGGTCCGCGTGACCCGCCCCGGCGGGCTGATCTACGTGTCGTTCACCAACTGGTACTCCCCCTGGGGCGGCCACGAGACGGCGCCCTGGCACTACGTGGGGGCCGAACGTGCCCGCGCCCGCTACCGGCGCCGTACCGGCCGCCCCGCCAAGCACACCCTCGGCGAGAACCTGTTCGCCGTGCACATCGGACCCACCCTCCGTCACGTGCGCGCCCGGGACGACGTGGAGATCGTCGCTGCCCGCTCCCGCTACTGGCCGTTTCTCGCGGGCGCGATCACCCGTGTGCCCGGGCTGCGCGAGTTCGCCACCTGGAACCTCCTCCTCATCCTCCGGCGGTGTCCCTCATGACCACGACCGTCCAGGCGCCACCCCAGACGCCGGCTCCCTCGCCGCGGCCCGCTCCACCTCCGGAGCGGCCCAGGAGCCGCCGCTGGCTGTTCGGTTTCTGGGCGGTCGTCCTGGTCGCCTTCCTCGCCAAGTCGCCGGGGAAGATGACGTTCGAGACGAAGCTCGGAGTCGCGGCAGACCCCTGGCAGTTCCTGGGCGACCTGGGACAGCTGTGGCACGACCGGGGCGGTTTCGGCGGGATCGCCGACCAGTACGCCGGCTACCTCTTCCCGGCGCTGCCTTACTACGGGCTGACCGATCTGCTCCAGATACCGACCTGGCTGGCCGAGCGGCTGTGGATGTCACTGATCGTCTCGGCGGCCTTCTGGGGCGCGTTGCGGCTGGCCGAACGGCTCGGTGTGGGCACGCGCGTCACCCGGCTGCCCGCCGCGGTGGTCTACGCCCTGTGGCCCACCTACACCATCGTGATCGGCTCCACCTCGGCCGCCGCACTGCCGGGCGCCGTACTGCCGTGGGTGCTGCTGCCGCTGACCTCCACGCTGGTGGCGCCCCGTATCGCGGCGGCCCGCTCGGCGCTGGCGATCCCCTTCATGGGTGGTGTCAACGCGGCCTCCACCCTTGCTGCGCTGCTGCCCGCGCTGCTGTACGTCGCCACCCGTACCGGACGCACCCGTCGCACCCTGCTGGCCTGGTGGCTGCCGGGCGTCGTGCTGGCCACCATCTGGTGGTGGGTGCCACTGCTGCTGCTCGGCACCTACGGCGAGGACTTCATGCCGTACGTGGAGAACGCGGAGACCACCACCGGCACCATGTCGGCCACCGAGATGCTGCGCGGCAGCGGCAACTGGACGGCCTATCTGCACTTCGGCGATCCATGGCTGCCCGCAGGGTGGACGGTGGCCGCCGGCTGGCCGGCCGTTCTGGGCGGCGCTTTCGCCGCCGCGCTGGGCCTGGCCGGGCTGGCGCGCCGCGACCTGCCGGAGCGGCGCTGGCTGCTGCTGACGACAGTGACCGTCACCGGCATCATGCTCGCCGGGTACGCGGGAGCGCTGGGAGCACCGTTCGCCGAGCAGATCCAGGGCTGGCTGGACGGCTGGCTGCGCCCGTTCCGCAACATCTACAAGTTCCAGCCGGGGCTCGCCCTCGCGCTGATCTTCGGGCTCGCCCATCTGATGGCCGTCGCCCTCAGCACCCGCGGCACCAGGGCACTGCCGGGCCGCCGCATGCTGCTGTGGGCGGCGACGCTGGCCGTACTGCCCGGACTGTGTCTGCCGTACGTCAACGGGAACATCCTCCAGCCGGGCGCATTCGACAAGCTGCCCAAGCACTGGCAGCAGACGGCCGACTGGCTCGAGAAGAAGGCGCCGCACACCCGCGCCTATGTCACCCCGGCGACGGCGCACGGCATCTACAGCTGGGGCTCCCCCATCGACCAGCCGCTGGACGTACTCGCCAAGTCCCCCTGGGCGCAGCGCGACTACGTACCGTTCGGCACCCCGGGCAACCGCAGAGCGACCGACGCGGTGGAGCAGGCGCTGATGAGCGGCGGCGAAGTCCCCGGACTGGCCGACTTCCTGGCCCGCGCGGGCCTGTACGACGTCGTCGTACGCAACGATCTCGACCCCGACCAGCTGGGCTACGTACCGCCGCAGACCGTCAAGCGCACCCTGGAGGCGTCCGGCTACCGGAAGGTGAAGGGCTTCGGCCCGACGCTGACCGGGGGCCGTATTCCCGAGGGAACGCCCGTCCAGGTCGCCGGTTTCTACCCGCGTCAGCAGGCCGTGGAGATCTACCAGCCGACCGGTACGGCGCGCCCGGGCAGGGCGGCGCTCAAGCCCGTCTCGCAGACGGCGAAGGTCAGTGGCGGCCCCGAGGCGCTGCTGCCGCTGGCGGGCGACAAACGGATCAAGGGCAGGCCGACCGTGCTGTCCGGGGACAACCATCCGGGCCTCGGCACCCCGTCGCTGCAGGTGAAGGGGGACGGGCTGCGGCGCGCCGACACCCGCTTCGGGCTGGTGAACACCAACACCTCGTACACCTACACCGCCGGTGAGCGGAACCATCCGGACAGCCTCCAGCAGCCCGGCGAGAAGCCGAAACAGATCCTGCCGACCAACGGCACCCGGCACCAGACGACGTCCGTACTGCGCGGTGCGAAGTCCGTGACCGCGTCCAGCAGCGGCAACTGGCTCTTCCATCTGCCGCAGTACGAGCCGGTTGGTGCCTTCGACGGCAACCCGAACACCGCTTGGGCGGAGGGCTCGGCGGGTGAACCCGAAGACCAGTGGATCAAGGCCGAGTTCCGGGGGAGCGTCGACATCCCCCGCGAGATCGAGGTGACGCCGCTGCCCGGTGACGCCACCCGCGCGGCGCCCACCCGGGTGCGGGTGGAGACCGAGCACGGCAGCGCCTCCAGCTTCCTGCGGCCCACAGGGGAGCGGCAGCAGATCAAGGCACCACAGGGCGCGGCACGGTGGCTGAAGCTGACCATCACCGAGGCGCAGCCGCCACGCGCCGGGCTGTCGGGTGCCGGATTCGCCGAAATCAGCATCCCTGACGTACAGGTGACCCGGCTGTTGAAGCTCCCCGCAGACACTGAAGACGACGGTGCGGACAGTGAGCTGGTTTCGCTGCACCGGGGCGACGATCCGGGTGGCCTCTCCCCGGTCTCCGCCGAGGTCGGTCTGCACCGTAAATTCACCACTGCTGCGAGCTCCGACTACGACGTACGCGCGCGGGCGCTGCCCGTACCGGGCGGCGAACTCGACCGGCTGCTGGACGAGTCGGCGCCCGGGTCGCGCGACCGGATCACGGCATCGGTCGACTCGATGGCCAGGACCGGCACCGCGCTGAGCGCACGCAATCTGGTGGACGGAAATCTCTCCACCGCGTGGATCGCCGGTGACAAGCCGACCATCCGGCTCAAGTGGCCCGAGAAACGGGAGATCAGCGAGATCGTGCTCGCCCCGGCAGGCGGCATCTCCGCAGCGGCCAAGGAGGTGCGGATCAGCTCGCCGGACGGTGCGACGACGGCCGGGGTCGACAAGAACGGCCAGGCACGCTTCGAGCCGATCGAGACGGACGAGATGACGCTCACGGTCACCAAGACCAAGCAGCTGACTGTTCACAACCCCCTCGCCGACCGACAGCTCCAGCTGCCGGTCGGGCTCAACGAGGTCTATCTGCCCGCGCTGGACGACTTCCGGGTGCCGGCGCCCCGGGCCGACCAGAAGTTCGAACTTCCCTGCGGCAAGGGCCCGGTGCTCGCCGTGGACGGCACCCTGCACGCCACCAAGGCGGCCGGGAAAGTCCGCGACCTGACCGAGCGGCGCCCGATCGACGTACGGCTGTGTGCCGGCGAGGCGGAGGACGGCAGCCTGGAACTGGACGCCGGCAGCCACACCGTGGAAGCCGGTGACGCCGGACCACTGGCCATCACCGACGTCACGCTGGGCAGCGGCGACGAGGGCGCGGCAGGTGCCGAGAACGCGAAAGAGTCCGAGGACGCGGCAGGTGCCGAGCCCGGACATCGGCCCCGGGACCGTACGAGCGTCGCCCGCGACTGGGCGGGCGACGAGCGCACCGTCGAGGTGGGCGACGGGCCCGCCGCCTACCTCCAGACGTACGAGAACGCCAACGACGGCTGGGAGGCCACCCTCAACGGCAAGAAGCTGCGTCCGCTGCGGCTCGACGGCTGGCAGCAGGGCTTCCTCGTGCCGGCGGGAGAGACGGGCACGGTCAAGCTGGAGTACCAGCCTGCCACCTGGTACAAGGCCGGGCTCGTCGCGGGCGGGCTGGGCATCGTCGCACTGCTGTGCTTGGCCTTCATCGGCATGCGGCGTGGTACGCCGCTGGGTGCCGGCGAGGAGCGCGATCCGGTGCCGCCGCCAGGCTGGGTGCTCGGCACGGCGGTGCTCACCCTGGTGGTCGCGCTGGTCGCGGGCCCGTACGCGCTGGTCGTCCCCGCGCTGGCGGTGGCCGCCCGGCTCCGGCCCGGCGTGCTTGTGCCGGTGGCGCTGCTGGCCATGGCGGGCGCCGGGGTGGTCGCGGCCCTGGGCGCCGGGTCGGCCCTCGCGGACGGGCAGGGCGCCTTCGGGTACGTGGCACAGGCGCTGGCCCTGCTGGCGCTGGCCGCCGCACTGGTGACGCTGCCCGCGCGGGAGCCGGAGCCCGCCACCGCCGCGGAACCGGAGCCGTGGGCGCCCGATACGGGGCCGCCATCACCGGTGGGGCCGGCCATGCAGCAGCCTCCGCAGCCGCAGCGCCCGCCGTACGCCCCGGAGGCCGCGACAGCACCCCTGCCGCCCGTGCCACCCGCTCCGCACGGCGGGCACGCCCGGACCCTCCCGGACACCCCCGCCGGGCCGGGCGGAGCCCCGCCCGGCGACACCGGGCCGGGACCGCACGCACGGCCCGCCCAGAACCCGCCGGGCGAGCAGCACAAACCGCACGAGGGGGAGGACCCCGCCCCATGACACCACCCCACAAGGGCGCGAGCGCCACGCCCTCGCACGAGGGCGCCACACGGCACGGAGCAGCCGCACAGGCCGGCGCCGCATCGGCCGGCGCGGCTCCGGACCGCGCCGCTCCGGACCGCGCCGCTGAGGGCGCAGCGGCGCACAGCGGCGCGGCCCGCGCGGGCGGGGCGCCCGAGTCCGCTGTCGTATCGGGCGGGGCGGCGCCGCAGTTGAGCTCCGGCCGTGAGCACGAGCGCAAGGACAGCAGGGACAGCAAAAACGGCGCGGGACAGAAGGCATCCGCCGCCGGGGAGCGCCGCATTCCGTTCCCCACCGTCGACGAGATAACCCGGCACTGTCTGGACGACGACGAGCCGGAGACGGTGCATGTGGAGATCCACCTGCCCGCGCTGCCCGACCCGGACCGGCTGCGGGCCGCGTTCGCCGAGGCGATGCGGCGGCACCCGCGCATTCTGCTGCGGCAGGTGCCCACCCGCTGGTGGCGGCCCCGGTACGAGTGGGTGCTGACTGCGGAGCCGGAGCGGGATCCGGTCGCCTTCCCGGGCGGCACCCTGGAGGAGGCGCGGGAGCGGGCCCTGGCGGAGTGCCCGCCGCTGGATGCCTCGCCGCCGTTCCGTGCCGAGGTGATCGAGCACGGGGACGGGTGCGTGCTGCTGGTGACGATCAACCACACGGCGCTCGACGGCCCGGCGTGTCTGCGGGTGGTCGCAACAGCGGCCGAACTGTACGGCGGCGCGGACAACTCCCCCGCGCCGCCGCCTGTAAGGACCCTCGCCGAGCAGCGGGGCGCGGACGTGGAGTCCGCTCCGCGCGGACAGATCTGGATGCGTCCGGCCCGCGTCGCGGCGGACACCCGCCATCCGGGTACGCCCGGCAATGGCATGCTGATCGCCGACCTTCCGGTGCCCGCCCGGCCGCCCCGCGCGCCGGGCGAGCCGGCCCCCTACACCGTCAACGACCAACTGCTGGTCGCCACCTGGCTGATGGTGGCGCGCTGGAACAGCGCACATGAGGAGCCGGTACGGCCCGTCCGGATCACCATGCCCGTCGACGACCGGCCCCGCACCGCGGATATGCCCATCGGGAACGGGACCCGGCTGGTGGAGGTCACGTTCGGGGCGCAGGAGCGCGAGCTGTACGGGGTGCTGACGGCGCCCGGCGCCCCCGGCGCGTCCGGCCGGGAGGTGATCGAGCGACTGCTGCGGTCGACCGCGGCCCGCACCCGCGCGCTCAAGGCCGCCGACCGGCCCCAACTCGGCTTCAGCGGTGACCTGCTGACCACTCCGCTGCTGCCGGTAGGACTGCGCGCCGCCGGCATCCGCACGCTGCGCAGGGCGGCGGGGCCGTGGGCGTCCACCACCCTGCTGTCCAACATCGGCCGCGTTCCCTACCCGCTCGACTTCGGTGACGCGGGACGCGCCCGGGCGGTCTGGTTCTCGGCGCCCGCCCGAGTGCCGCGCGGCCTGTCCGTGACGACCGTCTCGACAGGCGGGCGGCTCCAGCTGGCGCTGCGCTGGTCGCACGCCCGGCTGGACGACAGCGCGGGCCGGCGCCTCGGCACACTGTTCGCCGAGGCACTGGCCGCCACCTCCTACGTGCCGAGCAGGTCCGACGAGTCGAACGGGGAGCCCTCGTGAGCGGTGGCACCAGCACCCTTCAGCAGCTCTACGAGGACCCCGCAACCCCCGTCGCCTCCGGTCCCGACCGTGCGCGGCGCCAGGCGGCGATCCTGGCGCGCGCCCTGGGGCACGCGCCGTCCACCGTGCTGGACATCGGCTGCGGCGACGGCAGTGCGGCGGCCACCGCCGCGCGTTCACTCCCCGGGCACCGTCTGGTGGGCGTGGACTGGTCGCAGGACGCGCTGCGCCGCGCCTCGGCGCACCTGACGGCCGTACGGGGCGAACTGTCCGCGCCCGGCCTGCCGTTCGCCACGGGCTCGGCCGACGCGGTGCTCTTCTCGGAGGTGATCGAGCATCTCGTCGACCCGGACGCCGCACTGGACGAGCTGCACCGGGTGCTGCGTCCGGGCGGGCATCTGCTGCTGTCCACGCCGAACCTTGCCGCCTGGTACAACCGTGCGCTGCTGTTGCTGGGCACCCAGCCGGTCTTCTCCGAGGTGTCGCTGCGCGGCATCCACGGCCGTCCGGGCTCGCAAGTGGTGGGCCACCTGCGGCTGTTCACAGCGCGTGCGCTGCGCTCGATGCTGCCCGCGGCCGGTTTCCGCGTCGTACGGATCACCGGGGCGCCGTACCACGATGTGCCGCGCCCGCTGCGTCCGCTGGACCGCGCCGCCTGTCACATGCCGTCCCTGGCCTCCATCCTGCTGGTGCACGCGCGCGCGGTGCCACGGCAGGGCGGGGCGCCGCGCGGTGAGCCGCCCGGGGAGGAGTGCAGCTGATGCTCTGGGGAGTCGCGGCGGCGCTGCTGGCCAACCTGCTGTTCAGCGCGGGCTTCGTCATCGAGAAGCGGGCGCTCTCGGCGCTCCCACCGCTCTCCGCGGGGCGCCCCGCCCGGCTCGTACTGCATCTGCTGCGCAGCCCGCTGTGGATCGCGGGTGCCGCCTCGCTGCTGCTGGGGTTCGCCGCGCAGCTCGCCGTCTACCGCACGCTCCCCCTCGTCGCCGCTCAGGGGCTGTTCGTCACCGGCCTGGTGATGCTCCTGCTGCTGTCCACCCTCTTCCTCGGCGAGCGGTCCAGCGGACGCGAGCGGCAGGGAATGCTGGCCATCCTGGCGGCACTGCTGATGATTGTCTTCTCGCTGCACGACAGCTCCGAGACGATCAGCAAGCTGGCACCCGTCCCCCTCCTGCTCGTCATCTGTCTGCCCTCCCTCGCGCTGGGCCTCGCACTGTTCCTGTCCGCCGAGCGGCGCTCCAGAAGACGCCACCGGCTGCCGACGGCAGGCGTGCCCTACGGGGTGGCGGTGGGGTTCCTGTACGGAGTCAGCTCGCTGGCCATCAAGGGCGTCGCCGGGCTGCTCGACCTCGGCGACCCGGGCGGCACTGTGGTAGCGCTGCTCACCTCGCCATATCCCTACCTCCTGTTGTTCACCGGGACGACCGGGCTGGTGCTCTCGCAGACGGCGTTGCAACGGTGCCGCGCCTCACTGGTCGTACCGGTGTGCACGACGGTGAACTTCCTCTACGCAACGGTCAGCGGCACCGTCGCCTTCGCGGAACCGCTGCCTGACGAGCCGCTGCGGCTCGCCCTGCGGCTGGGCGGCGCCGCGCTCGCCGTCTGCGTCCTGGTCGCCCTGCCCCGCCACGAACCGGAGGCCGAAACCAGCCCTCGGGACGCGGAGCCGAAGCCCGTGCCGAAGGCCCTCCCGCCCGCCGGGCGCCCGCTGTCGGCGACGCTGCCGCCCGCGCGCCCCGAAGACGCACCCGAAAGGCAGTGACCATGTCCCCCTTCTCCGCCGACGACCCCCTGCTGAAGATCCTCGCCTGTCCGCTGGACAAGGGCCCGCTCACCCTGCTCCAGCCGGAGGAGGCGCTCTACAACCCGCGCCTGCGCCGCCGCTACCCCATCGTGGACGGGATTCCGCAGCTGCTCCCCTCCTCCGGTGAGCAGGTCGGCGACGAGGAGCATCAGCGGCTGCTGAAACGCCTCTCCGAGCCGGAGGCCCCTTCCTCATGACTCTCGCCTCCCGTATCGGCCCGCACCTGCCAGGACGCCTGCTGACGGCCGCGACCGACCTGCTGTACCCGCGCTTCGAGCCGGAACTGGCGCGGCTGGCCGACTTCTGCCCGTACGGCGGCACAGCTGTCGACATCGGCGGCTGGTACGGGCCGTGGACGCGCCGGCTGGCGCGGCGCGCCGACCGTGTGGTCACCCTCGAACCCGTCCCCCACCTGGCACGGCGACTGCGTGCCGGGGCGCCGCCGCACACGGAGGTCCTCCAGGCCGCCGCCAGCGACTACTCGGGGACGGCGACACTGTGGCTGCCGCCCGACGGGCGCGGCGACCGCGGCGTCTCCTCACTGGTGCGGCGCGAGGTGCACCAGGCGACGCTGGATGTGCCCTGTCTGCCACTGGACGAGCTGGGTCTGACCGATGTCACCCTGCTCAAGATCGACGTGGATGGCAGCGAGCTCGCCGTGCTGCACGGCGCGGAGGCCACCGTCACGCGCGAGCGGCCCGCTCTCTTCATCGAACTGGAGCTGCGTATCCAGCCGCTCGCACCGGTGCTGTCCCTGTTGTCCGCACTCGGCTACACCGGCTGGGTTCTGCCCGCGCGCACCTGGGTGCCACTGGCCGACTTCGATCTGGCCGCGCACCAGCGGCGCACAGCGCACGTCGCGGAACACGGACTGCTGCGCCGTTCACTCGCACCGCACCGGCGGTATGTGAACTCGGTGCTCTTCCTCCCGGCGGGCCGCCGACCAGGAGGGCGGGACTAGGGCTGAGGGCTGCGCCCCGTAAGGGGCGCGGGGAACTGCGCGACCAACACGACGCGACCCGCAGCCCGCAAGCGTCGGACAGGGGCACCCCCTTACCGGACAACGGACGGCGGTCACGCGGTCTTGCGGGGACGTGTGGATTTCTTCGCGGCCGGTTTCTTTTCGGCAGTCTTCTTGGTTGCCGTCTTCTTCGGGGCGGCTGCCTTCGAACCCGTCTTCTTGGCAGCGGTCTTCGTGCCCGTCTTGGCCGCAGCCTTCTTGGCCGGTTCCTTCTTCCCCGCCGTCTTCTTGGCGGCCGTCTTCTTAGCGGGGCGCTGGCGTTCCGCCAGCTCGTGGACGGTCGCCGCCTCGCCCTCCTGGCGCCCGCTTCTGGCCTCCTGCACGCTGCGTTCCAGTACGGACATCAGGTCCACCAGCTTGCCGCCGCCCGCCTCGGTCCTGCGGCGCAGCTCCTCGGGCGCAGGACCGGTGCCCTCGGCCTTCGCCCTGACGAGCTCTTCCAGCGCCTCCCGGTACTCGTCCCGCAGTTCATCCCAGTCCAGCTCGCCGAGCGTCTCCATGAGGGTGTCGGCCAGATCGAGTTCGGCGTCCCGCACCGCGACCTGTCCCTCGGGGGCCACCCCGCCGACCGAGCGGATCTCGTCGGGCCACAGCATGGTGTGCAGCGCCAACGCGTCCTCGTACACGCGCAGCATGCCCAGGCTCTCCCGGGCCCGCAGCGCCAGCTTGGCGACGGCGACCTTGCCGGATCTTCGCAGCGCCTCCCGCAGCAGCACATACGGCTTGTCGGCACGCTTGCCGTCGGCGGCCAGGTAGTAGGAGCGGTCGAGCTGGATGGGGTCGATCTCCTCGGCGGGTACGAAGCCGAGGATCTCCACGGTCTTGGCGGTGGGGAGCGGGAGGGCCGCCATGTCGTCGTCGGTCAGCAGCATGGTGTGGCCCTCTTCGGTCTCGAAGCCCCGGCCGATCTCCTCGCGCGGCACCTCCTCCTCGTCCAGCTCGCACACCTTGCGGTAGCGGATGCGGCCCCCGTCGGCAGTGTGCACCTGGTGGAAGGAGACGCTGTGGTTCTCGGTGGCGGCCACCACCTTGATCGGGATCGAGACCAGCCCGAAGGAAATGGTCCCTTTCCAGATTGAACGCATACTTTGTCCCTTCTATGGGACTCTCAGGGTATGCCTCACACGGAGATCGGGGGCCACCGCTTGGCCCTCAGCAACCTCGACAAGGTGCTCTATCCGGCGACGGGGTTCACCAAGGGCGAGGCGATCCACTACTACGCCTCGATCGCCGACGTTCTCCTGCCCCACCTCGACGGACGCCCCCTCTCCTTCCTGCGCTACCCGGACGGCGTGGAGGGCGAGAAGTTCTTCACCAAGCACGTCCCGCCCGGCACCCCCGACTGGGTGACGAGGCGCAAGATCTCCGTCGTCAGCAAGGAGCCGCTGCACCAGGTCCTCATCCAGGACGAGGCGACACTGGTGTGGGCGGCGAACCTGGCCGCACTGGAGCTGCACACTCCGCAGTGGCAGTCGGACCACCAGGCCGAGGCGGACCGCCTGGTCTTCGACCTCGACCCCGGCGAGGGCGCCGACATCCTGGACTGCCGCCGGCTCGCCGACTGGCTCCGCAAGCGGGCGGGCGACGACGGCATCACCCTGCTGCCCAAGACCTCCGGCTCCAAGGGCCTGCATCTGATCGCGCCGATCGAGCGCACCCCTTCCGACCGGGTTTCGGCGTACGCGAAGAAGCTCGCCCAGGAGGCGGAGGCGGACCTGCCCGACCACGCGGTCAGCAAGATGGCCAAGAACCTGCGCCCGGGGAAGGTCTTCGTCGACTGGTCGCAGAACAACCAGGCGAAGACGACCGCAGCCCCCTACACGCTGCGCGCCAAGGAGCGCCCCACCGTCTCCACCCCGCTGACGTGGGACGAGTTGGCCGCCGCCAAGAAGCCCCAGGACCTGGTCTTCCTCAGCTCCGACCTGCCGCCGCGGATCGAGGAGTGCGGCGATCTGCTGGCTCCGCTGCTGGAGGGCGCCGGGAAGAAAGGCGACCGGGGCCGCATCCCCGGATAGCAGCCGACGGCTCACCACCCGGGACGCAGCCCCGGCCCTGCCCCGCTGCTTCTCAGTGCGCCTCGGCGCCCCAGTCGCTGCCCGCCCGGGCACGGTAGTCACGGACCGTACGGATGCGATCACTCATCGGCGAAGGGAGCCGGTCCTGGACCGCATCGGCCGCCTTGGCCGCCGCCTGTCGCCCGCTGAGTGCCGCGGCTTCCCCCGCGTTGCGTACCGCCGGGTTCTCCGCGATCCTGCGCACGGCCTTCCTGAGCTGCTCGTACCGCTCGCGTCCCGCGCGGGCGCCGAGCACATAGCCGACGGCCAGTCCGGACACGAACGTGAGCCGGTAGCGCATAGCTTGCCCCTTCTCTCGGCTGATGGTCCTGCTGCCGGTGCCCCGGCGGCTGCGAGCACCGTCGGGGCGCCTGGAGGGGTACCGCGGATGGGCGGCGGCAATACCGATTTCGGGGCACCCCCTGGCATGCGCTAATGTATTCCTCGCCGCAAGGGAGCGCTCCGGGGTTCCGGAGTGTGACCGACAAGACGGTCCCGTGTAGCTCAATCGGCAGAGCAGCCGGCTGTTAACCGGCAGGTTACTGGTTCGAGTCCAGTCGCGGGAGCAGTACCTGAAAGGGCCCCTTCCCGGGGCCCTTTTTCCATGCCGTCACTCGTCCGGGGCCCGTGCGGGGACGTTCTTCCCTGATCTGTACGGAAGTTGACCACGAACGGGAACCGATCACCCTTGGTTCGCGGTCCTCACCTGCGTAGATCTCCCCCGGCGCGGGCGGCAGATCCTATGAACGGTTATGCTGCGGCAGACGGCGCGCACAGATGTGCGCGGTGCGCCGTTACGGGGCGGTAGCTCAGCCGGTTAGAGCAGCGGACTCATAATCCGTCGGCCGTGGGTTCGAGTCCCACCCGCCCCACCACAGCACAACCGCGCAGAAACGTTCCCAGCTGCGCTTTCGGCGGGCGCTCCGGAAGACCGGGCGCCCCGTCCGGCATATCGGGCGGCGGTCCGGCCCGGCGTCCGGGCCCTCTGGCCGGTCACCCGATCGTGGTGGCCCCCGCCCGCACCCGCAGCCCGCAGCCACGCCTGCACCCGCGTTCGCACCCGCCGCGGGCGCCGCGTGGGCCATGCAAGAGGGCGCCAGGGCGGCCCCGCGCGCCTCCCCTCCCTGATCCCCGGCGTCTCTGCAGCAGCCCCAGCGGCGTTCAGCCTCCGGACGCGTTCGGCGGGGACTCGGAGGACGGCGTGCTCCGGGAGGCCGACGGGCCGGTGGCCGGCGCCAGGCGGTCGATCGCACCGACCACGTACGCGGCGTACGGGCGCAGCCGGGGTAGCAGGTCGTCCCAGCGTTCGCCCTCCTGTCCGAGATAGCCGGCGCGTGCGCGGGCCAGTACGGGCCGGTGCTCCGCGGGGAGGCGGGCGAGAGCCCAGTCGGCTGCCGCGTCCTTGGGCCGGACGAGCCCGGTCGCCAGCGTCGTCCAGATCCGGGCGAGCGTCAGTACGACGTTGCGTGTATCCGGCTCCAGTTCGGCCAGCAGGTCCGGAACTCCGGCGACCAGCGCGCGACGGAGGTCCTCTTCGGGGACGGGGTCGAGGACGTCCGGGGGCGGTGGCCCGAACAGCGGGGTGTCTCCGTGCAGCACCATGGTGATCAGCGGGGCGAGGTCGGGGTCCGGCTCCGGCGAGGGCGACTCGCCCCGTTCGTACGCGTCGCGCAGCCACTCGCCGTACTGGAACTCGCGGCGCGGCGGGTAGCGCCAAGGGCGGATGTCGTCCTGGACGACGACGGTCAGCTCCACCGGGCGGGCGGGGCCGAGCCGGGCCTGCTCGCCGGAGATCTCCAGCAGTCCCTGGACGAGCTCCCGGCGTTCCCACTCGGAGGTATGCCGTCGCAGCACGGCGAACACGTCCACGTCACTGTGCGGCCGCAGACCGCCGAGCACCGCGGAGCCGTACAGATAGCCGCCCACCACATCAGGGCCGAGCACACGGCGGACCAGCCGCACGGTGTCCATGGCCTGTGTCACCGGCTCTCCTTCCCTGGTCCAGGCCGGGTTGCGCCCTCTCGCCCTCTTTCCCGCGAGTTCCCGCGAGCGCATACCCCGGCCGTGCGGACGCGATGCGGACAGCCTCCTCCACCGCACATCGGCGCAGGCGAGGCGGAGACGCAGCATGTCAATGACGGTTGACATGAAGAGCTTGTCAGCTTAAGTTGACAGCATGGCAGAAACGGAAGCGGATGAGGCCGATGAAGCCGTGCACACCGCCCAGGCCGCTCTGAACGGTGATCCCACGGTCGGACTGCGGGCCGTCGCCGCGCTGCGGCGGCTCGCGGAACGACTGGAGGTGCTCCAGGTCGACAGCGCACGCCGGCAGGGCTGGTCCTGGGACGAGATCGGCGCGGCCCTCGGGGTCAGCAGGCAGGCCGTACACAAGAAGCACGCGAAGCGGACAGGGAGGTAGGGCCGATGTTCGAACGGTTCAGCAAGGAGGCGCGGGACGTGGTGATCCGCGCGCAGGACGAGGCCAACTCGCTCGGGCACGACTGGATCGGCACCGAGCATCTGCTGCTCGCGGCGCTGTACCACCCGGAGCAGCCCGGCGCGGCAACACTTGTCCGGCTCGGCATCACCACGGCGTCGTGCCGGACGGCGGTCGCGGGCGTGGTGCCGGGGGCGCAGGAGGACCTCGGCCCGGAGGATGCGGAGGCGCTGCGAGCCCTCGGGATCGACCTGGAGGCGGTCCGCAGGCGCGCGGAGGAGTCGTTCGGCGAGGGCGCGCTGGACTCCGGCCGCGCGGAACGCGGACGCAAGCGCGGCAAGGGCGAGGGCACGCTCACCCGTCATGTGCCGTTCGCCGCACGCGCGAAGAAGGTGCTGAAGCAGGCGCTGCGGGAGGCGGTGGCGCGCAAGGACCGGGGCATCGGCGTGGCACACGTGGTGCTCGGAGTGCTGCGCTCCGAGGACAACATCTCCCTCGCCCTCTTCGCCCGGCTCGGCATCGAGCCGGGGGTGGTGCGTGAGCTGGTGCTCGACGATCTGCGTGCGGCCACCTGAGGCAGCCGTGACGACTGGGGCCCAAGTGGCGTGACGCCGCGTCAACTGGCCGCAAGATAGCGGGCGGTGGCGCGCAACCGCGTACAACCCCTCGCGGTACCAACGTGTCGTACTGGGTATCCGGCGCATCGAGCCCATGCCGCTGATGCCAGGGATAGCTCGTATGAGAGCGTTCTTCACCAAAGAGGGGGAAAAATCACTATGCGTTCCAACCACTTCTCCAAGGGCGCACTGGTTGCCGCGACCACGGCGCTGGTGCTGCTGCCCGCCGGTGCGGCGTACGCCGGCAGCGGTCCGGCCACTCCGCCGTCCAACCCGCAGAAGCTGACCCGCTCCACTGCCCCCTCTCCCGAGGGGAACCCGGCGAGCAAGCTGGCGCAGGCGACCGGCGTGTGCGACGACGCCGTGCCGATCGGCGAGCGCGGACTGATCAAGCGGGGCTCGCAGACGATCGCCTCGGTCAAGCAGTTCTACTCGAAGAAGTGCAACGAGAACTACGGCTATGTATGGGTGTGGGAGAGCTTCCGTAAGACCGCGGCTCCCTATGACATCACCGCGGGCGTCTACAGCTACAGCGACGACTCGGTCCACGCCGCCAAGGCGTGGAAGGCCACCAAGCAGCAGGAGTTCTGGACGGACGGGGCGAACACGGTCGAGGACTGCACCTCCGGCGTGGGCAGTCTGCGCCCGGCGGGCTCGCCGCAGAGCTACCAGGCGTATTCCGCGAAGCGCTGCTGATCCCGTACCGCACTGCTGATCCCCGGCCGCGCAGCTGATCCCCTGCTGCACGGCTGGACGGGCCCGCGGCCGACGGGGAGCCGCAAAGCCCGGGGCCCGGCGTCACTTCGGCGCCGGGCCCCTTCCGTACGACCCGCCGTCTGCGAATACCCGCCAAGGGTGCCGGAGCCTCCTACTGTGAGCTCCCCTGTTCTGGCCGAGATGACCGGAATCTCGCTTTCTTCCGTCCGGAGGAGATCCATGCGCACCCTCTCTCCCGTCAAGGGCATCCTCGTCGCGGCAGCCTGTGCGATGGCGCTGCTGCCCGCCGGGGCGGCCCAGGCCGACAGCGGCACGCCGCCGCCCCCCTCGGCGACGGCCGGCGAGGTGACGGTCACCGCCGCCTCCCCCGAGGGCGGCCCGTCGAGCCGGGCCGTCCGGCCGGCGCGGGCGTGACAAGACGCGCGCCGAATCGGCTCGGCCGGCCACATCAGGCGTGGGCCGGACTCTTCACAGCGCCGATGCCATCCGGCGCACCGCCTCCGTCAGGATCTCGGGGGAGGTCGCCAGGTTCAGCCGTACGTGCCCCGCTCCTCCGGTGCCGAAGGCTGGACCGGAGTTGAGGGCGACCCGGCCGCGCTGCAGGAAGGCCGCGGCCGGATCGTCGCCCAGTCCCAGTGCACGGCAGTCGAGCCAGGCCAGAAAGGTGGCCTGCGGCGGCCGGTAGCCGACTCCGGGCAGGTGGTGAGCCAGCAGCTCACCCAGCAGTCGGCGGTTCCCGTCCAGTCCGGCCAGCAGGCGCTCCAGCCAGTCGGTCGCGTGCCGTAGCGCCGCCGTGTGGGCGATGACGCCCAGGTGGCTGGGGCCATGACCGACCTCCTCCGGCATGGCGGCCAGTTCGTCGGCCGCCGCACCGCCGGCGACGGCCAGCCCCGCCTTGAGCCCGGCCAGGTTCCACGCCTTGGAGGCGGACAGCAGACAGAAGGCGTTCTCGCTGCCCGGCACCGAGAGGTACGGCACGTGCCGGGCGCCCGGCAGCACCAACGGCGCGTGGATCTCGTCCGCGACCACGCGGACGCCGTACGCGGCGGAGAGCGCGGCGACATCGGCCAGCTCCTGAGCGGTGTGCACCGTGCCCGTGGGATTGTGCGGGCTGCACAGCAGATAGGCGGCGCGGCGCCCGCCCTCGGTGGCCCGGGCGAACGCGGATTCAAGGGCCTCCGGATCGAGCCGCCCCGCCTGGTCGAGCGGGGCCCTCAGCACGCGGCGGTCCAGGTGCGAGACGAACTGGTAGAAGGGCGGGTAGACGGGCGGGTTGACCACCACGGCGTCGCCCGGGCCCGTCACCAGCTTGAGTACCTCGACGACGCCGAGCATCACATCGGGGACGATCGCGGTGCGCGCTGCCGGGACCTCCCAGCCCCAGCGGCGGCGCGCGAAGCCGTCCCAGGCGTCCGCGTAGCCGGTACCCGCCGGGTAGCCGGTGTCGCCCAGCCGCACCGCCTCGCCTATCGCCTCGGCGACCGGCTCCGCCAGGTGTACATCCATCTCCGCCACCCACAGGGGCAGCACATCGGGGTCGTAGGTGCGCCATTTCATGCTCGTACGGCGGCGCAGTTCCTCCAGGGTCGGCCAGCGCAGAGGGTTGGACAACTTCAGCTCCTTCCGGTCGTCGTGGTCCGGCGGGTGGGAAGCCGGTCCGGGTGGTGCGGCGTAGGTCACGGGGGCGGGGTAGCGGGCCCGGTACGGGTGACTATGAGGCATCATTCCGGCCATGGGGATAGTCGCCGGACTGGACAGTTCAGCCGAGTACACAAGCATCGTCGTCTGTGACGCGGAAACAGGCGCGGTCGTCAGGCACGGCCACGCCGAGCACCCGGCCGAGCGCGACGACCCGCAGTCGTGGCTGCGCTCCCTCGGTACGGCGGCGGGCGGCGGGCAGCTCGCCGACGTGCAGGCGATCGGCGTCTCCGCTCAGCAGCAGGGCCTCGTCGCGCTGGACAGCACCGGGTCGCCGGTCGGGCCCGCGCTGCTCGGCAACGACCAGCGGGTGCAGACGGCGGCGGCCGACCTGATGGACGCGCTCGGCGGGCGCGAGGCGTGGGCACAGGCCGTCGGTACCGTCCCGCAGGCCGCGCACCCCGTCTCCAAGCTGCGCTGGCTGGCCCGCGAGCAGCCGGACGCGGCGCGGCAGGTCACCGAGATCATGCAGCCGCACGACTGGCTGGTCTGGCAGCTGCTGGGCCGCCCGGCACGGCGGGTCACCGACCGCGGGGACGCGTCGGGCACCGGCTACTGGTCGGCGGCGACCGAGTCGTACCGGCCCGATCTGGTGGAGCTGGCGCTCGGCCACCAGGTGGGGCTCCCCGAGGTGATCGGCCCGGCGCAGCCCGCCGGGCACACCCCCGAGGGGCTGCTGATCTCCGCCGGTACGGGCCAGACGATGGCCGCCGCCTTCGGGCTCGGTGTCGGCCTCGGCGACGTGGTGATCTCGCTCGGCGCCACCGGCTCCGTGTGCGCCGTCCACCACGAGGCGCTCGTCGACCCCACCGGCACCATCACCTCCTACGCCGATGCGACCGGGCTGCACCTGCCGGTGGTACGTACGCTCAACGCGACGCGCGTGCTGCGCGGCGCCGCCGGCATGCTCGGCACCGACCTGGAGGGCCTCTCCGAGCTGGCGCTGACCTCCACCCCCGGGTCCTCGGGGCTGGTGCTGCTGCCGTATCTGGAGGGCGAGCAGACGCCGCAGCTGCCGCATACGGCGGGCTCGCTGCACGGGCTGCGGCGCGAGAGCATGAAGCCCGAATTCCTGGCGCGGGCGGCCGTCGAGGGGATGCTGTGCGGGCTGGCGGACGCGCTGGAGGTGCTGCGGGGCCGCGGGGTGTCCGTACGGCGGGTCTTCCTGCTGGGCCAGGCCGCGGGGCTGGCCGCCGTCCGGGACGCGGCGCCCGCGCTGCTGGACGCGCAGATCGTGGTGCCCGAGCCCGCCGACTACGCCGCGATCGGCGCTGCCCGGCAGGCGGCATGGGCGCTCTCGGGCTCCGGCTATCCGCCCCAGTGGCCCGCCGCGGCCTGCCAGGTGTTCGAGGCGGGCGAGGACCTGGCCGTCGGCCAGGCGGTGCGGCAGCAGTACGTGACCGTGCGCGAGGAGATGTACCCGGGGGCCTTGACCCGGACGTATCAGGGGGCCGTGCCCGCGTAGGCCGTTCCCTTTGCAAGGACTTGGCCCTGGAAGCACCGGAAACAAACAAAAAGAGCGGCGGGAGTGAGGCGCACACTTGTACGCTCTTTCACTTCCGCCCTCATTGCGTTCACCCCTCACTGATCGACCGAGGAAATCCGTGTGCTGATCCGCCTCCTCCGCGCCCGGCTGCGCCAGTACCAGCGGCCGATCGCGCTGCTGGTGCTGTTGCAACTCATACAGACGAGCGCCACGCTCTATCTGCCCACGCTCAACGCCGACATCATCGACAACGGTGTCGTACGCGGCGACACCGGTTACATACTGCGCTTCGGCAGCCTCATGCTGGCCGTCTCCGTGGTGCAGGTGGTCTGCAACATCGGCGCCGTCTATCTGGGTGCGCGTACCGCCGCAGCGGTCGGCCGCGACATCCGTGCGGGCGTCTTCGACCGGGTGCAGTCGTTCTCGGCCCGCGAGGTCGGCCAGTTCGGCGCACCCTCCCTGATCACCCGCACCACCAACGATGTGCAACAAGTACAGATGGTCACGCTGATGGCCTTCACGCTGCTGGTCTCCGCGCCGATCATGTGCTTCGGCGGCATCTTCATGGCGCTCGGCCAGGACGTACCGCTCTCCACCGTGCTGCTGGGCGTGGTGCCGGTGCTCGGCATCGCCGTCGCGCTGATCGTGCGCCGGATGCGGCCGCTGTTCCGGTCCATGCAGCAGCGGCTGGACAACGTCAACCGCATCCTGCGCGAGCAGATCACCGGTGTCCGCGTCATCCGCGCCTTCGTCAAGGACGACTACGAGCGCCGCCGCTTCCACGAGGCCAACACCGAGCTTTCCGATGTGCAGCTGCGCACCGGGCAGTTGATGGCGCTGATGTTCCCCGTCGTGATGACCGTGGTGAACGTCTCCAGCGTCGTCGTGGTCTGGTTCGGGGCGCACCGCATCAGCAGCGGTGACATGGAGATCGGCTCGCTGACCGCGTTCCTCGCCTATCTGATGCAGATCGTGATGGCGGTGATGATGGCCACCTTCATGTTCATGATGGTGCCCCGCGCGGAGGTGTGCGCGGAGCGCATCCAGGAGGTGCTGGAGACCGAGTCCAGCGTCGTACCGCCCACCGCACCGGTCACCGCGCTGCGCCGGCACGGCCATCTGGAGCTGCGGGGCGCAGGGTTCGGCTACCCCGGCGCCGAGGCGCCGGTGCTGCGCGGCATCGACCTGGTGGCGCGGCCCGGCGAGACCACTGCCGTGATCGGCTCCACGGGCAGCGGCAAGACGACGCTGCTGGGCCTGGTGCCCCGGCTGTTCGACGCGACAGAGGGCCAGGTGCTGGTGGACGGCGAGGACGTACGCACCCTGGACCCGGAGCTGCTGGCGAGCACTGTGGGCCTCGTACCGCAGCGTCCGTATCTCTTCTCTGGGACGGTCGCCACGAATCTGCGCTACGGCCGGCCGGACGCGAGCGACGAGGAGCTGTGGGAGGCCCTCGAGGTCGCCCAGGCCAAGGACTTCGTGGAGCGGATGGAAGGCGGTCTGGACGCGCCGATCGCCCAGGGCGGCAGCAACGTCTCCGGCGGGCAGCGGCAGCGACTGGCCATCGCCCGGGTGCTGGTGCACCGGCCGGAGATCTATCTGTTCGACGACTCGTTCTCCGCACTGGACTACGCGACCGACGCGGCGCTGCGGGCAGCGCTCGCCCGTCAGACCTCGGACGCGACGGTCCTCATCGTCGCCCAGCGCGTGGCGACCATCCGGAACGCCGACCGCATTCTCGTCCTGGACGAGGGCCGCGCCGTGGGCATGGGCCGGCACCACGAACTGATGGAGAGCAACGAGACGTACCGGGAGATCGTTCTCTCCCAATTGACGGAGAGTGAGGCCGTGAGCGACGCACGCACCACCGCCCGGCTCCAGACAGCAGCGATAGCCGCACCTCTGCGTGGTGCGGGCGGAGAAGCGAACCAGAAGGGCACAGCATGAGTGGGCCCGGGGGGATGGCTGGGGCGGCGCCGCCGCGGCGGTCCATGGACTTCAAGGGGTCGGGCAGGCGACTGCTGCGGCAGTTCCGGCCGGAGCGCGGCCGACTGCTGCTGATGCTGGCCGTACTCGTCGTCAGCGTCGGGCTGAGCGTCGTCGGCCCGAAGATCCTCGGGCATGCCACGGATCTGGTCTTCGGCGGCTTCATCGGGCAGAAGCTGCCTGACGGGCTCACCAGGGAGCAGGCACTGGAGGGCCTGCGGCAGCGCGGGGACGGCGGCACTGCGGACATGCTCTCCGGGATGGACTTCACGCCCGGCCAGGGCATCGACTTCGGCGCCGTGGGCACGGTGCTGCTAGTGGTCGTCGCCGTCTACGCCGCGGCCGGGCTGCTGATGCTGTGGGCGGGGCGCATATCCTCCCGCGTCATCACCCGCACCGTCTTCAGGCTGCGGGAGCGGGTGGAGGCCAAGCTGGGACGGCTGCCGCTGTCCTATCTGGACGGGCAGTCGCGCGGCGAGGTGCTCTCGCGGGTCACCAACGACATCGACAATCTGGGCCAGGCGCTCCAGCAGACCATGGGCCAGCTCATCAACTCGCTGCTGACGATCGTCGGTGTGCTGGGTGTGATGTTCTGGATCTCGCCGCTGCTGGCGCTGGTCGCGCTGGTGACGGTGCCGTTGTCGGCGCTGGTCGCCACGCGGGTGGGCAAGCGCGCACAGCCGCAGTTCGTCGACCAGTGGAAATCGACCGGCGCGCTGAACGCGCACGTCGAGGAGATGTACACCGGGCATGCGCTGGTAAAGGTCTTCGGGCGGCAGCAGGAGTCGGCCGAGGTCTTCGCCGAGCAGAACGGGAAGCTCTACGAGGCCGGATTCAAGGCCCAGTTCATCAGCGGGATCATGCAGCCCGCGATGATGTTCGTCGGCAACCTCAACTACGTCCTGGTGGCGGTCGTCGGCGGGCTGCGGGTGGCTTCGGGGGCGCTGTCCATCGGTGACGTACAGGCGTTCGTGCAGTACTCGCGGCAGTTCAGCCAGCCGCTCACCCAGGTCGCCTCGATGGCCAACCTCGTCCAGTCCGGGGTGGCCTCGGCCGAGCGGGTCTTCGAGATCATCGACGCCGAGGAACAGTCCCCCGACCCTGACGAGGCACACGCCGAGCGGCCGTCCGAGCCGCGTGGCCGGGTGGAGCTGAAGAGCGTCTCGTTCCGCTACACCGAGGACAAACCGCTGATCGAAAACCTGTCGCTGGCGGTCGAACCCGGTCAGACGGTGGCGATCGTCGGTCCCACAGGCGCCGGCAAAACCACCCTGGTCAATCTGCTGCTGCGGTTCTACGAGGTACGCGACGGCCGCATACTGCTGGACGGTACGGACATCGCGGCCATGTCCCGCGAGGAACTGCGCGCCGGTATCGGCATGGTGCTCCAGGACACCTGGCTGTTCGGCGGCACCATCGCGGAGAACATCGCGTACGGGGCCCAGGGGACAACCCGCGAACAGGTGGAGGAAGCCGCGCGGGCCGCGCACGCGGACCGGTTCATCCGCACCCTGCCGAACGGCTACGACACGGTGCTGGACGCCGAGGGCGACAGCGTCAGCGCGGGTGAGAAGCAGCTCATCACCATCGCCCGCGCCTTCCTCTCGGACCCGGTGATCCTGGTGCTGGACGAGGCGACCAGCTCCGTCGACACCCGTACCGAGGTGCTGATCCAGCGCGCGATGGAGCGGCTGGCCTCGGACCGCACCAGCTTCGTGATCGCCCACCGCCTCTCCACCATCCGGGACGCGGACGTGATCCTGGTGATGGAGAACGGCTCGATCGTCGAACAGGGCACCCACGAGAGCCTGCTGTCCGCGGACGGCGCTTACGCGCGGCTGTACCACTCCCAGTTCGCGGCGGCGGTGGCGGAAGTGGACTGAAAACGCCCGCTCCTCCCGGCCGAAGGCTGGGGGGAGGTACCGAACCGGCCGTGACCCGCGAGAAGCACCAGCGGGCCACGGCCGGAACGCGGAACGGAGAAACCGAAGCTCAGCCGCCGAGCTTGTCAGCCGCAGCCTGAATGTCCGAGGCGAACGTGCTGACCTCGGTGTACACGCCGGGCTTGCCCGGCCGCGCACAGCCGTCGCCCCAGCTCACGATGCCGACCTGCACCCACTCACCGGCGTCGTCCTTGCGGAACATCGGTCCGCCGGAGTCGCCCTGGCAGGAGTCGACACCACCGGTGTCCATCTTCCCGGCGCACAGCTCCTCGTCCTCGACGAGGTTGGAGTAGGCGGTCTTGCAGGTGGCGTCGTCCACGAACGGCACCTGGGCCTTGAGCAGGTACCTCTGCTGCTCGCCGCCCTCCTTGTCGGCGCCCCACCCGGCGATGGTGAAGTCGCCCTTGTTGAGGGAAGCGTCCTTGGCCATGGGCAGGGTCGGCTGGTCGATGGGCTTGTCCAGCTTGACGAGGGCCCAGTCCTTGCCCGTGCCGTTGTAGCCGGGCGCCTGGACGACCTCGGTGGACTTGGCCGTCTTGGCGGCCGGGTCCTCCAGGTCGACGACCCCGCCGGTGGCGGTGATGCTGGTGTCGGGGCCGCTGCCGTCGACACAGTGGGCGGCGGTCAGCACGATGTCCTTGGTGAGCAGCGAGCCGCCGCAGCCCATGGACAGCCGCACCATGAAGGGGAATTCGCCCTGCTCCGCCTTGGTGCCGCCGACGATGGTGGCGCTCGGGTCACCGCCGCCGGGGCCGTCGGTCGGCATCGCGGAGGCGACCGAGGGGCTGAGGCTGAAGGCGGCGAGCGCGACGGCGCCGACGGCGGTGACTCTCTTGAGGTGCTTCGCGGTGTGTATCCCGGTGTGCTTCAACGGGCTTCCTCTCGTGGGGGGTTGCTCGCGAACCCGAACCGCCGCCCGTTTTGCGTAGATCATGCTCATGCCAATCGACTAGCAGCATGCGCCGCAAGACATCCTGTCGGCGGGGGCCGGTCCGCGAAATGCTGCCGCGATTATGGAGAGGGCCCGAACACGCTGACAAGAGCGCCTCATTCAGCCAGCATCGATCACCTTCGGTCAGGCATCAGTCCAAATAGCCCCGAAGTTGGTCGGCGAAGGCGTGATCCCGCAGCTTGGTGAGGGTCTTGGACTCGATCTGCCGGATCCGCTCCCGGGTGACGCCGAAGAGCCGGCCGATCTCCTCAAGTGTGCGCGGCCTGCCGTCGATCAGCCCGTACCGCAGTTGCACCACCTTGCGTTCGCGCTCGCCGAGGGTGGAGAGCACCGCCTCCAGATGCTCGCGCAGCAGCAGGAAGGCGGCCGACTCCACCGGGGAGGGCGCGTCGCCGTCCTCGATGAGGTCGCCGAGGTTGACGTCGTCCTCCTCGCCCACCGGTGCGTGCAGCGACACGGGTTCCTGGGCGAGCCGCAGCACCTCGCTCACCCGCTCCTCCGACAGGTCGAGCTGCGCTGCGACCTCCTCGGCCGTGGGCTCGTAGCCGCGCTCCTGGAGCATCCGGCGCTGCACGCGCACCACCCGGTTGATCAGCTCGACGACATGCACCGGGACGCGGATCGTCCGGGCCTGGTCGGCCAGCGCGCGGGACATCGCCTGGCGGATCCACCAGGTCGCGTACGTGGAGAACTTGTAGCCGCGTGCGTAGTCGAACTTCTCCACCGCGCGGATCAGCCCCAGGTTGCCCTCCTGGACGAGGTCGAGCATGGTCAGGCCGCGGCCCACATAGCGTTTGGCGACGGAGACCACCAGCCGCAGGTTCGCCTCTATGAGCCGGCGCTTGGCAACCCTTCCCTGCACCACGAGCCGGTCGAGGTCGAGCGCGAGCTGTCCGTCCAGGCTGGGCGTGCCCGCCAGCTTCTCCTCCGCGAACAGTCCCGCCTCCACGCTGCGGGCCAGTTCCACCTCCTCGGCGGCGGTCAGCAGGGGGATACGGCCGATCTCGCGCAGGTACTGGCGGAAGAGATCCGCCGAAGGGCCGGTTGCGGACAGCTCCCGCTGCGGCGCGACCGGCTCCGGCTCGGCCTCGGCCTCAGGCGCACCGCCTTGCGGCGGCACGGTCTCGGACGGCTCGGTCCGGGCAGGGGGCGCCTGGGCCGGGGCCTCGGCCAGGGCGCCGTCCGGCACATCAGCGGCCGGTACGGGCACGGGCACCTCGAAGGCGGGCTGTTCCGGGTGTTGCTCCGGGCGCGCGGGGGGCGCCGACGGCGCGGGACCCGGGGCCAGGGGAGCGGTCGGGGCGGCGAGAAGCGCCGCTTTCAGGGTCTGGGTCTGCACGGGGGCGACCTCCAGTGTGATCGCTGCCGGTTCGGGGGCGGCGTGCGTGACGGGGACGGCTGCGGCCGGGCCGCGCTCCATCCCGTACGAAACGTGCGGATCCGCGGGGGACTTTGGCCCGTTCTGGCCAGCACCGCCCCGCTCCGAGGACTCAGGCACCGCCCACCAGTGTGGGGTACGACACATGCCCGCCACGAGAGGCGTGCGAGCAGTTTTTCCGCCAAACGTCACCCTGAGCGCACGGTTCGCTACGCATGTTCCTGGGAGCAGGGTGTGCCCGGCGCCTCTTGCCTACCCGGCGTGGGCGCTGCGCTTGCCCACCCTGCGCCCTGGGGGTACCCCCTGCTCGAAGAGCTTGGGGGAGCGCCCGCAGCCCGCATGCAAGGTCAGAGGCACCCCCTCACCGGCCCAACGGAGGGGCGGGGCCGTCAGAGCGCCGCCGCGCCCCTCTCGCGCAGGGCGACGTCGTACTGCAGCAGCGTCCACCTTTCCTGGCGCACTGCTGCCGACTGCTCGTACTCCTGGCGGGCCTCCAACCGCATGGCCACGCTCTCCAGTTCGGTGATGCGGGCGTTGACGGCGGCGCGGCGTACGGCGACCAGATGCTCGCCCGCGTACGCCTCGTCGACCTCGCGGTTGCGGGCGCTGCGCAGCGGTTCGACGGCCAGCTCGGTGATCAGCGAGCGCACCGCGTCGTCCGGCGCCGCGTCCCGGACCCGGCCCAGATAGCCGCTGTCCCCGATCCCGGCCTCGGCGCCGCCGGCCGCCTCCAGCGCCTGCCGCACCACGGCGTACGGCGGAGCGGTGAACTCGTCGGCCCCGTAGGCGTCGAAGGCGGGCGAGACCAGCTCGGGGCGCTGGAGCGCCAGCTTGAGCAGCTCGCGCTCGACGCGGTGTGCGGGGCTGCGCAGGTTCAGCGCCGGGCCGCGGGGCACGAACGGGGCCTGTACGGCGGGGGATTCGGCGGCGCGGGAGGCGCGGGCCGCCGCGCGCGGGGGCGCCTGGCCGCGCTCGCGCGCCCACCGGGCGAGCTGGGCGACGCGGCGGACGACGAACTCCTCGTCCACGATGCCGAGCAGCCCGGCCAGCCGTACCGCATAGCCGCGCCGGATGGAGGGGTCCTTGATCTGGGTGACGACCGGCGCGACCTCTTCCAGCGCCGCCGAACGCCCCTCCGCCGTATCGAGGTTGTGCCGGTCCACGATCGAGCGGATGGCGAAGTCGAAGAGCGGGGTGCGGCTCTCCACCACCTTGGCCACCGCCTCGTCGCCCTGCGCCAGACGCAGATCGCACGGGTCCATACCGCCCGGCGTCAGCGCGATCCAGGTGCGGGCCGCGAACTTCTGGTCGTCCTCGAAGGCACGCAGCGCCGCCTTCTGGCCCGCCGCGTCGCCGTCGAAGGTGAAGACGACCTCCGACTGGGCGTTGTCCATCAGCACCCGGCGGAGGATCTTCACATGCTCCCCGCCGAAGGCGGTGCCGCAGGTGGCGATGGCCGTGGTGACGCCGGCCAGATGGCAGGCCATCACGTCCGTGTAGCCCTCCACCACGACGGCGCGGTTGGCCTTGGCGATCTCGCGCTTGGCCAGATCGATGCCGTAGAGGACCTGGGACTTGCGGTAGATGGGGGTCTCCGGGGTGTTGAGGTACTTCGGCCCCTGGTCGTCCTCGCGCAGCTTGCGCGCGCCGAAGCCGACGACGTCCCCTGTGATGTCCCGGATGGGCCACATCAGCCGGCCCCGGAAGCGGTCGATGGGCCGCCCGTTGCGCGCCTCCTGGGCGAGCCCGGAGAGCGTCATCTCCTTGTCGGTGAAGCCCTGCCCGCGCAGATAGCGCACCAGATGGTCCCAGCCGGCCGGGGAGTAGCCGATGCCGAAGTGCCGCGCCGCCTCCTGGTCGAAGCCGCGGTCGGCGAGGAAGCGGCGGCCGATCTCCGCCTCGGGCCCGTCGAGCTGCTCGGCGTAGAACCGGGCCGCGATCTTGTGGGCCTCCACCAGCCGGGTGCGCTCGCCCTGCTGCGAGGCGCGGCCGTAGCCGCCCTCCTCGTAGCGCAGCGTGATACCGGCGCGGGCCGCGAGCCGCTCGACGGCTTCGGAGAAGGACAGGTGGTCGACCTTCATCACGAAGTCGAGCGTGTCCCCACCCTCCTGGCAGCCAAAACAGTGGTACAGCCCCTTGCTCGGGCTCACATGGAAGGAGGGGGACTTCTCATCATGAAACGGGCACAGCCCCTTGAGGTTGCCGCCGCCCGCGTTACGGAGCTGGAGGTACTCCGACACCACGGAGTCGATCGGGACCGCGTCCCTGACCGCCTTCACGTCCTCGTCGTTGATCCTCCCAGCCACGCCCCCGAGTCTACGGGCCGCCGCTGACATGGCTGCCCCCTCCTGGAGGGGGCGCCCTCTCAGGGTCGGGGGATGTTCCGTAGGTTCGAGCGTGCCATCTGCACCATCCGCCCCACTCCCCCGTCCAGCACCGTCTTGCCGGCGGAGAGCGCGAAGCCGCTCAGCTGCTCGCGGGTGATCTTCGGCGGGAGGGAGAGCGCGTGCGGGTCGGTCACGATGTCGATCAGTGCGGGCCCCTTGTGCCTGAGCACGTCGCGGAGGGCGCTGCGCAGCTGCTTGGGCTTCTCGACGCGGACGGCGTGCGCGCCCGCGGCCCGGGCGAGGGCCGCGAAGTCGGGATTGCGGTTGTACGTGCCGTGCGCCGGCATGCCGTCGACCATCATCTCCAGCTCGACCATCCCGAGCGAGGAGTTGTTGAACAGTACGACCTTGACCGGCAGTTCGTACTGGACCAGCGTGAGGAACTCCCCCATCAGCATGGCGAAGCCGCCGTCCCCGGACATGGAGATGACCTGGCGGTTCCGGTCGAGGAACTGGGCGCCGACGGCCTGCGGCACGGCGTTGGCCATCGAACCGTGGCTGAACGAGCCGATCACCCGGCGCCGCCCGTTCGGGGTGATGTAGCGGGCCGCCCATACGTTGCACATTCCGGTGTCGACGGTGAAGACGGCGTCGTCCGCCGCCTCCTCGTCCAGCACCGATGCCACGTACTCGGGGTGGATGGGGGTGTGCTTCTCGACGTTACGGGTGTACGCCTTGACGACGCCCTCCAGCGTGTCGGCGTGCCTCTTGAGCATCCGGTCCAGGAACCTGCGGCTCGCCTTGGCCCGGACCCGCGGGGTGAGGCAGCGCAGCGTCTCGCGGACGTCGCCCCAGACGGCGAGGTCGAGGCTGGTGCGGCGGCCGAGGTGCTCGGGGCGCACATCGACCTGGACGATCTTGCAGTTCTTCGGCAGGAACGCGTTGTACGGGAAGTCGGTGCCCAGCAGGATCAGCAGATCGCACTCATGGGTGGCCTCATAGGCGGCGCCGTAGCCGAGCAGTCCGCTCATGCCGACGTCGTAGGGGTTGTCGTACTGGATCCACTCCTTGCCGCGCAGCGCGTGCCCCACCGGAGCCTTGAGCCGCTCGGCGAACTCCATGACCTCCTCGTGCGCGCCCGCGGTGCCCGCGCCGCAGAACAGGGTGATCTTCTCCGCGTCGTCGATCATGCGCACCAGCGCATCGACCTCCGCGTCCCCGGGGCGCACGGTGGGGCGCGAGGTGACCAGCGCATGTTCGACGGGACTCTCGGGCGCGGGTTCCGAGGCCAGATCTCCGGGGAGCGCGACGACGCTGACGCCCTGCCGGCCGACGGCGTGCTGGATGGCGGTCTGCAGCACCCTGGGCATCTGCTGCTCGCTGGAGATCAGCTCGCTGTAGTGGCTGCACTCGACGAACAGCCGGTCCGGGTGGGTCTCCTGAAAGAAGCTGGTGCCGATCTCGCTGCTGGGGATGTGCGAGGCCAGCGCGAGAACGGGCGCCATCGAGCGGTGCGCGTCGAACAGCCCGTTGATCAGGTGGAGGTTTCCGGGGCCGCAGGAGCCGGCGCACGCGGCGAGCTTTCCGGTGAGCTGCGCCTCGGCGCCTGCCGCGAAGGCAGCCGCCTCTTCGTGCCGGACCTGGATCCAGTCGATGGCCGGGGTACGCCGGATGGCGTCGACGATCGGATTGAGGCTGTCCCCCACCACGCCGTATAGGCGCTCCACTCCGCAGCGCACCAGGGTGTCGACGAACTGCTCGGCCACCGTCTGCTTCGCCATCGCTCACTCGTCCTTAGCTCGCCGCATGCCGAAGGGCGGCGGTACGGGGCAACGCTCCTGCGCGGATCTCTTACGAAGGCAGATCTCTCACGAAGAACGTATGCCCCATCCGCCGCCCCGGCATCACGCGAACCGCCCGCCCGGCGGCTACGCGGGATCGGCCGCCCCTCCGGCTGCACCCGTCGCCCCAGCCGTTCCCGCACCATTCGTGGTGCCCAGCGACTCCAGCGGCACACCCGGGTCGGCCAGCGCATGCGGATCCACCCGGACGCCGGAACGGATCAGGTCCTGGATGGGGCCGGTCACGTCCCACACATTGGCGTTCAGCCCGGCCAGCACCTGGTTGTCGCGCAGCCAGAAGGCGATGAACTCGCGCTTGCCCACATCGCCCCGGCACACCACCTGGTCGTAGGAGCCGGGCGGGGCGTAGCCGGAGTACTCCATACCGAGGTCGTACTGGTCGGAGAAGAAGTACGGCACCCGGTCGTAGGAGACGTCCTTGCCGAGCATGGCGCGTGCTGCGGCGGGGCCGCCGTTGAGGGCGTTGGCCCAGTGCTCCACCCGCAGCCGTTCGCCGAGCATCGGGTGGGCCACGGCAGCGGCGTCGCCGGTGGCGTAGATGTCCGGGTCGCTGGTGCGCAACGAGGCGTCCACCGCGATGCCGCCGCCCGGGCTCGTGGCCAGCTCCAGCCCCGCCACCTCGGCCAGCGTGGTCCGCGGCGCTGCGCCGATGGCGGCCAGCACGTCGTGCGCCGGGTGCTCGTCACCGTCGTCGGTGCGCACGCTCTGCACCATGCCGTCGGTGCCGGTGATCTCGGTCAGCCGGGCGCCGAAGTGGAAGCGGACGCCGTGCTCGCGGTGCAGATCGGCGAAGAGGGAGCCCAGCTCGGGGCCGAGCACGGTGTGCAGCGGGGTGGGCTCCGGCTCGACGACGGTGACCTCGGCGCCGTACGTCCGCGCCGCTGCGGCCACCTCCAGGCCGATCCAGCCGGCGCCGGCGATGACCAGATGGCCGTTCTCCTGGCCGAGCGCGCTCAGCACCCCGCGCAGCCGGTCGGCGTGCGCCAGCCTGCGCAGGTGGTGGACGCCCGCCAGATCGGTGCCGGGGATCTCCAGGCGGCGCGGCTCGGCGCCGGTGGCCAGCAGCAGCTTGTCGTAGTGGATACGTGTGCCGTCGCCCAGCCGGACCGACTTGCCCGCCCGGTCGAGCTGCACCGCGGGCTGCCCCAGATGGAGTTCGATGTCGGCACCCGCGTACCAGGCGGGTTCGTGCACGAAGACGCTGTCACGTTCGTCCGAACCGGTGAGATAGCCCTTGGAAAGCGGGGGGCGTTCGTAGGGATGGTCGCGCTCGTCGCCGATCAGGATGACGCGGCCGGTGAACCCTTCCGCGCGCAGGGTCTCGGCGGCTTTCGCCCCCGCCAGCCCCCCACCGACGATGACGAACGTACGGTGTGCGTCGACCACTTGAAGCCTCCTCCTCGAAGACGCTGCCCCCTGCGGGCCGTGCTGTCCCCCGTCGTCCACACGTGAGCGTCCCGCATCGGGGCAGGCGCGGGAAGAGGCAGGGGGCATGGATGGGACGTACGGGCGCCCCGGTGAGTTCCGTGGCGCCGGGCGGACCAGGAGCGCTGTCCAGTGGGACGGACGTCCCTCGCGCCGCCCTCGTGGATCGTCCGGACCGCCCTCGCGCCGCCCTCGTGGATCATCCGCGCTGCCTCCGGGTGGTCAGCGCCTGGTGCAGGGAGCGGGCCGCGGCGTCGGTGAGTGTGGAGATCTGGTCGACGACCACGCGCAGCCGTGCCGCGTCGGGCTCCGCGGAGGCGTCCGCCTCGGCGTACAGGTCCGCGTACTGCGGGTCCAGGCCCTCGGGTGCCCGGGCCAGCAGCGCTTCGGCCAGCTCGTGGACGACGACGCGCTGCTCGCTGCGGAGCCGCTCCAGGTCGGGGCGCTGCATCACATAGCGGTCGGCGACCGCCTTGAGGACGGCGCACTCCAGCCACGACGTCTGCGGGACGATCAGTTCGGCGGCGTACCGGGTCATCGGGCCCGAGCCGTAGGCGGCGCGGGTCGCGGCCTCGGCGGCCAGGCAGAACCGGCCGATGAGCTGGCTGCTGGCGTCCTTGAGCCGGGCCTGGGCGCGGGCCGTGCCGTCGTAGCTGTACGGCCACCACTCCTGCGCCAGCAGCCGGTCGAGCGCGGCGGCCAGCTCGCCGTCCCCGGCACCGGGGGCATACCGCTCGGCCGCGGCGGCGAACACCTCGGTCCGGTCGGGTCCGGCCCGCAGCATGCGCGGGTCCAGATGTCCGGCCCTGATGCCGTCCTCCAGGTCGTGCACCGAATAGGCCACATCGTCCGACCAGTCCATGACCTGCGCCTCGAAGCACGTACGGCCCTCCGGTGCGCCCTTGCGCAGCCACTGGAAGACGGGCAGGTCCTCCTCGTAGACACCGAACTTCGGCGAGGCCGGTTCCACCGGGTGCTCACCGCGCCGCCACGGGTATTTGGTGGCGGCATCCAGCGCGGCACGCGTCAGATTGAGGCCGACGTACGGCTGACCGTCCGGCTCCTCGGAGAACCGCTTAGGCTCCAGCCGGGTCAGCAGCCGCAGCGACTGCGCGTTCCCCTCGAAGCCGCCGGCCGGTGCGGCGATCTCGGCCAGCACGGTCTCACCGTTGTGCCCGAACGGCGGGTGGCCAAGATCGTGGGCCAGGCATGCCGTCTCGACCAGATCGGGGTCACAGCCCAGCGCGGCACCCAGCTCGCGGCCCACCTGGGCGCACTCCAGGGAGTGCGTCAGCCGGGTGCGCGGCGTCGCGTCCCAGGCGGGGCTGGCGCTGCCCGGGGCCACCATCTGGGTCTTGCCCGCCAGTCTGCGCAGCGCGGCGGAGTGCAGGACGCGGGCGCGGTCACGCTGGAAGGCGGTACGCCCCGGCCGCTTGTCCGGCTCCGGTACCCAGCGCTCGACGTCGGCAGGCACATAGCGCGGCACCGGCGGTGCGCCGCCCTCTGCCGCGGGTGTGCCGTAGCTGGCATCCATACGCCGACGGTAACCGGAGGGCGCGGCCTCAGGGCTGCTGCGCGGGCCGCGTCTCCTCCTCGACCCAGCGCAGATAGTCCGCGCTGCCGCGGACCACAGGGGTGGCGATGATCTCCGGCACGTCGTACGGATGGGCCTCGCGCAGGTACGTCTCCAGCGCGTCGTACCGCGCGGCGCTCGTCTTGAACAGCAACTGCCATTCGGGGTCCGTCTGCACGGCACCCTCCCACCGGTACACCGAGGTGACGGGTCCGGTGAGCTGCGCGCACGCCGCCAGCCTGCGCTCGATCGCCGCTGCGGCGAGCGCTTTGGCCTCCTCCTGGGAGCTGGTCGTCGTCAATACGGTGAGGATCTCGGCCATCCGCCCACCGTATCGGGCACCCGGGTGGGACGGCCGAAACGTTCAAGACGGTCCGGCCAGGGCGCCCTAGCGTGGCCGTATGACACCTCGTTTCGACCTCATCGGTATCGTCACCTCCGACTTGGCCGCCTCGCTGGCCTTCTACCGGCAGCTCGGCCTCGACATCCCTGCGGACGCGGACACACAACCGCATGTGGAGTGCACCGTGCCCAGCGGCGTACGGATCGCGTGGGACACCGAGGAGACCGTCCGCTCCTTCGACCCGATCCGGCCGGCACCGCCACGGGGTGCCGGCCGGATCGGGCTGGCCTTTCTGTGCGACTCGCCCGCCGAGGTCGACAAGCTGTACGGAGAGCTGACCGGCGCCGGTTACGAGGGCCACCACGCCCCGTGGAACGCCGCCTGGGGACAGCGCTACGCCGTCGTACTCGACCCGGACGGCAACGGGGTCGACCTGTTCGCCCCGCTCGGCTAGGGCTGCGCCCCGTCAGGGGCGCGGGGAACTGCTCCCCTGGGGGTACCTCCCGGCCGGAGGCTGGGGGACTCCGGCCGGGAGGTGCCCCCACAAGCCACAACGGACCCGCAGCGCGCAACCTACGGCCAGGGGCACCCCCTTTCCGGAACAACGGAGGGGCGCGGCGAGACCCGCAGATACGGCCTAGCCGCTCTTGCGGAGCAGCTCCGTCATCGGCGCACCCGCCAACGCGCGGACTTCGCGGGCCAGATGGGCCTGGTCGGCGTACCCCGCACGCACCGCGGTCTCGGCGAGAGGCGTGCCGGCTGTGGCCAGGCCCAGCGCCCGCTGCATCCGCAGCACCCGGGCCAGCGTCTTGGCGCCGTATCCGAAGGCGTCCCGGCATCGGCGGTGCAGCTGACGTTCGCTCAGCCCGACGTGGCGGGCGACCTCGGCGACCCCGGCACCGTCCCGCAGTTCCGCGACGACGGTCTCCACCAGTGCGGCGCCGCGCGGGTCGGCGGCAGCGTTCCGCTCGGCGGTCAGCCGTCCCGCCGCAATGCTCTCCAGCGCCGCGAGCGGGTCACGGGCCTGCGCGACCCGCTCGTGCAGCTCGCGCACCTGCTTGCCCGGCCACAGGTCGGCGAGCGGTATTCGCTGGTCGCGCAGCTCCCAGGCGGGTGTACCGAAGACGCGTGGACCCGTCCCCGGAGGCAGTCGGAGGCCGTACACCCCCAGGCGCAGGCGTTCGGTGGTCGGATACGCGCGGGTGTCCGGCCCGGCGACGACCAGTTGGCCGTTCCTCAGCAGCAGATCCATGCAGCCGTCGGGCAGCACCCGTCCGGTCGTCCCCGGGGGCGCGGGAGCGCGGGTCCACGCCACGGCGCCGCGCAGCCGCGAGGCCCGCTCCTCGTACGGTGCCCGTTCCTCGTGCATGTCCCCAGGATGCACCCGCCCACTGACACCGTTGCCGGGCGAGCTGGCGGCTCGGTTTGCCGGGGAGAGCGGACGGCTCAGCCCGCGGTGAGCCCCGCGAGGTACGCCGTGGGGCTGACGCCGCGCAGCCGTTTGAAGGCGGCGCTCAGGGCGAAGCCGTCCGCGTACCCCACCCGCCGGGCGACCGCCCCCAGGGTCGCCCCCTGCTCGCGCAGCAGCCGGGCCGCCAGGTCGATGCGCCAGTGGGCGAGGTAGGTCATGGGTGGCTCGCCGACCAGTTCGGTGAAGCGCCGGGCGAGGCTCGCCCGGGACACCCCGGCCTTGGTCGCGAGCGCCGCCACCGTCCAGGCGTGCCCGGGCTGCTCGTGCAGCAGCCGCAGCGCCACCCCGACCACGGGGTCGCTCTGTGCGCGGTACCAGGCGGGGGCGCGCGCCTCGGGGCGGGCGAACCAGGCGCGCAGCACCGAGACCAGCAGCAGGTCCAGCAGCCGGTCGAGGACCATCTGCTGGCCCGGCGCGTCCTTGACGACCTCTGCGGCGACCAGCGGCATCAGCCCCGAATCCCACTCCCGCCTGCGCAGCACCAGCACGGGCGGCAGCGCATCGAGCAGCCGTGCGCTGAGGTCGCCGTGCAGCTGGTAGTTGCCGCTCAGCAGCACGGTGGGATCGTCCATGCTGCGGCCCCAGGTGCGCACCCCCAGCGCGAGCTCCTCGCACATGTCGACCCCGTCCGGGGTGGTGCAGCAGTCGCCCGGCTGGATCAGCAGTCCCGGCTCGGTCGCCGGGTCGTCGGCGAGCACATACGGCGCAGGGCCGCGCAGCACCGCCACATCGCCCGGCGTCATCCGTACCGGCCGAGGGTCCTCGGAATGCCGGACGCAGCCCTCGCCCCGCAGCATGGCCGCCACCGACAGCGGGGTGCCGTCCTGCACGCGCACGGCCCACGGTGGCGCGAGCAGCACCCGGTGGAAGAGCCCGCCCCGCGCCCGGGCCCCGCTCAGCACGTCGGTGAGCGCCTCGGTCAGCCCGTCGGTCTGCTCAGCCTGTTGCGTACTTCTCGCGCTCTGTGGAACGACTGCCGTCACAACAGCAGCTTAGACGCGCGGACATGGAGCTGAGCCGCTGAGCAATGTTCCGGGCCACCCGAAGAGCGTTGGCTGGAGCCATGACACAGCACACGCCGATGAACACAGCAATGACAGCGAACACCGCGGAGCAGGAGAGCGCACCGGCCCCGGTCCTCGTTCTGTGCGGCACCGGTAAGAACGGCAGCCGGGTCGTCGAGCGGCTTCGCGAGCGTGGCCACCCGGTACGCGTGGGCTCCCGCTCCGGACAGCCGCCGTTCGACTGGGAGTCCCCCGCCACCTGGGACGCCGCGCTGGAGGGAGTGGGCGCCGTTTTCATCGTCTGCCAGCCCGATGTGGGCGCCCCGGGGACCGCGGACGCGGTACGCGCGTTCGGGAAGCGCGCCGCACGAGCCGGGGTGCGACGGCTGGTACTGCTCTCGGCACGCGGCGAGGACCTGGCGCTCCCGACGGAGCAGGCGGTAAGGGAAGCGGGCACGGAGTGGACGATCCTGCGCACGAGCTGGTTCTTCCAGAACTTCAGCGAGGGCGTCTTCCTGCCGTACGTCATGGCGGGCGAACTGCCCTTCCCCGCAGGCGATGTACGCGAGCCGTTCATCGACGCGGACGACATCGCCCAGGTGGCCGTGACCGCGCTGACGGAAGAGGGTCAGCACGGTCGGGTCCACGATCTGACGGGGCCGCGTCTGCTCAGCTTCGGGGAGGCAGTCGCCGAGCTGGCCGCAGCCGGCGGGCCGACGGTGCGCTATGTGCCGGTCCCGCCCGAGGAGTACGCCGAGTGGCTGGCCGGGCAGGGCCTGGAGCCGGAACTGGTGGCGTTCCTGAGCGAGCTGTTCACCCAGCTCATGGACGGGCGCAACGCGGTCGTCTCGGACGGTGTCCGGGAGGTGCTGGGCCGCCCGGCCCGGGACTTCGGCGACCTCGCACGGGAGGCGGCGGCGAAGGGCGCGTGGCAGGGCTGACCATCCGGGCGGGGCGGGCCCTGCGGAGGGTATCCGCAGCGGCACCGCGGGTCGCCCGGTTGCATCGTGTGCCGTGCGGGGCACGATGGATGCATGGACGATGTCACCGCACTGGCAGCCGAGCACATGGCGCTGGCAAGGAAAGACCCGCACGGCCGCAGCGCGTACCTCTTCCTGCACGACGGACCGCTGCGGCAGTCCGTCATCGCACTGACGAAGGGCTCGTCGCTGGAGGAGCACAACACGCCTCCCGCGATGAGCGTCCACGTCCTCCAGGGCAGCATCCGGCTCACCGAGGGCACCGCCGACCAGGACGTCGGCACCGGGCAGATCCAGCGGGTGCCGCATCTGCGGCACGGGGTGCTCGCGCTGGAGGACACGGTGTTCATCCTGACCGCGGTGACGGGCACCGACTGACCGACTGCCGGCCGCTCCTGGCCACGCTGCCCGCTGCTCCTGGCCAGGCTGACGGTGCGCCTGGTCAGGCCCCTTCGCGGGCCTTCCACTCCGCAATGCGGTGCAGTACCGAACGCAGCGCCAGGTCGTAGCCGAAGATGCCGTGTCCGGAGACCATTCCCTGGCACACGGGCGCGGTCACCGAGGTGTGCCGGAAGGGCTCACGGGCGTGCACATTGGAGATGTGCACCTCCACGCACGGGATGCCGAGCCCGGCGACGGCCTCGATGGCATCGCGAAGCGCGTAGCTGTAGTGCGCGTAGGCACCGGGGTTGAAGACGATGCCGTCGTCGCCGCTCCGGGTGCCGTGGACGAAGTCGATGAGCGCTCCCTCGCTGTTGCTCTGCGCGCAGCGCACCTCGGCGCCCAGCTCCTTGCCGAGCGCCGTGGTGCGCTCTTCGACATCCCGCAGGGTGGTGCTGCCGTAGGTGGCCTGGTCGCGCTCGCCGAGCAGGTTGAGGTTGGGACCGTGCAGGAGCAGCACGCGCGGTGCCACAGAGGGCGCGACGGAGGGCACAGCAGAGGGAGAATTCGCGTTCATGGGTGCAGCCTAGAGCCCGCAGGGCGGCCGGGCCCGGGCCCCGGTGCGGCTGACCTCGACCGACGGGGGGCGTGCCGCTAGCCTCCACAGGTGAGGGGGGCTGACCGAGGCGAGGAGCAGGGCGAGCGATGGGCTGGACAGCGCGGAACATCCCGGACCAGAGCGGCCGTACGGCGGTCGTGACCGGCTCCAACAGCGGCATCGGCCTCGTGACGGCCCGGGAGCTGGCGCGCCGCGGCGCCCGTGTGGTGCTGGCCTGCCGGGACGAGGAGCGCGGCGGCCGGGCGCGGGACGAGCTCGTCCAGGAGCTGCCGGAGGCGGGGCCGCGCACGGAGCTGCGCCGGCTCGACCTGGGCGACCTGGCGTCGGTACGGGCGTTCGCCAAGGAGCTGCCGGACGACCGGGTGGACCTGCTGATCAACAACGCGGGCGTGATGGCGTTGCCGTACGGCAGGACGGCGGACGGCTTCGAGCGGCAGTTCGGCGTCAACCACCTGGGGCACTTCGCCCTCACCGGACTGCTGCTGGACCGGCTGCTCGCCGCCCGCGCACCCCGCGTCGTCACCGTCTCCAGCAGCATGCACGCGCTGGCCAACATCGACATCGCGGACCTCAACAGCGAGCACTCCTACCGCCGCTGGATCGCCTACGGCCGCTCCAAGACCGCCAATCTGCTCTTCACCCACGAGCTGGCCCGCCGCCTGGCCGACACCCCGCTCGTCGCCGCGGCCGCACACCCCGGCTACGCGGCCACCAATCTGCAGGCCGCCGGGGCGCGTATGGAGGGCAGGAAGGCCGTCGAGCGGGTGATGTCACTGGGCAACAGGGTTTTCGCACAGTCGGCCGAGGCGGGCGCGCTGCCGACGCTGTACGCGGCAACGGCCCCCGGGGTGGCCTCCGACTCCTTCACGGGGCCACGGCTGCTGGGCTGGCGGGGTGCCCCGGCGCCGTCCTGGCGGGCCCCCTGGACGCTCAGCGATGTGGCGGCCGAACGGCTGTGGGCGGCCTCGGAACAGCTGACGGGGGTCGCCTACGGGGTGCCTTCGTGATCCGGGTGCTGGTCGTCGACGACGACTTCATGGTGGCCCGGCTGCACAGCACGCTGGTCTCCCGGGTGCCCGGGTTCGAGGTCGCGGCAGTGGCGCACAGCGGTGCGGAGGCACTTGGGCTGGTGCGGGAGACCGCGCCCGATCTGGTGCTGCTGGATCTGTATCTGCCCGATGTGAGCGGGCTGGAGGTGCTGCGGCAGCTGCGCGGTGCCGGCGCGCCCGGCGGCGGTCCCGACGTGCTGGTGATCACGGCAGCCAGGGACGCGGAGAGCGTACGGGCCGCACGGCACGGCGGCGCCGTGCAGTACGTCGTCAAACCGTTCGAGGGGCGCCTGCTGAGCGAGCGGCTGGAGCGGTACGCGCAGGAGCGGCGGGAGTTCGAGTCGCTGACCGCGCCCGGCCAGGAGGAGCTGGACCGGGTGTTCTCCGGCGGCGGTACGGGCGCACCGGATGCGGCAGCGCGAGTTCCCGAGGGCGCTGCCGTGGTCACCCGTACGGCCCGTGCCCGCGCACTGCCCAAGGGGCTGACCGAGCAGACGGCTGCCCTGGTGCGTGCCGCGCTCGACGCCAGCCCGCGGGAGACGGGTCTGTCCGCCTCCGAGTGCGCCGAGCACAGCGGGCTGTCCCGGGTGAGCGCCCGTCGCTATCTGGAGCACTTCGTCGCGACCGGCACGGCACGGGTGACGCTGCGGTACGGCACGACAGGCCGCCCCGAGCGCCGCTTTCACCGGGTGTGAGACGGCGGCGCGGAGGGCGGCCTGCCATGGAGTCGCGGGTCAGACCTTGGTGAAGCACATGGTGTAGTCGGCGCCGCGGTTGCTCGAATACTGGATGCCGTAGTTGTACTTGGCCGGGCACTCCTTGCCGGGCCCGTAGAGGCGCTCACCGGTCTTGTACTCGGCCTCGGACGAGCCGCACTCGACGATCGTGGGCAGCGGGTCCTCCTTGGTGCCCTCGATCTTCACGCAGTCGCCCTCCTGGGGGTCGTGCGTCTTGTCCTCCTTGGCCTGTGCGGACTGCGACGCCTCCGCCTTCGCCTTCCCGCCGTTGGGGTCGGTGTTGTACTTGTACACGTACCAGGCCCCGCCACCGAATATCGCCAGCACGACGATGGCGGCGATCAGTCCGCGCAGCGGGCTCGCCTGCTGACGGCGCTGCGGACCGCCGGGAGGCGGCGGGTAGCCGTGGGGCTGGTTCTGGTACGGCGATGGTGCGGACATGGGTCCCCCGAGAGGTGATCGCTGATCCTTGCGCTAATGCGCGAATGTTCGCGGTTACTGTAAGGGCTCCCCCACGCACCTCTCACCGCACCCCCCGGCAATGCTTTCGCCCGTCGTTGCGTTGACGTCAGCGTCAACCCATAGCGTGCCGAGCACCGTACGAGAGCACGGCAGTGCACCGCGGGAGAGCACGCGGAAAGGAGGGCCGCATGCGCATCGGAGAGCTCGCAAAGCGCGCCGGTACGACCACGCGGACCTTGCGCTACTACGAGTCACGGGGCCTGCTGACCGTGGCGCGGGACGCGCACGGGTACCGCACGTTCGGCGAGGACGATCTGCGGGTGCTGCGGCAGATCAGGACGCTGCAGGAGAACGGCTTCGAGCTGGAGGAGACCCGGCCGTTCGTGGAGTGCCTGCGCGCCGGTCACCCGGCGGGCGACTCCTGCCCGGACTCGCTGGACGTCTACCGCCGCAAGCTCGCCGAACTGGACGCGTGCATGGCCGAACTGCGCTCCGTACGGGACGAGGTCGCCGCACGGCTGGCCCGCGCCGAGGTCGAGGCAGCGGCGGATTCGCCGCACGGCCCCGAACCGCGGTGCGAGCTGAGCCCGCACGACCCGTTGCCGGACACACGTGAGAGACGCGAGGGAGACAACGGCCCATGAGCACAACAACCGCACACCTGAGGGAAGTCACGGACGCGACGTTCGCCGAGGAGGTGCTGCGCTCCGACATCCCGGTACTGGTCGACTTCACCGCCGAGTGGTGCCCGCCGTGCCGGATGGTCGCCCCGGTGCTCGCCCAGCTCGCCGAGGAGCGCGCGGGCACCCTGAAGGTCGTCTCCCTGGACGTGGACCGCAACCCCGAGACCCAGGCCGCCTACGGCGTTCTCTCGATGCCCACCCTGGTCCTCTTCCGCGACGGCGAGCCCGCTCGCTCGGTGGTGGGCGCCCAGCCCAAGCGCCGCCTGGTGGAGCAACTGGGTCTGGACGAGACGCACTGAAGCAACGCGATGCAACCCGGCGCAACGCTGAAGCAATGCGATGCAACGCCGCGCACCCCTGAAGCAACGCCGCGCAACGCTGAAGCAACGGCAAGAAGCAACGGCACCCAGCTGAAGCAACGCCCATGAAGACGGAGGCGGCACCCCCGCACGGGTGCCGCCTCCTTGGCCGGGCGGGTCCGCAGTGAGGGTGGTTGCGGACGACGAGCCCGGGAGTGGGATGGCTCTGGTTACCCGGCCGCCTGCTGCTGGGCCGCCGCGCGGCCTGCCTCCAGGCGGGCCACCGGGATCCGGAAGGGGGAGCAGGAGACGTAGTCGAGGCCCACCTCGTGGAAGAAGTGCACCGACTCCGGGTCACCGCCGTGCTCGCCGCACACACCGAGCTTGAGGTCGGGCCGGGTGGCCCGGCCGGCCTCGACGGCGCTGCGAACCAGGGCGCCGACGCCGTCCTTGTCGATGGTCTCGAACGGGGAGACGCCGAAGATGCCCCTCTCCAGGTAGGCCGTGAAGAAGCTGGCCTCCACGTCGTCACGGCTGAACGCCCACACGGTCTGGGTGAGGTCGTTGGTGCCGAAGGAGAAGAAGTCGGCGCACTCGGCGATCTGCCCGGCGGTGAGCGCCGCGCGGGGCAGCTCGATCATCGTGCCGAGGGTGAGCCCCAGGTCCACGTTGTGCTCGCGCTCGATCTCCGCGATGACCTGCTCGGCCTCCTCGCGGACGAGCTCCAGCTCCTGCACGGTACCCACCAGCGGGATCATGATCTCGGCGCGCGGGTCGCCGCCTGCGGCCTTGCGCTCCGCCGACGCCTCGGCGATGGCGCGGATCTGCATGGTGAACAGGCCCGGGATGACCAGGCCGAGGCGGACACCGCGCAGGCCCAGCATGGGGTTCTGCTCGTGGAGCCGGTGCACGGCCTGGAGCAGCCGCAGGTCGTTCTCGTTGGCGTCCTTGCGGGACTCAGCGAGCGCGACGCGTACGGACAGCTCGGTGATGTCCGGCAGGAACTCGTGCAGCGGCGGGTCCAGCAGCCGCACCGTCACCGGCAGGCCGTCCATCGACTCGAACAGCTCGATGAAGTCGCCCTTCTGGAGCGGCAGCAGAGCGCCCAGCGCCTGCTCGCGCTCGTCCTCGGTGTCGGCGAGGATCAGCCGCTCGACCAGCTCGCGCCGCTCCCCGAGGAACATGTGCTCGGTACGGCACAGGCCGATGCCCTGGGCGCCGAACCGGCGGGCGCGCGCGGCGTCCTCGGCGTTGTCGGCGTTGGCCCGCACCCGCAGCCTGCGTACCCGGTCCGCGTACGCCATGATCCGGTGGACGGCCTTGACCAGCTCGTCGGCGTCGTCGGCGCCCGCGTGCATCCGGCCCTCGAAGTACTCCACTACCGGGGAGGGCACGACCGGTACCTCACCCGCGTAGACCTTGCCGGTCGAGCCGTCGATGGAGACGACGTCGCCCTCCTCGATGACCCGCCCGTCCTGGGTCTTGAGGCAGCGCCGCTTGGTGTCGACCTCCAGCTCCTCGGCGCCGCACACACAGGTCTTGCCCATGCCGCGGGCGACGACGGCCGCGTGCGAGGTCTTGCCGCCGCGCGAGGTGAGGATGCCCTCGGCCGCGAGCATGCCGTCCAGGTCGTCCGGGTTGGTCTCGCGGCGGATGAGGATGACCTTCTCACCGGAGCGGGACCACTTGATGGCGGTGTAGGAGTCGAAGACGGCCTTGCCCACGGCGGCGCCCGGGGAGGCGGCGATGCCCCAGCCGATCTGGTCGGCTTCCTTGACGCCGCCGTTGCTGTCGAAGCGCGGGAACATCAGCTGGGCGAGCTGGGTGCCGTTGACTCGTTGCAACGCCTCGGCCTCGTCGATCAGCCCCTGGTCGACGAGCTGGGTGGCGATCCGGAAGGCGGCGGCCGCGGTGCGCTTGCCGACCCGCGTCTGGAGCATCCACAGCTTGCCGCGCTCGATGGTGAACTCGATGTCGCACAGGTCCCGGTAGTGGTTCTCCAGGGTCTCCATGATCTGCATCAGCTGGTCGTACGACGCCTTGTCGAGCTGTTCCAGATCGGCGAGCGGCACGGTGTTGCGGATGCCGGCGACGACGTCTTCGCCCTGGGCGTTCTGCAAGTAGTCGCCGTAGACGCCCTGCTGGCCGCTGGCCGGGTCGCGGGTGAATGCAACACCGGTGCCGGAGTCGGGGCCGAGGTTGCCGAAGACCATCGAGCAGATGTTGACGGCGGTGCCCAGGTCGTGCGGGATGCGCTCCTGGCGGCGGTAGAGGCGGGCTCGGCTGCCGTTCCACGAGTCGAAGACCGCGCGGACGGCGAGGTCCATCTGCTCGCGCGGGTCCTGCGGGAAGTCGCGGCCGGTCTCCTCGGAGACGATGGACTTGAACTTGCTGACCAGTTCCTTGAGGTCGTCCGCCGTCAGGTCCACGTCGGTCCTGGCACTGCGCGCGCTCTTGACCTCGTCCAGCGTCTCGGAGAACCGCTCACCGTCGATACCGAGCACGGTATCGCCGAACATCTGGATGAGGCGGCGGTAGGAGTCCCAGGCGAAGCGCTCGTCGCCGGACTGGGACGCCAGCCCGTGCACGGACTCGTCGGAGAGCCCGATGTTGAGGACGGTGTCCATCATCCCGGGCATGGAGAACTTGGCGCCGGAGCGTACGGAGACCAGCAGCGGGTCGTCCGCCTGGCCGAGCTTCTTGCCCATCCGCTCCTCGAGCGCGGCCAGATGCGCGCTCACCTGATCCCGGAGCGCCGCGGGGGCCTCGCCGGACTCCAGGTACGCCTTGCAGGCTTCGGTGGTGATGGTGAAGCCCGGAGGGACGGGCAGACCGAGGTTGGTCATCTCGGCGAGGTTGGCTCCCTTCCCGCCGAGGAGGTCCTTGAGGTCCTTGTTGCCCTCGCTGAAGTCATAGACGAACTTCCGCTGCTGCGACTGCTGCTGCGACGCGCCTACTGCGGACTCTGCGTTCGCGGACTCTGTGTTCTTCGCGTGAACCGGCACCGGACTCGGCTCCTCGTGGTCGGCTGCCCTGACGGCGGGGAGCGTACCCAGATCAAAGGCTTACGAGTACGTCCAACAGCACGTCACACGGCTGTAACCACCCGTGTGCCGAGAGATCGAAAGTGCAGGGCCGTCCGGGCTGATTGGGCATACCATTCAGAACTCGAACGGATGATGACAGTCGGCTGTATGGATCATGGTTTTCACCACACTGAGTAGCCGTCGCCTCCAACCCGGGAACCAAGGGTCGGTAAAACCGCGGGCCGCTCCTTGGAGATCTACAGCTCACATCTGAGCGCTCATCTGAGCGCACCCTCGATCAAGGTGGCGCGAATCACGCGGCTGAACGGGTGATCGTCTCACCATCCGGACAGGCTGCCGTCCGCAGTAAATTGCCGGGGTGATCGCCTCGAACCCCGGCCCCGTCCCGCGCCTCTCCCCCGTCGACAGGACGGCGGACACCCTCTTCGTCTACGGCACCCTCCGCTTCCGCCGCATCCTGACCGCCCTGCTCGGCCGCGTTCCGTCCGGCACCCCCGCCACCGTCTCCGGCTGGCGCACCGCGGCACTCGCCGGCCGGCCCTACCCCGGGCTGGTCCCGGCGCCGGGGCAGACGGCGACCGGGCTGCTGTTGAGCGGTCTGAGCACCCACGAGTGGCGCGTACTGGACGACTTCGAGGACGACGAGTACGAGCTGCGCCGCCTCCCCGTGGACGGGGGCGGGGGCGGGGACGGAAACGGTGCGGGCGAAGCCTGGGTGTACACCTGGGCCGTCCCGGGCCAGGTCCGCGCGGAGAACTGGGAGCCCGACGTCTTCGCAGGTCACCAACTGGACGGGTACGCAGCGAGGTTGGAGGCCGCGGCGCTCCGGCTGCGGGGAGGGCGCTGAAGAGGGACGCGCGAGCGGAGCAGCGGCCGGAGGGCGGGACGGGCGGCCCGGTCAGCCGCCGGAGGTGTCCAGTTCGGCATCCGAGCCGATGCCGGCGTTGCACTCGTACGGGTCGTCCAGCCAGCCGTCGGGCAGGACGACCTTGTTGCGCGCGTGGGTGCGGCCGCGCGGACCGTCGGCGCCTTCCGGCCACTCCTGGGAGAGATCCAGCTCGTCGAGCAGCGCGCGCAGCTCCTCCAGCGAGCCCGCGACGGCGAGCCGCTTGCGCATCTCGGAGCCGACCGAGAAGCCCTTGGTGTACCAGGCGACATGCTTACGGAAGTCGATGACGCCGCGCGCCTCGTCCCCCAGCCACTCCCCCAGCAGCCGCGCGTGCCGCACCATGACGTCGGCGACCTCGGCCAGCGTGGGCCGGGCGTACGCCTGCGCGCCGTCCCCGGTCAGCGCGGCCACCAGATCGGCGAACAGCCAGGGCCGGCCCAGGCAGCCGCGGCCCACCACGACACCGTCGCAGCCGGTCTGCCGCATCATGCGTACCGCGTCGTCGGCCGACCAGATGTCTCCGTTGCCCAGTACGGGGATCTCGGGGACGGCTTCCTTGAGGCGCGCGATGGCGTCCCAGTCGGCGGTCCCGCCGTAGTGCTGCGCCGCCGTGCGGCCGTGCAGGGCTATGGCGGTGACGCCCTCCTGTACGGCGATACGTCCGGCGTCCAGATACGTCAGGTGGTCGTCGTCGATGCCCTTGCGCATCTTCATCGTCACCGGCCGCCCGCCCGCGTTGGCCACGGCCTCGTGCAGGATGGCCCGCAGCAGCGGCCGCTTGTAGGGCAGCGCGGAGCCGCCGCCCTTGCGGGTGACCTTGGGAACGGGGCAGCCGAAGTTGAGGTCGATGTGGTCGGCCAGATCCTCGTCGGCGATCATCCGCACCGCCTTGCCGACGGTCACCGGGTCGACGCCGTACAGCTGGATGGAGCGCGGTTTCTCGCTCGCGTCGAAGTGGACGAGCTGCATCGTCTTCTCGTTGCGCTCCACCAGCGCCCGGGTGGTGATCATCTCGCTGACGAACAGCCCGCGCCCGCCGGAGAACTCCCGGCACAGCGTCCGGAACGGAGCGTTGGTGATCCCAGCCATCGGTGCCAGCACGACGGGCGGCTGGACGGCGTGCTCTCCGATGTGCAGCGGCTGGGTCATGGGCAGCGGTTCCTCGGGCTCGATCGGTGGCGGGGGCAGCTTCCTATTGTCCCCCATCCGGGACCCCCGACGGATTCGGCCCCGTCCGGGCGGCACCCCCGATGCCGCCCGGACGGGAGCCGCCGCGGCGGCGGCGTCCGGCCCGGTCAGGCGGACTCGGTGGGGAGTCCGGCCTGCGTCCAGTCCTCGATGCCCTCGCGGTACTTGCGCACGTTGGTGTAGCCGAGCGCCGTCAGCCGGTCGGCTACCTGGCCGCTGTTGGAGCAGGTGGGGTTGGAGCAGTAGGTGACGATGGCCGCGCCGGTGTCCGGCAGCACCGTGGACGCGAGCTGGTCGACCTCGCCGGGGGCGAGGGGGACGGCGCCGGGCAGGTGCTGCTTGGCGTAGTACTCGCCGCCCAGCGCATCGACGACGGTCACGGCGCCCGCGTCGATCTCCGCCTTGAGGTCGTCCCGTGAAATGAGCGCGGTCATGCTGCCTCCCGTAAGTAACCGGACTATAGTCCGTGTGTGCCCGAGAACAGTAACGGACCACGGTCCGATTCCGCAACGCCCCGGGACCCCGCGTCGGCGCCCGGCCCCACACCCCTGGAACTGCTGCGCACTCCCCCGCCCAAGGAGCGGGCCGACGCGGCACGCAACCGGGCCGCGGTACTGGAAGCCGCAGCGCGGCTGTTCGCCGAGCACGGCGTCGAGGGGGTGTCCATGGACCAGATCGCCTCGGCCGCCGGGGTGGGCAAGGGCACGCTCTTCCGCCGCTTCGGCGACAAGTCGGGGCTGGCGACAGCCCTGCTGGACGCCAAGGAGCGCACTTTGCAGGAGGCGATCCTGCACGGACCGCCGCCGCTGGGGCCCGGCGCGCCGGACGCGGAGCGCCTGGTCGCCTTCGTCGCCGCGTACACCGACTATCTGCTGGACCACCTGGAGCTGGTGCGGATGTCGGAGACCGCCAGCCGGGGCGCGCGCTACCGGATCGGTGCGTACCGTTTCTGGCACCAGCACACGGCGTTGCTGCTGTCCCGCTCCCCCGACCCCGCCGTCACCGCGCACACGCTGCTCGCAGCCCTGTCGGCCGAGCATGTGACTGCCGTACTGGCACAGGTGGGCGAGGAGCGACTGCGGGACGGGCTGGTGCGGCTGGCGCGCGCGCCGGCGTGAAGGCGGGGGACTTGGCTACTGCTCTCCCGTCACCAGTTCGTAGAGGCGCTCCACCCGCGCCTGGGTCTCCTGGTCCTGCGGTACGTACGCGCCCAGGCGCGCGCCTTCGGCCGGGCCGAGCCACAGTCCGTGGTAGGTGAAGGACAGCATCCCGACGTGCGGGTTGCGGAAGCGCTTGGTCTGGTCGACGGCGCGGGCCACCTCGTGCCGCTCCCACAGCTCGCGGAACTCCGGCGAGTACCGCTCCATCCGCTTCAGCAGCGCTTTCCACGCGGGCTCCGCCAGATGCTCGGCCATCCGGGAGCGGAAGCGGGCCGCCATCAGCCGGATCGTCTCCTTCCGGTCCGGCATGGCGGCCGCCCAGTCGGGATCGGTGAAGGCCAGCCACATGCAGTTGCGGTCCTCGGGCGGATGCGTGTCCAGGTCGCCGAGGAGACGGCCGTAGGTGCGGTTGTAGGCCAGGATGTCGTAGCGCGCGTTCTGCACGCAGGCCGGGAACGGTTCGAGCTGGGTGAGCATCTTCCGGATGCCGGACGGCAGCACCGTCGTCTCGTTGGCGGGCGTGGGGTCGGCCGTGCCCGCGAGAGCGAACAGATGAGCGCGCTCGCTGGAGTCCAGCATCAGCGCCCGGGAGAGGGAGTCCAGCACCTGCGCCGAGACATGGATGTCGCGGGCCTGCTCCAGCCACGTGTACCAGGTCACGCCGACTGCCGACAGATACGCCACCTCCTCGCGGCGCAGCCCCGGCGTACGGCGCCGCGGCCCCCTGGGCAGCCCCACCTGCTCCGGAGCGATCCGCTCCCGCCTGCTGCGCAGGAACGCCGCGAGCTCTCCGCGGCGGATGCTGTCGGCGGGTGCGGGTGCGGGTGCCTCCGATGCGAGGGGGCCGGTGCGGACGCTCATGGAACCAGGATGAGTCACGCCGCATCCTGTTGCCAGGTAGTCGCTGTACCAGGATGAGGACCGTCTGGTACCAGGCTGACGGTCGGCCGAGGCTCGTGGTCATGAGCAACGATGCCGTCACCACCTCACAACCAGGTGGCGCCGTCCCGACGAGCGCCACCACCCCCGCAGATACCGGCAGCGCGCGCCCCTCGGCGCCCCAAGCCCCCGCCGCGCTGCGCCCCCTCGGTCTGTTCACGCTGCTGCTGGGTGCGGCGCTGCCCATGATCGACTTCTTTGTCGTCAACGTTGCGTTTCCGAGCATCGAAGACGACCTGAACGCCTCCCCGGCGGCGCTGGAGATGGTCGTCGCCAGTTACGCCGTCGCCTACGCCTCGCTGCTCGTACTGGGCGGACGGCTGGGTGACACCTTCGGACGGCGGCGGCTCTTCCTGTGGGGCGTCGTCGCGTTCGGCGTCACGTCCCTCGCCTGCGGGTTCGCCCCCGGCGTGTGGTGGCTGATCGCCGCGCGGCTGGCGCAGGGTGCCGCCTCCGCGATGATGTTCCCGCAGGTGCTGGCCACGATCCACGCCACCAGCGAGGGGCAGGTACGGGCCCGCGCCATCGGTCTGTTCGGCTCGGTCGGCGGGATCTCCGTCGTCACCGGACAGGTGCTGGGCGGTGTGCTGGTAGCCGCCGATCTGGCGGGCACCGGCTGGCGGGCGATCTTCCTGATCAACGTTCCTGTGGTGCTGGTCGCGCTGGCGCTGAGCGCCCGCGCGGTGCCGGACAGCCGCTCGGAGTCGCCTGCGCGGGGCGACATCGCCGGAACCGTACTGCTGGCGTGCGGACTTGTGGCACTGCTGCTGCCGCTGACGGAGGGGCGCGCGGCCGGGTGGCCGTGGTGGTCGGTGGCGCTGCTGGGTGCAGCGGTGGTGCTGGCGTACGCGTTCTTCGCCGTCGAACGCCGGGAAGAGCGGGAGGGCCGGAGCCCGCTGCTGCCGACCTCATTGCTACGCGAGCCGGGAGTGCGGCGCGGGCTGCTCGCTGGTGCACCGATCTTTCTGGGCTTCAGCAGTTTTATGTTCGAGAGTGCACTGCTGTTGCAACGGGGTTTGCATTTCGGTGCGTTGAAGGCGGGCCTCACCCTGGTGCCAATGGGCCTGGCGCAGTTCACCGCCTCCATACTGGCACCCCGCTTGACCGAACGGCTCGGCGCGGGGCGGGTGCTGGCGCTCAGCGCCGTTGCACAGGGCGCGGGACTGGGCGCGCTGCTGCTGGCCCTCTTCGCCGAGTGGCCCGGCCTGCCGCCCATTGCACTGGCACCCGCGCTGTTGCTGTGTGGACTGGGGCAGGGGCTGCAACTGCCGACCTATTACCGCGTTCTGCTGTCCGGCATCCCCGCCGACCGCGCCGGCGCCGGCAGCGGCCTCGCCGCCACGGCCCAACAGTCCGGCCTCGCCTTGGGCGTCGCCACGCTGGGCTCCCTCTTCCTCGCCCTGATACCGCACTACGGCATACGGGCAGCGCTGTGCGCCGCGCTGGCGGTGCAGGGTTGCGGGCTGCTGGCGCTGCTCGCCGTGGGGCTGCGGATGCCCCTCCGGGAGGGATAGCCGCGGATACTTCGTACCCGGCGTGAGGGCTGCGCCCCGAAGGGGCGCGGGGAACTGCGGGAGCAGCCTGGGGGTACCTCCCTGCTCGAAGAGCTTGGGGGAACAAGCCGCAGCCTGCGGCGGCCGAGCAGGGGCACCCCCTACCCAGAACAGGCGAGGGCCGCCGGCCACGGCCTAGCATTCCGGTCATGGCAATGTTCGTGCACCTTGCGTCCGCGGCGAACGCAACCCGCATCCGGCGGTCCGGAATCCGCGCGGCCAGCCGCGGAGAGGGCGGTGCACGCGGGGTGTACTGCTTCCCGGTGCTGCCGTCGTACACCCTCACCCACCAATGGCTGCGCGAGCTGGCCCGGTTCGGCAGCCGGGGCGGGCTGGTGGCCGTCCATGTGCGGCTGGACGACACGCAGCAGGTGCTGGTGGGGCGCTATTCAGGCGGGCAGGACACTGTGCCCGCCGCCGAGGCGGTACGGCGCATCACCGCACTGGACGACCCGCGTGGATGGGAGGTGTTCGTACCCCGCGCCATCCGGCCGCGCGAGGTGCACCGGATCCGTACCGCACCGCAGACGGTGGGCTGGCGCTACTGGCCCAAGGCCCACGGCGTCCGCCCCTGCACCTGCGACGGTTGCCGGGTACGCGGCGAGTACGGGTCACGGCGGCTGCGCGAGCGGCTGCCGCATCCGCTGGACGGACCGCCGCCACCGGCCAGGGTGCTGCTCGCCAGGGTCGCCGCAGCCGGCACCCCCGGCGACCCGACGGAACTACGGGAGGCCCTGCACTGGTTCGGCAAGCGCCGCCGAGGCCCGCTCGCCCAGCTGACCCACCTCGCCGCCCACCCCGACCCCGCGGTACGGGAGGACCTCGTATGGGCAGTCGCCCGCTGGTCCACCCCCGGAGTGGCCGAGCTGCTGGACGGCCTCGCCGACGATCCGCACCCGGATGTCCGCGAGGCGGTGGAGACGGTCCGTACGCCGGAATCGGACAGCTAGCCCTCTCCCTCGCGGCGCACAGCGAGGTGCACCCACACCGTTTTGCCCGCCCCCGTGCGAGGGCGTACGCCCCACGCTTGCGAGAGGGCGTCGACCAGCAGTAATCCGCGGCCCGAGGTCTCCTCCGGGTCCGGCTTGCGGAGTTCTGGCATCTCCCACTGGAACGAGTCGGAGACCTCCAGCACGAGGACGCCGTCGCGGCGGCGGAGTACGAGCTCGAAGTAGTCGCCGATTCCCCGCGCGGCGTGGGTGACCACGTTGGTCGCCAACTCGCTTGTGATGAGCGCCGCGTCCTCGCCGAGGTGTCCGAGCTTCCATTCTCTGAGCACCAGCCGCACATGTTCCCGCGCCCTCGGCACAGACGCCTTGCTGATGCGGAACCTTGCGATGTTCGTACGCCCGGACATGGGGCCTCCCTGAGGGCGGCTGAGCAGGGGGGATTTGCTCACCCTTGGTGCCCGAACGGGCACGTTGAGTGAGGTGGCTCACGCTAAAGCCAACCAGACCATTTGGCAAGTCACCTGTATGGCAAATTTGCCAGTGACGCTGAGTCTCAAACCGCTGTCCCGCTGCGCCAGTTGGTGTGCAGACTTGGGGAAGCACGAAGGGGAGGACACATGCCCTCGGACCGGAAGCCCACGATGCGCGGCAGGCGGCTCGGCTCCGCACTGCGGCGATACAGGCTGGCCGCAAAGCTCGATCAGGAACACGCGGCAAAAGCACTGGGCTGCTCGACGGCGAAGATAAGCCGCATCGAGTCGGGGGCGAACTGCGCCCGCGTCGCGGAAGTCCGCTATCTGCTGGACCTCTACGAGGTGAACGACGAGACGACGCGCTCGCAGCTTGAGCGGCTGGCCCGCAGCGCGACCAAGCGCGGCTGGTGGGTCAACCAACCGGTGCCGGTGCCGGACAAGCTGGGCGACTACCTCGCGCTGGAGTCCGACGCCACGTTCATCCGCACGTGGCAGACCGCCTTGGTGCCGGGGTTGTTGCAGACGGAGGAGTACACAAGGGCTCTGGCCACTGCGAACCCGATGCCTCGCGAGGAAGCAGACATCGAGCGCATCGTCGCGATCCGCCAGCAGCGTCGAAAGCAGTTCCTCAGCTCCGGCGCCCGGCTGGCGGCGGTTGTCTGGGAGCCCGCGCTCATCTCAATGCCGGATCCGAAGACTCACCGTGCCCAACTGCTCGATCTACTCTGGCTCCAGCAGCAGCCGCTGGTCAGCTTGCAGGTTCTCCCGCTGAGTGAGTGGTCGGCGGCGACGAGTTCGCCGCCGTTCGTCATGCTGTCCTTCGACGGCGAGTGGGCGCCGTCTGCGGTCGCCCAGGACACCCATCAGGAGAGTGTCGTCATGGAGGACGACGACTTGACGATGCCCTACGCGCACTCCTTCGATGCGCTGCGCTCCGCCGCCCTGACCACCGACCAGACCCGAGACTTCGTCCAGAAGCTCGTCGCCGAAATTCCCGAGGCAGAGGAACCCGAGTGAGCCGCAAGACCGTCGTCAGCCCCTTCCGCAAATCGTCGTATTCAGGCGGGGGCTCCGCCAACGAGTGCGTGGAAGTTGCCCACACCGCTGACGGCGGTCGCGCGGTCCGTGACAGCAAGGACCCCGCGCGCGGGACCGCGTACTTCGGGGCGGCGGCCTGGCGGGAGTTTGTCAGTGGGCTGGAAGGCCGCCCCCTACCGCAGTAGGGGGCCGCATTGGCTCCGTGGTAGCTAGGGCACCGCACAGTCGGCGCCCTAGCTTCGCGTTCATGAACGTTTCCCGGAATGCCACAGCGCCCGCTCCCTCCGCACCGTCCCTCAAACGGGGATTCGGGCGGCGGTTGGGAGAGGCGGTCACGCTCTTCCCCGTCGGACTGTTCGCCCTCGTCATGGCGCTCGGCGGGCAGGGCGGGCCCGCCCGGAGGGCGCTGCGGGCGCAGCCGGGGGCGAGCGCGATGCGGGTTGTGGTGCACGCAGCGCTCACCGTGCTGCTCGGCGTACTGGCGCTGATACTCGCCGGGGTGATCGCCATGGGCACCACCCGCGGGCTGTTCTACGGCTTTGTGGACAGCGGTCCGTACGACGACTCCTGGGGCGGGCCCAGCAAGGCCGGCGCCTGGCTCGCACATTTCGGGGTGAGTGTGCCGATAAGCGCGGCGGCGATCGGGCTGCTGTACGGCCTGGCCGCCCTGCACCGTCGGCTGACGGCCCCGCTGCGCGGCGAGCGCAGGCCCGCATGGGTGCTGCCGACGGTGCTGCTGAGCTGTGTGGCCGCCGCGCTGTTCCTGGTCGCGTTTGTGCATCAGCTGAACTGAGGCCCGCCCCCGGCGAGAACCGCTGCTACTCCTCCCCCTGGGACCAGGCGGCCACCGGGAGGGAGAGGTAGACGCCGAAGTCGTCGAGGCCGGTCGCCTCCTCGATGCTCTCGTGGAGTTGGTCCACGCGCTCCTGACGGTTGGCGGCTCTGCTCTCGAACCACTTGGAGCGCACCTCGATCACGACGTCCAGGCCGCAGCGGTCGAAGGGGCCGAGCTCCCGGAAGCGGAGCTCCACATCGCCGGGTTGCAGGTCGCCGTCGTAAGGCTCCTCGGGGCACTCCACGGCTACGGAGACCAGGTGCGGCAGCACCGAGCCGAGTTCGCGGAGCGTCGCTTCGGGAACGTCGGGCGCATAGGTGACTTCAACAAGCGGCATCGGTTCACTCCTGGTGACTTAACTTCAGGCATACGTGGCATATATGGCATACGTGGCATACGTGAAGCCCGTGGCCGGAGCGAAATGAGGTGCGCACGCGACCGGGCTTCGGTTTGATGAACGTATGCTCTCCGTCGACCGCATGCTTGCCTTCTCGGCCATGTCGTTCCTGCTCATCGTCGTTCCGGGGCCCAGCGTGCTGTTCGTCGTGGGCCGGGCGCTGGCGCACGGGCGGCGGGCGGCGCTCACCACGGTGCTGGGGAACACCTTGGGCGCGTATGTGCTGGTGATCGCCGTGGCGCTGGGGATCGGGACGCTGGTGGAGCGGTCCGTCCTCGTCTTCACGGTGCTGAAGCTGGCGGGTGCCGCCTACCTCGTTTATCTGGGCATCAAGGCGTGGCGGCAACGCCGCTCGTTGCAGGACGCGTTCGAGGGCCAGGCCGCCGCGCACGGCGGGCTGCGGACGCTGTGGGAGGGGTTCGCGGTCGGGGTCGCCAACCCGAAGACGATCGTGTTCTTCGCCGCCGTACTGCCGCAGTTCGTGGACCGGGAGCAGGGGCATGTGACCTTGCAGATGCTGCTGCTGGGCCTCGTCTTCAACGTCATCGCCGTCGTCTCGGACGGCACCTGGGGGCTGGCCGCGGCCACCGCACGCGGCTGGTTCGCGCGCTCGCCGCGGCGGCTGTCCATGGTCGGCGGCGCGGGCGGGCTCGCCATGATCGGGCTCGGGGTCACGGTCGCCGCGACGGGGCGCAAGGAATAGCCGCGCCCAGCTGCACCGAGCCGCCTCCCCACGAGCGGTTATACGGATGACGCATAGGTGCCGGCGCCGGGGTATTTCCGCGGGCAGCGAGGGAGTTCCTACTTTCCGGTGCGTGGCAGCAGCCGCACCGGCCCTAACCGGGAACGGCTGGGCGACGGCACCGCGGCAGCCGCCTGAAGCCCGGCACAAGGTGCGCGGTCAGGCCCGGTGGTACTGCACCGGACGGCGCGGTTCGGCACCCAGCTCCACGGCGGCACTGAGGAGGTGTCGAGCAGGTCCACGCCCCGGGACAGCAGTTCCTTGGCGAACCGGACGGTGTCGTCGCCCGTCCACCCCTCACGGTTATCCTCGGGGCTCGGTCAGCCAGTCGGTGGGCTGGAGGCGGTGCTGCACGCGCTGGCCGACCCGGTGCGCCTACGGATCGCCACCGTGCTGAACGCCCACGGCGAGGGCGAGGGAAACGGGGCCACCTGCTCCCAGGTCGAACTGCCCGTCTCCGCCTCGACCGCCACCCACCACTTCCGCGTCCTCTGCGAGGCGGGCGTCATCAACCAGTGCTACCGCGGCACCGCCAAGATCAACTGCCTCCGCCGCGCGGACCTGGACGTGTTCTTTCCGGGGCTGCTCGACGCGGTGCTACGGGCCGCCTCAGCCTGAAACCCATCCCTTCGAGAGACCGCGCCCGGTGATCCGCTCACATTGTCGGTGCGCCTGGCTACGGTGAGTTGTGACTGGATCACAGCACCTGGAGGGCGCATCATGACAGTGATGCTCGATCGACCCACGGCCATAGAGACCCCCGAGGAACCGGACGGCAGCTTCGATGCGCTGTTCCGGACGCTCATGACCATGGACGTGCCCGAGGGCTATCGGGCGGAGATCATCGGGGGAAACATCGTCATGTCGCCGTGGTCGAAGGGGTACTACCTGCGGGCGATGCGCTCCCTGCGTGCCCAGCTGGAACCGCATGTGCCCACGGGAACGATCGTGGACAGCTCCCCCTACCTCTTCACCTTCCCGGACCAGGAACGGGCCTTCGGGCCTGATGTCTTCGTCGCCTCCGAGGCGGCCTTCGACACCGAAGAGCGGTACATCGACGGCGAAGCCCTCGTGCTCGTCGCCGAGTTGACCTCGGCCTCGACGCGCAATGTCGACTGGAGTGACAAGTTGGCGGTCTACGCGAAGGCAGGCGTAGGCGTCTATTTGCTGCTCGACATGGAGAAGCAAACCGTCTCCGTCTTTTCGGACCCGGCACCCGAGGGGTACAGGACGCGCAAGACATGCCAGTTCGGCAAAGCGTTGCGTCTCCCCCTGCCGTTCGACTTCGAACTCGGCACAACAGCCTTCGGCAAGCCCCCGGAAAACGAGGGGTGAGTAGCGCGCCCCCTCTGTCACAGTGCCCGCATGGACAGACAGACCCGCTCCCTCCTCGCCCACGCCGACCATCCCATCGCGGCGCCGCTCGACGACTCCTCCGTGAACCGGTTGCTCTCCCGTGCCGTCGTGCGCGGGGACGAACGCGTACTCGACCTCGGGTGCGGTGAGGGGGCCTGGCTGCTGCGCGTACTGGGGCAGCATCCGGGCGTGGCCGCTGAGGGCGTGGACGTCTCGGCGGAGGCGCTGAAGCAGGCCCGGCGCGGGGCTCAGGAGGCGGGGGTCGCGGAGCGGCTGACGCTGCACCGTACACAGGCAGCGGCGTTCCCGGCGGAGCAGCGCTTCGACGTGGTGCTGAGCGTCGGTGCCACGCACGCGTTCGGCGGGCTCCTGGCCACCCTCGACGCCACACGCGGACAGCTGGCGCCCGGCGGCACCGTGCTGGTCGGGGACGCGTACTGGGAGCGGGAGCCGCGCCCGTTGGCACGGGAGACGCTCGGTGAGTACGAGGATCTGGCGGGGACGGTCGAGAAGGTGACGGCCGACGGCTGGACGCCGGTGTACGCGCACCTCTCCACGCGGCATGAGCTGGACGACTACGAGTGGAACTGGACCGGCTCGCTCTCCCGTTGGGCGCTGGACCATCGCGACCACCCCGACAGCGCCGAGGCCCTGCGGGCGGCAGCCCAGCACCGGGACGAGTGGCTGCGCGGCTACCGGGACAGCTTCGGCTTCGTGTGTCTGCTGCTGCGCCGCACTACCGGGTGAGCCCCGGTCAGTGACGAAGCCGAGGCCCGGCACCCCCTCGCAGGGTGCCGGGCCTCGGCGGCGTAAGCGCAGGTGCAGGCGTAGGCGCAGGCGCAGCGGCTCAGCAGCCGATGAGGCGGCCGGCCAGGTAGCTCTCGATCTGGTCGAGGGAGACCCGCTCCTGCTTCATGGTGTCGCGCTCACGCACGGTGACGGCGTTGTCGTCGAGGGTGTCGAAGTCAACGGTGACGCAGAACGGGGTGCCGATCTCGTCCTGGCGGCGGTAGCGGCGGCCGATGGCGCCCGCGTCGTCGAACTCGATGTTCCAGTGCTTACGCAGCGTCTCCGAGAGGCCGCGGGCCTTCGGCGAGAGCTTCTCGTTGCGGGACAGCGGCAGCACGGCGACCTTGACCGGGGCGAGCCGCGGGTCGAGGCGCATCACGGTGCGCTTCTCCATCTTGCCCTTGGCGTTGGGCGCCTCGTCCTCGATGTAGGCGTCCAGCAGGAAGGCGAGCATCGCGCGGTTGACACCCGCCGCCGGCTCGATGACGTACGGCGTCCAGCGCTCGCCCGCCTCCTGATCGAAGTACGACAGGTCGTGGCCGGACGCCTTGGAGTGCGCGGTGAGGTCGAAGTCGGTGCGGTTGGCGACGCCCTCCAGCTCGGAGAACTCGGTGCCGCCGAAGTTGAAGCGGTACTCGATGTCGGCGGTGCGCTTCGAGTAGTGGGAGAGCTTCTCCTTCGGGTGGTCGTACCAGCGGATGTTCTCCTCGCGGATGCCCAGGTCGCGGTACCAGGCCCAGCGCTGGTCCATCCAGTACTGGTGCCACTCCTCGTCCTCACCCGGCTTGACGAAGAACTCCATCTCCATCTGCTCGAACTCGCGGGTGCGGAAGATGAAGTTGCCCGGCGTGATCTCGTTCCGGAACGACTTGCCCATCTGCGCGATGCCGAACGGCGGCTTCTTGCGGGAGGTCTGCTGCACCGCGGCGAAGTTGGTGAAGATGCCCTGCGCGGTCTCGGGACGCAGATAGGCGACCGAGCCGGAGTCCTGGGTGGGGCCGAGGTGGGTGGAGAGCAGCCCGGAGAACTGCTTGGGCTCGGTGAAGCCGCCCTTGTTGCCGCAGTGCGGGCAGTTGATGTCGGCCAGACCGTTCTCCGGCTCCCGGCCGTGCTTGGCCTCGTACGCCTCGGCCAAGTGATCGGCACGGAAGCGCTTGTGGCACGAGGTGCACTCGGTGAGCGGATCGGTGAAGGTGGAGACGTGACCCGATGCCTCCCAGACCTCGGGGGCCAGGATCACCGACGAGTCGATGCCCACCACGTCGTCGCGGGAGGTGACCATGGAGCGCCACCACTGGCGCTTGATGTTCTCCTTCAGCTCCACGCCCAGCGGCCCGTAGTCCCAGGCGGCACGCTGACCGCCGTAGATCTCACTGCACGGGTAGACGAAGCCACGGCGCTTGCTGAGGCTGACAATTGTGTCGATCTTGTCGGCGGCCACGGTGCTCTCTTCATTGACGACGAGACGGAATACCTCAGATTACTGGGGGCCGTAGGGGGCGCGGCAAATCGGTTCCGGTATTGGTTCGCGCATCCGTTCCGGGTGCGTTCCGCCAGAACTCGGCCGGGCTACGCGGCGTGATCACGGAGCGCAAACCTCTAGTTGACAATCGTTTCCAATTCGGATGAAAATGAGTGTCATGAACATCGGTCCCCGCCCCCGTCGGCTCATACGTACCGGCGCCGCCCTCAGCGCTCTCGGCCTCGCCTCCCTCTCCCTCGCCGCCTGTGGCAGTGGCTCCGGCGACAACGGGAAGGTGAAGGTGGCCGCGTCCTTCTACCCGATGGCGTATCTCGCTCAGCAGATCGGCGGTGACCACGTCGAGGTACAGAACCTCACCAAGCCCGGCACCGAGCCGCACGACCTGGAGCTGAGCCCGAAGCAGACCGGGGAGCTCAGCGAGGCGGACCTGATCGTCTACCTCAAGGGACTCCAGCCCGCCGTGGACGAGGCGGTCGACCAGTCCGGCGTCAAGAACATCGCGGATGCCACCTCCTTCACCACGCTGGAGAAGCACGGCACCGACGTGCACGGCGAGGAAGGCCACGACGAGCACGGGGAAAAGGGCCACGAGGAGCACGGGGAGAAGGGCCACGAGGAGCACGAGGGCCACGACCACGGCGAGGACGCCGCGGGCGACCCGCACGTCTGGCTCGACCCGGTGCGCTACTCCGAGGTCGCCGAGGGGGTCGGCAAGAAGCTCCAGAAGGCGGACCCCGACCACAAGGACGAGTACAAGAAGAACACCGAGAAACTCGTCTCCCGGCTCAAGGACCTCGACAAGGACTTCAAGGACGGTCTCAAGAAGAAGAAGACCGACACCTTCATCACCACCCACGCCGCCTTCGGCTACCTCGCGGAGCGGTACGGTCTCCACGAGGAGGCGGTCTCCGGTATCGACCCGGAGTCCGAGCCGAGCGCGGCCCGGATGAAGGAGCTGCACAAGGTCGCCAAGAAGGACGACGTGGACACCGTCTTCTTCGAGAACACCGCCAGCGACAAGACCGCCAAGACTCTCGCCGGAGACCTGCGCCTGAAGACCTCGGTGCTCAGCCCCATCGAGACCATCAAGGACCCGAAGAAGGACGACTACTTCTCCGTGATGCACCAGAACCTGACCGCGCTCAAGACGGCGCTCGACGCTCAGTGAGTCAGGGCGCAGCGCTCTGCGCGTAGTCGCGTATCGCGTAGTCGCGTAGTGAGGACGTGAGGCATGACGAGGACGACAGCGGCCCCGGACGGCGCCGGCATAGCCGAGAAGCCGCCGGCCGTCGCCCTGCGCGGCGCCACCGCCGCGCTGGGCGGGCGGCCCGTACTGCGCGGAGTGGACCTGACGGTGGCGCGCGGCGAGACGGTCGCGCTGCTGGGTGCCAACGGCTCGGGCAAGTCCACCACCATCCGGGCCGTGCTGGGCCAGGTGCCGCTCACCGGCGGTGAACTGGAGCTGTTCGGCACCCCGTCGGCCCGCTTCCGCGAGTGGCGGCGGCTCGGCTATGTGCCGCAGCGCTCCACGGCCGCTGCCGGGGTCCCGGCGACCGTACGGGAGGTCGTCTCGGCCGGCCGGCTGGCGCGGCGCCGCTTCAGGCCGCTGGGCCGCGAGGACAAGGCCGCGGTGCGGCAAGCGCTGGAGCTGGTCGGCATGGCGGACCGGATGCGGGACCCGGTCGAGTCGCTCTCCGGCGGACAGCACCAGCGGGTGCTGATCGCCCGGGCGCTGGTCGCCGAACCGGAGCTGCTGATCATGGACGAGCCGCTGGCCGGCGTGGACGTGGCCAACCAGGAGGTACTGGCCGACACCCTGCGCCGCCAGGTGGAGCAGGGCACCTCCGTACTGCTCGTCCTGCACGAACTCGGCCCGCTCGCACCGCTGATCGACCATGCCGTGGTGCTGCGGGACGGGCAGGTCGAGCGGGTGGACAACCCCGACCGGCTGCACGACCTTGCCTGCCATCCGCACGGCTCCGTACCCGCCGCGGAGGCGGCACCGAGGATCGAGACGGGGTTGCTCTCATGATCGAGATGCTGGACTACCCGTTCATGCAGCGTGCGTTGCTCGCCGCGCTGCTGGTCGGCATCGCGGCGCCCGCCGTGGGCATCTACCTCGTACAGCGCCGCCAGGCGATCATGGGCGACGGTATCGGCCATGTCGCGCTCACCGGTGTGGCGCTGGGCTTCCTGCTGAGCGCCAACCCGGTGTGGATGGCCGTCCTCGTCTCGTCGCTGGGCGCGGTCACCATGGAGCTGATCCGCTGGTACGGCAAGGCGCGGGGCGATGTCGCACTGGCGATGCTGTTCTACGGCGGTATGGCGGGCGGCGTCCTGATCATCAATCTGTCGCCGAACGGCTCGAACGCCAACCTCACCACCTACCTCTTCGGCTCCATCACCACCGTCTCTCCCGAGGACATCGCCGCCATCGTCGGGCTGTCCGTATTCGTGCTGCTCGTCGCGCTCGGGCTGCGGAGGCAGTTGTTCGCCGTCTGCCAGGACGAGGAGTTCGCCCGGGTCACGGGGCTTCCGGTACGGCTGCTGAACCTGCTGCTGGCCGTCACGGCAGCGGTGACCGTCACGGTGGCGATGCGGGTGGTCGGGCTGCTGCTGGTCAGCGCGCTGATGGTGATCCCGGTGGCCGCGGCGCAGCAGGCCACCCGCGGCTTCGCCGCCACGCTGGGGCTGGCGATGGGTTTCGGCGTCGCCGTTACCCTCTCCGGCACGATGACGTCCTACTACGCCGACGTGCCGCCCGGCGCCAGCATCGTCGTCCTCGCGATCGCGCTTTTCGGCCTGGTCACGGTGCTGGCCGCGCCGCTGGCCCGGCGCAGGGCCTCGCGTGACCGAGGAAGGACTGTCGCCGGAGGGGAGTCAGAGGGCACCCTGGTAGCGGACGGGAACGAGAAGGCCGGCGACAGCAGGGGGCAGGTGGACCGCCCGAGCAGGGTGTAATACCCGGCCACGGGGAGCGCCTGGCACAATGGGGGTCCGCGAACGCCGCGCCGATCCGGAGCCGCCTCGGCGCCTCCCCGGAGCCGACGAACGTAAGGAGCCAGAGCGTGACCACCGCAGGTCCCCCCGTACGCGGCCGGTCGACCCGGCAACGCGCCGCCGTCTCGGCGGCACTCGCCGAGGTCGAGGAGTTCCGCAGCGCGCAGGAACTGCACGACATGCTCAAGCACCGGGGCGACTCGGTGGGGCTCACCACGGTCTACCGCACCCTCCAGTCCCTCGCCGACGCCGGCGAGGTCGACGTATTGCGTACGGACGACGGCGAGGCCGTCTACCGGCGCTGCCACAGTGACGACCACCACCACCATCTGGTCTGCCGCGTCTGCGGCAAGGCCGTGGAGGTCGAGGGCCCCGTGGTGGAGAAATGGGCCGCCTCGGTCGCGGCCGAGCACGGCTTCGTGAACGTGGGACACACGGTGGAGATCTTCGGCACGTGCGGGGAGTGCGCCGCCGCCGCTTAAGGCTTGCCCGGCGGATCCTGCGTACCCGGCATGGGGGGCTGCGCTTGCCCACCCTGCGCCCTGGGGGTACCCCCTGCTCGAAGAGCTTGGGGGAGCAGACTGCCCAAGCTTCGCAGCAGGGGATGCGCCCCGAAGGGGCGCGGGGAACTGCGCGACCAGCCATGGGGGTACCTCCCTGCTCGAAGAGCTTGGGGGAGCGCCCGCAGCCCGCGAGCTACGAGCAGGGGCACCCCCTCACCGGGACAACGGAGGGGCGGGGCGTTCGGAAACCAACGCTTCCACGCCGTCCAGGATCATGGCCAGGCCGAACTCGAAATCCGCGGTGCCCTCCGTGTCGTCGGCAGCGCCGTCGCTCAGTTCGCCGGAGGCGAGCAGTTCACGGATGGCCGGGAAGTCGCCGGTGGCGGTCAGGTCGGTCAGCAGGCGCCAGTACCGCTTTTCCACGTCCGCCCACTCGGTGGCGTTCGTGCGGCTCGCCTCGTCGATGTCCGCAAGAAGCGCGACGTTGCTGCGGACATAGCCGCTGAGGGTGATCAGGACGCCGAGCTTCTCCTCGGCGTCCAGTCCGGTGCCCCGCAGGTGGGTGAGGGCCTGTTCCATCCACTCCACGTTGTGCGGGGACAACGGCGGGGTGTTGATGGGGATACGGACGATCCACAGGTGACGCTGTAGGACGGCGCGGTAGGCGCGGGCCCACTGCTCCATGCCCGGGCGCCAGCCCTCATGCGCGGCTGCGGGACCCTGGGGCGGGGTGCCGATGGCGGCGTCCTCCATCAGGATCAGCAGGTCGTCCTTGCCCGAGATGTAGCGGTAGAGCGCCATGGTCGAGACGCCGATCTCGGAGGCGACGCGGCTCATCGAGAGCGCGCCGAGCCCCTCGGCGTCGGCGATGCCGATGCCGGCGGCGACGATCCGCCGTACGTCCAGCGCGCGTGCCGGGCCCTTGCCGGGCCGCTCCTTGAGCCCCCAGGCGGCGGCCACGCCTGCCGGGAGACCGCTCGGTGACTGCTGCTCCCGCTTCGCCATCGTTGCCGTTCCGCCCTTCGGGTTGCCCTTCACCGCTTGAAGCGTGTATAGCATACGCAGTAAAGTTTATGGCATACGCAGTAGCGCGTATCGGATACACAGAAGAGGGGGGACGTGCCATGTACCCAGCGCCAGAGGCGAGTTGGGCGATCGAGACTCACGGGCTGAGCAAGGCGTACGGCTCCGTACGGGTGCTCGAGGACCTCGATCTGCGGGTGTGGCGCGGCAGCGTCTTCGCACTGCTCGGACCGAACGGAGCAGGCAAGACCACCACCGTCCGCATCCTGGCGACGCTCACCGACGCCGACGCGGGGCAGGCCACCGTGGCCGGGCACGATGTGCTCACCGCCCGGTCCCGGGTGCGCCGCGCCATCAGCCTCACCGGCCAGTACGCGGCCCTCGACGAGGAGCAGACAGGGCTGGAGAACCTGCGGATGATGGCGCGGCTGCGCGGCCACTCCTGCGCTGCGGCACGCCACCGCGCCGAGGGACTGCTGGAGCGCTTCGCGCTCACCGAGGCGGGGGGCCGCCGGGTGTCGACGTACTCGGGCGGGATGCGGCGCAGGCTGGACATCGCGGCCGGATTGGTCGGCGACCCGGAGGTGGTCTTCCTGGACGAGCCGACGACGGGGCTCGACCCGCGCAGCCGCCGCACGATGTGGGAGACGGTCGGCTCACTGACCCAGGCAGGCGTGACGGTCTTTCTGACCACGCAGTATCTGGAGGAGGCCGATCAGTTGGCCGACCAGGTGGCCGTGCTGGACGGGGGCCGGGTCATCGCCCAGGGCACGCCGGAGGAGCTGAAGAAGACGGTCACGGCCCAGCGTCTCGATCTGACGATGGCCGGGCACGCGGCGTACGCGGAGCTGGCGGGCCGGCTCGGTGGACGGGTGCTGCACCAGGCGCGGGAGGAACTGGTGCTGGGGGTGGCGACCGACGGCAGCGCGGCCCATGTGCGGGCGCTGCTCGACGAGTTGGACCCCACGCGCGAGCACGTCGCGCGCTTCGCACTGCACAGCGCCACCCTCGACGACGTCTTCCTGGAGCTGACCCATGAGTGAGTACCTGGTGCTGGCGGGCCGGTCCGTCCGGCTGACCCGGCGCAACACGGACGCGGTGATCATGGCTCTGGTGCTGCCGGTGCTGCTGATGCTGGTGTTCGTCTACTTCTTCGGCGGCGCCATCGAGACGAGCACCGGGAAGTACGTGACCTATGTGGCGCCCGGCGTGCTGATCCTGTGCGCGGGATACGGTGCGTCGATGACGGCGACCACCGTCTCGAACGACATGACGGTCGGCATCATCGACCGCTTCCGCTCGATGGACACCGGCCCCACCGCCGTGCTGACCGGCCATGTCGCGGCAAGCATGGCACGTAACCTGGCAGCCACGGCGGCGGTGCTGGCCGTCGCGTTCGCGATCGGGTTCCGGCCGCAGGCGGATGTGGTGGGCTGGCTGGCGGCGAGCGGCATCCTGCTGCTCTACATCACCACGCTCTCCTGGCTGGGCGCCGCGGCAGGGCTGTTGGCCAGGACCCCGGAGGCGGCAGGCGGGTTCACCTTCGGCATGCTCTTCCTGCCGTACCCCAGCAGCGCGTTCGTACCGATCGACACCATGCCGGACTGGCTGCACGGCTTCGCCGACAACCAGCCGGTGACCCCCGTGATCGAGTCCCTGCGCGGGCTGCTGCTGGACCAGCCCGCCGGCAACAGCCCCTGGCTGGCCCTCGCCTGGTGCGTGGGGCTGCTGACGGTGACGCTGCCGCTGTGCGCGGTGCTGTTCCGGCGGCGCACCGGCTGACGGCGCCGGGCAACGGTGTTACGGGGTGAGGGTCGCCGGGTCGGAGGTCCAGTAGCGGCGGCCGAGACTGATCAGGCGGAGCTGGCGGCGGGCCGTGCGGGCCACGACGTCCTCCGGCGGACCCTCACCCTGGGCCGCCTCCAGGAAGGCGGAGGCGGTCATCACCATGTGGTCGACGTAGATCTCACCCAGCATGCGCAGGTCCTCCGCGCTCCAGCCCCGGGAGACCTCGTCGCGGGCGAGCGCGTCGGCCACCTCCTCGGCGAACCGGTCGAGTTGGGCGCCGATGGCGACCCGTACGGCGGCCACCCCGCCGTGCCGTTCGCGGCATACGAAGCGGATGTGCTCGGGGTGTTCGTGCACAAAGCGGGCGATGGCGTCGACGAGGTGGTCGATACGCTCACCGTCCTCGGTGCGCTCGGTCAGCCCGGCCTGTATCACCGCGTGCAGGCTGCCCAGCGACTCCTCGACCAGGGCGACTCCCAGGTCGCTCACATCCCGGAAGTGTCGGTAGAAGGCCGCGGGCGAGATGCCCACGGCGCGGGTGATCTCGCGCAGGCCGATGCTGCTGAGGCTCTGCTCCTCCAGCAGCGCCAGTCCGGCGTCCAGCAGTGCGCGGCGCGTCCGGGCCTTCTGGAGGTCCCGTTGCGAGTGGGCTGTCGAGTGGGGGGTGCTGCTCATAGTCTCAGTAAACAGTTGTGCGCCGAGCGCCGCAATGCTGTAGTCTCAAGCTCAGTGAACAGTTGTAACAACAGCTGTTCACTGAACATTCAAGCGCACGACGACCGCTCACACACAACGAGTTGAGAGAGAGGAACAGATGATCTTCCTCGTCGCAGCGTTCCTCCTGCTGGGCGTACTGGTGGGCCCGCCGGCCCAACTGCCGCCCCCGGTGACCCTCTCGGCAGCCGCGGTCATCGCCGCCTGGCTGCTGGTCTTCACCATCCGCGAGCGCACCCGCCGCAACCGGCAGAGGAGCTGACCATGAGCACCGTGCTGCTCCGCAAGGGCCGTACCCGGACGGGGGACGCCGACGACATGGCCGTGGCCTCGTTCGTCATGGGTCTGGTCGGGCTGCTGGTCTTCAACATCATCCTCGGCCCCTGCGCCCTGGTACTGGGCGGACTGGCCCTCGCCCGCGGCACCACCCGCCGCGGCCGCGCCCTCCTGGGCACCGCCCTGGGCGCCGCGGATCTTCTCGTGCTCGCCGTCCTCGTGACCGCGAACGGCACCGTCTCCTGGAGCTTCGGAGGCTGACACACCCCGAAGGGGCGCGGGGCTGTGTTCATATGCGGCTCCGCCGCGTGGGCGCGAGCAACCACAACGCACCCGCAGGCGGCGGGCAGGGGCACCCCCTACGCGCCCTTGGCGGACTGCTGCTCGTCGTCGTTGCGCGCACCGCCGAAGCGGCGGTCGCGCCGGGCGTACTCCAGGCAGGCCGCCCACAGATCACGCCGGTCGAAGTCCGGCCACAGCACGTCCTGGTAGACCATCTCCGCGTACGCGCTCTGCCAGATCAGGTAGTTGGACGTACGCTGCTCGCCCGACGGGCGCAGGAAGAGGTCCACGTCCGGCATGTCGCGGTAGTACAGATACTTCGCGAAGGTCTTCTCGTTGACCTTGGCCGGATCCAGCCGGCCCGCGGCCACGTCCTCGGCGATACCGCGCGCCGCGTCCGCGATCTCGGCACGGCCGCCGTAGTTGACGCAGAAGTACAGCGTCATCGCGTCGTTGTTCTTCGTCTGCTCCTGGGCGACCTGGAGTTCCTGCACGACGGACTTCCACAGCTTGGGCATCCGCCCCACCCAGCGGATGCGGATTCCCAGCGCGTCCATCTCGTCCCGGCGGCGGCGGATCACGTCCCGGTTGAAGTTCATCAGGAAGCGCACCTCTTCGGGCGAGCGCTTCCAGTTCTCGGTCGAGAAGGCGTACAGCGACAGGTTTTTCACGCCCATCTGGATGCAGCCCTTGAGCACGTCCATGACGACGCCTTCACCGACCTTGTGGCCCTCCGTGCGCGGCAGCCCCCGCTGCTTGGCCCACCGGCCGTTGCCGTCCATGACGACCGCCACATGGTTGGGGACCAGCTCGCCCGGGATCTTGGGCGGCCGGGCACCGGAAGGGTGCGGTTCGGGCGTCGCGTACTCGCGCTGCTGCGACCAGGACAGCATTCCGCGGCGTGCCATTCGGTACTCATCTCCAGCGGGCAGGACTCAGGGACAGTGCTGACCCGCCCGAGCCTAACCGCTCCTAGCCGCCCGCCGCCTGCCGGACGTAGCGCAGGGAGCGCAGCCCGCGCTCCAGGTGCCAGTGCAGATACGCCGAGACCAGACCCGAGCCCTCCCGGCAGTGCCGGGGCTCGGCGGCGTCCGCCGTCTCCCAGTCGCCGGTCAGCAGGGCACCCAGCAGCCGCAGCGCCTCCGGGGAGGGTACGACGCTGCCCGGCACCCGGCAGTCGGCGCACACCACGCCGCCCGACGCCACGGAGAAGAACCGGTTCGGCCCCGGCAGCCCGCACTTGGCGCAGTCCGCGAAGCTGGGCGCGTAGCCGCCCATCGCGAGGGAGCGCAGCAGGAAGGCGTCCAGCACCAGACCCGCCCCGTGCTCGCCCGACGCGAGGGTGCGCAGTCCGCCGACCAGCAGCAGATACTGCTGCACGTTCGGCTCGCCCTCGTGGTCGGTGAAGCGCTCGGCGGTCTCCAGCATCGCCGTCCCCGCGGTGTAGCGGTCGTAGTCCGCGACGATGCCCTGGCCGTACGGGGCGATCGTCTCCGTCTGCGTACAGAGGGGCAGACCGCGCCCCACCAGCTCACTGCCCCGCGCGAAGAACTGCACGTCGACATGGCTGAACGGCTCCAGCCGCGCCCCGAACTTCGACTTCGTCCGCCGCACCCCCCGCGCCACAGCCCGCACCCGCCCGTGCCCCCGCGTGAGCAACGTGATGATGCGGTCGGCTTCGCCGAGCTTCTGCGTGCGAAGGACGATGCCGTCATCACGGAACAGGGTCATGCCCTCATTCTCCCGCACCCGGCATGGGGGCTGCGCTTGCCCACCCTGCGCCCCTGGCGCAGACTGCCCAAGCGCCGCAGGGGGAAGCACACCCCCTCGGCATCAGGGGGCGCCCGGCGTGATGAGGGCGGACTCATAGGCGACGATCACCAATTGTGCGCGGTCACGCACGGAGAGCTTGCCCATGATGCGGCTCACATGGGTCTTCGCGGTGAGCGGCGAGAGCGCAAGCGCCTCGGCGATCTCGGTGTTGTTGAGGCCGCGCCCGACGAGGGCGAGGACCTGGCGCTCGCGGGCCGAGAGAGCGGCCAGGGCCTCCGGGTACGGCGTCCCCGGCACGTCCGGTGCCGGGGCGCGCAGCACGCGGGCGATCAGCCTGGCGGTCGGTCCGGGTGAGAGCAGCGCCTCGCCCGCGGCGACGGTTCGGATCGCATCCAGCAGCTCGGCGGGGCGGGTGTCCTTGACCAGGAAGCCGGAGGCCCCGGCACGCAGGGCCTCTACCACGTGCTCGTCGGTGTCGTAGGTGGTCAGGACGAGGACCTTCACCCCGGCCAGGTCCTCCTCGGCGGCGATCTGCCGGGTGGCCTCGATGCCGTCGAGGTCGGGCATACGGATGTCCATGACGACGAGGTCCGCGCGGGTGGAGCGGGCCAGCGCGACGGCTTCCCGGCCCGTCGCCGCCTCCCCCACCACGGTCATGTCCTGCGCGGAGGCGATGAGCATGGCGAACGCCGCCCGCACCAGCGTCTGATCGTCTGCGAGGACGATCCGGACGGGGCTGCTGCCGCCGGCTGTGTTTCGCGGGGTTTCCGTCATGACAGGGCCTCCCTCGGTACTGCGGCGGATGCCGGTGCTGCGGCGGACGGTCGGGCGGGCAGCAGGGCGGTCACGGCGAACCCGGGGCGGGGAGCGCGGGGCCCGGCCTCGAGGGAGCCGCCGACGCTGCGGGCCCGCTCCCGCATCCCGGCGATACCGAACCCGCCGGGACTGCTCGTCCCCTCCCTCTCATCCGCCGGGGCTGCACCCCCGCCGTCGTCGACGACGCTGACCCGCAGCGCCCCGCCCGCCGCCTCCACCCGGGCCCGTACGCAGACGGACGCACCGGCGTGCCGTACGGCGTTGGTCAGCGCCTCCTGGACGATGCGGTAGGCGGCGGCGCCCACAGCGGGCGCGGGCGCCAGGACGTGCGCCGAGTCGCTTACGGACAGCTCGACGTGCGCGCCCGCGTCACAGGCGGCCCTGGCCAGGTCGGGCAGTCCGGACAGGCCCGGCAGCGGCTCCATCCCTTCGGCGTCCCCGGCGCGCAGGACCTCCAGTGTGGTGCGCAGTTCGGCCCGCGCGCCCCGGCAGGTGTCGGAGATGCCCTCCAGCGCCTTGGCGACCGCCTCCCGGTCGAGCCGTTCGGGGTCGGCGACCAGCACATGTGCGGCGACGGACGTCTGCACTCCGATCAGGGTGATGCTGTGCGCGAGCAGATCGTGCAGATCGCGGGCGATGCGCAGGCGCTCCTGCGCGACGCGGCGGGCGGCCTCCTCCTCGCGGGTGCGTTCGGCCCGCTCGGCGCGCTCCACGACGGCGGCGAGATAGTCGCGGTGGATCCGCACCGTCTCGCCGAACAGCACACACACCACGATCCACCCGGAGGAGCGCAACATGTCGCTCAGCTCGTGGGTCCGGCCGGTACTGCTCATCACCGTCACCATGAAGCCGACGATCGTGCACAGGGTGACGAGCGAGCGCAGCGGCGGCCCGGCGACGGCCATCGAGTAGAGCCCGATCAGCGCAGCGGGCACGGCGGCCAGATGGGAGAAGTCCTGCGCGTGGTACGGGCCGACGCACACCAGAATCCCGAGGATCGTCAGCCACGGCGCCCGGCGGCGGAAGACCAACAGCGCGCCGGAGCAGGTCAGCAGCGCCCAGCCGAGCACCGTGGGGAAACGCCCGCCGGCGGGCGAGGCGGTCAGCGCCATCGCGGTCTGCACGGCGCAGATGACCACCGCGAGCACCACATCGCGCCGTGTGACGGGCGCTCCCCGCTGCTGCGGACGCAGGGAGCGCTGCACGAGGGTGTTCACCGGATTCCGGGGCAGCTGCACAGCCCCAATCCTGCGGTACGTGCCACGGGTTGCGGCAGCGGGGTGCGTCCCTCACTCACGGCGTGCGCCCTCGCCCTCGCCCGCCGTGCGGAACAGCCGGCCCGGCCACCACATCCACCGCTTCAGCAACAGGCTGGCGGAGGTGACCAGATACGTGCGCACCAAGAAGGTGTCCAGCAGCACGCCCACCGCGATGATCAGACCCATCTGGGCCATCAGCACCATCGGCAGCGTCGCCAGCACACAGAAGGTGGCGGCCAGCACGATGCCCGCCGAGGCGATCACCCCGCCCGTGGTGCGCAGCGCCACGAGTGCGGCATCGGTGACGGGCACCCCGCGCAGCGACTCCTCGCGGGTGCGGTGCATCAGGAAGATGCCGTAGTCGACGCCGAGTGCGACGAGGAAGACGAACGTCATCAGCGGGATGCCCGGGTCCAGCCCTTCGAAGCCCAGCACCGGCTCGAAGGCCAGCCCGCCCAGCCCCAGCGCGGCTCCCCAGGAGGCGACGACGGCGACCGTCAGGATGAGCGGCGCCACCAGGCTGCGCAGCAGCGCGATCAGGATGACCAGCACCGCCACCAGCACCAGCGGGATCACTCGCATACGGTCGTCCGCGTTGGTCTCCTGCAGGTCGAGCTGCTGGGCGCTGGGCCCGCCGACCATGGCCTCGGCCCCGGCCAGTCCGTCCAGTCCGTCGCGCAGCTGCCGGATGGTGGCCTTCTCACCCGCCGACTCCGGCTTGTCCTTCGCGTACGCGGAGAACTCCGTCCAGCCGCCGCCGCTGCGCCCCTTCTCGACCCGTACGACGCCGTCCGTGCCGCGTACCGTCCGCTCGACGTCCCCGGCCGCGCTGCTGCGGGCCAGCACCGTGACCGGCTGGCTGCTGCTTTCGGGGAACGCCTGCTGCACCGTCTCCTGCGCGGAGACCGACTCGGGCTTCTCGGTGAAGGTGTCCTGCTCGCGCAGATCGCCCGGCATCGCGAAGGAGCCGAGACAGAGCACACCGAGCAGCAGCGCACCGCCCACCAGCACGGTGACCGGGCGGCGCCCCGCCGAGCTGCCCATGAAGGTGAACAGCGTGCGGCGGACCGGCGGCTTGCTGCCGTACGCGGGAATCAGCGGCCAGAACAGCCGCCGCCCGAGCAGTACGAGCAGCGCGGGCAGCAGTGTCATCATCGCGGCGAGCGCACAGACGACACCGACGGCGCCTACCGGGCCCAGCGCGTTGACGCTGTTCAAGTCCGCCGCCAGCAGGCACAGCAGCCCCGCCGCGACCGTGCCGGACGAGGCGAGCACTGCGGGCCCGCAGCCGCGCAGCGCGGCGGTCATCGCGTCGAACGGCCGCTCATGGGTCCGCAGTTCGTCGCGGTAGCGCGACACCAGCAGGAGGGCGTAGTCGGTGCCGGCGCCGAAGATGAGCACCGTCATCACGGAGGTGTTCATGGTGGTGGCCGTCAGGTCGAACGCCTGCACAAGCCCGTAGACGAGCGCCCGGGCAGCCAGCGCCGCCACTCCGACCACCAGCAGCGGTACCAGCCACAGCACCGGGCTGCGGTAGGTGAGGATCAGCAGCAGCGCGACGACCACCGCCGTCCCCAGCATCAGTGTCCCGTCGACGGACTCGAAGATCTCGCTGCTGTCCGCCGCCATCGCTCCCGGGCCGCCCAGCTCCACCGTCAGCCCGCGCGGCGGATCAGCGCTCCCGTCCCGGATGATCCGGTCCCGGATGTGGTGCACCGCCTTGTCCCGTACGTCCTCGTCTCCCATCCCGGTGAGGGAGAACGCGGTGAGGAGGGTCTTCCCGTCCTTCGCGGGGACGGTGCGCGGGAGGGTGCCCTTCTTCTCACCCGCGAGGGCGTAGGTGGTGGCGATCTCGCGCGCCTGAGTGCGGGCCAGCTCCCGGTCCGCAGCCGTCAGCCCGCCGTCGCGGTGGTGTACGAGCAGCAGCGCGCTGGTGCCGCCACCGGGCAGCTGCTCCACCAGGTGCTGCACGCGGGTGGAGTCGGCGCCGCCGGGCAGGTAGTCGGTGGGCTTGTCGCGGGTGACGTCCATGAGTTTCCCCGCGAACGGCACGGCCAGCGCGAGGACGACGACCCACAGCGCTATGACGGCCCACGGAACGGCACGGGGCCGTCTGTTCTCGGGAGCTCGGCCCCCGGGTTGCGGCGTGGGCGTGGCCGCCCTCTCGGTCACTTCGGTCGCGGGTCCCATCCGGGCCCCCTTCTCGGTCTGTTACGTCGGGATGGCTGACTCCCGACCAGACTCCCGGCCCTCCGCGCCCCGATCGTCGCCCCAGCGACCGAACCCCCCACTACACCCCCGGTCGTCCCGGGGCACCCGTTACTCCCCCGGGCGTACTCCCCCGTTGTGCCCTCGCAGGGCCTGACGCAGCCAGTGGAAGGAGTCCTTCGGGGTGCGCTCCAGAGTCGTGTAGTCCACGTGGACGAGGCCGAAGCGCTGGGTGCAGCCCTCGGCCCACTCGAAGTTGTCCAGCAGCGACCATACGAAGTAGCCGCGTACGTCGGCCCCTTCGGCGAGGGCCGCGTGCAGCGCACGCAGGTGCGCGTCGAGGAAGGCGATGCGGCGGGTGTCCTCGGTCCGGTCCGGATACGCACAGCCGTTCTCGGTGATCATGACGGGCGGCAGCCGCTCGCCGTACCGTTCGCGCAGCGTGCGCAGTGTCTCCGTAAGCCCTTCGGGGACGACGGCCCAGCCGGACCCGGTGCGTTCCCGGTCCGGTATCCCGTGCAGGGCGACGGGGAGTTCGGCGGGAAGGTCGATGCCCGCGAAGTCACCGGCTGAGCCGTCCGCGCCGACCAGGGTGGGCTGGTAGTAGTTGACGCCGTACCAGTCGAGCGGCTCGCTGATCACCTTGAGGTCCTCGTCGACGGGCCCCGGCAGCAGCGCGGCAAGCCCCGGGTCGGGGTAGCGCCCCAGCAGCAGCGGATCGGCGAACAGCCGGTTGCTGAGGGTGTCGTAGAAGTCCGCGGCGCCGGTGTCCGCGGCGCTGTCGGACAGCGGCTGGACGGGACCGTGCGAGTTGGCGATGCCGATGGAGCGGGCGCCGTGGGCCCGCAGCGCGCGGACCGCCAGTCCATGCCCGAGCAACTGGTGGTGCGCGGCGGGCAGCGCGTCGAACAGCAGCCGTTCGCCGGGTGCGTGCACGCCGAGCCCGTATCCGAGCAGGGTCAGCTCGGCGGGTTCGTTGAGCGTGATCCAGTGCGCGACGCGGTCCCCGAGGCGGGCGGCGACCACCTCGGCGTAGTCGGCGAACCGCTGCGCCGTCTCACGCCGCAGCCAGCCGCCGCCCTCCTCGATCGCGAGCGGGGTGTCCCAGTGGAAGAGGGTGGGCGCCGGCCGGATACCGGCTTCGCACAGCGCGTCGACGAGCCGGTCGTAGAAATCGAGCCCCGGCGCGTTGATCCGTCCGTTGCCGGAGGGCAGGACGCGGGGCCAGGAGATCGAGAACCGGTAGGCGCCGACGCCGAGTTCACGCAGCAGCGCCACGTCCTCGGGCCAGCGGTGGTAGTGGTCGGTGGCGACGGTGGCGTCGCTGCCGTCCTTGATCCGGCCGGGTCGGCGGACGAATGCGTCCCAGGCCGACGGTCCGCGCCCGTCCCCCTCCGGCGCGCCTTCGATCTGGAACGCGGAGGTCGATACGCCCCACAGGAACCCGTCGGGGAAGGTGGGTAACGGCTGCTGGCTCGTCATGCCAGGGGAGCCCACCAGCGTCCTGACGAGGAGTCAATACCCGTGCGTAACCTGGAAGTACGAACGGGCGTAACCAGTAAGCCGGAACGACGGTGACAGCCCGTCAGGATGGAGTACGGGCCTGGGCCAGCAGCCGGTCCACGTCCGCGGCCCCGAGCTCCAGCGCCCGCCCGATGGTGGCCAGCACCTCGCGCTCGGCCGCGCAGTACACCCCGTCGGCCAGCGCGATCCGCGCTCCTTGCAGCAGCAGGCTTTCGCGGCCGGGCACGGCCAGATGCGGGGTGAGCGGGGCGAGCACCTCGTGCAGCTCGATCTCCAGGGAGATCCCGCCGCGGCCGTGCTGTCTGCTCTCCGCGGTGAGCACGGCGAGCAGCGCGGTCAACTCCTCCTCGGTGCAGCCCGGAAAGCCCGCGGCCCGTACGGTCTCCGCGGCCGTCTCGCGCGCTGCCCGTGCGTCCGAGCCGCCGGCGGCCAGCACGGCGAGCGCCACACTGTGCACCGCCTCGCGCAGCATGGCGGCGAGGCGCCCGGTGGTGGGCCGGTCGAGGGTGTCGGCGCCGAAGTGGCCCCGGCAGGCGACGCATTCGACGACGGGCCCCGCGAGGCCGCGCGGGATCAGCGGGAGGCCCAGAACGACGAACCGGCGCCGGCCCGTGCGCCTGCGGTAGCGACGGTCACCTCCACAGCCGGGGCAGAAGAAGTCGCCGTCATCGAGGGTGCGCCAGCTCGTGCGGACCCCTGCGAGACGTACACGGAAGGGTCGTTGGCGCATGACCCTCGCACCTCCATCACGATTCGGCAACGTCGCCGGGTGACGTGATATTAACCACAGCCGAGCGCCGGAGACAGCCCCTGGAGCCGTTTTCGGCCGTGCCGGTCACGTTCGGCACGCGCAGCTCCGCCATAAGGGGGTGGAGCCGGGCCCGCTCCGGTACGGAAAGCGGACCCGGCACCCCCAACGCGAGGGCGAGCCCTGGGAGATGGGGCCCAGGTGCTCAGCGGTAGGCGCGGTTCACGGCGGAGACGGCGGCCTTGATGGAGGCCCGCACGATGTTGGCGTCGATGCCCACCCCCCACAGGACCTGGTCGCCGATGGCGCACTCGATGTAGGCGGCGGCCTGGGCGCCGACGCCCTCGCTCATGGTGTGCTCCACGTAGTCGAGCAGCCGTACGTCCACGTCGATGGCGTGCAGGGCGTCGAAGAAGGCGGCCAGCGGGCCGTTGCCGGTGCCGCTCAGCACCACAGGCTCACCGTCGACCACGGCCTCGACGGTCAGTGCGTCGGCGCCCTCGCTGGTGGTGGAGGTCTGCGCGCCGCGCAGCGCGATGCGGCCCCAGCTCTTCTCGGGGGTCGGCAGGTACTCGTCCTGGAAGGCCACCCAGATGTCGGCCGGCGTCACCTCGCCGCCCTCGGTGTCGGTCTTCTCCTGGATGATCTTGGAGAACTCCACCTGCATCCGGCGGGGCAGATCCAGGCTGTGCTCACCCTTGAGCACATAGGCGATACCGCCCTTGCCGGACTGCGAGTTGACGCGGATGACGGCCTCGTAGGAGCGGCCCACGTCCTTGGGGTCGATGGGCAGGTACGGGACGGCCCACTCGATCTCGTCCACACTCTTGCCGGCCTCGGCCGCGCGGGCCTCCATGGCATCGAAGCCCTTCTTGATGGCGTCCTGGTGGGAGCCGGAGAAGGCGGTGTAGACCAGGTCACCCACGTACGGGTGGCGCGGGTGGACCTCCATCTGGTTGCAGTACTCGTAGGTACGCCGGATCTCGTCGATCTGCGAGAAGTCGATCATCGGGTCGACGCCCTGGCTGAACAGGTTCATGCCCAGAGTCACCAGGTCGACGTTGCCGGTGCGCTCGCCCTGGCCGAACAGACAGCCCTCGACGCGGTCGGCGCCCGCCATCACGGCCAGCTCGGCGGCGGCGACAGCGGTGCCCCGGTCGTTGTGCGGGTGCACGGACAGGCACACGTGCTCGCGGCGGGAGAGGTGACGGCCCATCCACTCGAAACGGTCGGCGTGGGTGCTGGGCGTGGAGCGCTCGACGGTGGCGGGCAGGTTCAGGATGATCTCGCGGCCGTTCTCGGGCTGCCATACGTCCATGACGCCCTCGCAGACCTCCAGCGCGAAGTCCAGCTCGGTGTCGGTGAAGATCTCCGGGCTGTACTGGTAGCCGAAGACAGTGCGGTCGTCCAGCAGCTTCTCGGCGTACTCCATCACCAGCCGGGTGCCGTCCACGGCGATCTGCTTGACCTGGTCGCGGGTGCCGCGGAAGACGACCTCGCGGAAGACCGGAGCCGTGGCGTTGTACAGGTGGACCGTGGCGTGGTGGGCGCCCTTCAGCGACTCGACGGTCCGCTCGATCAGCTCCTCGCGGGCCTGGGTGAGGACGGAGATCGTCACGTCCTCGGGGATCGCGTCCTCCTCGATGATGGAGCGCACGAAGTCGAAGTCAGTCTGGCCGGAGGAGGGGAAGCCGACCTCGATCTCCTTGTAGCCCATCCGGACCAGCAGGTCGAACATCTCCCGCTTACGGGCCGGGGACATCGGGTCGATCAGCGCCTGGTTGCCGTCCCGCAGATCGGTCGACAGCCAGCGCGGGGCCTTGGTGATCCGGCTGCCGGGCCAGGTGCGGTCGGGCAGGTCGACGGCCTCGTACTGTCCGTACCGGTGGACCGGCATGCCGGAGGGGCGCTGGCGTACGGACGCTGAGGTCAGCGGGGTGGCACGGCCGATGGGGGTGTGGGGCGAGCGGGCGGGCCGGGCAGAGGCCGACTGCTGGGATGTCATGGCGTTCAGGGCTCCTGTGGTGGCTGTTCCAAGACCGACGACAGCACTGAACTCCGCGGGGAGGGGGTCGGCCTTGCGGTGGCTACAGACCCTCGCCGCGGCAGCTAAGAAGAAGCAGCCCGAAACGCATGATGTTGGCAGCATAACCGAGGCCCGCCGGGCAGCCAGGGTCGTATCACCATGCGGGACACCGGCGAAAAGGACATCCCGCCGCCCCGTTCAACACCGTTTTGTGCGAATCATGGCCGCTACCGGTGACAGCTCGGTAACCCAGTGCCACATTGCTCTCTATGAACGCACACCGCGCGCACTCACCGCAGGCCCATCCCGTCTTCTGCACGATCGTGCCTCCGCACCTTCTCGACCAGGTATCCAGGCACAGCGACGACGTCCTCTCCAGGCCGGCCCGGCGCACCCTGGAGCGGGACGCGACCCAGCGCACCCGGCGCCGGATCACCACGGTGCGTCACGGCCTCCTCGCGGCAGCACCGGCCGCGTCGGAAGTCGACCCTGCGGACCGCAAGCCGCAGCGCACCATCTCCGACGCGGAGAACAAGGAGCAGCTGCCCGGCAAGACGGTCCGCGAGGAGGGTTCCGAGCCCGTTCAGGACGCCTCGGTCAACCGCGCCTACGCGGGCCTGGGTGCCACCTTCGAGCTGTTTCTGAGCGTCTACGACCGCTACTCGATCGACGGCGCGGGGCTTCCCCTGGACGCGACCGTGCACTACGGCGAGGAGTACGGCAACGCCTTCTGGGACGGCGAACGCATGGTGTTCGGCGACGGTGACGGCGAGCTCTTCCGCGACTTCACGCTGCCGGTCGAGGTCATCGGCCACGAGCTGACCCACGGAGTGACGCAGTACACCGCCAACCTGGAGTACTTCGGCCAGTCCGGAGCGCTCAACGAGTCGGTCTCCGACGTCTTCGGCTCGCTGATCAAGCAGCACGGCCTGGGCCAGAGCGCGCAGGAGGCAGACTGGCTGATCGGCTCCGGACTGTTCACCGACCGGGTGGAGGGCGAGGCCCTGCGCTCGATGAAGGCGCCCGGCACGGCCTACGACGACGACGTGCTCGGCAAGGACCCGCAGCCGGCGACGATGGAGGACTACGTCGAGACCGGCACGGACAACGGCGGGGTGCACATCAACTCCGGCATCCCCAACCACGCCTTCTACAAGCTCGCCGTGGACCTGGGCGGCAACGCCTGGGAACGCGCGGGCCAGATCTGGTACGACACCCTCACCGGTGGCTCGCTGCAGGCGGACGCGGACTTCGCGGCGTTCGCCGCGGCGACCACCGAGACCGCCAAGTCCCGATACGGCGACGGCAGCGACGAGCACGAGGCGGTACGCAAGTGCTGGTCCGAGGTGGGTGTGACGACGGAGTGACGGAGCGCTGACGCCGTCGGCCCGAAGCCGCCCTTCCGGTACTTAACGTGCGGCCGGACGGCCGGGAAGATGGACGTATGCGTATCACTGTCATTCGCACGGGTGGCTTCGGCGGGCTCTCCCGCCGGGCCACCCTCGACACCGCGGGCCGGCCCGACGCCGAGGAGCTCGCGCACCTGGCCGACCAGGCGGTGCGCGAGGGCCTCAGCGAGGCGCCGATGGGCGTGCCCGACGGGTTCCACTACGAGGTGAGCATCGAGAGCGGCTCCTCCGGCCACCGGCCTGGAGGCGCCTCCAGGCCCGCCACCGCCCACTTCGCCGACCCCAAGCTCACCGAGGCCCAGTCGGCGCTGGTGAGAAAGGTGCTCAAGGAGGGAGCATGAGCGCCCTGCCCTGATCCGTGCCTGGTCAGGGCAGGTAGTACATGGGGTTGGGCAGCTTGACCTTCCGGTCGGCGTACCCGCCCTTCAGATCGCTGTACTGGTCGCCGAAGTTGGCGAGGATGTCGTAGCCCCGGCCCTCGATGTGTTTGCGTGTGCCCGACTTGTACTCGACGGTCGTGCAGTCGCTGCCGCAGTCGAGGTAGGGCGGCGGGTGCTCCTCGTTCTTGAGGAAGAAGCGGTCCTTGCCCACCGGGTTCTTGTAGCCGGCCTTCTTGAGGTTCCGCACGCTCCAGTCGCGCTGGTACTCCTTGCGCCCGGTGACCAGAAACACCGTGACGCCCTTACTGTGGGCCCAGTTGACGAGCTTCCGCATGCCGAAGACCGGGTCCATGTTCTTGGTGCGCAGGTACTCGTCCTGCGCCTGCGGCGTGAAGTGGTAGCCGATCTCGCGCTCGAAGTTGTAGGTGAGCAGCGTGGTGTCGTCCACGTCGAGCACCACGGCGGGCTTGTTCCGGGAGCCGGCTGCGGAGCCGTGCCCGGAGTCGTACTTGCGCAGATCGCGTTCGAGGTCCTTGCGGGCCTTCGCGGCAATGCCGCGGGTCTGCTTGGCGTAATTGCTGTGCGGTGAGGCGTAGTGCTCGCCGTCCGGGGTCTCGATGTCGCCGTAGTACGCCTCGATCTTGGTCTTCACCTGGTCGAGGTTGGGGATCTCCTTGTCGGTCCTGGGCGCCGCGTGGTCGGCCGTGGCCTGCCCGACCCCGAAGAAGGCCGTGCCGGCGACGGCGGCGACGGCCACGAGGGACAGAACTGAACGGAGAGAACGGGGCATTGCGCGGCTCCTCGCGGCACTTGGCAAGTTGGCAGGGGCATGAGAACCCGGTGAAGTTCCTGGGGAACGTAGCAGCGCACTCAACCGGTCATCTACGCGCGGAGATTCAACGATGCGTAAAACCTGCGCGGCTGCGACGGCGTCGCGGCCAGGGCGGGTGGCCGAGCCGGGGCGATATCACTCTGAGTGCTGCATGGATTGCGCTTTGCTGGGCAGCCGGACGCGTCTTACGGCCACCTCTTCGGTCTCCCGCCTCGCCCACCTCTCCCGCTACGGGATTCCGCGCGGGGGCACGCCCTTGCGCAGGCACCGGCCGCGTCCCGGAAGCACTATGGTCGGTGGCACGCCGCACGGTCGGTGGCATTCCCCGGCCTCCGGCCGGAGGCCGGGGCGGACGGGGACAGCGAGTCGACGGTCTACGGGGAAGGCACGGTGAGCACGGTGAGCACGCGCAGGACCCATGAGGCCGGTCCTCCCGCAGCCCCCGGTCAGGGGGATCACCAGCCCGGCCGGCCTGGAGGCGGTTCCGTACATCCCCCGCGCCACGGGCACACGGCGCCCTGCCCGAACCCCGCCCGCGCGCACCCGCGGCAGCCGCACCGGGCCGCGCTCTCCCGCCCGCTGTTCGACCCGCTGGCAGCGGTCCGCGCGCCGGGCGACCCGCGCTGGGACGTCTATCTGACCGGCACCGTCTTCCTCGACATCATCTTCACGGGGCTCGACTCCGCGCCCGTACGCGGCACCGAGTCCTGGGCCCGCGGCATGGGCTCCTCGCCCGGCGGCATCGCAAACATGGCCACCGCGCTCGCCCGACTCGGCCTGCGCACCTCGCTCGCCGCCGCATTCGGCGACGACATGTACGGCGACTACTGCCGTGAGGAGATGGAGACGGGCGAGGGCATCGACCTCTCCCTCTCGCACACCGTCCCCGGCTGGCACTCGCCCGTCACCGTCTCGATGGCGTACGAGGGCGAACGCACGATGATCTCGCACGGTCACGAGGCACCGCCCAAGAACGCGGCCACCGCCTACGACCCGGACGCGCCCGAATGCCCGCCCCCGGCCACCGCGTGCGTCTCCTCGCTGGTGCCGGGGCGCACCCAGGAGTGGATCGCGACGGCCGCGCGGCGCGGCAGCCGCATCTTCGCCGATGTCGGCTGGGACGAGACCGGCCGCTGGGACCTCGCGGCGCTGGCCGAACTGCCCGACTGCGAGGCGTTCCTGCCCAACGCGGCCGAGGCGATGCGCTACACCCGCACCGAGACCCCGCACGCCGCCGCGCACGCACTCGCCGAGCACGTACCGGTCGCCGTCGTGACCATGGGAGCGGACGGTGCGTACGCCGTGGACGCACGCACCGGGGAGACCGCGACGGTGCCGGGCATCTCCGTCGAGGCGTTGGACACCACGGGCGCGGGCGATGTGTTCGTCGCGGGCTTCGTGACCGGCAGCCTCGCCGGGTGGCCGCTGACCGACCGGCTCGCCTTCGCCGGACTGACCGCCGCGCTGTCCGTCCAGGAGTTCGGCGGCTCCCTCTCGGCGCCCGGCTGGCCGGAGATCGCCGCCTGGTGGCGCGAGGCCGGCTCCGAGGACTCCGGGTGCGCGCGGTACGCATTTCTGGAGCGCATCCTCACCAACTGCGCCGCCTCGGCTCCCCCGCGCAGGGCGGTACCGACGCTGGGGTTCCGCCCCCCGGCGGGCTGACCCTCGCGGGCGGCAAGGACCCTGACACTCGGAGGTCACTGCCGAGGTAAAGCCTGCCGTTCCGAAGAGTAAAGAAATAGCAACTCTCCGCGTATGCATGCACATGCCCGTAAAGTGCCTGCTGACCCCTTTCGGTGGGTTCACTGCACTGTGCCCTGCTCCTTCCACTGCCCCTTCGAAAGGACGCGGCATGCCCTACGGAAACGCGCTGCGGGAGGACGTCCGCTCCCCAGGAACCACACCGCTCATCGGCATCTACGACATGTACTCGGCGTCGATCGCCGCCCAGCACTACAGCGGGCTGTTCGTCTCCGGGTTCGGGTTCGCCGCCTCGTACTACGGGCTGCCCGACATGGGCTTCATCGCCTGGCCGGACATGGTGGCCTTCGTGGAAAGGCTGCGGCTGGCCTTTCCAACCCATCATCTGCTGGTCGACATCGATGACGGCTACGTGGACCCCGAGGTCGCCTGCCACGTCGTGCAGCATCTGGAGCGGATCGGCGCGTCCGGAGTCGTCCTGGAGGACCAGAAACGCCCGCGCCGGTGCGGCCACGCCGACGGGAAACAGGTGCTTCCCTTGGAGGAGTACCTCGAAAAGCTCCAGCTCGTGCTGGAGAGCAGGCGGGACCTGGTGGTCGTCGCCCGTACCGACGCCACGGAGGAGGCCGACGTCCTGCGCCGTGCCCAGGCACTGGCGGAGACCGACGCGGACGTCGTCCTGGTCGACGGGGTACGCAGCGTGGAGTGGATCCGCCGCGTCCGGAACGTCATCGGCGACAAGCCGTTGCTGTTCAACCAGATCGCGGGCGGGAAGTCCCCCCGGCTCTCGCTGAGCGAACTGGCGGAACTGGGGTGCCAGGTGGCGATCTACAGCACGCCCTGTCTGTTCGCCGCACACTCCGCCATCGACACCGCGCTGAGCGAGCTCAAGGCGTCCGACGGACGCCTGCCCGAGTTCTCCGTACCCGGATCGATCGGCGTACGGGCGTCCACGGGACTGCTGGAGAAGAACATCAGCAGGCACCACCCGTCCGCCTCCCGGCTCGTCTCCGGCTGAGTTCGCCGCGACCGCCCCTGTCCGCACCCGCAGTCCCGTCCGCCCCGTCCGCCCCCTCCGCAAAATCAGTGAGCCGTGTCAGAGGGCCGTCGTACCCTGGGAGCCGTAGAGAACAACACCGCAGCGAGGGAGATGAGCAGGCCCCTGAGGCCGCCCATGACGCAGACAACCCCACCCCAGGCCGGATCCGGGCAGCAGACAGCCCGCTTCACCGTGCCACCCAAGCACCCCATGGTGACGGTGCTGGGCTCCGGAGACTCTCTGCTGCGCGTGATCGAAGATGCGTTCCCCGGTACGGACATCCATGTCCGGGGCAACGAGATCAGCGCGACCGGTAACCCCGCGGAGGTCGCCCTTGTCCAGCGCCTTTTCGACGAGATGATGCTGGTGCTCCGCGCCGGCCAGCCGATGACGGAGGACGCGGTGGAGCGCTCGATCTCCATGCTGCGCGCGCAGGAGAACGGCACGGGTGCCGTCGACGAGACGCCCGCCGAGGTGCTCACCCAGAACATCCTCTCCAACCGAGGCCGCACGATCCGCCCCAAGACGCTCAACCAGAAGCGCTATGTGGACGCGATCGACAAGCACACGGTCGTCTTCGGCATCGGCCCGGCCGGCACCGGCAAGACGTATCTCGCGATGGCCAAGGCGGTGCAGGCGCTCCAGGCCAAGCAGGTCACACGCATCATCCTGACCCGGCCCGCGGTCGAGGCGGGCGAGCGACTCGGCTATCTGCCCGGCACGCTCTACGAAAAGATCGACCCGTATCTGCGGCCGCTGTACGACGCGCTGCACGACATGCTCGACCCCGACTCGATCCCCCGTCTGATGGCGGCCGGGACGATCGAGGTGGCGCCGCTGGCGTATATGCGCGGCCGGACGCTGAACGACGCGTTCATCATCCTGGACGAGGCGCAGAACACGAACCCCGAGCAGATGAAGATGTTCCTCACCCGGCTCGGCTTCGACTCGAAGATAGTGATCACGGGCGATGTGACCCAGATCGATCTGCCGGGCGGGACGAAGAGCGGGCTGCGCCAGGTGCGGGAGATCCTGGAGGGCGTCGAGGATGTCCACTTCTCGCTGCTGACCAGCACGGACGTGGTCCGGCACAAGCTGGTGGGCCGTATTGTCGACGCGTACGACCGCTACGACAACGACCAGCAGCAGACCGGTCCGGCCGAAGGCGCGGGCGCGGGCGCGCACGCGAACCGCGGCAACCGCAAGAGGAAGTAACCGGCACCCACCATGTCGATCGACGTCAACAACGAGTCCGGCCGCCAGGTCGACGAGGAAGCGGTGCTCGACATCGCCCGCTACTCACTGGCCCGGATGCGTATCCATCCGCTGTCGGAGCTTTCGGTGATCGCCGTCGATGCGGCCACCATGGAGCAACTGCACCGGCAGTGGATGGAACTGCCGGGACCCACGGATGTGATGTCCTTCCCGATGGACGAGCTGCGCCCGCCGTCCCGGGACGAGGAGGAGCCCCCGCAGGGCCTCCTCGGTGACATCGTGCTGTGTCCCGAGGTGGCCGAGAAGCAGGGCGCGGACGCGCCGACGCAGCACTCCATGGACGAGGAGCTGCAACTGCTCACCGTGCACGGAGTGCTGCACCTGCTGGGCTACGACCACGAGGAGCCCGGCGAGCGGGCCGAGATGTTCGGTCTCCAGTCCGCGATCGTCGACGGCTGGCGCGCCGAGCGCGGCCTGACCGGCCCCTCACCCGCCCCCACGACGACATCGTGAGCACCCCGCTCGTCGCCGCCGTCGTCCTGCTGGTGATCGTCGCGTGGCTGGCCGCCTGCGCGGAGGCCGGGCTGGCGCGTACGACCAGTTACCGGGCCGAGGAGGCCGTACGCCAAGGGCGGCGCGGCGGCGCGAAGCTCGCGGCGGTCGCCGCCGAGCCGACCCGCTATCTCAACCTGGCCCTGCTGCTGCGGGTGGCCTGCGAGGTGGCGGCCGGTTCGCTGGTGACGTACGCCTGTCTGCGCGCCATCGACGGGACCTGGCAGGCGCTTGCCGTCGCGATAGGAGTGATGGTCTTCGTCTCCTACGTCGCCATCGGCGTCTCGCCCCGCACCATCGGCCGCCAGCACCCGCTGAACACGGCGACGGCCGCCTCGTACGTACTGCTGCCGCTGGCCCGCATCCTGGGCCCTGTGCCGCAGCTGCTGATCCTGCTCGGCAACGCGCTCACCCCGGGTAAGGGCTTCCGCAAGGGACCGTTCGCCAGTGAGGCGGAGCTGCGCGCGATGGTGGACCTCGCGGAGCGGGAGTCGCTGATCGAGGCGGATGAGCGGAAGATGGTGCACTCCGTCTTCCAGCTCGGCGACCGGCTGGTGCGCGAGGTGATGGTGCCGCGCACGGACCTGATCACCATCGAGCGGTTCAAGACGATCCGGCAGGCGCTGACGCTGGCGCTGCGCTCGGGTTTCTCGCGGATCCCGGTGGTCGGGGAGAGCGAGGACGACGTGGTGGGCGTCGTCTACCTCAAGGACCTGGCCCGGAAGGTGCACATCAGCCGGGACGCGGAGACCGAGCTGGTCTCCACCGCGATGCGGCCCGCCACGTTCGTGCCGGACACCAAGAACGCGGGCGATCTGCTGCGGGAGATGCAGAAGGACCGGATCCATGTCTCCGTGGTGATCGACGAGTACGGCGGCACGGCCGGGATCGTCACCATCGAGGACATCCTGGAGGAGATCGTCGGTGAGATCGCCGACGAGTACGACCGCGAACTGCCGCCGGTCGAGGAGCTGGGCGAGGGGCGCTACCGGGTCACCGCGCGGCTGGACATCGGCGATCTGGGCGAGCTGTTCGGGCTGACGGGACTGGATGACGAGGACGTGGAGACGGTCGGCGGGCTGCTGGCCAAGTCGCTGGGCCGGGTGCCGATCGCCGGTGCCACCACCACGGTCGATGTGTCCGAGGACCGCTCCGCACCCACCCTGACGGGCCTTCGGCTGACCGCAGAGTCCCCGGCGGGCCGCCGGAACAAGATCGTGACGGTGCTCGTCGAACCGGTACGGGAGCCGGTGCGCACGGACGGCGAGGAGAGCACGGCGCTCAGCGAGAGCTGACTCTCCGGCAGTTGACGCCGCAGCGGTCGACCGTCCGGCGGCTGATGCCCCAGAGGCCGACCGTCCGGTGGTAGATGCCGCAGCGATCGGCTGTCCGGCGGTTGTCATAGGCGGCGCCTACGCTGAGTGCCATGACGCCGGAAGAGCTCAGAGCCTGCTGCCTGGAGCAGAACGGTGCGTGGGAGGACTTTCCGTTCCCCGGGAATCCGGGGCTCTCCACGTTCAAGATCAAGGAGAAGATCTTCGCCTTCAGCGCCCTGGACGAGGCCCCGCTCCGGGTGAGCCTCAAGTGCGACCCGGAGATCGCGGTGCGGCTGCGCGAGTCGTATCCGGCGGTGCGGCCGGGCTGGCACCTCAACAAACGCCACTGGAACACGGTGCTCCTCGACGGGAGCCTCCCGGACCGGACGGTGCGGGAGATGATCGAGGACTCCTACGACCTGGTGGTCGCCGGGCTGCCGCGGTGGGAGCGGCTGCGGCTGGGCCAGAGCTGAGGGCACGGCCGCGCGCCGCCGTCCGCCACCTGTTCGGCGGCCGTCCGCTCGCGGTCCGGCGCTGCGGCTGGTGGGTTGAGTCAGAGGCCGTCCGAAAGGCGATCCCATGCGCGCTGCACGCTGCTCTCCCGTCGCGGGTGTCCTGGTCGCCGCCGTCTTGCTGACCCTGGCGGGCTGCGGCGACGACGGCGGCGTGAACTCCGGCGAGACCTCCTCGCCCTCGCCGCCGCCGTCGACGCCCGGCGCCACGCCCACCGGTTCGCCCTCGAAAGTGACCGGGCCGCTCAGCGAACAGCAGGCCCGGGCCGCGCTGCTGGTGGAGGGCAACCTGCCCGCCGGGTGGCGGCACGCGGATCTGGACGACGGCACCGCTGCGGGAGACGCGCCCGACGATCTGAGCACCAAGGACCGCAACTGCAAGCAACTGCTCGACGCGCTCGGCGGCGACCTGGACCGGCACGAGGCACGGACCGACGCCTCCCGCGACTACCGCAGAAGTGCGAACGGTCCGTACCTCTCCAGCGAGATCGCCTCCTACGACAAGGAGGAGGGCGACGGCTCGAAGCGGGCGCTGAGCACCTTCAAGAGCGTGCGCGCCAGCTGCAAGAAGTTCACCGCCGAGAACAACGCGGTCACCGTCGACTTCACCGTCTCCCCGCTGAAGGTCAAGCCCGGCGCCGACAGCGCGTGCGCCCGGCTGCGGGGGACCGCCAGGGGCGGGCCTGCCGACGGGAAGCAGCTCACCCTCGATCTCGTGCTGTCGCGGGTGGAGCAGTCCACGACGGGGCTGGCACTGCTCTTTGAGGGGGACGGCGATACGGGGCTGACCGCGCGGGCAGCGCGGGGCGCCGCCGCGCGGCTTGAAGCCGTGACCGCGGGGCGCACCCCTTCTCCGACCGTGCCGCCGGAGGGCGACTAGGGCTTGCCCGACGCCCTCGCCTTTTCTGGGTAGGAGCTGCCCCTGCCTGGCGCCCGCAGGCTGCGGGTGCTTGGTGGCTGGGCGCGCAGTTCCCCGCGCCCCTTCGGGGCGCAGCCCCCATGCCGGGTGCAACATCCACCGGGCACGGACTAGCGCCGCTCCGCTGTCCGGCGGCGGCCCAGGGTGAGGGCCACCAACGTGCCGATGGCGAGCAGAACAACGGTGTCGGCGCCGAGACCCAGCTTGATCCCTCCGAGGGTGGCATCCGCGGCAGGGGTGCCACCCTCCCGCAGGACGCCCGCCCAGCCGACGGACAGGGCGCTCAGCAGCGGGATACCGAGGGCCAGACCGAGTTGCATGGCGCTGGTGACCAGGGAGGTGGCGCGGCCCTGGTCGGCGTCGTCGAGGCCGGAGGTGGCGGTGACGCCGTAGGTGACGACGGCCACCAGGTGCAGCCCGCTGGCCAGCGAGACGGCGACCACGACCAGCCACAGCCCGCTCTCGACGCCCAGGCCCAGCAGCGCCGCCGTCAGCACGCCCTGGCCGATCAGCCCCAGCGCGAGGGTGCGCGGGGCACCGATCCGGCGGGCGATCCGGGGTGCGAGGGCGCCGCCCGCGACGGAGGCGAGCCCCTGCACACCGAAGACGAGCCCGGAGACGAGCGCGGAGACCCCCAGCAGGTCCTGGAGATAGAGCGTCATCAGAAAGACGACGGCGGTCATCATCGAGACGGTGACGAGCCCGGCCAGGTTGCCGAAGGCGACGGAGGGCCGGCGCAGCATCCACAGCGGCAGCAGCGGCTCGGCGCTGCGGGCCTCCACCCGGACGAACAGGGCGAGCAGCGCCAGTCCGGCAATGATCGCGACCAGCACGTCGGGCCGGGTGAAGCCCTCCTCGGCAGCGGTGGACAGCCCGTAGACGATGCCGAAAAGCCCGCCGGTCACGGTCAGCGCGCCGGGGACGTCCAGCCGGGCGCGCTCCCCCCGGCTCTCACTCAGCAGCCGGGGTGCGGCCAGCAGCACCAGCACGCCTCCCACTCCGAGCAGGCCCATGGTGGAGCGCCAGCCGAGGGTGTCGGTGAGGATGCCGCCGAGGACCATGCCGACGGTGAAGCCCAGCGCCATCAGGGAGCCGTTGATGCTCAGCGCCTTGGTGCGCTTGGGGCCCTCGGCGAACGAGGTGGTGATCAGCGCCATACCGGTGGGCACCAGCGCGGCGGCGCCGAGCCCCTGGAGTGCGCGCCCGGCCAGGAAGAGCGGTGCACTGGGCGCGAGCGCTGCCAGCACCGAGGCGCCGGTGAAGAGGGCCAGCCCGGTCAGGAACGTACGGCGGCGGCCCAGCTGGTCGCCCAGCCGGCCGAAGAGCAGCAGGAAACTGCCGGTGGGCAGCGCGAACGCGGTCACGGCCCACTGCAGTCCGGCCTCGCCCAGCCCCAGGTCGGGGCCGAGGACGGGCAGCGCGACGTTCAGTACGGAGAAGTCGAGCGCGACGAGGAACTGCGAGGCGCACAGCACCACGAGGAGCAGCACCTCGCGCGGGGTGAAGCGGTGGGAATCAGCCGGCTGTTCGGAACGGGCAGAGTCGGTGACCGGCTCGGGCGCGGTCGTCTCCGGTACGGAAGCGGTCGTTGGCATGGTCACAGCCTGCTGGCGCGGAACAGACCGTGGGGAGCTGCTGTTTATGGTGGTGCCCGCACCACCACTCAGGGAGGGGACCAGGTGGCCAGCACTCCAAGGAGTCGACCGGAGAAAAGCCGACGCGGTGAGGAGCTGCGCACGTTCCTGCGCTCCCGCCGGGCGCGGGTCTCCCCCGCCGAGGCCGGGCTGCCGGACGGGGGTGCGCGGCGCAGGACCCCGGGGCTGCGCCGCGAGGAGGTGGCGGTGCTGGCCGGCGTGGGCGCCTCCTGGTACCAGTGGCTGGAGCAGGGCCGGGACATCACCGTCTCGCCGCAGGTCCTCGACGCGGTGGCACGGGTGCTGCGGATGAACCCCGCCGAGCGCCGGCACCTGTACGTCCTGGCGGGCCTCAACCCGCCGCTGCCCGAGTCCGAGTACGACCGCGCCCACCTGTGCGACGGGATGCAGCGGCTCATCGACGGCTGGATGCCGTACCCGGCACACATCATGGACCCGTACTTCAGCGCCGTCGGGCTCAACGAGTCGGCGCGGCTGGTGATGGGCATCGACGCGCAGGAGAACTGCATCATCAACTTCTTCTGCGACGAGCGCTACCGCGCCCGCTCGAAGAGCTGGGAGCAGAACGCTCCGGGCGTCGTCGCGGAGCTGCGCGCCTCGCTGGCGGAGTGGCCCGAGGACGAGGGGTTCCAGCTGCTGCTGGAGGAGCTGCTGGCGAACAGCGAGGACTTCCGCCGGCTGTGGGAGCTGGGCGATGTGTCCCGCCCCGGACAACGGCTCAAGGAGCTGGACCATCCGGTGGTGGGCGCGCTGCACTTCGAGTCGACGACGCTCCAGGTGCCGGCCCGCCCCGACCTCAGGCTCATCCTGCACAACCCGGTCGCGGGCACCGGCACCGCCGAGAAGCTCCAGCGGCTGGCAGAGCCCGAGGTACGCCGCGCCACGATCCACCGGGTCGCGGGATGAGGCACCCCCGGCGGCCAAGGGGATGCGAGGGCCGAGGCACCCGGCAAGCGTGTCGTGGCCACCGCATATGCTCGCCGTCATGAGTGACCAGAGCACCGCCGGGCTGGATCCGGAAGACCGCAAGATCGTCACCCTGGCGCGCAGCGCCCGCGCCCGTAACGCCGTCCCGGAGGGCGCCGCCGTACGGGACGAGACGGGCCGCACCTACGTCGCGGGGTCGGTCGGGCTGCCCTCGCTCCAGCTGTCCGCGCTGCGTACGGCGGTGGCGATGGCGGTGGCCTCGGGCGCTACGTCCCTGGAGGCGGCGGCCGTGGTCTCGCAGGCCGAGCAGGTCCCGGCCGAGGACCTGGCGACCGTACGGGACCTGGGCGGGCCCGCCACCCCGGTGCACCTCGCCGGTCCGGACGGCGAGGTGCACTCGACGGTGACGGCGGGCTGAGCAGGAAGAGTGACGCGCCCCGTAAGGGGCGCGGGGAACTGCGCGAGCAACCTGGGGGCACCTCCCGGCCGGAGGCTGGGGGAGGGCCCGCAGCCGGCAGCGGCGCAGCACCCCCACTCACCGGCTGCCGCCGTCAGGGACAATGGTCGTCATGAACGCATCTTCTGCCACTGCCGGCACCACAGAAGGCGGTACTCCGCGCGAAGCGCACCCGCATCGGTCGGGCTTCGCCTGCTTCGTCGGCCGTCCGAACGCGGGCAAGTCGACGTTGACCAACGCGCTGGTGGGCACGAAGGTCGCGATCACCTCCACCCGTCCGCAGACCACCCGGCACACGGTGCGCGGCATCGTGCACCGCCCGGAGGCACAGCTCGTCCTGGTGGACACCCCGGGCCTGCACAAGCCCCGCACCCTGCTCGGCGAACGCCTCAACGACGTGGTGCGCACCACCTGGGCCGAGGTCGACGTCATCGGCTTCTGCGTGCCCGCCGACCAGAAGATCGGCCCGGGTGACCGCTTCATCGCGGGCGAGCTGGCCGAGCTGAGGAAGCGCACGCCGAAGGTGGCCGTCGTCACCAAGACCGACCTGGTTTCGGGCAAGGCGCTGGCGGAGCAGCTGCTCGCCGTCGACCAGCTCGGGCGGGAGCTGGGTGTCGAGTGGGCGGAGATCGTCCCGGTCTCCGCCACCGAGGGCTCCCAGGTGGGCCTGCTGGCCGATCTGCTGGCGCCGCTGCTGCCTGAGGGCCCGCCGCTGTACCCGGACGGCGATCTGACGGACGAGCCCGAGCAGGTCATGGTCGCCGAGCTGATCCGCGAGGCGGCGCTGGAGGGCGTACGGGACGAGCTGCCGCACTCGATCGCGGTGGTGGTCGAGGAGATGGTGCCCCGCGAGGACCGCCCCGCGGACCGCCCGCTGCTGGACGTCCACGCCAACATCTACATCGAGCGGCCCAGCCAGAAGGGCATCGTCATCGGCCCCAAGGGCAAGCGCCTCAAGGAGGTCGGCAGCAGCTCGCGACGGCACATCGAGGCGCTGCTGGGCACGCCTGTCTATCTCGACCTGCACGTCAAGGTCGCCAAGGACTGGCAGCGCGACCCCAAGCAGCTGCGCCGGCTGGGCTTCTGAGCCGACCGGCCCGCGTCAGACCCGCTTGGGCACCGGCACACGCATCAGATCCTGGGCCGCCGTCAGTTCGCCCTCGAACCCGGCGGCGCGGGCCTCGGCAGCGAACAGGGCGGTGTCCTGGTAGCGCTGCGAGAAGTGTGTCAGCACCAGGTGCCGTACGCCCGACTCGGCGGCGACCCGGCCCGCCTGAAAGGCCGTCAGGTGGCCGGAGACCTCGGCCAGCTCGGTGTCGGCCTGCAGGAACGTCGACTCGATGACGAGCATGTCGCAGCCCGCGGCCAGCTCATGGACCCCCTCGCACAGCCGGGTGTCCATGACGAAGGCGAAGCGCTGGCCCCGCCGCGGCTCGCTGACCTCCTCCAGCCGTACCCCGCGCAGCTCCCCCTCCCGCTGGAGACGGCCCACGTCCGGACCGCTGATGCCGCGCTCCGCCAGCAGGTCGGGCAGCATACGGCGCGCGTCGGGCTCCGTGAGCCGGTATCCGAAGGTGTCGATACGGTGCGAGAGCCGACGCGCCTCCAGGGTGAAGGGCGCCTGAGGCTCCTCGGCGCCGCCGGCGATCACCCCGGGCGCAGCGATGGGCACCTCGCGCAGCCGGATCGTGTCGTGGAACGGCGTGGCATTGCGCAGCCGGTCGAAGTAGTCGCGCCCGCTCTCCGGAAAGTAGGCCGTCACCTCGTGGGGCACCCCGTCGAGGCTCATGTGCTGGATGACGCCGGGCAGCCCGAGCGTGTGGTCCCCGTGAAAGTGCGTCAGGCAGATACGGGTCAGATCGTGTGCGGCGACCGAGGTGTGCAGCATCTGCCGCTGGGTGCCTTCACCGGGGTCGAACAGGATGCCCTCGCCGTCCCACAGCAGGACGTACCCGTTGTGGTTGCGCTCCCGGGTGGGTACCTGGCTGGCGGTGCCCAGCACGACCAGTTCTCGCACGGACATCGCGGCTACCGCCTCACCCGGGCGGCCATTCGAGGCCACGGCCCCCGAGAACGTGCGCATGTGCGTGGAAGACCGTCTGCCCCGCGCCCGAACCGGTGTTGAAGACCACCCGGTAGCCGGTGCCCGGGCCGCCGTGCGGCACGGCGATCTTCTCCATCTGCGCCACCTCACCGGCCTCCTGCACCACATCGGCGAGCAGCTGCGGGGAGGCCGCCGCGAGGGAGGCCGCGTCCGGGTAGTGCGCCCTCGGGATCACCAGCACATGGGTGGGCGCCTGCGGGTTGATGTCCCGGAACGCGACGGTCGTCTCGGTCTCCCGCACCAGCGTCGCCGGCACCTCACCCGCGGCAATCTTGCAGAACAGGCAGTCCTGCTGCGGTTCTCCGTTGGAAGCCATGCCGGGATGTTACCCGAGCACCGGTCGGGGCCCCGGCGTTCGCCAGGGCCCGTGCCCGTCGTCCCCAGCGGCCGTGGGAGCTCCACCCCAGCAGGCGCAGGAGCTCACCCCCAGCGGCCGCAGCGCGCGAGCACCACGGCGGTGGCGGCCGTCCCGGCGGTGGAGGTCCGCAACACGCTCGGCCCGAGCCGGAAGGGCGCGGCGCCGGCTCCGGCGAACAGCTCCAGCTCCTCCGGAGCAACCCCGCCCTCGGGGCCCACCACCAGCACGATCTCCCCTGCCGAGGGCAACTCGGCGGTGGCCAGCGGCGTGCTGCCTTCCTCATGCAGCACGCCCGCGAAGTCGGCGGCCCGCAACAGCTCCGCGACCTCCCGCGACGATGCGAGGTCGGCCACCTCCGGAAAGCGCAGGCGCCGCGCCTGCTTCCCCGCCTCCCGAGCCGTGTTCCGCCACTTGGCGAGCGACTTGGCAGCGCGCTCCCCCTTCCACCGGGTCACCGCCCGCGAAGCCGCCCACGGCACGACGGCGTCCACCCCCGTCTCCGTCATCGTCTCCACGGCCAACTCCCCCCGGTCCCCCTTGGGAAGCGCCTGTACGACGGTGATCCGGGGGCGCGGTTCCGGCTCCGTACGGATCTCGCGGACGGCGACCTCCAGCCGGTCCTTGCCCTCGGCAGCGGTCACGCTCCCGTACGCGCCGGTGCCCGCGCCGTCCGTGAGCACGACCTCCTCCCCCGGCCGCAGCCTGCGGACGGAGACGGCGTGCCGACCCTCCGGCCCGTCGAGCACCACTGTGCCGGGATGCAGCAGACCGGAGTCGGCGAGGAAGACCGGCGCGCTCACGAGGGCACCTCCCGCAGTGCCGCACGCGCCTCGGCGAGCTCGGCCGCCAGCACCTCCACCAGTTGTCCGGCGGGCAACTCCCGGGCCAGCCGGTGCCCCTGACCCGCCCACAGCGCCATCGCCTGCGGGTCTCCCGCCTTCGCCGCCGCCTTGCGCAGCCCGGCCGTCAGATAGTGGAGCTGCGGATAGGCGGCGGGCGCGTACGGGCCGTGCTCGCGCAGGAAGCGGTTGACCAGTCCCCGCGCCGGGCGCCCCGAGAAGGCCCGGGTCAGCTCGGTACGGGTGAACAGCGGGTTGGTCAGCGCCTGCTTGTGCAGCGGGTGGGCGCCGGACTCCTCGGTGGCCAGAAAGGCGGTGCCCAACTGCGCCGCCACAGCGCCGGCCGCGAGCACGGCGGCGATCTGCTCACCGCGCATCAGTCCGCCCGCGGCGACGAGAGGCAGCTGCACGGCTTCCCTGACCTGCGTGATCAGCGACAACAGTCCGATGCCGCCGCTCCCCCGGTCGCTCTGCGGGTCGTCGCGGTGCGTGCCCTGGTGCCCGCCCGCCTCTATGCCTTGCAGACACACCGCGTGCGCACCGGCCGTCTGCACCGCCCTCGCCTCCGCGACCGAGGTCGCGGTGACGAGGGTGCGGGTGCCCAGCTCCGCGAGACGCTCCAGTACCCGGCTGGTGGGGCAGCCGAAGTGGAAGGAGACGACGGGGACGGGGTCGTCGTAGAGGATCGCGAGCTTCGCCTCGTACGCGTCGTCCGTCATGCCGTCGGTGTCGCCCAGTTCGGTCTCGTACCAGGTGGCCTCGCCCGCGAGCTGTTCGCGGTAGACGACGACTGCTGACGGGTCGGTGGTACGGGGCTGCGGCATGAAGAGGTTGACGCCGAACGGGCGCTCTGTGAGCCGCCGCAGCTGTCTGATCTCCTCGTACATCGCCTCCGGCGTCTTGTACCCGGCGGCGAGGAAGCCCAGGCCCCCCGCCTCGCTCACCGCTGCAGCCAGCGCGGGCCGGGAGACCCCGCCCGCCATCGGTGCCTGGATGACGGGATGCGCAGTCAGCTCGTAGAGCGAAGACGACGAGGTCGACATGACCACATCCTGTCACGCCCCCACCACAGCCCCGGCCCAACCCCCGACGCCCCAGAAGACCACCCCCGCCCCCCAGGCCAAGCCCGAACGGCCCCGCCTTCAGCGCGATCTGACAGCCTCGCCTCAGCGCGGTCGAACAGCCCCGCCTCAGCGGCCGTTACTGCATCCACCGGGGGACAACCCCCAGACCCCCGGCCGATCCCGAATGGCGGCCCGCCTCAGCGGCCGTTGAAGGCGTCCTTCAGCCGGGAGAACAACCCCTGCTGGCCCGGCTGGAACTGACCCGTGGGCCGCTCCTCGCCGCGGAGTTTGGCCAGGCGGCGCAGGAGCTCCTCCTGGTCCGGCTCCAGCTTGGTCGGCGTCGTCACCTCGACGTGCACGATGAGCTGGCCACGGCCACCACCGCGCAGGTGGGTGATGCCACGCTCGTGGAGCGGGATCGACTGACCGGACTGGGTGCCGGGGCGGATGTCGACCTCCTCCATGCCGTCCAGCGTCTCCAGCGGCACCTTGGTGCCGAGGGCCGCGGCCGTCATGGGGATGGTGACAGTGCAGTGCAGGTCGTCACCACGGCGCTGGAAGACCGGGTGGGCGTTCTCGTGGATCTCCACGTACAGATCACCGGCCGGGCCGCCGCCCGGGCCGACCTCGCCCTCGCCCGCGAGCTGGATGCGGGTGCCGTTGTCGACACCGGCGGGGATCTTCACGGTGAGGCTGCGCCGCGAGCGCACCCGCCCGTCGCCCGCGCACTCCGGGCAGGGGGTGGGCACGACGGTGCCGAAGCCCTGGCACTGGGGGCACGGCCGGGAGGTCATGACCTGGCCCAGGAAGGACCGGGTGACCTGGGAGACCTCACCACGGCCGCGGCACATGTCGCAGGTCTGCGCCGAGGTGCCCGGCGCGGCACCGTCGCCGCTGCAGGTGCCGCAGACGATGGCGGTGTCGACCTGGATGTCCTTGGTGGTGCCGAACGCGGCCTCTTCCAGGTCGATGTCCAGCCGGATCATGGCGTCCTGGCCCCGACGGGTACGCGAGCGCGGCCCGCGCTGCGCCGCCGTGCCGAAGAAGGCGTCCATGATGTCGCTGAAGTTGCCGAAGCCCCCGCCGAAGCCGCCGGCACCGGCGCCCGCGGCGCCCGCGGCCGGGTCCCCGCCGAGGTCGTAGACCTGCTTCTTCTGCGGGTCCGAGAGCACCTCGTAAGCGGTGTTGATCTCCTTGAACCGCTCCTGGGTCTTCGGATCCGGGTTGACGTCCGGGTGCAGCTCGCGCGCGAGTCTGCGGAACGCCTTCTTGATCTCGTCCTGCGAGGCGTCACGCTGCACGCCGAGGACCGCGTAGTAGTCCGTCGCCACTTATGACTCCGCCAGGATCTGTCCGACGTACCGTGCCACTGCGCGTACAGCTCCCATCGTTCCGGGGTAGTCCATGCGGGTCGGTCCGACCACACCGAGCTTGGCGACCGCTTCGTCGCCCGAACCGTAGCCGACCGAGACGACCGATGTGGAACTCAGTCCCTCATGCTGGTTCTCATGCCCGATTCGTACGGTCATGCCGGGGTCCTTGGCCTCTCCGAGCAGCTTCAGCAGAACGACCTGCTCCTCCAGCGCCTCCAGTACGGGCCGGATGGTGAGCGGGAAGTCGTGCCCGAAGCGGGTCAGATTGGCGGTGCCGCCGATCATCAGCCGCTCCTCGGTCTCCTCGACCAGGGTCTCCAGCAGGGTGGCCAGCACCGTCTGGATCGTGCCTCTGTCGTCGGCGTCGAACGCCTCGGGCAGGTCCTGCACCAAGGACGGGACCTCGGTGAAGCGCTCGCCGACCACCCGGCTGTTGAGCCGGGCACGCAGGTCGGCCAGTACCGTCTCGCCGATCGGCGCCGGGCAGTCGATCATCCGCTGCTCGACCCGGCCGGTGTCGGTGATCAGCACCAGCATCAGCCGCGCGGGCGCCAGCGCCAGCAGCTCCACGTGCCGCACCGTCGAGCGGGTCAGCGACGGATACTGCACCACCGCGACCTGCCGGGTGAGCTGGGCGAGCAGCCGGACCGTACGGCCGACGACGTCGTCGAGGTCGACGGCGCCCTCCAGGAAGTTCTGGATGGCGCGCCGCTCGGGGGGCGACAGCGGCTTGACCCCGGCGAGCTTGTCGACGAAGAGGCGGTAACCCTTGTCGGTGGGGATCCGGCCCGCGCTGGTGTGGGGCTGGGCGATGTACCCATCCTCCTCCAGCGCCGCCATGTCGTTGCGGACGGTGGCCGGGGACACCTTCAGGTTGTGGCGCTCCGTGAGGGCCTTGGAGCCCACCGGCTCCTCCGTGCCCACGTAGTCCTGGACGATGGCGCGGAGGACTTCAAGTCGACGCTCGCTGAGCAAGGCGCACACCTCCCGTCCGGCCGCTGGTCTGGAGTCCGATCCCCTGGCGGTCTCTGGCACTCTTCATGCCGGAGTGCCAAGTCCCTGAGCCAGTGTACGGCCGGTCACCACGGCCAGGGCAAGGGCCGCCTGATCGCAGGCCCGACCGTACCGCGCCGCTGCGGCGGCGGCGCTGCTTCCGCGCGGCCGAGGGCGCGGTGGTCGGGCTGCCGCTAGCGTCGTCGTATGCAGCCGTTCGGTAAAGACGCGAAGCAGGATTCGCCGGCCGACGACCGGCGCTGGGAGCGGATCGCGCCCGGGGTGCTGCGGCGCAGACTGCCGCAGTGGGACGCGACGGTCGGCGCCGTCGGGGGCGACAACGAGGCGCTGGTGGTCGACACCGGGTCCTCGCTGCTGGAAGGCTCGGAGATCCGTGCCGAGGTGACCGCACTGCTGGGGCGCCGGGTGACGCGGGTGGTCCTCACCCATCCGCACTTCGACCACATCTTCGGCGCGGCCGTCTTCTCCGGCGCCGAGGTGTACGCGGCGGTCGGCGTCAGCGAGCTGCTGGCCCGCAACACCGACCTGCTGCGGGACGACGCCGTGGCACACGGCCTGCTGGAGGACGAGGCCGGGGAGGCGGCGGACGTGCTGGTGCGCCCGCACCATCCGGTCAGCGGGCAGCTGACCCTCGACCTGGGCGGGCGGGAGGTCGTGCTGGTCAACGTCGGCCCCGCGCACACCGAGCACGACCTGGCCGTGCTGGTGCCCGGCACCCCCGATGTCGTCTTCTGCGGGGACCTCGTGGAGGAGTCCGGCGCCCCCCAGGCCGGCGCCGACGCCCACCCCTCCCGCTGGCCGGCCGCGCTGGACCGGCTGCTGGCGCTGGGCGGCGAGGACGCGGTGTACGTACCGGGGCACGGGGCACTGGTGGACGCGGCGTTCGTACGGGCACAACGGGAGGAGCTGGCACGCCGGTTCGCGTCGTACGGCGCGTAGCAGAATGTGCGCATGCGCAGCCGTTACGACAATCCCGATCTGACCCCTCCCTGGAAGCGGGCTCGGAGCGTGCCCGAAGTGGCCGCCGAGCCGGATCTGGTGGTGGAGGAGGTCACCACCGGGTTCTGCGGAGCGGTCGTGCGCTGCGAGAAGACGGCTGAGGGGCCGACGGTCACGCTGGAGGACCGCTTCGGCAAGCACCGGGTCTTCCCGATGACGTCGGCGGGCTTCCTGCTGGAGGGGCGGACGGTGACGCTCGTACGTCCCCGCGCGGGTGCGGGCGCGGGTGCGGATCCCGGGGCTGGTGTCCCGGCGGCCGGGCGGCGGCTGACGGCTTCCGGCTCCGTCGCCGTCCCCGGCGCGCGGGCCAGGGTGGCGCGGGCTGCGCGTATCTATGTCGAGGGGCGGCACGACGCCGAGCTGGTCGAGAAGGTGTGGGGCGACGACCTGCGGATCGAGGGGGTGGTCGTGGAGTACCTGGAGGGCGTCGACGATCTGCCCGCCGTCGTGGAAGCCTTCTCCCCCGGCCCCGGGGCCCGGCTCGGGGTGCTGGTCGACCATCTGGTCCCCGGTTCGAAGGAATCGCGGATCGCCGCCCAGGTGAGCGGGGACCACGTCCTGGTGGTGGGGCATCCGTACATCGACATCTGGGAGGCCGTGAAGCCTGCCTCGGCGGGCATCCGGTCCTGGCCGCGCGTCCCGCACGGCCAGGACTGGAAGACCGGCGTGTGCAGCGCGCTGGGGTGGCCCCGGAACACCGGCGCGGCCTGGCAGCACCTGCTCGGCCGCGTCCGCTCCTACAAGGACCTGGAGCCCGCGCTGCTGGGCCGGGTCGAGGAGCTGATCGACTTCGTCACTGCTCCGGCTTCTCCGACTGCTTGACCGGGAGGGTCTGGAACTCCTCGGTCTCCAGCTTCACCCCGAGAAGGTCGAGCGGGAGCGACTCGCCGAACCGCGCCCGGCGCTCCACCCGGTAGTCGGCCTCCTCGCCCTTGCCTGCCGGTTCGGTGAGCAGGACGCACTCGCCCTTGAATGGGTCGATGATCAGGTATCCGGGGACGCCGCCCGCCGCGTAGAGCGTGCGCTTGGTGACGTAGTCCCGGTGCTTACTGGTCTTGGAGACGACCTCCAGGAGGAGGGTGATCTCCTCGGGGGGCATCAGCCTGCCCGACTCCGGGCCGGCGTCACGCGGAATCACGACGAGATCCGGCTGGGGCTCGCTCGTCTGGGCGAGGAGGCCGACGTCCTGGGTCTGGAGCCGCTGCCAGCGCTTACGGGGGATCTGGTCCGCCACGGCCTCCACGATCCGGTTATGGACCAGATCCGGCCCCGCCATCATCACGATTTCCCCCCACAGCAACTCCGCCTTGAAACCCTCCGGTACTTCGAGTTCCTCGAAGGCGTTTATCGCGTGGGAGTCGGTCATCGGGACATCCATCCGTTCGGCTACGGCAGTCATTGCCAGCCCCCTCGCGGTCGCTGCGATCACGTACGCACTCAGCGTAGCCGCGGGGTGTGACACCGCGCACGCGGGCAACGGGCGCACAAGTGGTGCAATGGAAAGCATGCCCTCCGCACTCCCTGACGGCGAGCCCATGCCCGCAGACGGCGCGCTGCCTCCGCGCGCGTTCGACGGGGCCGAGGCCCGCGCGCTCGGCTTCTATCTGCACGTTCCGTACTGCGCCACCCGCTGCGGCTACTGCGACTTCAACACCTACACCGCCACCGAGCTGGGGGGATTCTCCCGGGAGCGGTACGCGGAGCAGGCCGTCGAGGAGATCCGGCTGGCCCGCAGGGTGCTCGGCGACGATCCGCGCCGGGTGGAGACGGTGTTCGTCGGGGGCGGCACCCCCACCCTGCTCCCGGCCGCCGAGCTGGGCCGGATGCTGGCGGCGATCAGGGACGAGTTCGGGCTGGCCGAGAACGCCGAGGTCACCACCGAGGCGAATCCCGAGTCGGTGGACACCGGCTACCTCGGCGAGCTGCGGGAGGCCGGCTTCAACCGGGTCTCGTTCGGTATGCAGAGCGCCCGCCCGCACGTGCTGCGGGTACTGGACCGTACGCACACTCCGGGGCGCCCCGAGGAGTGCGTCGCGGAGGCACGTAAGGCGGGCTTCTCGCATGTGAACCTCGACCTGATCTACGGCACGCCGGGCGAGACCGACGAGGACTGGCGCGCCTCCCTGGACGCCGCGCTCGGCGCCGGCCCGGACCACATCTCGGCGTACGCGCTGATCGTGGAGGAGGGCACCCAGCTCGCCCGGCGCATCCGGCGGGGCGAGGTGCCGATGACCGACGACGATGTGCACGCGGACCGCTATCTGATCGCGGAGGAGCGGCTGACGGCGGCCGGTATGGAGTGGTACGAGGTCTCCAACTGGGCGGTGGCCGGCGACGCGGCGGCACGGTGCCGGCACAACGAGCTGTACTGGACGGGTGCCGACTGGTGGGGCGCGGGCCCTGGCGCGCACAGCCACGTCGGCGGGGTGCGCTGGTGGAACGTCAAGCACCCCGCGGCCTATGCGCAGGCGCTGGCCGAGGGCCGTTCGCCCGGCGCAGGCCGCGAGGTGCTCACCGCGGAGGACAGGCGCGTCGAGCGGATCCTGCTGGAGCTGCGGCTCGGCCGGGGCTGCCCGCTCTCGCTGCTCGCGCCGCAGGGCGCGAAGGCCGCCGAGCGGGCCCGCGAGGAGGGTCTGCTGGAGCCGGGCCCTTACGAGGAGGGCCGCGCGGTGCTCACGCTGCGGGGTCGGCTGCTGGCGGACGCGGTGGTCCGGGGGCTGGTGGACTGATCGGGTCGGGCCTGTGTCGTAAAGCCGGTGGGGCCTGTCTCGGAAAGCCGGTGGGGGCCTGTCTCGCACACCGGGCCGGTCAGCCGTCGGGCGCGGCTTCGGCCCGCTCGGGGACCCGCAGCACCAGCATGGCCAGGTCGTCGGCGGGCAGATCGGGTGCGAAGGCGTACACCGCACGGCGCAGGCGCTCGGCCGTGCCGCCCGCGTCCAGGCCCGCGCAGTCGGCGAAGCGGGTCGCGAGGCCGTCGCCGTCGTCGAACAGCCGGCGGCCGGAGCGGCGTTCGGTCACTCCGTCGGTGACGCACAGGAGGGTGTCGCCAGGGTGCAGCGTGAAGGACTGGGACTCGTAGCTGACCTGCTGGGCGACACCGAGGAGTAACTGCGGCGCAGCGGCCGTCCGTACGGCGCCGGAGGCGTCCCGTACCAGCGGCAGCGGGTGTCCGGCGCAGGTGAGAGTGCAGTCCACGAGCCCGTCGCGGAAGGCCAGTTCGCCGTAGACGACGGAGAGGAACCGCGCCTGCTCGCCCACCTCCCGGTTGAGCCGGTCCAGGGTCTCGGGCACGGAGTGACCCTCCCTGGCCAGCAGCCGCAGCACCGGGCGGGCCAGTCCGGTGACCACGGCCGCCTCCGGACCGTTGCCGCACACGTCGCCGAGCGCGAAGCGCCAGCGGCCGTCGGGCAGTCGCAGCAGGTCGTAGAAGTCGCCGCCCGCCCAGGCGCCCTCGCCTGCGGGCTCGTAGACGAGCGCGGTGTCGAGACCGGGTACGCGCACCTCCTCGCTGGGCAGCAGCCCGCGCTGGAGAATCTGGCTGATGTTCGCCTGGAGCGTGTAGCGGCGCGCGGAGAGCACGGCGAGCGCCACCCGGCGTGCGAAGTCCTCGACCAGTCCCATCACTTCGTCCGGAATCCGCAGCAGCCCGGCCCGGCCGATCACCAGCGTGCCGACCTGACGGCCGCCGACGACCAGGTCGCACAGGACCGAGGCACCACTGCCGCTGCCCGTCGCGGCACCGGCGGGCCAGCGCGAAGGGGCGGCCTGGCCCGGCAGTACGCGGGACGCGGCGACGGGCGGCTCCCCGGCGAGCTGGGCCCGCAGCTCCTCGATGCGGCTCTCCTGCGCATGCCACACCCGGGCCAGCCGGGGCAGCCGGGAGCGTTCGCCGTCCCACAGCCATACGGCGCACCAGTCGGCGAAGCGCGGCACCATCAACTGCCCGGCGAGCGAGGCGACCTTGTCCTCGTCGGTGTGCCCGGCCAGCAGATCGGACGCCTCGGCGAGGAAGCAGGGCGCGCCGCTGTTCGTCCACTCGCGGTACGGATCCGGGTGGAGGGCGGAGGGCGCCGCGGGGGGCTCGGCGCAGGGCGGGGGCGCGGCGTCTTCGGGATGAGCCTCGGCGGGGAGGGATTCCCCGGGGAGGGCGTCGCCGGGGAGGGCCTCGCCCGTGTGGAGCTCGGCTGCGGCGTCCAGGGGCTGCGGCGCGGTGCCGAGCTGGAACCACACGGCCTTGCGGTCCCTGCGGTAGCTGATGCCCCACTCCTTGGCGAGGGCACCGACCAAGCGCAGGCCGAGGCCGTGGCCCTCCTCGCCGGGTGCGGCCACCCGGCGTGCCGGATGGCGGTCGGCGACCTCCGCGTAGACGACCCCGGCGGCGTAGCGGCACTCCAGCCCTACGGACGTACCCGCGTGCACGACGGCATTGGTGACCAGTTCGCTGACCAGCAACACCATGTCGTCGGCCGCGTCACCGCGGACATGCCACCTGGCGAGCGCCGCCCGGGTGAAGCCACGGGCTGCCGCCGCCGCGAGCGCGTTGGGCGGCAGTTCGGTACGGACCGCGTGCGGCATCTCGCTCCCGGTCTGTACGGCACCTGTCGGTGGCGTCGCGGCCGGCCTGTCCGGCCCTGTGGCATCCGCATCGTGCGCGCTGTCCATCGCACCCCTCCCCGGGAGTTCCCGGGCGCTCCCCCGGTCGTTCGGTCACCACGCTCGGCGCGGTAGAGCAAGGGTGACAGAAGGGGCCCGGTCATACGCGCCGAGTCACGGAAATCGTGGCTGAACACCGCCGTTTCCGTCCCTGAACGGTTGACATCGGTCGGCCGCCCGGTACTCTGCTCGCCTTCCTCGGTCCCATTTCCCGATCCGCGAACGGCGATCGGTTCGCGATCGGCACTCGCTTTACGCGCACCGCCGTCCTCACCGGCCCGTGACCGGGTGACCGGCCAGAACACGACAGCCAACGGGGCAGCGATGACCACAGAATCCCCTGGGCGTACCAGCGCCACAGCACACGAACCCGGCATCCTGCTCGTCGACGATATGGAGGACAATCTCGTCGCACTGGAGGCCGTGCTCGGCGTGCTCCAGGTGCCGCTGGTGCGGGCGCGCTCGGGCGAGGAGGCGATGCAGGCGCTGCTGCGGCGGGAGTTCGCGCTGGTCCTGCTGGATGTGGTGATGCCGGGGATGGACGGTTTCGAGACAGCGCAGCGCATCAAACGGTGCGAGCAGACCAAGGACGTCCCGATCATCTTCCTGACCGGGGCCGAGACGGCACAGGACAGCGGGTACGCGTACCGCGGGTACGCGACAGGTGCCGTGGGCTACTTGACCAAACCGTTCGACCCGTGGGTGCTGCGCACCAAGGTGGCGGTCTTCCTCGATCTGCACCGCAAGAACCGCGAGTTACGGCAGTTGCGCGAGGAGGAGCAGCACCGGCTGGACGACTTCGCCGGCCGCCTGGCAGCGGTCGAGAGCCACCTGGCGGCCGGCAGCACGCCCGACACCGCCCGCCTGGCCCGCGATGTCGCTGCGCTGGCAGACGCGTTGGATGAGTTGCGCGGCGCCTGACAGCCGCCTGGGAAGGGGGTGCCCCTGCCCGGCGTCTGCAGACTGCCGGTGCTTTGTGGCTGATCGCGCAGTTCCCCGCGCCCCTAACGGGGCGCGTCCCCGTCAGCGTTCGCGCGCGCCGTCGTACATCTCCTCGATCAGGTCGCCGAACTCCTTCTCCACCACCGGGCGCTTCATCTTCAGGCTCGGGGTCAGTTCGCCGTGCTCGATGTCGAGATCGCGGGGCAGGATCCGGAACTTCTTGATCGTCTGCCAGCGCTGCAGCCCCGTGTTGAGCTGTTCGACGTAGCCGTCCACCAGGCTGCGCACCTGCTCGGAGGCGACCACCTCGGCGTAGGGCTTGCCCTTGAGGTCCTCGTGGTCCGCCGCCCAGGCCGTGATGGCGGGCTCGTCCAGCGTGATCAGGGCGGTGCAGTAGTTCCGGCCCGCGCCGTGCACCAGGATGTTGGAGACGTACGGACAGATCGCCTTGAACTGGCCCTCCACCTCGGCAGGCGCGATGTACTTGCCGCTGGAGGTCTTGATCAGGTCCTTCTTGCGGTCGGTGATGCGCAGATAGCCGTCGTCGGACAGCTCGCCGATGTCGCCGGTGTGGAACCAGCCGTCCTCCTCGAGGACTTCGGCGGTCTTCTCGGGCAGCCCGTGGTAGCCCAGCATGATGCCGGGGCCGCGCAGCAGGATCTCGCCGTCGTCCGCGATCCGCACCTCTGTGCCGGGCATCGGCTTGCCGACGGTGCCGGTACGGAAGTTGTCCGTGCGGTTGCAGAAGCTCGCAGCCGACGACTCGGTGAGCCCGTAGCCCTCCAGCACGGGAATGCCCGCGCCCGCGAAGAAGTAGCCCAGATCGGGTGCGAGCGCGGCCGAGCCGGAGACGCAGCCGACCATCCGGCCGCCGAACGCGTCCCGCAGCTTGCTGTAGACGAGCCGGTCGGCGATGGTGTGCTTGACCTTGAGCCCGGTGGGCGCGTCGGCCACCCCGGTGCGGCGCTGGTTGTCCTGCGTCGTACGCGCGTACTCACGGGCGACCTCGGCCGCCCACTGGAAGATCTTGTACTTGGCGGCCCCTCCGGCGCGCGCCTTCTGCGCGACACCGTTGTAGACCTTCTCGAAGATCCGCGGCACCGCGCACATCTTCGTCGGCTGGACGACCGGCAGATTTTCGATGATCTTGTCGACCCTGCCGTCCACGGCGATGACGTGCCCGGAGTCGATCTGCACCGAGATCAGCATCTTGCCGAAGACATGCGCCAGCGGAAGCCACAGGTACTGCACGTCGTCCTGGTTGAGCAGGCCCGTCTGCGGGACCGCGCGGGCCATGTACGACCAGGCGTCCTGTGCCAGCCGGACGCCCTTCGGCTTTCCTGTCGTACCGGAGGTGTAGATCAGCGTGGCCAGCTGGTCGGAGCGCAGCCCGTGCACGGTCTCGGTGACGGCGTCGGGGTGCTTCTCCCGATAGGCGGTACCGCGCCGCTCCAGCTCCGCGAAGGTCAGTACCCAGTCGCCCTCGGCGTCCTCGGCCGTAGGCTCACCGTCGATCAGCACGACATGCGCGAGGTTCGGCAGCTCGTCCCGGTGCGCGCGGACCTTCGCGAGCTGGGTGGGGTCCTCGGCGATCAGCACCCGGCTGTCGGAGTCGGCGAGGATGTAGGCCGTCTCGGAGTCGTTGGTGCTGGGGTAGACGGTGGTCGTGGCCGCGCCGGCGCACAGAATGCCCAGGTCGGAGAGGATCCACTCGATCCGGGTGCCGGAAGCGATACCGACCCGCTCCTCGGGACGCACACCCAGGTCCATCAGCCCCGCCGCGATCGAGTAGACCCGCTCGGCCGCCTCGCGCCAGCTGTAGGAGCGCCACTCGTCGGGCCCCTCACTCTCACCCGCGGGGCGGATCAACGGATAGCGGTACGCCTCCGCGTCGGGGGTGGCCTCGACCCGCTCCAGGAAGAGCGTCGCCACGGAAGGCGGCCGGTTCTCGATCAGGGACTGTGTGTCGCTCACGACATCCTCCGGGACCCGCGTCCTGCTTGTCGTCCTGCTTGGGTTGCGTCCTGCTTGACTGCGTCCAGCTTGGTTGCGTCCTGCTTGTGGGGCACGCACGCCTCGTCGGGCTTGTGGGGGATCGCACGGCGTGTGGGGGGCGCGCGCTTGTCGACTCGCTTGTCGACGCACTTATTGACTCACGAGTAACTACTGGGCAATGATCAGAGTAAAGGCAGCAGCCCCCTTACGTAAGGGGTCTGCCGCTACGTAAGGGGGCTGCTGCTGAGTGCTGTCGCGACGGGCCGCCACAAAAGGACGCGCCGCCGCAAAAGGTACGCGGCTACTTCTTGGCCTTGGCCTCGCCGGTGCTGTCGTCGCTGGACAGCGCCGCGATGAACGCCTCCTGCGGCACCTCCACACGCCCGACGACCTTCATCCGCTTCTTGCCTTCCTTCTGCTTCTCCAGCAGCTTCCGCTTACGGGAGATGTCACCGCCGTAGCACTTGGCGAGCACGTCCTTGCGGATGGCCCGGATCGTCTCGCGGGCGATGACGCGGGCGCCGATGGCGGCCTGGATGGGCACCTCGAACTGCTGCCGGGGGATCAGCTCGCGCAGCTTGTTGGCCATCCGGGTGCCGTAGGCGTACGCCTTCTCCTTGTGGACGATCGCGGAGAACGCGTCCACCTTGTCGCCCTGCAGCAGGATGTCGACCTTGACCAGGTCGGCCGTCTGCTCGCCAGTGGGCTCGTAGTCCAGCGAGGCGTAGCCGCGGGTCTTCGACTTCAGCGCGTCGAAGAAGTCGAAGACGATCTCCGCCAGCGGCAGCGTGTAGCGCAGCTCGACCCGCTCCTCGGACAGATAGTCCATGCCCTGCAGGTTGCCGCGCCGCGACTGGCACAGCTCCATGATCGCGCCGATGAACTCGCTGGGCGCGATGAGCGTGGCCCGTACCACCGGCTCGTGCACCGTGGCGAGCTTCCCGGTCGGGAACTCGCTCGGGTTGGTCACCACGTGCTCGGTGCCGTCCTCCATCTCGACGCGGTAGATCACGTTGGGCGCCGTGGCGATCAGGTCGAGGCCGAACTCGCGCTCCAGCCGCTCGCGGATCACCTCCAGATGCAGCAGTCCGAGGAAACCCACCCGGAAGCCGAAGCCCAGCGCCGCCGAGGTCTCCGGCTCGTAGGTGAGCGCGGCGTCGTTGAGCAGCAGCTTGTCCAGCGCTTCACGCAACTCGGGGTAGTCGGAGCCGTCCAGCGGATACAGCCCCGAGAACACCATCGGCTTCGGGTCCTTGTAGCCGGGCAGCGGCTGCTCGGCGCCCTTGGTGAACAGGGTGACCGTGTCACCGACCTTGGACTGGCGGACGTCCTTCACGCCGGTGATCAGATAGCCGACCTCGCCCACGCCCAGCCCGTCGGCGGGCGTCATCTCCGGCGAGTTCGCACCGATCTCCAGCAGCTCGTGGGTGGCACCGGTGGACATCATCCGGATCCGCTCGCGCTTGCTGAGCATGCCGTCGACAACCTTGATGTAGGTGACGACACCTCGGTACGCGTCGTAGACCGAGTCGAAGATCATCGCGCGGGCCGGCGCCTGGGCGTTCCCGGTCGGCGGGGTGACCTGGCGTACGACGTGGTCCAGCAGCTCCTCGACGCCCTCCCCGGTCTTGGCCGAGACGCGCAGCACCTCCTCCGGCTCACAGCCGATGAGGTGCGCCAGCTCGGCCGCGAACTTCTCGGGCTGGGCCGCGGGCAGGTCGATCTTGTTGAGCACGGGGATGATCGTGAGGTCGTGCTCCATCGCCAGATAGAGGTTGGCGAGGGTCTGCGCCTCGATCCCCTGCGCGGCGTCGACCAGCAGGATGCAGCCCTCACAGGCCGCCAGCGAGCGGGAGACCTCGTAGGTGAAGTCGACGTGCCCCGGGGTGTCGATCATGTTCAGGACGTTCGGGGCGTCCGGATTGTCCGTGGGCGCCCAGGGCATCCGCACGGCCTGGGACTTGATCGTGATGCCCCGCTCGCGCTCGATGTCCATACGGTCGAGGTACTGCGCACGCATCTGCCTCTTGTCCACGACGCCGGTCAGCTGGAGCATCCGGTCGGCAAGCGTGGACTTGCCGTGGTCGATGTGCGCGATGATGCAGAAGTTACGGATCAGCGCCGGGTCGGTACGGCTCGGCTCCGGCGCGTTCGTTGGGGTCGCGGGCACGCAGTGTCCTGTCGGTTCTGGCCTGTCGGTTTCGGGCTGTCGGGTCTTGCGGCTTTTCGGGGTGTCGGGTCTCGTGGCGTTTCGCTGTCGGTCTTGCGGCGAGGTCCCGGACGTGTCCCCGTCCGGTCGCGCAGACCGGTCGCACGGAGACGCCTCCGGGGGGCGTCCCGGACGCTTTCGGGGGCCCGTACGGGCCCGCCGAGACGGTGGTCGAGACGGTGTGTCGCATCCCATGGTCCCATGCGCGCGCGGTACCGACCGATTGGGAGGGCCGGTACCCCGGCTGGTAGCCTGAGCGACTGTGCCTTATGGCACTGGACGGTGCCTGTCGGCACCGGCGTTTGAAACTCCGAACCGCAAAGGCTCATTCGTGGCGAACATCAAGTCCCAGATCAAGCGGATCAAGACCAACGAGAAGGCACGGCAGCGCAACAAGGCCGTGAAGTCCGAGCTGAAGACCGCGATCCGTCGCACCCGCGAGGCCGTGGCCGCCGGTGACGCCGAGAAGGCGCTCGAGGCCCAGCAGCTCGCCGCCCGGAAGCTCGACAAGGCCGCCAGCAAGGGTGTGCTGCACAAGAACAACGCTGCCAACAAGAAGGCGGCGCTGGCCAAGCAGGTGGCCTCCCTCAAGGGCTGACCACCTCGTCGCAGCTTCTCTCAGCTCGTCGGTCTCCCGACCGCTCGGACGTTGTGAGGCGGGCCCTCTCTCATCCGCCGTACGCCCGAGCAACCGCTTGAGACAGCGCGCCGCACGCGGCCTGCGTTCGCCACGCGGGTGCGGCGCACCACACAGTACGAAGCGAGGCCCCGTCCCGAGCCCCTCCCCAGGGCTCCGGGACGGGGCCTTCGCCATGCGGGGGGCCTGGTGTACGGCGCGTTCGGGGTGCCGCAGGTGGTGGCTCGGTCAGCGGTTGCCGGTCCAGCGAGTCGGGGAACCGCCCGGCGGGAGGGGGCGGTGGCACGCTCAGCGGGAGCGGGACAGTGACTGGCTCAGCGGGAGCGGGGCAGGGACTCGCTCAGCGGGAGCGGGGCAGCGACTCGCTCAGCGGGAGCGCGCGACGCCCGTTCAGCGGGAACCGGACAGTGGCTCACTCAGCGGGAGCGCGCGGCGCCGGCGATGGTGACGACGGCCTTCTCCAGCGCGTACTCGGGGTCCATCCCGCCGCCCTTGACGGCCGCGTCCGCCTCGGCGACAGCCCGCAGCGCGGCGGCCACCCCGTCCGGCGTCCAGCCACGCATCTGCTGCCGCACCCGGTCGATCTTCCACGGGGGCATACCGAGCTCACGCGCCAGATCGCCCGCCCGCGCTCCGCGCGGGGCCCCGGCCAGCTTGCCGATGGCCCGCACCCCCTGCGCCAGCGCGCTGGTGATCAGCACCGGCGCGACCCCGGTGGCGACGGCCCAGCGCAGCGTCTCCAACGCCTCGGCCGCCTTCCCCTCGACGGCCCGGTCGGCGACGGTGAAGCTGGACGCCTCCGCACGGCCCGTGTAATAGCGCCCGACCACCGCCTCGTCGATGGTGCCCTCGATATCCGCGGTGAGCTGGGCACAGGCCGAGGCCAGCTCGCGCAGATCGCTGCCGATGGCATCCACCAGCGCCTGGCACGCCTCGGGCGTCGCCGCCCGGCCCAACGCGCGGAACTCCCCCCGGACGAACGCCAGCCGGTCGGCGGGCCTCGTCATCTTCGGGCACTCGACCTCGCGTGCCCCCGCCTTCCGTGCGGCATCCAGCAGGCCCTTGCCCTTGGCGCCGCCCGCGTGCACCAGAACGAGCGTGATCTCCTCCACCGGGGCCGTCAGAAACGCCTTCACGTCCTTGACGGTGTCAGCGCCCAGGTCCTGCGCCCCGCGCACCACGACGACCTTCCGCTCGGCGAAGAGCGAGGGACTGGTCAGCTCGGCCAGCGTGCCGGGCTGGAGGTCCCCCGGCGCCAGGTCCCGCACGTCCGTGTCGGCGTCGGCGGCACGTGCGGCGTCGATCACGACCCGCACGGCACGCTCGACGAGCAGCTCCTCCTGCCCCACCGCCACGGTCACGGGGGCGAGCGGATCGTCCGAGGTCTTCCTACGCGTACCAGCCATCGCGACCAGCATCCCACGCCGCACCGACACCGCCGCCTGCGGAGCGACCCTCCACCAGCCACCCTCCGGGTGCCATTGAGAGAATGCCCCGGTGAACGACGTACGTCATGTGCTGGTACTGCCCGACAGGGACGCGGCCGAGGAGGTCGCCGAGCAGCTGGAACTGCGCCTCGAGCCAGCCGAGGAACCCCGACTCGTCCGGGAGGCGCTCGCCGGGGAGGACGACGCCGAGGACGCCCAATGGCTGGTGGTCCTCGAAGACCCGCACGCCGACTACGACCCCGCCATGCTGGACTCCCTCGCCGCAGCCCACGAAGGCTGGCTGGAACGCGACTGACCCGGCTGGTGCTGCCAAGAGCGAGCGGGCGGTGACCCTCTGCGCCCCGTGACGGCGGTGCGTGCTCCCCCGTCCCCGGGCTGCCCCGCTGGGTCACCACTGCGGGGGTGCCGTCCGGGCGCCGCGTCACCGCCAGCGCCCCGTTCCGGTCCGTCCGCGCCACGAGAGCTCCCCCGGCAGCCAGCGCACCCAGCGTCTCGGGGGCCGGATGCCCGTACGGGTTCTCCCGGCCCGCCGACACCAGAGCCACCCGCGGCCGGAGCCGCCGCAACAGCGCCGGATCCTGGAAGCGCGAACCATGGTGGGAGACCTTGAGCACATCGACCTGCGGCAAGCCCGGCCGGGCGGCCAACAGCGCCTGCTGCGCTCTCGGTTCGAGGTCACCGGGAAGGAAGAGCCTGAGGCCCGACGTACGGACGAGCAGCGTGACGCTCGCGTCGTTGGCGCCTCCGCCTTCCTCCCCGTCGTCCTCGGACGGCGGCAGCTGCGGCGGCGAGGGCTGGGGCGGCAGCCGGGGCTGGGGCGGCGGCTCGGGCTCGGGCCACACCACCTCCCAGCGCAGATCCCCCGCCTTTCGCTGCTCCCCCATGTGCGAGGCGCGCACCGGCACTCCCGCCCGCCGGGCCGTCCGGCGCACGAACTCCGCCTGGTCCGACGGCTCCTCCAGCCCGGTCGTCCGGATCGCTCCCACGCTCCGCCCCCGCAGCAGCCCGGAAAGCCCCGCTACATGGTCGGCGTGGAAGTGGGTCAGCACGAGCAGCGGGACCGTACTCACCTCCAGCTCGCGCAGGCACCGGTCGACAGCGGCAGGCTCGGGCCCCACGTCCACCACGACTGCCCCGCCCGCGCCGCCCCGCTCCCCGTCCACAGCCAGCACCAGCGCGTCCCCCTGCCCCACGTCGCAGGCCACCATCCGCCACCCCGTCGGCGGCCACCCGGTGAACGGCCGCACCAGCGGCACCGGGCGCAGGACCGCCACCAGCAACCCCAGCACGCAGGCCGCGCACAACCACGGCCGGTACGGCAACGACAACCGCGCCCCCACCAACAACACCCCGGCCAGCACGACCGTGAGCCCCAGCGCACCCGCCCACGTACCGGGCCAGCCGATCTCCGCACCGGGCAGCCCCGCGCCCGTTCTCGCGATGCCCGCGATGGCCCGCACCGGCCAACTCGCCAGCCAGGCCAGGCCCTTCGCCACGGGCATCGCCACCGGCGCCGCGGCCAGCGCGGCGAACCCCAGCACCGTGGCCGGCGCGACCGCGAATTCCGCCAGCAGATTGCACGGCACCGCCACCAGGCTGACGTGCGCGGCCAGCACCACGACCACCGGCGCACACGCCGCCTGCGCCGCAGCCGCCGCGGCCAGCGCTTCCGCCGCTCTGCCCGGACAGCCGCGCCGCCGCAGCGCCTCCGACCAGCGCGGCGCCACCGTCAGCAGGGACGCCGTGGCCAGCACGGAGAGCAGGAAGCCGAAGTCCCGCGCCAGCCAGGGGTCGTAGAACACCAGCAGCAACACCGCCGCTGCCAGCGCGGGCAGCAGCGAGCGCCGCCGTCCGGTGCCGATCGCCCACACCGTGATCAGTCCGCAGGCCGCCGCCCGCAGCACGCTTGGTTCCGGCCTGCACACCACCACGAAGCCGAGCGTCAGCAGCGCTGCCACCACCGCGGTCGCCCGCAGCGGGAGACCGAGCCGCGGCGCAAGGCCCCCTCGCTCCGCCCGGTGCGCACGGCCCGGCGGTCCGATGAGAACCACCAGCAGCACGGAGAGGTTTGCTCCGCTCACCGCCAGCAAGTGCGTCATGTCCGTGGCCCGGAAGGCATCGGCCAGCTCCGGGCTCAGCCGGGAGGTGTCCCCGACCACCAGCCCTGGCAGCAGTCCCCGCGCATCCCCGTCGAGCCCCTCGCTCGCCTCGCGCAGCCCTGCCCGCAGCTCACCCGCCGCCCGCTGCACGGCAGTTGGTCCGGCAACGATCTCGGGCGCACCGGGCCCCACCCGCAGCACCGCCGCGATGTCCTGGCCCCCTCGCCGACCGGCGGCAGGCGGCGCCGCCTCGGCCTGCACCCGGAGCCTGGTCGAGGGCAGCACCCGCAACCACGCGGCCCGCGAGGTGTCGGCCGTCGCCTGCCCCCGGCCCCCGGCGCCGTCCTGCTCCAGCCGGACAAGGAGCAGCACCGGCGTACGCAGACGGGTTCCGGCGCCGTCCTCGCCCACCAGCGCGACCGCTTCCGCGGGGACCACCACCATCCCGGCCAGCTGCCGTGCGCCCTGCGTCCTGGGCCGCGTCATCCTTGGATCCTTGGTGACAGTGACCTCGACGGTTGCCCGCGCATGGCGCTCCGCCAGCCCGGGTAACGGCCCTCGATGCAGGTCGGCAGCGTGCAGCGCCGCGCTGCCACCCGCAGCCGCGGCGCACAGCAGGGCGCCTGCTGCCCCCACCAGCAGCGTCCGGCTTCCTCGCCGGAGCCGGACCCGTCGCCCGACGGCACCTTGCGTCGCATCCGGCAGCCTTCCGGGCCTCCCGTTCCGTGACACCGCGGCCGCTGCGGCGCCGCCCCTGACCGCCCAGCCCAGCAGCACGAGCCCCGCGACCCCGCACAGCGCGACGCCGATCACAGCACGCTCCGCGGAAACACCCAGGGCCAGGGCAGCTGCGGCCCATGCCGCCAGGGCCGGCAGCACCAGCCGCAGGTCCGTCGGCTCTTCCCGCACCGGCCGCCCGTTGGCCGTCGCCAGGTCCGGTCCAGGCGCCCCGTCCCAGGCACCGGGGGCCGCCCTTCCGTCGCGCCGGTGCGGTCCGGCCCGGGCCCCGGCTGCCGGTCCGGAGCTGCTCACGGCGTCACCTGCGGCTTGATGTCCGCGAACCGCTTCTGCCCGATGCCGTTGACTTCCTGAAGCTGGTCGACGGAGCGGAAACCACCTTTCTCCGTGCGGTAGTCCACGATGTGCTGCGCCAGGACGGGTCCGACACCCGGCAGGCTTTCCAACTGCTCCGGGGTCGCCGAGCTGAGGCTGATCAGCGCGCCGGATGGGCCCCTCGCGCTCCCTGAGCCGGCCGCACCACCCGCTGCGGAGCCCGGTCCCGGCGCCGAGCCCCCCGGCGCGGCGCCGACGGCGGATCCGCCCCGGCCGGGCGCGCCCACCACGATCTGCTCACCGTCCACCAGCAGCCGCGCCCGGTTCAGTCCGCTCGTGTCCGCCCCCTTGCGCAGCCCGCCGGCGGCCTCCAGTGCGTCAGCTACCCGGGAGCCCGCGGGCAGATGCTGCACACCCGGTTCGCGCACCTTCCCCGACACGTCCACCACCAGCCGCTTGCCCCGTGCGGCTCCCTGGGCCCCAGGGGCTGCCCCGCCCGCGACGGGTGCCGCTGATGCGCCGCCGCCCTCCCGGGGGCGCCCGGAGGGACCCTCCGCGCTCGGCGTACTCGGGACCGCCACGCCCTGGGGTCGCCCGGTCCAGAAGTGGTGGACGGCGAACCCGACAGCGACCAGCAACACCAGGCAGAGCGCCACCAGGGTCTTCGGCTCGATCCCACACCTCACCCGCAGCCACACCGGCAGTCGGTCCTCAAGAGCGAGCCTCCAGCGCTCCCTCCACGACAGCCGGGCCGACGCCTCGTCCAGTGGCTCTAGCCCCTCCTCCCGCCGCTCTCGCCGCTCCTGCTGCCGCTCGGTGAAGAAGCCGCCGCCCACCCGCCCCGGTTCGGAGCCGTCCCCCGGCCCCAGCTCCGGCTCCGGCCCCAACTCCGGCTCCGGCCCCAACTCCGGCTCCGGCTCCGGCTCCGGCCACGGCTCCCGCCCCTCCCGCTCCCGTCCCGGCGCCGGTACGGGGCTCGATGGGCCGACTGGGCCCGCGTCCCCCTCCCGTTGGTGCCTGCGCTCCCGGCCGCGCCGCACGGCGGTACGTGCCGCCGCGATGGCATCGGCACGGGCCATGACGGGGAGGTCCGGCTCATCGGCAGGTCGCTCGATGGCGGGCCGCTCGACGATGGGCCGGGTCCTCGTACGGGGCTCGGGCGCAGGCGCTGCCTCGGGCGCCGGCTCCGTCAGAAGCGACCGGGCACGCTCCGCAGCACGAGGCTCGGGAGCTGACGGACGCAAGCGCCGTGGCGTGCGGTGGGCACCCCGTCGGCCCGGGCCCGTGCTCGGGGCCGCGCGAGGGCCTCGGGGCGGCCGACGGCGTGCGGGGCGACGGGTCCGGGTACCGACGCCCGGGTCGTCAGCTCCCTCGCTCGCCGCCCGCTCCCCCTGCTGCCCACCCGGCTCGCCGTCCCTGCCCCGGACGGTCTCGCGATCCGGGCCCCGGCCCTCAAGACCGCCCCGCTCCTCGTTGCCGCCCGCGACGGTCCGTCCGCCCGCAGCGATCCGTCCACGCCCGGCAGTCCGTCCGCCCCCGGCGGTCCGTCCATCCCCGGCGGTCCGTCCGTCCCCGTCCGTTCGTCCGTCCCACATCTCGTCCGGCGGCCACCCACCCGCAGGCCGCGGACGTGCTGTTTCTGCTGCTCGTTCGCTCATGCCCACCGACGGTAGGCAGTCGGCACCCACCGCGGTGATCTTGCTCGATTACCGTGGATAACCCGCGAGTTGTGGATAACTCCCTCACTCATCTGAGGGAAAGTACGGCCCCCAGCAGTCCCGGACCGGTGTGGGCGCCGATGACCGCGCCGACCTCGCTCACATGCAGCTCGCGCAGGCCGGGCACCCGTGTGCGGAAGCGCTCCGCGAGCTGCTCGGCACGTTCGGCGGCGGCGAGATGGTGTACGGCGATGTCTACCCGGGCGTCTCCGGCCCGCTCCACCACGATTTCCTCGAGCCGCGCGATGGCCTTGGAAGCGGTTCTGACCTTCTCCAGCATCCCGATCCGGCCGTCAGCCACCTCGAGAAGCGGTTTGACGGCGAGCGCGGAGCCCAACAGCGCCTGGGCCGCGCCGATGCGGCCACCCCTGCGCAGATACTCGAGCGTGGCGACGTAGAAGACCGCAGAGGTGCCCTCGGCGCGCTTCTCGGCAGCCGCGACCGCCTCGTCCAGCGACGCACCCGCCTCGGCCGCCTCCGCAGCAGCCAGCGCGCAGAACCCCAGCGCCATGGCCACCACTCCGGTGTCGACGACGCGCACGGGCACGGGCGCCTCCCTGGCGGCCAGCAGCGCGGCGTCGTACGTCCCGGAGAACTCGGCCGACAGGTGCAACGAAACGATTCCGACGGCGCCCGCCTCGGCCGCGGCTCGATAGGTGCGCGCGAAGGTCTCCGGGCTGGGCCGGGAGGTAGTGACCGGGCGCCGCTCGCGCAGCGCGGCCGCCAGCGAGCGCGCGGAGATATCCGTGCCCTCCTCCAGGGCTTCCTCACCGAGTACGACGGTCAGCGGCACGGCTTCGATTCCATGCCGTCGCAGCGCCTCGGGCGGTAGGTAGGCGGTGGAATCGGTGACGATCGCGAGGGGGCCGTGCATGGAACGGAGGGTATCGGGCGGGCGAACGGAGCGCTTCAGGAGGCGTTCCGAGGGCGGCGCTTCCCGAACGCCGTCACCGAATCCCTCCGGCCGGCTGTCGGATCCGTCAGCGACGGGTCGAGGCCCTGCCCGGACGGCCCCAGCTCGGGCTGCGCAGGCTGCGCGGCCGACTGCCCGGCGGCGGAGGGCGTCTCCGTGGCAGGCGACGAGTCCTCGGCAGGCGACGAGCCACTGCCGGACGCATCCACCGGTGAGCTGCCGACAGCTGAACCGCCGACGGATGAGGCGCCCGCCGACGGGTCGCTCGCCGGGCCGGGGGTCCAGTGCCGCAGGGCGCCGGACTCGATGTCGATCCGGTCGCGCAGTGCGTTCAGCCCCTCGGCGTCGAACTGGCGTGCCCGGTCCTGCGCGGCGTGGCGCAGTGAGTCCGCGGACTCCTTGATGTGCCGCATCCGTTCCCGTGCCTCGGGCAGTCGGGAGGCGACCCGGGAGTGGTCCGGCTCGCGCTCCATCAGCAGCCGCAGTTCGCCATCCAGGTGGCGGGCGTGCTCGTGGAGCTTGTCCAGAAGGTCGACGGCTTCGGTGAGACTCGGGTCGTTGCGGGCGCCTGCCTCCAGCTCGGCACGTGTGCTGTCGATGGAGGCGCGCAACTCCAGGCGGATGCGGGCGGCTTCACCGACCGGCCCGGGCTGTACGGAGCGCGCCTTGAGCACGGTCTCCTCCGCCGTGCGCCGGACCTGCGCCCCGGTACGCTCCACGCCCCGCTTGACCGCCCGCACGACCCGCAGCGTGACGACTGTGCCGAAGATGAGGACGGCCAGTGCAAATACCAGGCCGATGACGACTGCCACGTCCACAGGTCGCTCCTCTGTCGTCCGTCCGTGAGCCCGTCTCCGTTCAGCGTAAACGGCCGGGGGCTGCTCCTGGTTCCTCAGAACCCAGAGCAGCCCACGCGAA
>NZ_JBQQBT010000011.1:0-192780 GCF_052245835.1 Streptomyces sp. 8N114 | reverse complement strand
CGCGCCCTCAGCCCTGCGCCCTTCCGCCCCGCGCCCTCAGCCCTGCGCCCTTCCGCCCCGCGCCCTCAGCCCTGCGCCCTTCCGCCCCGCGCCCTCAGCCCTGCGCCCTTCCGCCCCGCGCCCTCAGCCCTGCGCCCTTCCGCCCCGCGCCCTCAGGCCCGGGGCAGCCGCTGCCCGTGCGGCTCCATCGCGAGGCAGGCTCAGGCTTCGCACAACGCACTGGCATGGCCCGCAGGCGGTCCGTACCACCGCGCCGCAGTGCCCTTCGGCCCCTCGCTGGACCCCTCCTCCCTCGAACTCCCCCTGAACCTCCACATCCCCACCCGTCATTGCCCGCCACATCGCGGCGGGCTCGTTGCGGGCTTTTTGATCTTTCGTTCGGCCGTCCGCGTGGTTTTCCGTGATCTTCAGTCATGATCTTCCGAAGATCACGGACGGCATTTCTGACCAGCGTCTAAACCGGTGCCGCCGGACTTCTTCGTTCACTCGACAGATCGTTTTTCTCGGCGTCAGTTGAATTTGCACATTCCCTCATGCGAGCGAATTTTCCGGTTCCGGTGCGGCTGATCTTCGCCGATCCCGGCGAATTCTCGCTGCTGCGCTCTGTTTTGATCTAGTGGCGCTCCCTACAATCCGTCCACATCTTTGCAGCAGGACGCCTGAGCGTGCTTGCGCGCGCCCATGTGCCAAACGTCAAGGAGGACGAATGGCGGGGCATCTCAGCCCACTTCACCACCCCCAGCACCTCGCGGACGCCGCAGAACTGACCAGTGGCAACCGGGGACTCGCGATCGTGATCGCGGTTGTCGCGCTGGCAGCGCTCGGCGTCGCCTTGGTGTTGGTACGACAAGTGCTCGCCGCGGGCGAAGGCACCGACAGCATGAAGAAGATCGCAGCCGCCGTGCAGGAGGGTGCGAACGCGTACCTGGCGCGGCAGCTACGCACCCTCGGCGTATTCGCGGTGGTCGTCTTCTTCCTGCTCATGCTGTTGCCGGCCGACGATATGAAACAGCGGATCGGCCGTTCATTGTTCTTCCTGGTCGGGGCGGGTTTCTCGGCGGCCACCGGCTATATCGGTATGTGGCTCGCGGTACGCAGCAATGTGCGAGTGGCTGCTGCGGCGCGTGAGGCGACTCCGGCGCCGGGCGCGGAGGAGCCGTCGGGTGATCTCACGGCTGTTTCGCACAAGGCGATGAAGATCGCTTTTCGTACCGGTGGTGTCGTCGGGATGTTCACTGTCGGGCTCGGCCTGCTCGGTGCGGCCTGCGTGGTGCTCGTCTACGCGGCGGACGCGCCGAAGGTGCTGGAGGGCTTCGGCCTCGGTGCCGCGCTGATCGCGATGTTCATGCGAGTCGGCGGAGGCATCTTCACCAAGGCCGCCGACGTCGGCGCCGACCTCGTCGGCAAGGTCGAACAGGGCATCCCGGAGGACGACCCGCGCAACGCGGCCACCATCGCGGACAACGTCGGCGACAACGTCGGCGACTGCGCCGGTATGGCGGCCGACCTGTTCGAGTCGTACGCGGTGACGCTGGTGGCCGCGCTCATCCTGGGCACCGCCGTCTTCGGCAACGACGGGCTGGTCTTCCCGCTGCTCGTCCCGGCCATCGGGGTGCTCACCGCCATGGTGGGCGTGTTCGCCGTGGCGCCGCGCCGCGCGGACCGCAGCGGGATGACGGCGATCAACCGCGGCTTCTTCATCTCGGCCGTGATCTCGCTCGCCCTGGTGGCCGTCGCCGCGTTCACGTACCTGCCGTCCAGCTACGCGGACCTCAAGGGCGTCTCCGGCGACGATGCGCAGGAAATCCTGGGGCACAGCGGCGACCCGCGCGTGCTCGCCGTCGTGGCCGTCGCGATCGGCATCGTGCTGGCCGCCGTCATCCAGCAGCTGACCGGCTACTTCACCGAGACCACCCGCAAGCCGGTACGGGACATCGGCAGGACCTCGCTGACGGGCCCGGCCACCGTTGTGCTCTCCGGGATCTCCATCGGTCTGGAGTCGGCCGTCTACACGGCCCTGTTGATCGGTCTGAGCGTCTACGGCGCGTTCCTGCTGGGCGGCGGCACGGTGATGCTGGCGCTGTTCGCGGTCGCGCTCGCCGGTACCGGTCTGCTGACGACCGTCGGTGTGATCGTCGCCATGGACACCTTCGGGCCGGTCTCCGACAACGCGCAGGGCATCGCCGAGATGTCCGGGGACGTCGAGGGCGCGGGCGCACAGGTCCTCACCGACCTGGACGCGGTGGGCAACACCACAAAGGCGATCACCAAGGGCATCGCCATCGCCACGGCGGTGCTCGCCGCCGCCGCGCTCTTCGGGTCGTACCGTACCGAGCTGGCCGAGGCGCTCGCGGACGCGGACCAGAGCGCGGGCAAGATGCTGGAGCTGGTGGATATCGCGCAGCCCAGCACGCTGGTCGGGCTGATGTTCGGGGCTGCGGTGGTCTTCCTCTTCTCGGGGCTGGCGATCAACGCCGTTTCCCGTTCGGCCGGTTCGGTCGTCTTCGAGGTGCGGCGGCAGTTCCGGGAGCGGCCGGGGATCATGGACTACTCCGAGAAGCCGGAGTACGGCCGGGTCGTGGACATCTGCACCAAGGACGCGCTGCGCGAGCTGACGACGCCGGGGCTGCTGGCCGTGATGGCGCCGATCCTGGTGGGCTTCACCTTCGGGGTGGGCGCGCTGGCGGCGTTCCTGGCGGGCGCGATCGGTGCGGGCACCCTGATGGCCGTCTTCCTCGCGAACTCGGGCGGTGCCTGGGACAACGCGAAGAAGCTGGTGGAGGACGGCCACCACGGCGGCAAGGGCAGCGAGGCGCACGAAGCCACCATCATCGGCGACACGGTCGGCGACCCGTTCAAGGACACCGCGGGCCCGGCGATCAACCCGCTGCTGAAGGTGATGAACCTGGTGGCGCTGCTCATCGCGCCCGCCGTGGTGCAGTTCAGCTACGGCGAGGACAAGAGCGTGGCCGTGCGTGTGGGCGTCTCGATGGTGGCCGTCGCGGTCATCGTCGGCGCCGTCTACGTCTCCAAGCGCCGCGGTGTCGCCGTGACGGAGGAGAACACCGGCGAGCGGTCCGCCAAGCCCCCTCAGGCCCCGGCAGATTCGGCGGGACCGGCAGATCCCACGGACCCGGTGGACCCGGTGGCCGCCTCTTAGCCGGCTGACGGTCGGCCTGACGGCCTCTCAGGGCGGTACGGCGACATAAATCACAGTCAACCGAGCGGCGGGCGGGACGCATTGGCGTCCCGCCCGCCGTTATGCGTGCTCCGGGGGCCGGCCGGGGTGCCCCCGACGGGTATCGACGAATGTCTGTAATGTCGCACTGCATTGTTGGTGCAAATGGCTGCAATAGTAGGCATAGGGTTCTTCCGGCTCGCCGCCACTCCCTCTCTGGCGTGTATGTTCCGGGCCGAACAGCCATGGAAGGGACCGATCCGGTGAACAAGAAGCTCGCGGCGGCACTGTCCGGCGGTGCGGCGCTCGTACTCGCGCTGACCGGTTGCAGCGACGACAGTGGCAAGACGGACGACTGGGCCAAGCAGGTCTGCGACGACCTGCAGCCTCAGCTCAACAGGGTCGCTCAGGCCAATGCCTCGATCACGGAGGCGGCGCAGTCAGGCAAGTCTCCCGAAGAGGTCAAGAAGGCGGACATCACCGGCTTCCAGAAGGTCTCCGACGCCTACAAGGCGATGGCCGGCGCGGTGAAGAAGGCGGGAGCGCCGCCGGTGGACGACGGGGAGAAGCTGCAGAAGGACGCCGTCAAGGAACTGAACCGGATCTCCGGCAAGTACCGGGACCTCAAGGTGGCCTCCGAGAAACTCCCCACCGACAAGAAGTTCGACGAGGGCCTCGACACCATCGCGGCCAAGCTCAAGTCCCTGGGGCAGAGCGGCGACAAGGCCCTGCAGAAGCTCCAGAAGGGCGAGGTGGGCAAGTCGATGGCCAAGCAGGAGAGCTGCAAGAAGACAGGCGTCACCAAGGGCGGGTCCTGAGGACACGTCACCCACGTTCACCCACGCCCCCGGCGGCGGGGCGGCCCGGGAGCGAAGGAGAATGGCGCGGGTGAGCACTGACGCACTTCCCGAGCCCACCACCGAGAGCACCCGCAGGCTGCGGGAGGCGCTGACCGCGGCCGGATTCACCGCCGACGGCCTCCTCGACCTGCTCGGCGCCCCCGCCTACGCGGCGCTGGCCCGCGGCGAGACCGTCCCGGCGCTGCGTGCCACCCGCGGCGAGGGCCCGCTGGAGACGCTGACGCGGCTCTTCCTGCTGCAGCAGGCGGTGCCGTACCGCAGCGCGCGGGCGGCGCTGAAGGCCGACGAGGCGCTGGCCGACCGGTGGCTGGAGCGGACACCGGTGCCGGGCGCTCCGCGGGACGCAGAGGACGCCGAGGAAGCCGTACGCGCCACCGTGGACGTACGCCCCTACAGCGGGCCTGAGGGCCAGGACTGGTGGGTCGTCAGCGACCGTGGGTGTGCGATCGGCGGCGCCGGCGGTGTGGGCGGGCCGCGCGATTCCGGCCCGGAAAGCCCGGGGGAGGGCGTGGTGCTCGGGGTCGGCGGCGCTTCCACGACCCTCGCCGGGATCATGGTGCCCACCCCCGTCGACCGTGCGCTGGATCTCGGCACCGGCTCCGGAATCCAGGCGCTGCACGCCGGCCGGTTCGCGACACACGTCACCGCCACGGATGTGAACCCGCGTGCGCTGCACTTCGCGCGGCTGACCCTCGCGCTGTCGGGCGCCGCCGAGCCGGAGCTGCGCGAGGGCTCGCTGTTCGAGCCGGTGGCGGACGAGGAGCCGTACGACCTGATCGTCTCCAACCCGCCCTTCGTGATCTCCCCGGGCGCCCGGCTCACCTACCGGGACGGCGGCATGGCGGGTGACGACATGTGCCGCACCCTCGTCCAGCAGGCGGCCCGTCATCTGGCCCCGGGCGGCTACTGCCAGCTGCTGGCCAACTGGGAGCACCGGGGGGGCGCGGACTGGCGCGAGCGCGTCTCGGCGTGGGTGCCGCCCGGGTGCGATGCGTGGATCGTCCAGCGGGAGGTGCAGGACGTCACCCAGTACGCGGAGCTGTGGCTGCGGGACGCGGGGGATCACCGGGGCGACCCGGCCGCATACGCGGTGCGCTACGACGCCTGGCTGGAGGAGTTCGCGGCACGCGGCACCAAGGCCGTCGGCTTCGGCTGGGTCACCCTGCGGCGCACGGAGGCCGAGCGCCCCTCGGTGCTCGCCGAGGAGTGGCCGCACCCGGTCGAGCAGCCCCTGGGCGAGGTGATCCGGGCGCACTTCGAACGGCAGGACTTTCTGCGCCGTACGCACGACGGGGCGCTGCTGGAGCACCGGTTCCTCCTCGCGGACGAGGTGGTCCAGGAGCAGGTCGGAGCGCCGGGCGCGGAGGACCCGGAGTACGTCGTGCTGCGGCAGAACCGCGGGATGCGGCGGGCGACGACGGTGGACACGGTCGGCGCCGGGTTCGCCGGGGTGTGTGACGGGACACTGAGCGCGGGGCGCATCCTGGATGCCATCGGGCAGCTGCTGGGCGAGGACCCGGCCGAGTTGCGGGCGCGGACGCCGGAGTCGATCAGGCTCCTGGTCGAACAGGGGTTTCTCGACCCGGTGCTGGACTGAGCTCCCCGTAGGTCACGTCACAGCAGATTGCGGGCCACCGTCCAGGCGACGGCGGCGCTCAGTACGGCCACTTTCCACCGAGTGTTCATCCGGGGTGCGTACCGCCGGCCGCGCAGCCCCTCGTAGAGCCAGCGCCCCGAGAGGTAGACGGCGACGGGCAGGCCCACCGTCAGCAGCGCGGCGTTGTCGTGCAGGGCCGCCGCCAGGTCGCCGTGCATCAGGTCGTACGCCAGGCGCGTGCCCCCACAGGCCGGGCAGAGCAGCCCGGTGGCCCAGTTGAAGGGGCAGCGCGGCAGCCAGGCGCCTGACTCATGGGGGTTGGTGCCCCACAAGTAGCAGGCGCCTGCCAGGCCCGCCGCCAGTGTGGCGAGCGGCGGAGCTGCCGGGTGGGAGAGGGCGGCGCGGAGTCGGCCAGCGGCAGCAGGGACGTTGATTATCGCCATGTGGCCAGTGCCTCCCCTCGTGTCGCGCCACCCTCTCCCGGGGCCCTGCGAAGCCTTAGCCACGCAGAATACGGCCCTGTGCATCCGTGCGGCTGTCGCTGGTCAGGAAGATGATCCCGTCGACCAGCGCCCAGATGCCCATGCCGCCGCAGGTGAGGAGCTGGCCTATGGCCATGCCCACGTGGCCGGTGTAGAAGCGGCCGATGCCCAGGCCGCCGATGAACAGCTGGAGCACCCCCGCGACGATCTTGGACTTGTCGGAAAGCGGGCGCCCATACGCGTCGTAACCGTACGGAGCGTTCGGGTCCCCGGTGTACTGACCAGGGGCAGCGCCCATGGGCTGCTGCTGCGGGTAGCCGTAGCCGGGCTGGCCGGGCGGCTGGTTGTACGGGTTCTGTCCCGGCTGCTGCGGGTAGCCGTAGCCGGGCTGATTCGGGTCGGACACAAGACCTCCGAGGTCGAGCGGTACCTGGTGATGTGCCCCGGACATGTTGCCAGAGGCTTCGGGCGGCGGGACGGCTGGTTGTCGGGTTACCGTTCGAGTGGCGTTGCGGACTTTTCCCGTTTGACATGGGGGCGGGAGGTACCGTCACACTCCGCAGCGATAGCGATGCAGCGATATTGATACAGAAACCGACCGGAGAGAAGAGAAGAGCAGAAGTTGTCCCCGACCCACGACTCAGCAAATGGTGGGCGCCGACTTGTGATCGTCGAGTCGCCTGCCAAGGCCAAGACGATCAAGGGCTATCTCGGCCCTGGCTACGTTGTCGAGGCCAGCGTCGGGCACATCCGTGACCTCCCGGGCGGTGCGGCCGAGGTTCCCGCGAAGTACAAGGGCGAGCCCTGGGCCCGCCTCGGCGTCAATGTCGACCACGATTTCGAGCCGCTGTACGTCGTCAACAGCGACAAGAAGGACCAGGTCAAGAAGCTCAAGGCGCTGCTGGCCGAATCGGACGAGCTGCTGCTCGCCACTGACGAGGACCGCGAGGGCGAGGCCATCGCCTGGCATCTGCAAGAGGTGCTCAAGCCCAAGGTCCCGGTCAAGCGGATGGTCTTCCACGAGATCACCAAGGACGCCATCCAGAATGCCGTCCGCAATCCGCGCAGCCTCAACCAGCGGCTGGTCGACGCGCAGGAGACCCGCCGGATCCTGGACCGGCTGTACGGCTACGAGGTCTCGCCGGTGCTGTGGAAGAAGGTCATGCCGCGGCTGTCGGCGGGCCGTGTGCAGTCCGTGGCCACCCGGCTGGTGGTGGAGCGGGAGCGCGAGCGCATGGCGTTCCGTTCCGCCGAGTACTGGGACCTGACCGGCACGTTCGCTACGGGGCAGGCGGGGGATGCCTCGACCGGAGCGGGCATGGCGGGTGACCCGGGGACCTTCGGTGCCCGGCTGACCACGGTCGACGGCCGCCGTGTCGCACAGGGGCGTGACTTCGGCTCCGACGGACAGCTCAAGGACCCGTCCGCCGTCCTCCACCTGGACGAGGAGGCCGCCCGCGCGCTGGCCGCCGCGCTGGAGAGCACGGACTTCGCCGTACGCTCCGTCGAGTCCAAGCCCTACCGCCGCTCCCCGTACGCGCCTTTCCGTACGACCACCCTCCAGCAGGAGGCGAGCCGCAAGCTCGGTTTCGGCGCCAAGGCGACCATGCAGGTGGCGCAGAAGCTGTACGAGAACGGCTTCATCACCTACATGCGTACGGACTCCACGACGCTCTCCGACACCGCCGTGGCCGCGGCCCGCGCTCAGGTCACCCAGCTCTACGGCGCCGACTACCTGCCGGACAAGCCGCGTACCTACGCGGGCAAGGTCAAGAACGCGCAGGAGGCGCACGAGGCGATCCGCCCCTCCGGGGACCGTTTCCGTACGCCTGCCGAGACGGGGCTGAGCGGCGACCAGTTCAGGCTGTACGAGCTGATCTGGAAGCGCACCGTCGCCTCCCAGATGAAGGACGCCGTCGGGCAGTCGGTGACCGTGAAGGTCGGCGGCCGGTCCGCGGACGGCCGGGACGCCGAGTTCAGCGCCACCGGCAAGATCATCACCTTCCACGGCTTCCTCAAGGCGTATGTGGAAGGTGCCGACGACCCCAACGCGGAGCTGGACGACCGCGAGCGGCGGCTGCCCCAGGTCGCCGAGGGCGACCGGCTGCGCGCCGAGGAGATGTCCGTCGACGGCCACGCCACCAAGCCGCCGGCCCGCTACACCGAGGCGACGCTGGTCAAGGAGCTGGAAGAGCGCGAGATCGGGCGCCCGTCCACCTACGCCTCGATCATCAGCACGATCCTGGACCGGCGTTACGTCTTCAAGAAGGGCACCGCGCTGGTGCCGTCCTTCCTGAGCTTCGCCGTGGTCGGGCTGCTGGAGAAGCACTTCGGCCGGCTGGTCGACTACGACTTCACCGCCAAGATGGAGGACGACCTCGACCGCATCGCGGCGGGCAGCGCCGAGGCCGTGCCGTGGCTGCGCCGCTTCTACTTCGGCGAGGGCGGCGAGGCCCAGACCGGTGAGGCCGCCGCCGCGGGCAACGGCGACGGCGACCATCTGGGCGGGCTCAAGGAGCTCGTCTCCGATCTCGGCGCGATCGACGCCAAAGGCGTCTCCTCGTTCCCCGTGGGCGAGGGCATCACGCTGCGTGTCGGCCGCTACGGCCCGTACGTGGAGGGGCCCAGCGAGAAGGAGGGCGAGCCCGGCCAGCGTGCCGACGTCCCCGACGATCTGCCGCCGGACGAGCTGACGGTCGACTACGCCAAGGAGCTGCTGGCCAAGCCCAGCGGCGACTTCGAGCTGGGGACCGACCCGGACACCCAGCGCCCGATCGTGGCGCGGGACGGGCGGTACGGGCCGTACGTCACCGAGGTGCTGCCCGAGGGCACGCCGAAGACGGGCAAGAACGCGGTCAAGCCGCGCACCGCTTCGCTGTTCCGCTCGATGTCGCTGGACACCGTCACGCTTCAGGACGCGCTCAGGCTGCTGTCGCTGCCGCGGGTTGTCGGCGTCGATCCCGAGTCCGGCAACGAGATCACCGCCCAGAACGGGCGGTACGGGCCGTACTTGAAGAAGGGCACGGACTCGCGCTCGCTGGAGAGCGAGGAGCAGATCTTCAGCATCACGCTGGACGAGGCGCTGGAGATCTACTCCAAGCCGAAGCAGCGGGGGCGGGCCGCCGCCAAACCGCCGCTCAAGGAGCTGGGGAACGACCCGCAGACGGAACGTCCCGTGGTGGTCAAGGACGGCCGTTTCGGGCCGTACGTGACGGACGGCGAGACCAACGCGACACTGCGGCGGGACGACGACGTCGAGACGATCACCGCCGAGCGCGGCTTCGAGCTGCTGGCCGAGAAGCGGGCGAAGGGGCCCGCCAAGAAGAAGGCTCCGGCGAAGAAGGCCCCCGCCAAGAAGGCCCCCGCCAAGAAGACGGCGGCGAAGAAGACCGCGGCGAAGAAGACGACCACCAAGAAGGCGGCTGCCAAGAAGTCTTCCGCATCGAAGAAGCCTTCTTCGGAGGAGTAGGCGGCTCGGCCTCCACAACCCCCGTCGGCGCATACAGATGTTCGGGTACGCATTCGAGGTGTTGGTGCCTCCCTATACGCTGGCGGGATGAAGTCTTCGCCCCCAACTGCCCCGGACGACGCTCTCGCCGCGGAATCCCGCGAGGGCGCCGTGACCGCGTTGCTGCGTTTCCCCCCGCTGCGGCGGCTGTGGACCGCGCAGTTCACCAGTGGGATCGGCGACATGCTTGGTCTCCTGGTGCTGCTGTTGCTGGCGATGCAGGCGGCAGCCGTACGCGGTGTGGCGGGAGACCCGGTCTTCGGCGGCGGTTACCGCGGAATGGCGCTCGTCGTGGCCGCCGTCTTCGGGCTGCGGCTGCTGTCCACGCTGCTGTTCGGCGCCGTGCTGCTGGGTCCGGTCTCCGCGCTGGTCAGCGGCGTCCGGCAGCAGGAGAAGGCCGAAGAGGGCAAGGACGGTGGGAGAAAGCTGCTCGACCGGCGGTGGACGCTGTTCGGCGCCGATGTGCTGCGTGCCCTCGCGCTGATCGTCGCGCCGCTGTGGATCGACTGGACACCCGGCAGCGCCTTCGTCGTTCTGCTGGTCACCGTCTTCGTGACGGGTGCGGCCGAGCGGCTCTCCACGGTGACGCGGGACAGCGCGGCCCCTGCGCTGCTGCCCGCCGCACCGCGCGAGGGCGCGGCCGTGCGCCCGCTGCCGGACCACCATGAAGCGCTGCGCAGGCTGTGGCTGCGCTCCGGCTTCGTGGCGCTGCCGATCGCCGCTGCCGGGCTCGTTCTCGTCACGCTGATCAGCAACCTGTTCGCCGTGGGGATCGACTGGTTCGGCTCGCACCAGGCCGCGCTCGCCTCGTATGTGGCGGCCGGTCTCTTCGCCGCCGCGGCCGCCGTCGGCTACTTCCTCGAACTGCCGGACGGGCAGACCCCGCGCCCCCGCTCCCCGCTGGAGGGCCTGCGCAGGCCCAGGACGGCCGAGGGCGGAGCGGACAAGGGCCGTAGCGGCGCCGTGCCGCTCCTCGTCATCGCGGGCGGGGCGATCGGCGGCGCCATTGCGGCGGCCGTCGCGCTCGCTCCGCTGCACGCCGCCGATCTGGGCGGCGGGCCTGTCGCGTTCGGGCTGCTGGCGCTGATGCTGACCGGCGGCACTGCCGCGGGTATCCGGCTGGCGCCGTACACGATGCCGTCGCTCTCGCGGCGCCGGCTGCTCGCGCTGGTGACCGGGCTGACAGGCGTCGCGCTGCTGGCGGCCGGGCTGGTGTCCGACACCGCGACCGTCATCGGGCTGGCGCTGCTGGCCGGAGTGGGCGGCGGTATCGCCGCGAACACCCTGCACACGCTGCTCGACCAGGAGACCGAGGAGTCCCGCCGGATCCGTACGACGGAGCACCTCCAGGCGGTGGTGCGGCTGTCGCTCGCGGTGGGCGCGATCCTGGCGCCCGTGGTGGCCGCGCTCATCGGGCCGCACCGGGTGGACAACGGTTCGTTCGTCTTCGACCACGGCGGCGCCTCGTTCACGCTGATGCTGGTGGGCGCACTGCTGCTGCCCGTCGGCGCGATCCTCTTGGGCCGTACGGACGACCGGCAGGGGGTACCGCTGCGGCGGGACCTGCTGGAGGCGTTCGGCGGCGGCCACCCCCGGCAGGCACCGGCCCGGAACGGCTTCTTCCTGGTGCTGGAGGGCGGCGACGGCGCGGGCAAGACCACGCAGGTGGAGGCCCTGGCCGAGTGGATCAGGGCCAAGGGGCACGAGGTCGTCGTCACCAAGGAGCCCGGTTCCACGCCGGTGGGCAAGCGGCTGCGGTCCATCCTGCTGGACGTCTCCTCGGCCGGGCTCTCGCACCGCGCGGAGGCGCTGCTGTACGCCGCCGACCGCGCGGAGCACATCGACACGGTCGTCCGCCCGGCGCTGGAGCGCGGCGCTGTGGTGATCTCCGACCGCTACATCGACTCCTCCGTCGCCTACCAGGGCGCGGGGCGCGATCTGTCCCCGACGGAGATCGCCCGGATCAACCGCTGGGCCACCGAGGGCCTGGTGCCGCATCTGACGGTGCTGCTCGACATCTCGCCCGAGACGGCACGTGAGCGGTTCACCGAGGCGCCGGACCGCCTGGAGTCCGAGCCGGCCGAGTTCCACCAGCGGGTACGGGCCGGCTTCCTGGCCCTCGCCGCCGCCGACCCGGCCCGCTATCTGGTCGTCGACGCCGGGCAGGAGCCTCAGACCGTCACCACGGCCGTCCGGCACCGCCTCGACCAGGTGCTGCCGCTCTCCGAAGCCGAGAAGAAGGCCCAGGAGGAGGCCCGTAAGCGGGCCGAGGAGGAAGCGCGCAAGCGGGCCGAGGAAGAGGCCCGTCGCAAGGCGGAGGAGGAGCGCAAGGAGCGCGAGCGCAAGGAGCAGCTGGAGAAGCTCCGCCGCGAGGAGGAGGAGCGCAAGCGCCAGGAGGCCGAACTGGCGCGCCAGCTGGAGGAGGCCCGGCGTGCCGAGGAGGCCCGTAAGCGGGCCGAGGAAGCCCGCCGTATCGAGGAGGAGCAGCGCAAGCGGCGCGAGGCCGAGCAGCTCGCCTACGAGCAGGAGCAGGAGCGGCTGCGCAAGCGCGCCGAGGAGGAGAAGCGACTGCGGGCCGAGGCCGAGGAGCGCCGCCGCGAGCGGCAGCGCAAGGCCGAGGAGGCGCTGGTGAAGGCCGAGCAGGCGCGGGCCGCGGCCGCAGCCGAGGCGGCGGCCAAGGCCGAGGCGGAGGCCGCGGAGCGGGCGCAGCGGGAGGCGGCTGAAGCCGCGGAGGCCGCGGAGGCCGACTCTGCGGAGGGTGATTCTGCCGCGGAGGCCGGCTCTGCGGAGGCCGATTCTGCCGCGGAGGATGGTGCCGCTGCCGAGGCTCCGGGGGCCGCGGGCGAGGCGGATGCCGATGCCGATGCCGATGCCGCCGATGCCGACGCCGACGCCTCGCCTGACGGGTCCGAGGCCGATACGGCGCAGATCCCGCAGGTGCGGCCGCAGGGCGACGGGGCCGCAGGACCGGACGCGGAGGACACCACGCAGTTGCCGCGCCCCGGGGCGGCGTCGCCCGAGGACGAGACGACGGTGCTGCCGCGCGTCTCCGAGGCGGACGACACCCAGGAGACGACGGTCCTCCCGCAGGTCCCCGAGTCCGGTCCCGAGTCGGCTTCCGAGCCTGACGACGACCGCACGCGGGAGCTTCCGCAGGTCGACGAGGGGGAGTCGCGTCCCCGTCCCTCCTGGGCGGAGGACACCCCGCTCGACGATGCGCCGACCCTGGCGGACAAGCTCCTGGGCCCGCATGAGAGCGACGACGACGGGGGCGACGGGCGCCGTCGTCGCTAGGCCGCGTCAGGTGTCTGGGTAGGGGTTGCCCCTGCCGGAGGTACGCAGGCTGCCGGTGCTCCCCCAAGCTCTTCGAGCAGGGAGGTACCCCCATGGCTTGTCGCGCAGTTCCCCGCGCCCCTTTCGGGGCGCGGGGATGTCACCGGCATCCGCGACAATGGTCCCCATGGCGGTGTGGGACGACGTGGTGGGCCAGGACAGGGCAGCGAAGCAGCTGATCGCTGCCGCGCGCGATGCCGACGCGTATGTGACGGCGGAAGCCGAGGCGCGCGGCTCGGCCGACCTCTCCGGCTCCGCCATGACCCACGCCTGGCTTTTCACGGGCCCGCCGGGCGCCGGCCGGGAGCAGGCGGCCCGCGCGTTCGCGGCGGCGCTCCAGTGTGTGAGCCCGGACCGGGCGCTGGGCGGCAGCCCGGGGTGCGGCTTCTGCGAGGGCTGTCATACGACGATGGTCGGCACCCACGCGGATGTGGAGGTGGTCCGTACGGATCTGCTGACCATCGGCGTGAAGGACACGCGCGCGCTGGTGCGCGGGGCGCAGATGTCGCCGTCGGGCGGGCGCTGGCAGGTGATCGTCCTGGAGGACGCCGACCGGCTGACGGAGGGCGCGGGGAACGTGCTGCTGAAGGCCGTCGAGGAGCCCGCACCGCGCACGGTGTGGCTGCTGTGCGCGCCGTCGACGGAGGACGTACTGCCGACGATTCGTTCGCGCTGCCGGCACCTGTCGCTGCGTACGCCCCCGGTCGACGCGGTGGCGGACCTGCTGATGCGGCGGGACGGGATCGAGCCGGAGACGGCCGCTTTCGCGGCGCGGGCCACGCAGGGGCACATCGACCGGGCGCTGCGGCTGGCCACGGACGAGCGGGCCCGTGCCAGACGGCAGGCGGTGCTCAAGCTGCCGACGCGGGTCGACGACGTGGGCAGCGCGCTGAGGGCGGCGCAGGAGCTGATCGACGCCGCGACGGAGGACGCCAAGCAGGTCGCCGAGGAACTGGACGTCAAGGAGACCGAGGAACTGCGGGCGGCGCTCGGTGCGGCGGAGGGCAAGCGGCTGCCGCGGGGCACGGCGGGTGCGATGAAGGAGCTGGAGGACAAGCAGAAGCGCCGCTCCACCCGTACCCAGCGGGATTCGCTGGACCTGGCCCTGTCGGACCTGACGGCCTTCTACCGTGACGTGCTCGCCCGCCAGTTGGGCTCGTCCGTCGCGCTGTCGCACGACGAGGCGGCCGGTCCGATCGGGCAGCTCGCGGCCACCTCGCGCCCCGAGCAGACGCTGCGCCGGATCGAGGCCGTGCTGGAGTGCCGTCAGGCGCTGGACCGCAACGTGGCTCCGCTGCTGGCTGTGGAGGCGATGACGATGGCGCTGCGGGCGGGCTGACGCACCTTTAGGCCCCCCTGCGGACGACGGGCCGGAGCCCGGCTGGGTACGCTCCCAGCACGTGCCGCCGGCGGAGGGATGCCCCATGAGTAAGTCACACGCCTCCCGTGTCCGATACGGGGGCGCGTCCCGTATCCGGTACGGGGGCGCGGCGGCACTCACGGCCGCTGCCCTGCTGCTCTCCGGCTGCTCGTCGAACTCGGACTCGTCCGGGGAGCCGGACACCGATCCCTCCGCGAAGGGCACGCACGCGGGCGCCGACGCACCCCCGCTCAAGCCGCTGCCCGCGAAGATCCCCGACGAGCTGCGCCCGTACTACGAGCAGAAGTTGTCGTGGCACAGCTGTGGCCCGACCGAGTTCGAGTGCGCCACGCTGCGGGTTCCGCTGGACTACGACAAGCCGGGGGACGACCCCAAGGACGCCGCCGAGAGCGTGGGCCTGGCGGTGACCCGTACCAAGCCGAAGCAGGGCAAGGGCAAGGCCGAGGGCGGCTCGCTGCACATCAATCCGGGCGGCCCGGGCGGTTCGGCGATCGAGTACGCCCAGCAGTCGGCGGCCCTCATGTATTCGCCGCAGGTACGGGAGCACTACTCGCTGGTCGGCATGGACCCGCGCGGGGTTGGCCGCAGCGAGCCCGTCGAGTGCCTGAGCGACAAGCAGATGGACGCGTACACGCGTGTCGATCAGACACCGGACGACGCGAAGGAAACCGACGCGCTCACCTCCGCTTACGGGAGGTTCGCCAAGGGCTGCGAGAAGCGCACCGGCAAGCTGCTCGGCCATGTCTCGACGGTCGAGGCGGCCCGCGACATGGATGTGCTGCGTGCCGTGCTCGGCGACAAGAAGCTCAACTACGTCGGCGCCTCCTACGGCACCTATCTGGGCGCCACCTACGCGGGCCTGTTCCCGAAGCGCTCCGGCCGGGTCGTCCTGGACGGCGCCTTGGACCCGTCCCTCTCGGCGCGCCGCGTCAACCGTGAGCAGACGGCGGGTTTCGAGACGGCGTTCAAGGCGTTCGCCCGCGACTGCGTGGGTATGTCCGACTGCCCCCTGGGCACGGACGGTGTCCAGCAGGCGGGCAAGAAGCTGAGCGCCCTCTTCGCCCGGGTGGACCGCAAGCCGCTCAAGACCGACGACCCCTCGCGCACCCTGACCGAGTCCCTGGCCACCACGGGTGTGATCCGCGCCATGTACGACGAGGGCTCCTGGCCCGGGCTGCGTGAGGCGCTGACAGCGGCGAAGAAGGGTGACGGTGCGCAGCTGCTGAAGCTGGCCGACGACTACTACGAGCGCGGCCCGGACGGCGATTACAGCAACATCATGTACGCCAACCCGGCCGTCAACTGCCTCGATCTGCCCCCGGCCTTCTCCGGCGCCGCCGAGACCCGCGAGTCCCTCGCCTCCTTCGAGAAGGCCAGCCCCGTCTTCGGCCGCGGCTTCGCCTGGGCGGCGCTGAACTGCGGCGAATGGCCGGTCAAGCCGGCAGGAGGGCCGCACCGCATCGCCGCCGAGGGCGCCGACCCGATCGTGGTCGTCGGCACCACCCGCGACCCGGCCACCCCCTACCGCTGGGCCCAGGGACTGGCGGGCCAGCTGACCCCGGCCCGTCTCCTCACCTACGAGGGCGACGGCCACACCGCCTACCTGCGCGGCAGCGACTGCGTCGACGGCGCCATCAACGCCTACCTCCTCCAGGGCGAGCCCCCCAAGAACGGCACCACCTGCAAGTGACCCCCCCCGAACCCCCGTCCTGACCACCCCCACAAACCCTGTAGACTTGTCGCCGCAGCGGCCCCCACACTGGCCGCACGCATATTGCCGCCTTAGCTCAGTCGGCCAGAGCGACGCACTCGTAATGCGTAGGTCAAGGGTTCGATTCCCTTAGGCGGCTCAGTTGAAGCCCAGGTCACACTTGCTGTGACCTGGGCTTTTTCGTGGTTCGGGGGTCTGTGCGGGGGCGGAGTCTTTGCTCAGTGGGTGGGGGTCGGGGGGCGGGGTGGGGAGCAGCGTGGTGGCGGTGATGAGGAGGCCGTCGCGACAGAGCCAGTGGCCGTCGAAGTGATCGAGGCGTCTGCCGCCGACTGTCGGTGCGGGGATGAGGAGTCGGGCTGAGAAGGTGGTGGCGTCCGGGTCGAGCTCGACGAGGGCCTCGTCGAAGTCCAGCTCGCGGTGGGTGAGTGGGTACCACGCCTTGAACACCGACTCCTTGATGCTGAACAGCAGTCGGTCCCAGTGGATCTCTGGGGCGGTGTGCGAGAGGGCGTTGACCCATGACTGTTCGCGCGGGAGAGCGATGGTTTCCAGCACCCCGTCCGGGAGGAGCTCGTTGGGTTCGGCGTCGATGCCTAGCCCCAGGATCTCGCTGCGACGGGCGACCGCAGTGGCTCGGTAGCCTGCGCAGTGGGTCATGGAGCCGACCACGCCTTCGGGCCACTGCGGGGCGCCGCGCCGGTTGCGGAGCAGGGGCGTCGGCTCCACGCCGAGTGCGCTCAACGCCCGTCGCGCGCATGCCCGTCCGGTGGCGAACTCGTGCTGCCGCTGCGGCAGGGCGCCGTCGACCATGGCTGCCTCCTGCGGGTACAGATGCGCTGACGGTGGACCTGCGGCGTCCGCGAACGCCTCGGCAGTGGCCACTGTCGGGGGCAGCAATTTGTTGAGCAGGGTGACGCTGCTGGGGGCGGGGGTGGGCAGCACAGGACGCAGGGGCTCGCGCGGCGGCCGGGACCGCCACTCGCGCGGGTAGCCGATCGAGACCTCCTCGAACCGGACTCCGTCGTGCCAGGTGATCCGGGGGATGTGCAGATGCCCGTAGACGACGGCCGTGGCGCGGAAGCGGCGGTGCCAGTCGGCTGTCAGTGCGGTGCCGCACCACTGGGCGAACTCGGGGTGCCGCAGGACCCTGGTGGGCTCGCGAACCAGGGGGAAGTGGTTGACCAGAACGGTGCGGTGGCCAGGGTCGACGGCCGCGAGCCGGCGCTCGGTCCACTCCACGCGGTCCCGGCACCACGCATCCCGGGTGGGGTAGGGATCCGGGTGCAGCAAGTACTCGTCCGTGCAGACCACCCCCGCCTCGTGGGCGAGGCGCAGCGACTCCTCCTTGGTGGCGGCGCCCGGTGCACGGAAGGAGTAGTCGTAGAGCACGAACAGCGGGGCGACGGTCACCGGGCCGCTCTCGTCGTGCCACACCGGGTAGGGGTCCTCAGGGGTGACGACGCCCAGGTCTCGGCAGGCTTTGACCAGCCGTCGGTACCGCCGCTCGCCGCGCAGCGTCACGGGGTCGCCCGGATGTGTCCACAGTTCGTGGTTGCCCGGCGCCCAGATCACTTTGGCGAACCGGTCGCTGAGCAGCCCGAGCGCCCGCTCGATGTCCCAGAACCGCTCGGCGACGTCGCCGGCGACGATCAGCCAGTCGGCGTCCGAGGTCGGGCGCAGCGAGTCCAGGATCGCGTCGTTCTCGCGGAACGCGACGTGCAGATCGCTGACAGCCAGCAGTCTTCCGTTCATCCGTGCGCCTTGCCCCCGTTGCATTCTCGCGGATGTGGCAGAACCGGCCCGCCGCCGGGCTCGGTGTTTCAGGAGCGCCGAATGCGTGGACAACTCGCTCAGTTGCGGAAAGAAGTCGTTGGTTGCCGGATGCCGCCTCAACAAAACAAGGCCGGACCGACCGTGTCAACGGCCGCTCATAGCGGTCCGGGGTGACGCTCCAGCAGGTGGAATCAATTTTCCTGTGCGACATCGGAGTTGTGATGTGCGGCACAATCGATCTGTCGCTCGCCCGCTCCTGACGAGACTGACCAAAGATGGACCCTATGCCACCCGTACCTCTCTCCGTGGCACGGTTTCGCCGGACGCGATAAAGAAACAGCCGGAATCGGGAACTCCCTTTTTAGCAGAGCACGACCTCGCCGCTGATGCCTGCTCAAGCCCGCCCATGCCGATCAAAGCCTGACCCCAATTTTGTTGAATCTTCTATCGAGAGGAGCACCGGTGAGTGAGAAAGCCACGACTACGGTGAAGTGCCTGGTCTGGGATCTGGACAACACGCTGTGGCAGGGCACGCTTCTCGAGGACGGCGAGGTGCGGCTTGCCGACGAGATCCGGGAGGTCATCGCCGAGCTCGACGCCCGGGGCATACTCCAGACCGTGTCCAGCAAGAACGACTTCGAGCCTGCCTGGGACCGGCTGGTGCAGCTGGGGGTGGCCGAGTACTTCGTGCTGGCCGAGATCGGCTGGGGCCCGAAGTCGGGTGCGGTGCGGTCGATCGCCGAGCAGCTCAACTTCGCCCACCGCACCGTCGCGTTCATCGACGACCAGCCCACCGAGCGCGCCGAGGTGGAGTTCCATCTGCCGGAGGTCCGCTGCTACCCGGCCGAACTGGCGGCCGAACTGACGGCGCTGCCGGAGTTCACCCCGGCCACCAGGACGGTCGACTCCGGCAAGCGGCGCCAGATGTACCAGGCGAACTTCCGCCGCGACGCCGAGCGGGCCGAGTTCACCGGCCCTGACGAGGCGTTTCTCCGCTCGCTCGATCTCGAACTGCGCATCATGCGGGCCACCGAGGCCGAGTTGAGCCGGGTCGAGGAGCTGACCCAGCGCACCAGCCAGATGAACGCGACAGGCGTGCACTACTCCGACGAGGAGCTGCGCGCGCTGCTCACCTCCGAGGATCACGAGGTGCTCGTGGCCACTCTCACCGACCGGTTCGGCACCCACGGCGCCATCGGCGTTCTGCTGTTGGAAAAGCGCCCCACGACCTGGCACTTGAAGCTGCTGGCCACATCGTGCCGGGTGGTTTCCTTCGGGGTCGGTGCGGTGATCCTGAATTGGCTGGCGAGCGAGGCCGCCGACGCCGGAGCGCATCTGCTCGCGGACTTCCGGCGCACCGATCGGAACCGGATGATGGAGATCGCCTACCGGTTCGCGGGATTCGACGACCAGGACTGCGACTGCAGGACGCTGCTGCCCGGCAGCGAGACCGACGGGGTGGAGCGCCTGCACCTGGTGACCGAGCGGCGTGATCCGCCGGACACGATGCGCCTGATCACCCCCGATCTGGGCGCGCGGGTCCGGGAGGAGCAGAGCAGCAGGGGGTGACCCGGGCGGCCGTCAGCCGTGTCCCCCACGCGATCAGCGATCAGCGATCGCGCAGCGGAGGACGGCGGGCTACGCCGACTTCCTGCGGGCCAGTGTCACTCCGTCGGCCAGCGGCAGGACGCAGGTCTCCACACGGTCGTCGGCGCGGATGAGTTCGTTCACCTGGCGGATGGCGAGGGTGTCCGGGTCGTCGGCTGCCGGGTCGACGACCCGGCCGAAGAACAGGGTGTTGTCGAGGACGATGAGTCCTCCCGGCCTGACCAGGGCGACGGCTTCCTCGTAGTACGCGGGGTAGCCCGTCTTGTCGGCGTCGATGAACACCAGGTCGACGCTTCCCTCGCCCTCCGTCCGGCGCAGCTCGGCGAGGGTTTCTTGTGCGTCGCCGATCCTGAGCTCGATCCGGTCGGCCACGCCCGCGCGTTCCCAGAATTCGGCACCGATATCGGTCCACTTCTTGCTGATGTCGCAGGTGATCAGCCGCCCGCCCTCGGGGAGCGCGCGTGCCATGCACAGGGTGCTGTACCCGGTGAAGGTGCCGATCTCCAACACTCGGGAGGCTCCGGTCAGTTGGACCAGCAGTGTGAGGAACCGGGCTTCCGTGGGCGGGACCTGCATCGACGGGCCCCCGGGCAGCTCGGCCGTCAGCGTTCGCAACGCGGTCAGCACCTGGTCCTCGGGGTGGGAGATGTCCTCGACGTAGGCGAGCAGTTCTTCGGTGACGGCAAGCTGAGTGGCCATGAGATCAACCTACCGTCGTACTCGGGTGCGATCACCTGGTTCCGGTCCGAACGCACCGCGCGGCGGGCCGAGTTCGGTTCCACGACGACGCGTGTCCGCACCCGCGCATGCTCGCCGGCAGTACCGGCTGGGCCAATTTCTTGTCGTGTCCTCGCCATCGGGCGTTGCATCGGCCCATCCAAGTGCTCCGTAAAGTGCCAGCTCAAGAACGCGATCGTGAAGAACATTACTTTCCCGTTACGTGGAAGCGTGGATCACAACTCGAAGTTCATTGCATCTCGTTGGCGACTTCCGATAGTGTGATCGACGATCACGGGGGGAGTGACGGGGAGTAGTGCTGTCCCCCTGTGGTCCGAGGCTGCAAAAATCGCGGCTCGACTTTTACGGGGGCACGAAAATGTAGTAATTCTTCATGGGTGCAGCGCTGGCGCTGCCCGACTTCGACGGCAGAATTCCGTCTCCTTCTTGTATTCTCAGGACTTTGCGACGCTCTTCGGTCCTGCGGGATTCCATGATGCCTGCAAGGGGGCAATGGGTCTCGTTCTTCTTCCTGCAATGAATCGTCACTTTCGAATCCGAACTTTTTCCTCGTAGGTCCGGAAGACCTTCACGGGTGGTTCCGGGCTGGGCTGAAATGCCAGTTCGACGCTGTTCTGGAACGGATACCGATGGCCGACTCGCTGACGCTCACCGAAGCCTTCACCATTACCGCTGACAACCCCTGTTCGGGTGCGCATGCGCTGGTGACGGCACGCCGGCCTGCGCCGTCCGTGGGCCAGGAGCGGCTGTCGACTCCCCTGGCCCACGCGGGCTTAGCGAAGGCCGACGGCGTGGTCCGTACCGGTTGCAGCCAACTCCCGCACCCGTCGGCGCGACGCACCCTGCGAACTCCAGGCGCCGGTACCCCCCGTTCAGGCTGCGCGGACCGCGTCCGCGCCGGAGCGTGCCGCGTTCCGGCGCGCCGAAAGCAGAGGTGAATTGATGGACGTCGCTGTCATCGGCATCACAGGGCGCTACCCGCAAGCGGAGGACCTGGACACGCTCTGGGCACACCTCCGGGACGGCAGGGACTGCGTCACCGAGCCGCCCGCCGACCGGTGGGAGGAGGCGCAGCGATCGGGAGCCTGGGGCGGATTCCTTGAGGGGATCGACAGGTTCGACCCGGCGCTGTTCGACATCTCCCCCCGCGAGGCAGCGCTGATGGATCCACAGCAGCGACTGTTCCTGGAGACGGTGTGGGAGCTGCTGGAGGGCTGCGGCGTCACCCAGGAGATCATCGAGCAGCAGTACGGACGGCGCATCGGCGTCTACGTCGGGGCCGCCTGCCAGTTGTACCGGGCGGACGCCTCCGATCCCGCAAGTGCGGCGCTCACCTCGACAGCCTCGTACAACCTCATCGCCAACCGTGTCTCCTACTTCTTCGGGCTGGAGGGGCCGAGCCTGGCGGTGGACAGCATGTGCGCCTCCTCGGCCATGGCCATCCATCTGGCCTGTGCCGATCTGCACCGCGGGGAGAGCCGACTGGCGGTCGCAGGCGGGGTGAACCTGGCCACCCACCCGGACAAGTTCCGCGGGCTGTCCGAGATGGGGCTGCTGGGCAGCCACCCGGGCAGCCGCAGCTTCCGCAACGGTGACGGCTACCTTCCCGCCGAAGCAGTCGGCGCCCTGCTGCTCAAGCCGCTGGACGCCGCAGTGCGCGACGGCGACGACGTACACGCCGTCATCAAGGGCAGCGCCTCGCTGCACAGTGGTCGCGCCAACGGCTTTCTGACGCCCAGCAGCCGCGCCCAGGTGACCGTCATGCAGCGGGCACTGGAGCAGGCCGGCGTCGAGCCGGACTCGATCGGGTACGTCGAGTCGGCGGCCACCGGAGCCACGACGTCCGACGAGACCGAACTGAGCGCGCTGCGGGAGGTGTTCGGCGAGTCGGCGGAGCCTGTGGTGGTCGGTTCCGTGAAGTCGAACCTCGGGCACCCGGAGGCGGCCTCGGGGGTGGCGCAGCTCACCAAGGTCGCCCTCCAGCTGCGGCACCGCGAGCTGGTCCCGCTCACCGAGGCCGGAGAGCCCAACCCCCGCCTCGGACTGGACGGCAGCCCGCTGACCCTCTGCGAACGGCTGGCTCCCTGGGAAAGGCGCCGGGACGCCGGAGGCCGGTCGACGGCACACCGTGCGCTGATCAACTCCGTAGCCGTCGGTGGCAGTCACGTCAGCCTGGTGGTCGAGGCTCCACCTGAGAGCACGGCCCGGCCGCAGCCCCAGGCCGACGCACGCCCGCAGCTCGTCGTGATGTCCGCCGCAGGCCGGTCGCGGCTGCTCACGGCAGTGCGGCGGCTGGACGAGTACCTCGGGCACAGCGGCGAGATGAGCCTGGCGGACGTCGCGTACACACTTCAGTTGGGCCGTGAGGCGATGCCCGAGCGGCTCGCCGTGGTGGCGGGCGATGTCGACGGGCTGCGTGACTCCCTCGCCCGGTTCCTGGCCGGGGCCGACGACTCCACGGTGCACACGGGCAACGCCGCGGATGGCGGGGCAGGCCCCCTCCTCGCGGTGCTCGACGGGGCCCCGGGCGAGGCATTCCTCTCCGCGCTGGTCGCCGACCGCGACCTGGAGCGGCTCGCCGAACTGTGGGTGAACGGCGCCCGGATCCCCTGGAGCAAGCTGCATCCGCAGCGTCGGCGCCTGCTGCCGCTGCCGGGGACCGCGTTCGAGCGGGGGAGCTACTGGCTCGGCCGTACGAGCGCTCCCGCTCCCGCGCCCGCGACCGGCCGGTCCGAGCTCCCGGAGCCCGCTCCCGTGGACCCGGCGTCCGCGGGAGCCGAACAGGCCGATAGGGAAGGCGGGGCCGAACAGGCCGACAAGGAAGCAGCTGTCCTTGCGGTCTGCGCCGAGTTGCTCGGGTTCCAGCCGGGCGAGCTCGGACCTGAGGACAGCTTCCTGGCGCTGGGAGGCCACTCGCTGCTCGCTCACCGGTTGGCCGCGCTGCTGCGGGAGCGGGGCATGCACTGTGCCCCGCCGAGCATCCTGCGGGCTCGCTCGCTCGCATCCATCGCCGACGCGGCAGAAGTGGTCGGGACGGCCGGGACTGCCGAACCTGTCGAAGCAGCCGGAACGGTTGAACCGGTACCGGCGAGCGCGGTTACGGCCTCCACGGTGAACAGCGGGCCCACGTCGGCGCCCGCCGGGATTCCCGGGAACAGCACCCGCGTCACCCCCGACATGCTGCCTCTGGTGTCCCTCACCGAGGAGGAAGTGGCGGCCGTCGTCGCCGCTGTGCCGGGCGGAGCGGCGAATCTCCAGGACGTCTACCCGCTCGCCCCGATGCAGGAGGGCATGTTCTTCCACCACATCAGGGAGAGCGAGCACGACCCCTACGTCTCGTCGGGGCTGTTCTCCTTCGCGGACCGCGACTGTCTGGACGGGTTCGTCCGAGCGCTGCAGGCGGTCATCGTCCGGCACGACGCGCTGCGCACCGTGATTCTTTCGAACGGGCTGAGCGGACCTGTCCAGGCGGTGCTGCGGCAGGTGGAACTCGCCGTGGAAGAGGTCGAGCTCGCTTCCGGCAGGCCGGCCGAGGAGCAGTTCGCCGAGCTGCTCCGGCGCGCCCCGCGCATGGAGCTCGACCGGGCCCCGCTGATCCGGCTGCGGCGCGGCCGGCATCCGGACACCGGGGTGTGGCATGCGGCGTTGAGCCTGCACCACACCATCCACGACGCCTCGTCGCTCGGCCTGCTGTTCGCCGAGATCGGCGCGCACATGGAGGGGCAGGCCGAGAGCCTGCCGGACCCGGTGCCGTACCGCGCGTTCATCGAGCACACCCGGCGCGGGCCGGAGGACCTCGATGCGGCCGCCGCCTTCTTCACCGAGCTGCTCGGTGAGGTGTCGGAGCCCACCGTGATGTTCGGACTGCACGATGTGCACGGCGACGGAGAACAGGTCGTCGAGGTTCGCCGGTCGCTGGACGACGGGCTGGGCCGACGTATCCGTGCGCTGGCGGAAGAGCTGAAGACCAGCCCCGCGACGCTGTTCCACGTCGGCTGGGCCCTGACCGCCGCCGCCTGCTCCGACCGCGACGACGTGGTGTTCGGCACGGTCATGTGGGGGCGACTGCAAGGGCCCGCCGGGACGCAGAGCATGCTCGGCAGCTTCATCAACACCCTGCCGGTGCGCTTCGAGCTGGCCGGCCGCAGCGTGCGGGAGCTGGTGGAGCAGGCCGATACGACGCTGCACAGGCTCGTGCGCTTCGAGCAGACCCCGCTCTCCGAGGCCCGGGCGCACAGTGGACTGCCCAGCCCGGAGACGCCGCTGTTCAACGCGATCCTCAACTACCGGCAGATGCCGGGTGACAACGGAGTTGAGCGCCTGCTCCAGCGGGTTGGCGTCACCCCGCTGTCGTCCGAGGTGATCGAACGCAGCAACTACCCGCTGACCGTCTCCATCAACGACCTCGAGGACACGTTCCAGATCGACGCCCAGATCCACCAGGCGCAGGACGCCGATGTGGTCGTCGACTGCCTGGAGGCCGCCATGGTCGCCCTCGCCGACGCGCTGTCCGGTCAGGAGAGCGCCGGGCGCCCGGCCGTGGAGCTGTCCGTGCTGCCGTCCGCGATGCGGGAGCGCGAGATCGCCGGGTTCGCCTGGGAGCCGGTGACGACCGAGGACCCCGGCGGCGCCCGCTCCGACCGCCGCGTGGACGCGTGGTTCGAGGAGATCGTGCGCGAGGTGCCGGACGCGGTGGCGGTGCGGTGCGAGGACCGTTCGCTCACCTACCGGGAGCTGAACGCGCGGGCGAACCGTCTCGCGCGGTATCTGCGGGCGCAGGGTGTGACGCGTGATGCGCTGGTCGCGGTGTGCCTGCCGCGGAGCGAGTGGCTGGTGGTGTGTGCGCTGGCGGTGGTGAAGGCCGGCGGCGCGTACGTACCGCTGGATCCGTCGGCTCCGGCGGAGCGGCTCGGTCATGTGCTCAGGGACAGCGCCCCGCGCGTGCTGCTGGTCGACGGCGCGGTGCCCGAGGGGCTCGACGCGGGCGAGGCCGCGGTCGTGGACGTACCGGGCGACGCCGGCCGCTGGGCGGATCTGCCGGACGGCGACCTGGAGCCCGAGAAGGGCGCCTCGACCGGGGATCTGGCGTACGTGATCTACACGTCCGGCTCCACGGGCCTGCCCAAGGGCGTGATGGTCGAGCACCGCAACATGTCGCGGTTCTTCGTCGCCGCGCAGGAGTGGTTCGGCTACCGGACCGGGGATGTGTGGACGCTGTTCCACTCCTTCGCCTTCGACTTCACCGTCTGGGAGATGTGGGGTGCGCTGCTCCACCGTGGCCGCCTCGTGGTGGTCACGCAGGAGGTGGCGCGCAGCCCGAAGGACTTCTACGCGCTGCTGTGTGCGGAAGGCGTCACCGTCCTGGGCCAGACGCCCACCGGCTTCGGGCAGCTGATCGCAGCCCAGGGCGAGGACGGCGCCCCGCACCAGGTGCGGACGGTGCTGCTCGGCGGGGAGGAACTGGACGCCTCGCCGCTGGCTCCGTGGTTCCGGCGGCCGGTCAACGACGGGACCACGCTGGTCAACATGTGGGGCACCACCGAGACGACGGTGGTCTCCACGTACCGGGAGGTGACCGAGCCCGACACCCGCCTGACGACCCGCCCCATCGGCCGCCCGCTGCCGGGCTTGAGCGTGTACGTGCTGGACAAATACGGGAAGCCGGTGCCGACCGGCGCGGTGGGCGAGCTGGTCATCGGCGGCGAGGTCGTGGCACGCGGCTATCTGAACCGGCCGGAGCTGACCGCCGAGCGCTTCGTGGAGGATCCGTTCTGCGGCGTACCGGGTGCCCGTATGTACCGCACGGGAGATCTGGGGCGCCGGCTGGCGGACGGCACCCTGGAGTTCCTCGGGCGCACCGACGGCCAAGTCAAGATCCGCGGCTACCGCATCGAGCTGGGCGAGATCTCCACCCGCCTCAACGAGCACCCCGCCGTTGCGGATGCCCGCGTCGTGGTGCGCGGCCAGGGCGACGACCGGCGGCTGGTCGGATACGTCGTACCGTCCGACGGTGCGGCGCGACCGGTGCACGAGCTGTTGCGCCTGGCCCGCACCGAACCGCACGTCATGGACCGGGTGCACGAGCTGCCCAACGGGCTGCCGGTCTTCGCCCGGGACCGCGGTGAGGCCGAGTCCCGCTACGCGGAGATCTTCACGGCGCAGGGCTTTCTGCGGCACGGCATCACGCTCGGCGAGGGCGACTGTGTCGTGGATGCCGGCGCCGGTATCGGCCTCTTCACGCTGTTCGCGGGGCTGCACTGCCCGGCGGCCAGGCTGTACGCGTGCGAGCCGAGCGGGCCGCACTCCGACGCGCTGCGCCGCAACGTCGCGCTGTACGGACTCGACGCGCGGGTCTTCGACGGAGCACCGGCCGCAGCCCTGGCGGAGATCCTGGCGGAGGAGGGCGCAGCCCGGATCGACCTGCTGAGAGTGGGCGCGGAGTCCGCCGGGTCCGAGGTGCTCCGCGGCATTGCCGGCGCCGACTGGCACAGGATCCGCCAGCTCGTGGTCGAACTCCCCGACGCTGACGGGCAGCAGGAGAAGGCCGTGGCGCTGCTGGAGGAGCACGGCTTCGACGTCGTCAGCGAGCGGCGCGAAGGAGCGGGGCCAGAAGCGGCGCCGTACGTCCTGTTCGCCAGGCGCCCCGACGACACGGTAGGGGCAGGTGCCGTGATGGACGTGCCCGTGCCGCGCTGGCCGAACGAGCGGGTCCTGAAGGCGGAGCTGGACGCCGCGGTGCGGGCCGCCCTCCCGTCGTACATGGCGCCTTCCGGCTACGTCCTGCTGGACGAACTGCCGCTGACCGGCAACGGCAAGCTGGACACCGGCGCGCTGCCGGAACCCGAGAGCCCGCGGCGGTCCGACGAGCAGGGATCGGCCCCACGCACCGCGACCGAGCGTGTCGTCTGCGAGGTCTGGGCCGAGCTGCTGGACATCGACGCCGGGCACGTCGGGCTGGACAGCAACTTCTTCTCGCTGGGCGGTAATTCGCTGCTCGTCACCCGCATGATCAACCTGATCAAGCAGCGGACGGGGGTGGAACTGCGGGTCCAGACGATCTTCGGAGCGGAGCAACTGGCCGATCTGGCCGCCGAGGTGGAGCGGAGCCTGCCGGACACCGGGCCGGCCGCCGAGCTCGACCTGGGCACGATCAGCGAAAGCATCAGCCTCGTCCAGAACATGACCGACGCAGAGCTGGAAGCGCTGGACATCGACAACGCCGTCGCCGACACCGAGAGCTAGGCAGAGAGATCAATATGAGCATGCCGCAAGAGGAGAGCGGGCAGGAGCTGATCCGCAAGATTCAGTCCATGCCCTTCAAGCGGCAGCGCGCCGTGATCGCGCTGTTGCGCAAGCAGGGTGTCGACGTGTCCGCGCTGGATCTCATTCCTCGCCTGCCCCGGTCCGAGGACCAACTGCTGACGTTGTCCTTCGCCCAGCAGCGGCTGTGGTTCCTGGCCCAGCTCGAGGACACCAGCGCCCACTACAACGTCCCGATGGCGCTGCGGCTGCACGGGAAGCTCGACGGCGCCGCGCTGCGTCGTGCGCTGACAGAACTCGTGCTGCGGCACGAGGCGCTGCGTACCCGCTTCGAGGACCGCGACGGCGTCCCGCACCAGATCATCGACGACGGCGCCGACTTCACGGTGCGTGAGCGGGATCTCGACGACCCGGCGGCCGTCGTCCGGACCTGCCAGCAGGAGATGCTCACCCCCTTCGACCTGGCGCACGACACGCTGATCCGGGCGCTGCTGCTGCGGCAGAGCGAGACCGAGCACGTCCTGATGGTGACGATGCACCACATCGTGTCGGACGGCTGGTCGGTCGGCGTGTTCTTCCGCGAGGTCACCGAGCTGTACGAGGCGCACCGCCAGGAGCGTGAAGCCGCCCTGGAGGCGCTGCCCGTGCAGTACGCCGATTTCGCGCACTGGCAGCGTCAGTGGCTGGCCGGCGAGGTGCAGACGCGACAGATCGAGTACTGGAAGAAGCAGCTCGACGGCGTCGACCCGGGGCTGACCCTGCCGGCGGACCGGCCGCGCCCGGCAGTGCGCGACCACGAGGGCACCCGGGAGTTCTTCCGGTGCTCCCCGGAACTCCTCGGGCGGCTCCGGAAGCTCGGCGAGCAGCACGACGCCACTCTGTACATGACGCTGCTGGCCGCCTACTCCGTCGTACTGCACCGCTACACGCAGCAGACCGACATCGCCGTCGGCACCATCGTGGCCAACCGCAGCCGGGCCGAGGTGGAGGGGCTGATCGGCCTTTTCGCCAACACCCTGGTGATGCGTAACGACCTGTCCGGCGACCCGGCCTTCGCCGAACTGCTGGCCCGGGTGAAGCAGACCGCGCTGGAGGGCTACGACCACCAGGACGTGCCCTTCGAGGCCGTGGTGGAAGCGCTGCAGGCGGACCGCAGCCTCAGCCACTCGCCGGTGTTCCAGACGGTGCTCGTGCTTCAGGAGGAACAGGCGGAGCCGAAGCTCACCCTGGGCGGGCTGGAGGTGACCTCTGTCGAGGTCGACTTCAACATCAGCAAGTTCGACCTCACCCTGGACCTGCGGGAGACCCCGGACGGACTGGCCGGTGCCGTGGAGTACAGCACAGCGCTGTTCGACAGGGAGACCGTCCAGCGCTTCATACGTCACTTCACCACTCTCCTCGCCTCCATCGCCGAGGCGCCGCAGGAACGCATATCCCGGCTGGAGCTGGTGGACAGCGCCGAGCTCAGCCGCCGGGCGGAGGAGTGGAAGGCACTGGCCGGGGACGCGAAGTCGTCGGAGCGGTGCCTGCACGAGTGGTTCGAGGAGATGGTGCGTGCGGCGCCCGACGCCGTTGCGGTGCGGTGCGAGGACCGTTCGCTGACCTACGGGGAGCTGAACGCGCGGGCGAACCAGGTGGCCCGTTTCCTGCGGACCCGGGGCGTGGGCCGCGAGTCGCTGGTGGCGCTGTGCCTGCCGCGGAGCGAGTGGCTTGTGGTGTGCGCGCTGGCGGCGCTGAAGGCCGGTGGCGCGTACGTACCGCTGGACCCGGCGGCGCCGCCGGAGCGGCTGCACCATGTGCTGACGGACAGCGCCCCGAAGGTGGTGCTGGTGGATGGCGGCGTGCCCGAGGGCCTGGACGTCGGCCGGGCCGCAGTGGTGGACGTGCGCGACCGCTGGGACTGGCTGCCGGCCGACGATCTGGAGCCGGTGGATGGTGCCTTCCCGTCGAACCTGGCGTACGTGATTTACACGTCGGGGTCGACGGGTCTGCCCAAGGGCGTGATGGTCGAGCACCGCAACGTCTCCCGGCTGTTCACCACGACGCGGGAGTGGTTCGAGTTCGGTCCGGGGGATGTGTGGACGCTGTTCCACTCCTTCGCGTTCGACTTCTCTGTGTGGGAGATGTGGGGGGCGCTGCTGCACGGCGGCAGCCTGGTGGTGGTCCCCCAGGAGGTGACGCGCAGTCCGCGGGACTTCTACACGCTGCTGTGCGACGAAGGCGTCACCGTCCTGAACCAGACGCCGAGCGCCTTCGGCCAGCTGATCGCGGCGCAGGGCGAGGACGGCGCTCCGCACCGGCTGCGGACAGTGGTCTTCGGCGGTGAGGCGCTGGACACCGCGGCGTTGCGGCCCTGGTTCGCGCGGCCGGTCAACGCCGGGTCCGAGCTGGTGAACATGTACGGGATCACCGAGACGACGGTGCACGTCACCTACCGCGCGCTGACCGAGGCCGACACTGCTCGCGTGGTCAGCCCGATCGGCGGCCCGTTGCCGGACCTGAGCGTGTACGTCCTGGACGCGCACGGGAATCCCGTGCCGACCGGCGCTGTGGGCGAGATGTATGTGGGCGGCGCAGGTGTGGCGCGTGGGTATCTGAACCGGCCGGAGCTGACCGGGGAGCGCTTCCTGGACGATCCGTTCCGGGGCGTGCCGGGTGCCCGGATGTACCGCACAGGAGACCTGGGCCGCCTGCTGGCGGACGGTTCGCTGGAGTACTACGGACGCAACGACGACCAGGTCAAGATCCGGGGTCACCGCATCGAACTCGGCGAGATCTCCGTCCGTCTCGACGAGCACCCCGAGGTCCGCTCGTGCGCCGTCGTGGTCCGCGAGGACCGGCCCGGCAACCGGCAGCTCGTGGCCTACGTGGTACCCGCGGCCGGCCAGGCGCCCCCCGAGCTGCGTACCGAACTGGACCAGCTCGCGCGGCGTGTCCTGCCCGAGTACATGCTTCCCGGTGCCTATGTGTTCCTGCCGAGCCTGCCGCTGACCACCAACGGCAAGCTCGACCGCGCCGCGCTCCCCGCACCTGACATCGACGCCTACGCGGAGCGGGAGGAGCGGGCGTACGTCGCGCCCTCCACCAGCACGGAGCAGACGCTGGCGGCGGTGTGGGCGGAACTGCTCGGCTTCGAGCGCGAGCAGATCAGCGCGGACGACAACTTCTTCACGCTGGGCGGCCATTCGCTGCTCATCACCGTCCTGGTGGCCCGGCTGCAGGACGCCGGTCTGCACCTCACCGTGCGCGACACGTTCAGCGCCCCCACCCTGGCGGCTCTGGCGGCGCGCATCGACGAGAACACCGGCGCCGACGGGTCCGCCGCGTCGGGAGCGGCCGACGGGGGGAGCGCCGTCCGCTACACCGTGCCGCCGAACGTCATCCCCGAGGGATGTGACCGGCTCACACCCGAGCTGCTGCCCCTGGTCCGGCTCGGCCAGGAACACCTCGACGCCATCGCGGACCGCGTCCCCGGTGGCGCGTCCAACATCGCCGACATCTATCCGCTGGTTCCCTCGCAGGACGGCATCCTCTTCCACCACCTGATGGACCCGGAGAACGACCCCTACGTGATGTCCGCGGCGTTCACCGCGGAGGACGAGGCGGCGTGCACCGCGTTCACCGAAGCCCTTCAGGGCGTGATCGACCGGCACGACGTGATGCGTACGGCGGTGCTCACCGCGGGGCTGCCGGAGCCGGTGCAGGTGGTCTACCGCTCGGTTCGGCTGCCCGTCGAGCACATACGCCTCGCCGGGGACGAGAGTGCGGCAGGCGGGGAGGCCGAGGAGCAGGTCAAGGCACTGCTGCACAGCCCTCCTCCGCTGCTGCCGGACCGGGCGCCGATGATGCAGCTCCGTATCGCTCCGGAACCCGGCTCGCAGCGCCGGTTCCTGCTGGTGACCTTCCATCACCTCATCGAGGACGCCACCTCGCTGCGCCTGATCTTCGACGAACTGGCGACGCTCATGGCCGGGCGTGCCGACCTGCTCGCCCCGCCCGCGCCGTACCGCGACTTCGTCGCCCACACCCTGCACCAGTTGCGCACGGGCGACGCGGAGGAGTACTTCCGCACCGCTCTCGGCGATGTCACCGAGCCGACGGTGCCGTTCGGCCTGAGCGATGTGCACGGTGACGGGCGGCGCACGCACAAGCCGCGCCGTTCGCTGTCCGCCGACCTCACCGGGCGGCTGCGGGCCGAGGCCGGGCGGCTCGGTCTCAGCCCGGCGTGGCTCTTCCACGCCGCCTGCGCCCGTGTCGTGGCCGCCAGCAGCGGACGCGACGACGTGGTGTTCGGCACTGTGATGTCGGGCCGTCTGCAAGGGGTGCCCGGCGTGGAGCGGATGCTGGGCAACTTCATCAACACCCTCCCGCTGCGGGTGAAGCTGGCCGGCCGGACCGTCCGCGATCTCGTCGACGAGGTCGCCTCCGGGCTGCGCGAGCTGATCGCCCGCGAGCAGTCCTCGCTGAGTCTGGCCCAGCGGTGCAGCGGGCTGGACAGCGATACCCCGCTGTTCAGCGCCGCGATCAACTTCCGGCACTTCGAGCCGGGGCACGAAGAGGTCTCCGCTCCCTCTCTGGAGGCGCAGGGGATCGGTTGGCTGAGCGTGATGGACCGCACCAACTACCCCATGGGTATGTCGCTCGACGACATCGGCGACGAGCTGTCCCTGACCGTCCAGGTCGAGGACGCGGTGGAACCCGAGACGCTGCTGACGTACGTGGAGACCGCGCTCGACGGCATCGTCGAGGCACTCGCCGCCGATGACGGGCGCAGTACCCGGGCCCTCGACATCGACGTGCTGCCCCCGGCGGAGCGGCAGCGGCTGCTGGCCACAGCGCGGGGCGAGCGTCCCGCGTACCCGCAGGACTCCTGCCTTGCCGAGCTGTTCGAGGAGCAGGCGGCCCGGCGGCCCGACGCGGTCGCCGTACGGCACGGCGAGCGGCGACTGACCTACGCCCAGCTCAACGCCCGTGCGAACCAGGTGGCCCACCAGTTGCGCGGCGCAGGGGTCGGCCCCGACGTCCTCGTCGGACTGTGCGCCGACCGTACGCCTGAGCTGGTCGTCGGACTGCTGGGCATCCTCAAGGCGGGCGGAGCCTACGTCCCGATCGACCCCGACTATCCCGAACAGCGGATCCGCAGCCTCCTGGAGAGCTCCGGGGTGCGCGTGGTGCTGGGACAGTCCCGGCTGCCGGACGCGCTGTTCGCTCAGGTCGCCGGGGTGGCCGAGGTGCTGCACCTCGACACCGGCGAGCGCGCCGCCGACCGGGCACAGGTGCTGGAGAGCATGCCCGAGCACAACATCTCCCGCGTCGGCCTGGGCCTGACGCCGGACCACCTCGCCTATGCCATCTTCACGTCAGGCTCCACCGGTCGGCCCAAGGGCGTGCTGGTCGAGCAGCGTGGTGTGGTCCGGCTCGTGCGCAACCCCGACTACTTCGCCGCCGACGAGGACACGGTGGTGCTGCACCACTCCTCGATCTCCTTCGACGCCGGCTCCCAGGAGGTGCTCACCCCGCTGCTCTCCGGCGGCCTCCTGGTGCTGCACGACGGTGACTCCAAGGACCCCGCGCGGGTACTGGACAGCGTCGTACGCACCGGCGTGGACACCATGCTGCTGTCGGCCGCTTTCCTCCCGGCGTTCGTGGAATCCGCGGCCGGCCGTGAACTGCCGCTGCGCTGCCTGGCGGTGGTGGGCGACACCTTCTCGGCCCGGGACGTCCGCCGACTGTACGCGGCACAGCCCGGCCTGACCGTCGTCAACGGATACGGCCCCACCGAGAACAGCATCGCCTCCACCTACCACGAGATCCCGCGGGACATCGCCGAGGACGCCCGGGTGCCCATCGGCCGGCCCGTCCCGCACACCACCGCCTATGTGACCGATGAGCATCTGCGGCTCGTGCCCGACGGGGTGATCGGCGAGCTGTGCCTGGGCGGTGCCGGAGTGGCCCGCGGCTACCTCGACGACCCGGAGACGACGGCCGAGCGGTTCGTGCGCGACCCCTTCGGCGAGGGCCAGGGCGCCCGGCTGTACCGCACCGGCGACCTGGTGCGCAGGCTGCCCGACGGCACCTTGGAGTTCCGCGGCCGGGTGGACGACCAGGTCAAGGTGCGGGGCTTCCGGGTCGAACCCGGCGAGATCGAGACGGTGCTGCACGCCCACCCCTCGGTGCACAGCGCCGTGGTGGTGCCGCAGACATCGGGGGAGGTCCACGGCCTCAGCGCCTATGTGCGCCCCGCGGAGGAGTGGCTGGAGGCGGCTGCCCAGGAGCAGACCGCCGAGCATCTGAACCAGTGGGAGCGGCTCTTCGAGGACCAGTACTCACGCAGCGGGGACGACGAGGCCGTTCCAGATGACCTGAATCTGGCCGGCTGGGAGAGCAGTTACACGGGGGAGCCCGTCCCCGAGCCGGAGATGCGCGAGTGGATCGACGGCACCGTCGACAGCATCCGCCGGCTCCGGCCGAAGCGGCTGCTGGAGATCGGCTGTGGCACCGGGCTGCTCCTCTTCCGTTACGCGGAGAGCTGTGAGGCGGTGCACGGCATCGACATCTCTCCCTCAGCCCTGGACGACGTACGACGGGGTGCGGAGCGCCGCGGCTGGTCCCACGTCACGCTGCGGCAGGGCGATGCCCTGTCGGTGGCCGAGCTGGGCGCGGGCACGGACGAGGCAGCCTTCGACGTGGTCGTGCTCAACTCCGTGGCGCAGTACTTCCCCAGCCGCCACTATCTGGACGAGGTCATCGCGCGGATCCTGCCCCTGGTCGAGGAGGGCGGCCACATCCTGCTGGGCGACATCCGCAACCTCGACCTGTTCTCCGCTCACGTGTCCGCCATCGAGCGCAGCCGCTCCGGCGTTCCCAGCACGGCGGGTGCACTGAACGCGCAGGTGCAGCGCCGACGTCGGCAGGAGACCGAACTCCTGGTCAGCCCCACGTACTTCACACGGCTCCAGGAGCGCTTCGAGGAACTGGGCGCCGTCGACATCAGGGTCAAGCGGGGAGTCGGCGACAACGAGATGCTCGCCTACCGCTACGACGTGGTGCTGACCAAGGGCACCGCAGCGCCGGTGGCCGAACACCCCTGGCTGGAGGCCACCACTCCGGCCGAACTGCGTGCCCTGCTGGACGCCGGTGCTCCGGACCTGTTCGGCGTCACCGGGTTGACCAACCAGCGCGTCGCGGACGATGTGCGCGTCTGCACCTCGTTGACCCGCTGGGCACCGTCCCGCCAGGTGGAGCCGCTTCCTGGTGGCTCCCGGCTGTCCATGCGGGCACAGGAAGAGATCCGGGAACTGGAGGCGGTGCTGCGGCACGCCGAGGAGCTCGGGTACGAGGTGTCGGCAACCTGGTCGCAGGACCGGCTGGACGGCCTGGACCTGGTCCTGGGCCGGGGCGAGGCGCCCCGGGTGCGGGCGCGCTCCCCGTACCGGGCCCTGCGCCTCGCGAACGCGCCGCAGGTCGACCGACTGGGGTCGGCCCTGGTCCGGGAGCTGCGGGACCATCTGTCCGAGCGACTGCCGGACCACATGGTCCCCGGTGCCTTCGTGGTGCTGGAGGAGCTGCCGGTCACCTCGCAGGGCAAGGTCGACAAGCGGGCGCTGCCCGCGCCCGACGAGGAGGACGTGGCCAAGGAGGTGTACGTCGCACCCCGTACCGAGGCCCAGCGCACCCTGTGCCGGATCGTCGGCGCTGTCCTGGACCTCGACCGGGTCGGTCTCCAGGACAACTTCTTCAACCTGGGCGGCCACTCGTTGCTGGCCACGCGCCTCAACCTGCGGGTCAAGAAGGAGACGGGCATCGATCTGCCGCTCCAGCTCATTCTCACGGCCGCCACCATGGAAGAAATGGCCGGGGCTCTTGAGAAGGAGCTGGACACGCGGCCACGTGCGGAGCTTGTGCCTGCCGCACCCGCTGCCGAGGGCGCGGAGGCGCCGCTGTCCACCGCGCAGCAGGACCTGTGGTTCCTGCGTACGCCCGCCCACCTGGGTGCCGCGTACGACAACGTCCAGCTCGCGCTGCGGCTGCGGGGTCCGCTGGACCGTGACGCCTGCACCGGGGCCGTGCGCGCACTGGTGGAACGCCACGCGATCCTGCGTACGGGCTACGTGCGCCGCGAAGGGACCGTCGTCCAGCGTGTGAACGGCGCCGACGGCTTCGAAGTGCCTGTCCTGGAGGTCCCTGAGTCGGGGAGGGGCGACGAGGCCGCGCTCACCGAGTGGCTACGGGCGGAACGGCTGCGTCCGTTCGCGCCGGAGGACCGGCACCTGCTCCGGGCTCATCTGCTGGCCCTCGCGGAGGAGGAGCACGTCCTGGTCCTCACTCGGCCCTGGGGCGTCTTCGACGGCTGGTCGACGGGCATCGTGCTGCGGGAACTGCTGGTGGCCTACCGAGAGTTGCACTCCGGACGCGAGCCGGTCTTCGCGCCGCTGCCGCTCCAGTACGCCGATTTCGCCCGCTGGCAGAGCCGTACGGTGGACGCGGCGGAGCTCGACCGGCAGCGCGACTACTGGCGGGGGCAGCTCGCCGGGCTGCCCGGATGCCTGTCGCTCCGTACCGACTACCCGCGCTGTCCGATGAAGACCTACCAGGGCGCGGCGGTGGAGTTCTCCGTTCCGGCCGACCTGGTGGAGCGGTTGCGGAAGCTCAGCGCGGACCACGGCGCCTCGCTGTACATGACGATGCTGGCGGCCTACGCCGTACTGCTCAGCAGCCGCACCGACGACCGTGAGCTGGCGATCGGCTCCCCGGTGACCAACCGTCCGGCCGCCGAGCTGGACGAGCTCGTCGGGTACTTCGTGAACAGGCTCGTGATGCGCCTGGAGGTGACCCGGCAGCGGGCCTTCACCGAGCTGCTGGGCCAGGCCAGGGAGGTGGTGGCGGAGGCACAGGCACACAAGGATCTGCCCTTCGCCGATCTCGCCCGCACCCTGGTGCCGCAGCCCGATCCCGCCTGCTCCCCGGTGTTCCAGGTGATGTTCAACCTGGTGCCGGCCCTCTCGCCCGGCGGCGCGGGATCCGCGGGGGCACCCGACCCGGACGCGAAGGACGCAGGCGGTGTCGACGGCCTGGAGGCGGAGCCCGTGGCCAACGGCGCCGGTACGGCGAAGTTCGATCTGAGCCTGGCGCTGCACGAGACGGACTCCGGGCTGGACGGCCACCTGGAGTACAGCACCGATCTGTTCGCGAGGGGCACCGCTGACCGTCTGGCGCGCAGCTATGTGCGCCTGCTGGAGCGGATCGTTCAGCACCCGGACGCGGAGCTGGCCGGGCTGATCACCGACACCGTGGAGTCGGCGTGAGCCATCTCGTGGCCACGGTGCTCGGGGACGTGGCTCTCGTCGTGCTGGTGTCCTGGCTGTTCGGTGGCCTCGCCCGGCGCCTCGGGCAGCCCACCGTGATCGGCCAGATCCTCGCGGGCATCGCCCTGGGGCCGACCCTGCTGGGCCGGCTCCCGGGCGACCCGTCCGGATATCTGTTCCCCGATGAGGCGCGGCCGTTCCTGTCGGTGCTCTCCCAGATCGCGATCGTCCTGTTCATGTTCGTCGCGGGGTACGAGATCGACTTCCGCACCTTCCGGGCGGGCCGCACCGCCGTGAGCGTCGCGGTGGTGGGACTGCTGGTGCCGATGGCGCTGGCGGTCGGAGCCGTCTCGCTGGGCGGCGGGGTGTTCTCGGCAGTGGACCCGGGGCACGCGGACCAGCGTTCGTTCGTGTTGTTCGTGGCAGTGGCGGTCTCGATCACCGCGCTGCCGGTGCTGGCGGCCATCGTGCGGGAGCGCGGCGCGGCCGGTACCCCCGCGGGAACGGTGTCGATCGCGGCGGCCGGGTTCATGGATGTGGCGGCCTGGCTGGTGCTGGCGGCGGTGCTGAGCGACTCCGGGCAGGCGACCCGCTGGTCCTGGCCGGTCGCCCTGGCGCTGCTGGCGGCCTTCACCGCGTTCCTTCTCGGCGTGGCCCGGCCCGCGCTGCGCTGGTGGCTGGAGCGTCCGGCCACGCTGCTGAGCAACCCGGTGCCGGTGGCGCTCGTCCTCGCCCTGGGCAGCGCGTGGGTCACCGAGTCGCTCGGACTGCACGCCGTCTTCGGCGGGTTCCTCGCGGGGCTGGCCATGCCGCGGCGTGACGGCGCGCCGAACGCCGACATCCTGCGGCCGATGGAACAGACCTCGGACATGCTGCTGCCGCTGTTCTTCGTCACCACCGGGCTGTCCGTCGACATCGGCAACCTGGGCGCGGACGGCTTCGGCCTGCTGGGCCTGATCCTGCTGGTGGCGATCGCCGGGAAGGCCGTCCCCGCCTACGGGGCTGCCCGGCTGGGCGGTCTGGACGCCCGCCAGTCGGGGCTGGTCGCCGTCATGGTGAACACCCGGGGGCTCACCGAACTGATCGTGCTGGACGTCGGCCGGTCCGCCGGTCTCATCGGCCAGGACCTGTACGTCGTGCTCGTCCTCATGGCGCTGGTCACCACCTTCATGACGGGTCCGTTGCTCCAGCTGGTCGGCACGAACAGTGACGCGGGCCGGCGGCCGGAGGACCCCACGAAGCATTCCGAACCTTCCGAAACCACCTCTGCACAGACCGAACCGTCGATGCCGACGGCGATGAAACAGGAGACAGAATGAGCAAAACCGAAGCATTTGATGTCGTAGTCGTCGGCGGCGGTCCCGGTGGTTCGACGCTGGCCGCACTGGTGGCCAAGCAGGGGCACTCGGTCCTTCTCCTGGAGAAGGAGGTCTTTCCCCGCTACCAGATCGGGGAGTCCCTGCTGCCGTCCACCATCCACGGGATATGCCGGATGACCGGCGCCGCGGACGAACTCGCCAAGGCCGGTTTCCCGATCAAGAAGGGCGGCACGTTCCGCTGGGGCGCCAACCCGGAGCCGTGGCAGTTCTCCTTCTCGGTTTCTCCGAACATGGCGGGCCCGACCTCGACCGCGTACCAGGTCGAGCGGTCCAAGTTCGACAAGATCCTGCTGGACAACGCCCGCCGGGTCGGTGCCGTGGTGCGTGAGGGCTGCGCGGTCTCGGAGGTGCTGGAAGAGGGCGACCGGGTCACCGGCGTGCGGTACACCGACGAGAAGGGCGAGCAGCGGGAGGTGTCGGCCAGGTTCGTGGCGGATGCTTCCGGCAACAAGAGCCGGCTCAACCAGCGGGTCGGCGGCCGGAGGGAGTACTCGGACTTCTTCCGCAACCTGGCGCTGTTCGGCTACTTCGAGGGCGGCAAGCGGATGCCGGAGCCGAGCCGTAACAACATCCTGTGCGTGGCCTTCGACAGCGGCTGGTTCTGGTACATCCCGTTGAGCGACACCCTCACCAGCGTCGGGGCCGTGGTCCGCCGGGAGATGGCGGAGAAGGTGCAGGGCGACCCGGAGAAGGCCCTCCAGGCGCTGATCGACGAATGCCCGATGATTTCCGAGTACCTTGCTCCGGCCCGGCGGGTCACCGAGGGGCAGTACGGCGAGATCCGCGTCCGCAAGGACTACTCGTACCACCACACCGCCTTCTGGCGGCCGGGAATGATGCTCGTCGGCGACGCCGCATGCTTCGTCGACCCGGTCTTCTCCTCCGGAGTGCACCTGGCCACCTACAGCGCGCTGCTCGCTGCCCGGTCCATCAACAGCACGCTGGCCGGCGCGGTCGAGGAAGAGGCGGCCATGAAGGAGTTCGAGATGCGCTACCGCCGTGAGTACAGCGTGTTCTACGAATTCCTGATGTCCTTCTACGACATGCATCAGGTGGAGGGCTCCTACTTCTGGGAGGCCAAGAAGCTCACCAAGAACAGCCATTCCGAGATGGAGTCGTTCGTCGATCTGGTGGGCGGCGTCTCCTCGGGGGAGACGGCACTCCGCGACGGGGAAGCGCTGGCGCAGCGACTGAGCGCGCAGAACGAGGAGTTCGCCTCCGCCGTCGAGACCATCGCCGACGGCGACAACGACAACTGGGCCCCGTTGCTGGGTTCGTCCGTCGTGCGGGAGGCCATGACCGAGAGCTCCAAGGTGCAGATGCACGCCTCGCTGGGTGAGGACGCGGAAGAGGAGACATCGCTGTTCGAGGGGGGGCTGATCCCCTCGCCCGACGGGATGTCCTGGGTCCACGCCCCGGCAGGCTGAGGAACGGCCCGGGCCGAGGGCGCGTCCGCGGATCTTGGCCCGCCTCTCCGTTGTGCCGGTGAGGGGTGCCCCTGGCGGACGCTTGCGGGCTTCCCGCGCGTCGTGGCTGGTGGAGGCACCTCCCGGCCGGGGTCCCCCAGCTACCGCTGGGAGGTGCCCCCAGGGGGAGCAGTTCCCCGCGCCCCTTACGGAGCGCGTCCCCCATGCCGGGTACGCAAGATCCGCCGGACAAGCCCAAAGGCGGCCCGGCGAAGTAAGTACGTGTCCATGTCCGAAAAGGAGGTGCACCATGTCGAACAGCACGACAGCCGAGGTGATCCGCGAAGTCGACGAACTTCGCGAGGAAGTCAAGGGATCCCGCGACGCATTCCGTGACCAGGGCTTTCTGGACAAGCTGGCGCAGCGCATATCCGATGCGCCGAACCTGGGGCAGCAGCCCGCGGCCAAGGCACTGGTCGAGGATCTCCGGAACTTCTCGGCCGAGCCCCGCCTCGCAACCGTCAAGGCACATATCAGCGAAGAGCGCGACCACCACATATTCTCCCTCTTCGACGCCTCGTACTTCCCCTCCCTGTCGCTGGAGTACCTGACGTACGAGACACTGCCGACGAACCCGCATCTGGCCACCCGGTACGCCAGCAACACCATGCCGGTGAACATCACGGCCAGCTCGAAGGGGTTCACGTCGCGCGTCGTGGTGGCGCTCTTCCCGGAGAACCACATCGACGGCGTCCAGCAAGGCGACGACCTGATCTTCTACTTCATCAACAAGTTCGTCGAGCGGCACAACCGCATCACCCGGAAGATGATCGACGCGGTGATGGCCGAGGACAGCTTCCCTCACCTGAGGGGCGTCGATGACGTCACGGTCGAGCAGGCGTCCTCGTGGTGGGTGCGACTGCACGAATTCCACCACCGGCACGGGGACATGCCCATCCCGGATTTCCTCCCGTACAAGAAGCGGAAGCCGCTCGCCGGGCTGGAGGAGCTGCGCGTCGATGTCTCCGCGATGCTGGTATGCCTGAACGACCGGGAACTGCCGGCCCGCGAGGCGCAGCTGGCGTACGAGTACATCCTCTCCGAGCGGCTGCTCCGCTACGCGGTGGAGGGGATTCCGCGCCCCAACTATGACGCCGTCGCGTCGCAACTCCTCTTCAACTACCTGTCCCAGCACGGCGGAATCGAGCTGACCGGAGGATCGATCCGGCTGCACCCGGAGCTTCCCGCGGTCCTGGCGCAGTTCCTCGGTGAGATCGAGCGGATCGAGGAGCAGATCCACACCACGCCCGTCGAAGAGGTCCAGAAGAAGCTGCTGGAATTCACCAACCAGTACACGGACTACGACCCGGACGCGAAGGACTACCGCCACATCCCGTTCTTCGCCGAGATAAAGGAGCGGCTGGGCGTCTGACAGCCGGCAGGGGGTTGCCGGGGCGAAGGCGTGCTCGCCGCTGCTGGTGATGAATTAGGTCACAACTCACCTTTCATTGCTTTCAGTTGGGCACTTCCGATATGATCGACGTCGACTGCCAGGGGGGTCGTCGGGAGCCATGGGGAGGCTCCTCTGGGGGTCCGTGGCCGTGAAATTCGCGGCCCGGCACAACGGGGGCGTGGTGAAACACAGTGACTTTTTGCGGGCGTAGCGGTGATGCTCCCCGATCCTGACGGTGCAATACCGTTGTTGTTCTTTCCCCGGAAGGTCCTGGAATTTCCCGTGACCTGTCCCGGGTGACAACCCTTTTCCGTTACACGAATCCGTTTACGCGAAGGCAAGGAACAACCCTTCACCGGCCTGGTCCGGGATTCGGCGGCGCGGCTGCCGGGGCCCGTGCCGCACGGGGACGGTGCGCGTGCGTCCAGGGACGATCCCGGGGGACGCCGGCACCGGCCCGGACCGGGCGTGTACGCGCGAGTGCGCATGAGGAGCCACGTGCGACAGGAGCATCCGGAGCGGAAGCACCGGGACACGAACACGTCATGCCCACCGGCCGACAGCGCGATCGCCGTCGTCGGCATGTCCTGCCGCGTTCCCGGGGCCGACGACATCGACGCCTTCTGGCGGCTGCTGCGTGACGGCGTCGACGCGATCGACGACGTCCCCGAGGGGCGGTGGGACCTCGGCGGTGTTCCGGAGGACCTCGGTCCGGCAGGGCTGAGGCGCGGTGGATTCCTCGACGGGATCGCTGACTTCGACCCCGGGTTCTTCGGTATCTCGCCCCGCGAGGCCGCGGCGATGGACCCGCGGCAGCGGCTTGCCCTGGAGCTGAGCTGGATTGCGCTGGAGCACGCCGACGTGGTGCCGGAGACCCTGCGCGGCGGCTCCGCCGCGGTGTTCCTCGGCGCCACCGGTGACGACTACGCCGCGCTCGTCCACCGGTACGGCGGCGACGCCGTGTCCCACCACTCGCTGGCCGGACTGAGCCGGGGCGTGATCGCCAACCGGATCTCGTACCACCTCGGCCTGCGGGGGCCGAGCCTCACCGTCGACGCGGCGCAGTCCTCTTCGCTGGTCGCCGTGCACATGGCGTGCGAGAGCCTGCTGTCCGGCGCCACCGGGCTGGCGCTGGCTGGTGGTGTCCATCTGAATCTGACGCCTGACAGCACGCTCGCCTTCGCCCGGGCCGGTGCCCTGTCGCCGGACGGCCGCTGTTACACCTTCGACGCGCGCGCCAACGGCACCGTCCGCGGCGAGGGCGGGGGCATCGTCGTCCTCAAGCGCCTGGCCGACGCGGTCGCCGACGGCGACCTGGTGCACTGTGTCCTGCTCGGCAGCGCGGTGAACAACGACGGTGGCGGCGGGGGCCTCACCGTCCCCGACGGCGACGCGCAGCGGGAGTTGCTGCGTGACGCCTGCGCCCGTGCCGAGGTGGAGCCGGGGCAGGTGCGGTACGTCGAGCTGCACGGCACCGGCACCAAGGCGGGGGACCCCGTCGAGGCGGAAGCACTCGGCTCGGTGCTCGGCCAGGGACGGCCGGACGGGCAGCCCCTGGCCGTCGGTTCGGTGAAGACCAACATCGGGCACCTCGACGGTGCCGCAGGCGTCGTCGGACTGATCAAGGTCGCGCTGTCCCTCGGACACGGCATCCTCCCGGCGAGCCTGAACTACGCCGAGCCCAACCCGGCGATCCCGATGGAGCGGCTGAAGCTCCGGGTGAACGACACCACCGGCTCCTGGCCCGAGGGCCCCCGGCTCGCAGGCGTCAGCTCCTTCGGACTGGGCGGCACCAACTGCCACGTGGTGGTTGCGGATGCCCCTGCCGTGCCGGAGGAGGAGACGCCCGCCGCGTCCGCCGTACCCGGCGACACCAGGGACGGCTCGTCAGCGCCGGTCCCGGTGCCCGTGGTGGTGTCGGGCAGGACCGAGGCGGCGCTGCGGGCCCAGGCGGGCCGACTGCTGGAGCGGGTGGAAGCCGACAGTGAACTGCGCCCGAAGGACGTGGGATATGCGACCGTGACGACGCGCTCGGCGCTGGAGCACCGCGGTGTCGTCGTCGCCACGGATCGCGCCGAACTCCGCGCGGGGCTGGCCGCATTGGCGGCGGGCGAACCGTCGCCGCACGTGGTGGAGGGCGTGACGGGCCCCGCCTCGGGCGTGGTGTGGATGTTCCCAGGGCAGGGCCCGCAGTGGGCCGGGATGGCGCGGGAACTGTGGGAGGCCTCGGCGGTGTTCGCCGCCCGGATGGACGAGTGCGCCCGGCTGCTGGACGGCTTGGTCGACTGGTCGTTGCGGGAAGTGCTCGACGACGAGGCCGCGTTGCGGCGTATGGATGTGATGCAGCCCGCGCTGTTCGCGGTGCAGGTGTCGCTGGCTGAGGTGTGGCGCTCCGTGGGGCTGTTGCCGTCCGCCGTGGTGGGCCACTCCCAGGGGGAGATCACCGCTGCCTGTGCGGCGGGGATCGTGTCTCTCGAGGATGCCGTGCGGCTGATGGTCGAGCGCAGCCGGGTCATCGTTGCCCGGCTGTCGGGGCGTGGAGCGATGGCCCAGCTTGCGATGCCCGTCGAGGATGTCGACCGGACCCGCGTCACGATCGGCGCCGTGAACGGCCCGAACGCGGTCGTCGTGTCGGGCCCGGTCGACGTCGTGCGGGAGATGGTGGCCGAGTGCGAGGCCAGGGGCGTGCGCGCCCGGATGGTCCCGATCGACTACGCCTCGCACTCCCCGCAGGTCGAGGAGATCCGCGACGACGTTCTGCGGGCCGCGGGCCACGTCGCCGCCCGGGACACCGATATCGCGTTCCACTCCACGGTCACCGGCAGCCGGCTGACCGCGGAGGCGCTGGACGCCGAGTACTGGTACCGGAACCTGCGGGAGCGGGTGCGGCTGGAGGAGACGGTCCGGGCGCTGTCCGCGGACGGTCACGGGGTGTTCGTGGAGGCCAGTCCGCACCCGGTGCTGACCATGGCTGTCCAGGACACGGTGAGCAGCATCCCGGGCGCGGTGGTGCAAGGTACCCTGCGCCGCGGCGAGGGCGGCATGCGGCGGTTGCTGCTGTCCATGGCCGAGCTGTACGTCCAGGGCGTAGCGGTGGACTGGCGGCCCACCTTCGTGGGCATGGGCGCCCGGACCGTGGCACTGCCCACCTACGCCTTCCAGCGACAGCCCCATTGGATCGCCGGGGCGGGCGCGGCCGGGCCCGTACCGCTGGAGCAGTCACCGGCACCGCAGCCACCGGCGCACCTGGCACCGCAGTCACCTGCGCAAACGGCACCGGCTCCGGCTGCCGAAGCCCTCGCCGAGCCGTCCGGCCCGGGGGAGCCGGAACTGTGGACCCTGATCCGCTCACAGACGGCCGCCGTCCTCGGGCACGTCGACCCGGGCGCGGTCCAGGCGGATCGCTCGTTCAAGGAACTCGGCTCCGACTCCGTCACGGCGGTGGAGATCAGCAGGCGGCTGAGCCGCGCCACCGGCCTGCGGCTGCCGACCACGCTGCTCTTCGACCACCCCACCCCCGCCGCCCTCGTGCGGCACCTCCACGACGCGTTGTCGGGGCACCGCCAGGACCGGCACCGGGCCGCCGGACACGCCGCCTCGGACGACGACGCCATCGCGATCGTCGGCATGAGCTGCCGGCTGCCGGGCGGCGTGTCGTCACCCGAGGAGCTGTGGCAGCTCGTCGCCGAGGGCGGGGACGCGATCTCGGCGTTCCCCGAGGACCGCGGCTGGAGCCTGGAGTCGGCGGACACGGGGCACGTCCGTACGGGAGGCTTCCTGGCGAACGCGCTGGATTTCGATGCCGACTTCTTCCGGGTCAGCCCGCGCGAGGCGCGGGCGATGGACCCGCAGCAGCGGCAGTTGCTGGAAGTGTCGTGGGAGGCGCTGGAGCGGGCCGGGATCGACCCCGCGTCCCTGCGCGGGAGCCGTACGGCCGTCTTCGCCGGAGTCTCGGACCAGGACTATGTGCCCCGGCTGCACGAGACGTCCGACAGCTTCGGTGGCCACGCCCTGACCGGCGGAGCTCCCAGTGTGGCGTCCGGCCGTGTCGCCTACACCTTCGGTTTCGAGGGGCCGGCCGTGTCGGTGGACACCGCGTGTTCGTCGTCGCTGGTGTCGCTGCATCTGGCGGCGCAGTCGCTGCGGTCGGGGGAGTGCTCGCTGGCGCTGGCGGGCGGTGTGGCGGTGATGTCCACACCCGGAATGTTCGTGGAGTTCTCGCGGCAGGGCGGGTTGTCGCCCGACGGGCGGTGCAAGGCGTTCTCGGACGCGGCCGACGGCACGGGCTGGTCCGAGGGCGTGGGCATGCTGGTCCTGGAGCGGCTGTCGGACGCACAGGCGAACGGACACCGGGTGCTGGCCGTACTGCGCGGTTCCGCCATCAACCAGGACGGCGCCTCCAACGGGCTGAGCGCCCCGAACGGCCCGTCACAGCAGTCGGTCATCCGCGACGCGTTGGCCAGTGCCGGCCTGAGCCCTGCGGACGTCGACGCGGTGGAGGCGCACGGCACGGGCACCGCGCTCGGTGACCCCATCGAGGCGCAGGCGCTGCTGGCCACGTACGGGCAGGAGCGCGACCGGCCGCTGTGGCTGGGGTCGGTGAAGTCCAACATCGGCCACACACAAGCGGCGGCGGGCGTGACCGGCGTGATCAAGATGGTGATGGCCCTGCGGCACGGTGTGCTGCCGCGGACGCTGCACGTCCAGCAGCCGTCGCGCCATGTGGACTGGTCGGCGGGCGCGGTGGAGCTGCTGACCGAGCAGCGGCCGTGGCCTCGGGCCGAACGCCCGCGCCGGGCCGGGGTGTCCTCGTTCGGGATCAGCGGCACCAACGCGCACGTCGTCCTCGAGCAGCCGCCCTTGAACGCCGAGCAGGAAGGGACCGGGGATCCGGCCGTTCCGCTCCCCGTACCGGTGGTGCTGTCGGGCAAGTCCGAGGCGGCGCTGCGGGGCCAGGCGGACCGGCTGCGCCGATACGTGGGTCACGTGGAACACGCAGCATCGGATGTGGAGCTGCGCCCGGCGGATATCGGCTGGTCGACGGCGGTGTCGCGGGCCGAGCTGGAGCACCGCGCCGTCGTCGTGGCCGCGGGTCGGGAAGCGCTGATGGCCGGGCTGGACGCGTTGGTGCAGGGTGCGGAAGCCCCGGGCACCGTCCAGGGAGCGGCCCGGCGGACCGGTCACCCGGTGGTGTTCGTCTTTCCCGGGCAGGGCTCGCAGTGGACAGGCATGGCCGTGGAACTGCTGGACGCCTCACCGGTTTTCGCCGAGCGCTTCCACGAGTGCGCCGAGGCACTGGCGCAGTTCACGGACTGGGAACTGGAAAGTGTGCTGCGGCAGGTGCCGGGCGAGCCGACGCTGGAGCGGGTGGACGTGGTGCAGCCCGCGTCCTGGGCGGTGATGGTGTCGCTGGCGGCGCTGTGGCACTCGTACGGCGTCGAGCCGTCGGCCGTGGTGGGGCACTCGCAGGGCGAGATCGCCGCCGCCTGTGTGGCCGGGGCGCTGTCCCTGGAGGACGCGGCGCGGGTCGTCGCGCTGCGTTCGCAGGCGGTCGCGAAGGGGCTGGCCGGGTTCGGCGGGATGATGTCCGTGGCCCTGCCTCTGGCGGAGGTGGAGTCCCGGCTGGAGGAGTGGGAGGGCCGCCTCTGGGTGGCGGCGCTGAACGGTCCGACCTCCACGGTGGTCGCCGGTGAGCCGCAGGCGCTGGATGAACTGCTCTCCGTCTGCGAGGCGGACGGGGTCCGGGCGCGCAAGGTCCCGGTTGACTACGCCTCCCACACCCCTCATGTGGAGCGGATCGAGGACGAACTGGCGCGGGTGCTGGCCGACGTGCGTCCCCGGCCCGCTCAGGTGCCGTTCTTCTCGACCGTCGAACAGGACTGGCTGGGCGAGGGACTGGTGGACGCGGGCTACTGGTATCGGAATCTGCGGCGGACGGTGCACTTCCAGTCGGCTGTGGAGGCACTGGCCGAGCAGGGCTACGGCACCTTCATCGAGGTCAGTTCCCACCCGGTGCTCTCCATGAGTGTCCAGGAGAGCCTGGAGGGCCGCGTGGGAGAGGCCGCGGCTTCGATGGTCTCGGGGTCGCTGCGGCGTGACGAGGGGGGCCTTGACCGGTTCCTCACCTCGGTGGCGCAGGTGTGGACGCGCGGGGTCGCGGTGGACTGGGGCCGCGCTTTCGACGGTGCCGGTGCGTCCCTCGTCGAGTTGCCGACCTACGCCTTCCAGCATCAGCGTTACTGGCTGGACGCCACGGCCGACAAGCCGTTGCTGGGGGACGCCGTGGAACTCGCGAACGGCGGCGGCACCGTCCTCACGGAACGGCTGTCGCTGCGCGCGCGGCCATGGCTGGCCGACCACCGCGTGCTCGGTCAGGTCGTGGTGCCGGGGACCGCATTGCTGGAGATGGCCCTGCGCGTCGGCAGCGCGGTGGACGAGCTGACCCTGCACACGCCGCTGGTGGTGCCGGAACGGGACGAGGTCGAGGTGCAGCTGACGGCGGCACCCCCGGACGACACGGGCCACCGCGCCGTCCGCATTCACGGCCGCGTCCCCGGCGGCGCCGACGAGGAATGGCAGCTCCACGCCACCGGAGTGGTGAGCGCGGACGGGCCCGAGGGCACGGGCGTCGTGCTGACCGAGTGGCCGCCCGCCAAAGCGGTGCCGATGGACCGTACGGGCTGGTACGACGAGCTTGCAGCGCGCGGCCTGGAGTACGGGCCCACCTTCCGGAACCTGCGGCAGGTGTGGCGGCACGGCGACGACCTCCTCGTCGACATCGCGCTGCGCGACGACGCGGGGCCGTTCAAGGTCCACCCGGCGCTGGTGGACGCCGCGCTCCATCCACTGGTGCTGGAGGCGGGCTCCGGTTCCGCTCCCATGGTGCCGTTCTCGTGGTCCGGGGTGCGGCTGGCGCGGGCGGGCGCGTCCCAGCTACGGGTCCGGATCAGCCCGGCCGGCGCGGACCGGGCATCGCTGACCGTGACCGACGGCAGCGGGGTCGGGGTGCTCTCCGTCGACTCCCTCACCCTGCGGCCGCTGGACGCCCGGCGGGTCGACCCCAAGCTCTTCCAGGTGGACTGGCGCGAGGTCACCGTCCCAGGCGAGCCCGTCCGGCCGGACGCCCCGACCGCCGTACTGCCGGTCATGCCGGTCACGCCTAGTGCGGAGGATGTGCCCGAGGCCGTCCACAAGACCGTCGAGTCCGTGCTGTTGGATGTCCAGAACCGGCTGGAGCAGGACCCTGACGGCTCGTCCCGGCTGGTGGTCGTCACCCGGCGGGCAGTGGCCGTGCAGCCGGACGCCGACATCGACCTCGCCGCCGCCACCGTGTGGGGCCTGCTGCGGTCGGCCCAGACCGAACACCCCGGCCGGATCGTGCTGGTGGACTCCCACGGTGCCGACGAGCCGACGGCCGACGAGCTGGGCCGCGCCCTGGCGACCGGCGAGCCGCAGGTCGCCCTGGACTCGGGCCGGATCCTCGTTCCCCGGCTCGCCCGCGGCTCGGTCCCGGCACCCGACGCCGACCGGCCGCTTCTCGACCCCGAGGGCACCGTTCTGATCACCGGCGGCACCGGGGGACTTGGCGCCACGACGGCGCGGCACCTGGTGGCCCGGCACGGAGTACGCCACCTGCTGCTGGTCAGTCGCAGCGGTACGGCCGCCGACGGTGCGGACGACCTCGTGGCGGAGTTGACCGCGGCGGGCGCATCCGTCTCGGTGGCCGCCTGCGACGTGGCCGACCGGGACGCGCTGGCCGACGTCCTCGCGTCCGTGCCCGCCTCGGCGCCGCTGCGCGCCGTGGTGCACGCGGCGGGGACCCTGCAGGACGGCGCGGTGCTCTCGCTGACGCCGGAGCGGCTGCACGCCGTGTTGTCGGCGAAGGTGGACGCGGCCTGGCAGCTGCACGAACTGACCCGTGACGTCGAGCTGTCGGCGTTTGTGCTGTTCTCCTCCGTCTCGGCCACGGTCGGCCTGCCCGGGCAGGCCAACTACGCGGCCGGCAACGCGTTCCTCGACGCGCTGGCGCAGCACCGGCGTGCCCAGGCGCTGCCCGCGGTCTCACTGGGCTGGGGCCTGTGGGAGCAGAGCACCGGTCTGACCGGCCGCCTGGCCGACACCGACAGGGAGCGGATGGCGCGCATGGGGCTGCGTCCGCTGCCCACGGTCGGGGGGCTGGCCCTGCTCGACCTCGGGCTCGGCGCGGATCGGGCGCACCTGGTGCCCGCCTGGCTCGACATGTCCGGGCTCCCCGACACCGGGCAGCCCGCGATGCTCCGCGGTCTTGCCCCGGCCCCGGCCCCCCGCGGCAGGGCACAGGAGGGCGCACAGCCGCTGCGCGACAAGCTGCTGACGATGTCCGACCACGACCGCGAGCTGACGGTGCGCCGGATGGTGCAGTCGGAGATCGCGGCCGTACTGGGCCGCTCCGGCCCTGCCGACGTGACCCCCGACCGAGGCTTCACCGACCTGGGCCTCGACTCCCTGACCGCGCTGGAACTGCGCAACCGGCTCAGCACCCTCACCGGGCTCACGCTGACCGCCACCGTGACGTTCGACCACCCCAGCCCCACCGCCCTGGCGCGGCACCTGCTGAAGGGGCTCGCCCCGGAGCCGTCGGACGCGGAACAACCGGCGACGGAGCAGCCGGCAGCGGAGCAGCCGGCAGTGGAGCGGCCACTTCTCGCCGAGCTGGACCGGCTGGAGGAGAGCGTGACCGCCGTCGCCGACGACGACCTGCGATCGGCCGTCACCACCCGACTGTGGGAGCTGCTGGCGACGCTGAGCCCCGAGGAGGAGGCGGCGGAGCCGGCCCGAGACCACGAGGTCGCCGCGGCGAGCGCGGACGAGCTCTTTGCCCTGATCGACGATGAGCTGGGAAGGCCCTGACATGAGCGACGAGAAGCTGCTCGGATATCTGAAGCGGGTTACCAGCGAACTGCGCCAGACGCGACAGAAGCTGGACGCGCTGGAGTCGGCGGGCCAGGAGCCCCTCGCGATCGTCGGCATGTCGTGCCGGTTCCCCGGAGGCGTGACGTCGCCCGGGGAGCTGCACCGGCTGGTCGTCGACGGCGTGGACGCGGTGTCCGAATTCCCGGTGAACCGTGGCTGGGATCTCGACGGGCTCTACGACCCCGACCCGGACCGCACCGGCACCAGTTACACCCGACACGGCGGATTCCTGTACGACGCCGCCGAGTTCGACCCGGCCTTCTTCGGGATGTCGCCGAAAGAGGCGCTGGTGACCGATCCGCAGCAGCGGTTGCTGCTCCAGTCGTGCTGGGAGGCGTTGGAGCACGCGCGTATCGCTCCGACGTCCCTGCGCGGCAGCAGCACCGGAGTCTTCGCCGGGGTGATGTACAGCGACTACGCGTCACGGCTGGCGCAGGACGCGGGCGGCTTCGAGGGCCACCTGTTCACCGGCAGCCTTCCCAGTGTGGCGTCCGGCCGTGTCGCCTACACCTTCGGTTTCGAGGGCCCGGCCGTGTCGGTGGACACCGCGTGTTCGTCGTCGCTGGTGTCGCTGCATCAGGCGGCGCAGTCGCTGCGGTCCGGTGAGTGCTCGCTGGCGCTGGCGGGCGGCGTGGCGGTGATGTCCACGCCGAGGACCTTCGTGGAGTACGCGCGCCAGCGCGCTCTCTCGCCCGACGGGCGGTGCAAGGCGTTCTCGGACGCGGCCGACGGCACGGGCTGGTCCGAGGGCGTGGGCATGCTGGTCCTGGAGCGGCTGTCGGACGCACAGGCGAACGGACACCGGGTGCTGGCCGTACTGCGCGGCTCGGCGGTGAACCAGGACGGCGCGTCCAGCGGGCTGACTGCCCCGAACGGGCCGTCGCAGGAGCGGGTGATCAGGCAGGCGCTCGCCTCGGCGGGGCTGACTCCCGCCGACGTCGACGCCGTCGAGGCGCACGGCACGGGCACCGTTCTCGGCGACCCGATCGAGGCGCAGGCGCTGCTGGCCACGTACGGCCGGGACCGTACGGAACCGCTGTGGCTCGGCTCGCTCAAGTCGAACATCGGTCACACCCAGGCGGCTGCGGGCGTCGGCGGCGTGATCAAGATGGTGATGGCCATGCGGCACGGTGTGCTGCCGCGGACGCTGCACGTCCAGCAGCCGTCGCGCCATGTGGACTGGTCGGCGGGCGCGGTCGAGCTGCTGACCGAGCAGCGGCCGTGGCCGCAGGCCGAACGCCCGCGCCGGGCCGGGGTGTCGGCCTTCGGCGCCAGCGGCACCAACGCGCACGTGATCCTCGAACAGCCGCCGGTCACCGAGCCCGACGAGGCCCGGTCGGCGGTCGGGGCGCCGGTGCCGGTGGTGGTCTCGGGCGTGACCGGGACGGCCCTGCGGACCCAGGCGGGGCGGCTCCTGGAGCAGGTGGAGTCGGACCCGGACGCGCACCCGGTGGATGTCGGATTCTCCACGGTCACGACCCGTTCGGCGCTGGACCACCGCGGCGTGGTCGTCGCCGAGGACCGTGCCGAACTCATGGAGGGCCTGGCCGCGCTGGCGGCAGGCGAGTCTTTGCCGCGGGTGGTCGAGGGCTCAGTGGCTCCCGAGTCCGGCACGGTGTGGGTGTTCCCCGGCCAGGGCGCGCAGTGGGCCGGGATGGCGCGGGCGCTGCGGGAGTACTCGTCGGTGTTCGCCGCACAACTCGACGAGTGCGAACGGCTGCTGAGCGCCCACGTCGACTGGTCGCTGTCCGAGGTCCTCGATGACGAGGCGGCGCTGTCCGAGGTGGACGTGGTGCAGCCCGCGCTCTGGGCCGTCATGGTCTCGCTGGCCGAGGTGTGGCGTTCGGTCGGGCTGGTCCCGTCCGCCGTGGTGGGCCATTCCCAGGGCGAGATCGCCGCCGCTTGTGTGGCCGGCGCGCTGTCCCTCGAGGACGGCGCACGGATCTCCGCACTGCGCAGCCGCACCTTGCGGGCGCTCAGCGGCAGCGGCGGGATGCTGTCGATCGTGGCCTCGGAAGGCTGGGTGCGGGAGCGGGTCGAGCCCTTCGGCGACCGGATCTCGGTGGCGGCGGTGAACGGCCCGAACACGGTGGTGGTCTCGGGCGACCCCGACGCGCTGCGGGAACTCGGGGGCGTGCTGGCGAAGGCCGGAGTGATGCGGTGGAACGTCCCGGGAGTGGACTTCTCCGCCCACTCCGCGCACGTCGAGGCCCTGGAAGCCGAGCTGGCGGACGTGCTCGCCGGTGTACAGCAGCGCCGGGCCCAGGTGCCGTTCTACTCGACGGTGACGGCCGGCCCGCTCGACGGTACGGAGCTGGACACCGCGTACTGGTACCGGAATCTGCGGGAGCCGGTGCGGTTCGAGGAGACGGTCCGGGCGCTGGTCGCCGACGGTTTCGGGGTGTTCGTGGAAGTCAGCACGCACCCGCTGCTGACCACGGCGGTCGAGGACACCGTGGATGCCGCCTCGGCCGGCGGTGTCGTGGTGGCGGACACCCTGCGCCGTGAGGAGGACGCGCCCCGGCGGTTCCTGCTGTCCATGGCCCGGCTCCACGCCCACGGCGTTGCGGTCGACTGGACGCAGGCGTTCGACGGCACCGGTGTCCGCACCGTGGACCTCCCCACCTACGCCTTCGAGCAGAAGCCCTACTGGCTGGAAGCGCCCGAGCCGCTGCTGAGCGCGCCCGTCGAACTGGCGGACGGCGAGCGGACCGTACTGACCGGACGGCTGTCCCTGCGTACGCACCCATGGCTGGCGGGACACCGGGTGCGGGGCCGTGTCGTGGTGCCGGGGACAGCCCTGCTGGAGATGGCGCTGGAAGCCGGAACAGCGCTGGACGCGGCGGACGCCGTGGACGAGCTCACTCTGCTGGCGCCCGTGGTGGTGCCCGAGCAGGGCGAGGTCGAGATCCAGTTGCTGGTGGAACCCGCCGACGACAACGGTTTCCGGCCCCTGCGGCTGTACGCCCGCGGCTCCGAGGCCGAGTGGCGGCTGCACGCGACCGGAGCGCTCACCGAGGCCGCCAGAGAGGCGGACCAGGACTCGGCGGACTTCGTCAACTGGCCGCCTCCTGACGCGGAGAAGGCGGATCTCGGCTCCTGGTACGCGGATCTGGCCGCGCAGGGCCTGGAGTACGGGTCTGGCTTCCGGGGCCTGCGGGCGCTGTGGCGGCACGGCTACGAGCTGTTCGCCGAGGTGTCACTGGCCGAACCGGTACGCGCCGCGCTGCTCGACGCCGCCCTGCACGCGGCGCTGGACCTGGAGACCGAACCCGCGCTGCCTTTCTCCTGGAACGGCGTGCGGTTGCTGGACCCGGCAGCGGCGGCGGAGATGACCAGCCTGCGGGCGCGCATCACCCTTCTGGAAGACGGCTCGGTGGCCCTGCGGATCGCCGACGGGACCGGCCGCGGTGTCCTGTCGGCCGACTCCCTTTCGCTGCGTCCGCTCAGTGCCGCACAGCAGGCCCTCGCGGGCCGCGACGCGCTGTTCGAGCTGAACTGGGTTCCCGCGCGGCCCGGCTCAGCGCTGCCAGTGCCCGTGGCCGACCCGGCAGAGGTCACGGTGCTGCACTGCCCGTCCGCGGAGGGCGACCCGTCCGCCAGGATCCAGGCGGTGACCTCCGAGGTGCTCAGCGATCTGCAGAGCTGGCTCGCCGAGGCCGAGACCGGCGGCGGTCACCTGGTGGTGGCCACCCGCCGGGCCGTGGCGGGCGGCCTCGGGAGCGCCGCGGAGGTGGATCCCGCTGCTGCCGCCGTATGGGGCCTGGTGCGGTCGGCGCAGACGGAGAACCCGGACCGGATCGTGCTGGTCGACACCGACTATGCCGACGACGCCGAGGGCCTGTCGGAGGTGCTGCCGTCGCTGCTCGCGTCCGGTGAGCCCCAACTCCTGGTGCGCGATGGCGGGATACGTGTGCCGAGGCTCGCACGCGCCACGCTGCCCGAGGAGCCCGCGGCACCCGCGTTCCCGGCCGACGGCACGGTGCTGATCACCGGGGCATCCGGCACGCTGGGCGGACTGGTGGCGCGGCATCTGGTGGCCGAGCACGGTGTACGCCACCTGGTGCTGGTGAGCCGCCAAGGATCTGAGGAGCTCGCCGACGAGCTGACCGCGACAGGGGCGACGGCGTCGTCGGCCGTGTGCGACGTCAGTGACCGGGAAGCCCTCGCCGAACTGCTGGCCTCGATCCCGTCGGACCGCCCGCTGCGTGCCGTTGTGCATGCCGCTGGAGCGCTCGACGACGGCGTGATCGGCTCGCTGACACCGGAGCGGCTGCGGGCGGTGCTGTCGGCGAAGGCCGACGGAGCCTGGAACCTGCACGAGCTGACGGAGGGCCTCGACCTGTCGGCCTTCGTGCTGTTCTCCTCGGTTGCCGCCACGCTGGGCACCGCGGGTCAGGGCAACTACGCGGCGGCCAACGCCGTCCTTGACGCACTGGCGCACCACCGCCGCGGCCTGGGCCTGCCCGCGCTGGCGCTGGGCTGGGGTCTGTGGGCCGAGCGCAGCGCCCTGACCGGCCGGCTCGGCGCGGCCGATCTGGCCCGGCTCACGGGTGCCGGCGTGCGCCCGCTGGCCACCGGGGAAGGGCTGGCGCTTCTCGACGCCGCCCTCGGCGCGGACCGGGCCCACCTGCTCCCGGCCCGGCTGGACCTCACGGCACTGGACTCCGCGCAGGGCACGCTCCCGCCGCTGTTCCGCGCACTGGCCCCGGCCCGCCGTCGGCGCACGGCCGCCACCTCCGCCGGGCCCCTCGCCCTCACCGCCGGCGAGGGCACCGGCCTGCAGGCGATGACCGAGGCCGAGCGCGAGCGCTTCGTCAGCGAGCTGGTCCGGCGGGAGGTCGCCGCGGCGCTCGGGCACGACTCGGTGGCCGACATCGACCCCGACGCCGACTTCCAGCGCCTCGGCTTCACTTCCCTCAGCGCCCTGGAGCTCCGCAACAAACTCGCCGCCCGCACCGGCCTCCGCCTCCCCGCCACCCTGATCTTCGAACACCGCACCCCGACCCGCCTGACGGACTACCTCACCGCCAAGCTCGGCGGTGCCGCGGGCTTGCCCGGCGGATCTCGCGTACCCGGCGTGGGGGCTGCGCTTGCCAGCCCCGGGCCTCTGGCCCAGACCTCCCAAGCGCCGCAGGGGGAGACGCGCCCCGAAGGGGCGCGGGGAACTGCGCGACCGGCCACGACGAATCCGCAGTCCGCGGACGTCGGACAGGGGCACCTCCTCCCCGGGGCAGGGGAGGGCGACGGCATCGCGATCATCGGCGTCGCGGGTCGCTACCCCCTCGCGGGAACGGTCGGCCAGCTGTGGGACAACCTGGCAGAGGGCCGGCACTGTATCCGCGAGGTCCCCGAAGAACGCTGGGACGCGGACGCTCACCACGACCCGACCGGCACGTGGGGTTCCTACAGCAAGTGGGCGGGTTTCATCGACGACGTCGACGCGTTCGACCCGCTGTTCTTCCACATCTCGCCCGCGGACGCCGAAGCGATGGACCCCCAGGAGCGCCTGTTCCTGGAGACCGCGGCGGCGACCCTCGAGGACGCCGGCTATCCGGCGGCCCGGCTCGCAGCGCAGGGACCCGTCGGAGTGTTCGCCGGGGTGATGAGCAACGACTACGCGTGGATGGGCGGCGAGGCCAACGCGCTCGGCGTACCGACCGACGCGCACTCCCACCACTGGTCGGTCGCCAACCGGGTGTCCTCCTTCTTCGACTTCACCGGCCCGAGCCTCGCGGTGGACACCGCGTGCTCGGCCTCGCTGACCGCGATCCACCTGGCGTGCCAGAGCATCAGGTCCGGTGAGTGCGCCACCGCGCTCGCGGGCGGCGTCAATCTGATCCTGCACCCCCAGCACCTGCGCAGCCTGGCGTGGGCCGGGATGCTCTCGCGGGACGACCGGATCAAGGCGTTCGGCGCGGACGCCGACGGCTTCGTCGACGGCGAGGGCGTGGGCGCCGTCCTGCTCAAGCCGCTGGCGGCGGCGATCGCCGACGGCGACCGCGTCCTCGGCGTCATCCGCGGCTCCGCCGTCAACGCGGGCGGGGACGCGGGCGGTTACACCGTGCCGAAGGCGTCAGCGCAGGCCGACGTGATCCGCGGAGCGCTGACCCGCGCCGGATTCGGCGCCGACACCATCGGCTACGTTGAGGCGCACGGCACCGGTACCCACCTCGGCGACCCCATCGAGATCGCGGGCCTGGTCGAGGCGTTCGGCGGGCCGGTCGACCCGGCGAGCCGTGTGGAGCGGCCGACGGTGGCGATCGGTTCGGTGAAGTCCAACATCGGACATCTGGAGGCGGCAGCCGGGATCGCGGGCTTGACCAAGGTGCTGCTGCAGTTCCGGCACGGAGCACTGGCGCCGTCGCTGCACTCGGAGCGCCGCAACCCGGAGATCGACTTCGGCGCCACACTGTTCGAGGTGCAGCAGACCCTGGAGCCCTGGACGCGGCTGGAGCGGCGGGACGGGGGCGGGGACGGCACGGACAGCACCCCCGCCGAGCTGCCGCTGCGTGCCGTCGTCAGCTCCTTCGGCGCGGGCGGGGCCAACGCCTGCGTGACGTTGGAGGAGTACGTGCCGACCGGTGCGCCGGAGCCGGTGGAGGACACCCAGGAGCAGCTGCTGGTGCTCTCCGCCAAGACCGAGGAGCGGCTCCAGGTCCGCTCGGCGGACCTGGCGGCCCACCTGCGCGGTGGGACGCCGCGGGGGACGGAGGCGACCGGCGGCGCGCTGGCGGACGCCGGGCGTCTGTGCCTGCGGCTGGCCTCCGAGATCGCTGACGTGGCCCCGGACTCCCTCGACCTGGCGGACGACCTGGTCGACTGCGGCTTCGGCATGGCGGAGCGCGCCCACTTCTTCGCGCTGCTGGCCGAAGAGTTGGGCACGGAGCTGCCCCCGGCAGCGACGGCCGCAGACACCCTCGGCGCCGTCGCCGAGGCGGTGGCCCCTCTCATGCCGCCCGCCGAGACAGCCGCCGATCCGGAGCTGCGGCTCGCCGATGTCGCCCACACCCTCCAATCGGGCCGTACCGCATACGAGTTCCGGCTGGCCCTGTCCGCCGGTTCGGTGGCCGAGGCCGTACGGCTGCTGGAGGCGTACGCGGAGGGGCGCGACGAGGACCGGGTCCTCACCGGCCAGGTGACGCGCATCCGGGTGCGGCCGGACGAGGACGAGGCCGAAGCGCTGGAACATGCGCTGACCCGGCGTGATCTGACGGCGGTGGCCGAGCGCTGGCTGACCGGGGCCGAGGTGGACTGGTCGCGGATCACCCTGGCGGGTGCCCGCCGGATCGAACTGCCCGGTTATCCCTTCGCCCGCAAACGCTGCTGGATCCCCCGGCCGCCCGCCGGCGGGGCCCCGCTCCCCGCCGCGGCGCTGGCCGTCGACACCGCGTCGGTCCTCGATCCGGCCGTCACCCGGGTGCTCGACGGGTACGCGGCGCTGGACGCCGCCTCGGTGTCCGGGGTGCTCAGCGCCTACCAGCGCATGGGCGTCTTCCAGCGTCCGGGCGAGCAGCACCACGGCGAGGAACTGCGTGGCAGGCTCCACATCAGGGACAAGTTCCGGCGGCTGCATCAGGCGCTGCTCGGTCTCCTGGCGGACGCCGGGTATCTGACCCGCGAGGGTGACCAGGTCACCACCACCGCCGCGGTCGGCCGAGCGGGCCGCTGGGAGGCCGAGTTCGACCGCGTGGTGAGCGACTGCCCGGACGTCGAGCCCACGGCTTCGCTCAACCGCGCGTTCCTGCATGCGTACCCGCAGCTCCTGCGCGCCGAGCTGGTGGGGACCGAGGTCATGTTCCCGGACTCCTCGATGGAGCTGGTGCAGGACCTGTACAAGGGGAACCCGCTCACCGACTTCTTCAACCAGCTCGTCGCCGACTCCGTGCGGCGCTTCGTCGAAGCCCGGCTGCCGCATCTTCCGGGCCACGAGACGGTCCGGATCGTGGAGTTGGGTGCCGGGACCGGTGCCACCACCGAGTGCGTGCTTCCGGCACTGGCCGGTCACGCCGACCGGGTCGGCTACACCTTCACCGACATCTCGCCGCGTTTCCTGGAGTACGGCCGCGAGCGCTTCGCCGCGCAGCACCCGTTCGTCGGCTTCCAGCTCCTCAACCTGGAGCGCGAACTGAACGAGCAGGAGTTCGCGCAGGGTTCGGCCGATGTGGTGCTGGCCACCAACGTGGTCCACGCCACCAAGAACCTGCGGGCCACGCTGCGCAAGATCAAGTCACTGCTCAGGCCCGGCGGCCTGCTGGTGCTCAACGAACTGACCTCCATCCGGCCGTACCTCACCGTCGGCGGCGGTGTGATGGAGGGCTGGTGGGCCTTCGAGGACAGCGAACTGCGTGTCCACGGCTCACCGCTGGCCCCGCCGGAGAGCTGGAAGCGGTTGCTCGGCGAAGAGGGCTACACGCAGGTCAGTGCACGCGGCGCCGAGGGCGCCGAGCTGGGCCAGAGGGTGCTCGTCGCGGAGAGCGACGGTGTCGTACCCGGCGCGGTGGCGTCACCTCCTGAGGGGGTGATGGTCTTTGGTGCGGGTTCCGGGACCGCCGACGGCATGCAGGACCGGCTCCGGGAGCTGCTGGAGCGGATCCTGAAGCTGGACGAGGCGATCGATCCCGATCGTCCGCTGGGGGACTACGGCTTCGACTCGCTGAGCGGGTTGCGGATCGTGTCCGCCGTGGACGCGGAGTTCGGTGTGGCGGTGCCGCTGGACGAGTTCTTCGAGCGCCCGACGCTGCGTGAACTGACGGCGCACCTGACGTCGAGCTGGCTGGCCGACACCGCGGCTGCCGACAGCGCCGTTCCCACCGGTCCCGCGGCGGCCGTCTCCGCCGCTTCCGTCTCCGCGGCCCCCGCCGTGTCCGTGCCCGTCGCCGACGCGTCTCCCGCCGTGTCCGTGCCCGCCGTCGCCGCGAGTTCTCCGGCCGCAGCGGAGGCGGAACGGGTCCTGCGGCCCCGCACGGACGCGGAGCAGTCGACCCATCCCATGTCCGAGGGGCAGCGCGCTCTGTGGGTGATCGAGCAGATCGCCCCCGGGAACCATGCCTACAACCTGCCGCTGGCCTTCTGGCTCGACCGCGACGTCGACGTGCTCGCCCTGCGCGTCGTCCTGCAGGACCTGCTCGACCGGCACGAGGAACTGCGGGCAACGGTCCGCACCGACAAGGACGGGCCGTACATCCGGATCGCGGCCGAACCCGAGTTGCCGTTCCAGCAGGTCTTCCTCACCTCCGTCTCGGAAGAGGACCTCCGCGAACGGCTGCGTGCCGACATGCGCCGGCCGTTCGATCTGGCCGACGGCCCGCTGCTGCGCGCGACGCTGTACACCCTCGGCGACGGCTCGCAGGCATTGCTGCTGAACGTGCACCACCTGGTGCTGGACGGGGTGTCCATCCCCCTGCTGCTGGAGGAGATCGACCGCGGCTACCGCACCGTCCGCGAGGGCCGTCCGCTGTCGGCCGACCGGCCCGACCACACCTTCGCCGACTACGTGGCATCGCAGCGCGACCTCCTCGCCGGTCCCACGGGGGAGCGACTGCGCACGTACTGGACCGACCGGCTACGGGGCCGGACGACCGCCGTTCCGCTGCCCCTGGACCGGCCGCGCCCGCCCGTGCCCAGCTTCCGGGGGGCCAGCGTCGAGGGCCGCGTCCCGGCGGAGGTGTCCGAGCGGGCTCGTGGGCTCGCCGCGCGGGAGCGCACCTCGCTGTCCAGCGTCATGCTGGCAAGCTTCTTCGCGCTGCTGCACCGCTACAGCGACCAGGCCGACATCGCCGTCGGCACACCGACGGCGAACCGCCCCGCCGACGGCTACGACGACGTGCTCGGCTACTTCATGAACATGGTCGTCGTGGCGGAGCGGGTCGAGGGCCGGGAGCCGTTCCGCGATCTGGTCCGCCGGATCCACCGGACGGTCCTCGGCGCGCTGGAGCACAGCGCCTACCCGCTGATCACCCTCACCGAGGAACTGAAGCGGGAGGCCCCCGGCGCGACGGACGCGTTGTTCGATGTCGCCTTCTACTTCCACAACTGGGCACGCGACATGCGGAACGACGGCCTGGTCGGGGACCGGGTCGACGGCGTCCACCAGGAGGGTGAGTTCGACCTGACCCTCGACCTGATCGACAGCCCCGAAGGCTGCCGGTACACCCTCAAGTACAACCCCGACCTCTTCGACGCCGCCACGGTGGAGCGCCTCGGGGACCACTTCGTCACGCTGCTGGCCTCCGCCGTCGGCACCCCGGGAACCGCGGTCGGCGAGCTGGATCTGCTGACATCTCACGAGCGGGCGATGCTCGCGCCGCCCGCTCGTGCCGACTACCCGGCCGACAAGCAGGTCTGGCAGTTGGTGCGGAGCCAGGCCGAGGCACGCGCGGAGGCGGTGGCGGCCCGGGACGAGGAGCGGGAGCTGACCTACCGCGAGCTGCACGAGCGGGTGGAAGCGCTCGCGGCCCGGCTGCGCGCCGCCGGTGTCGGCCGGGGCCGTACCGTCGGCGTCCTGCTTCCGCGCGACGTCGACCTGCCCGTTGCCCTGCTTGCCGTGCAGGCCGCAGGTGGCGCCTACGTACCGCTCGACCCGGCATATCCGCAGCAGCGGCTCGCGTACATGGCCGACGACGCCGGACTGCACCTGCTGCTCACGCACTCCGCCGTCGAGGCCGACTGCGGTGACGCGGTGCCCCGGCTGTTCGTCGACGGGGGCCTGGAGCCGCCCGCAGCTCCGTCGCCCGGCCCTTCGGAGCCGTCGGACGCCGCGTACGTGATCTACACCTCGGGTTCCACCGGCAGGCCCAAGGGCGTCCGTGTCCCGCACCGCGCGCTGACCAACTTCCTCTGGTCGATGGCGCGTGAGCCCGGGTTCGGGCCGCGCGACACGCTGCTGGCGCTCACCACGGCTTGTTTCGACATCTCAGGGCTCGAGCTCTATCTGCCGCTGATCAGCGGTGGCACCGTCGAGATCCTGCCGACCGAGGTGGCCCAGGACGGACTGCGGCTGCGGGAGGCGGTCGAGCACAGTGCGGCCACGGTGATCCAGGCGACCCCCGCCACCTGGAGCATGCTGCTCGCCGCCGGATGGCAGGGGAACCCCCGGCTCACGGTGCTGTGCGGCGGCGAGGCGCTCTCCGCCGACCTCGCGGAACAGCTGCTCGCCGGCAACGGCGCGGTGTGGAACCTCTACGGGCCCACCGAGACCACCATCTGGTCGGCGGCGTGCAAGCTCAGCCCCGGTGAGCGGGTGACGATCGGTGCCCCGATCGCCAACACCGCGCTGTACGTGCTCGACAGCGCGCGCAGGCCCGTCCCGAAGGGTATGCCCGGCGAGCTGTACATCGGCGGCCACGGGGTGGCCGACGGCTACCCCGGCCACCCCGAACTGACCGCCGAGCGCTTCCTGCCCGACCCGTTCGCGGCCGGGCCCGAGGCCCGGATGTACCGCACGGGCGATCTGGTCCGCCGGTCGGCCGACGGGCGGATCGAGCACCTGGGCCGGATCGACTCCCAGGTCAAGGTGCGTGGCCACCGCGTGGAGCTGGAAGAGATCGAGGCGACCCTGCGGCGCCTGGACGGGGTCCGCGACGCCGTGGTGGTGGCACGCGGTCAGGGCGGCGGCGACCGCTCGCTGCTGGCCTGTTACGTACGTGCCGACGGCGGCGCCGACCCGACCCGGGAGCAGCTCGCGGCCTGGCTGCCGGCTCATATGCTCCCGGACGTGCTGATCCCGGTCACCGGCTTCCCGCACACGCTCAACGAGAAGGTCGACCGGAGCACGCTGGCCACACTGCCGCTGGCCGACTTGCGGGCGCGCTTCGGCGCCACCGCCGCCGGACAGCCCGAGAGCGCCCCGGAACCCGCGGGACGCGTCGAGGCGCTGGTGGCCGAACTGGCCCACACGGTCGGCCGCCTGGCAGGGCTGCCGCACGAGGAGATCGGCGCACACACCCCGCTCGGCGAGGTGGGGATGAACTCGGTGAGCTTCACCGCGCTCAGTGCCGAACTGCGCAACGCCTACGGCATCGAGGTCTACCCCACACTGTTCTACCGCCGAGGCACGCTCCACGCGCTGGCCGAGCACCTGTGGGAGCAGCATCCCGCCGAGCTCACCGCGCGGTTCGGCGCCGCCGCACCGGTCCACGCTGCCGAAGTAAGCGCCGGCGCCGAAGTACGCGCCGCCGTCGAACCGCGCCCCGCCGAGGCACAGGCCGAGGTGCGGCGCGGCGACGACATCGCGGTCGTCGGCATGGCCGGACGGCTGCCGGGCTCGTCGGACCTCCAGGAGTTCTGGGACCATCTGGCCGCCGGGGACGATCTGGTCCAGGACGTTCCGGCGGAGCGCTGGGACGGGCAGGACCAGTCGCGCTCCTCCTCCTACCGAGGAGGCTTCGTCCCCGACGTGGACCGCTTCGACGCCGCCTTCTTCGGGATCTCACCCCGGGAGGCGGAGTTGATGGACCCCCAGCAGCGGCTGCTGCTCGAAGTGGTCTGGGCGGCCATCGAGGACGCGGGCTACCGCCCGTCCGAGCTGGCCGGGAAGCGCGTCGGGGTGTTCATCGGCGTCGCCAACAATGACTATCTGGAGGCGCAGCGGGCTGCCGGACACGGTCCCCAAGGCCACACGGCCACCGGCGCGGCGCTGTCGATGATCCCGAACCGGGTCTCCTACCTGCTGGATCTGCGTGGGCCCAGCATGGCCGTGGACACCGCCTGCTCCGGCTCGCTCACCGCCGTTCACCAGGCGTGCGCCGCGCTCCAGGACGGCACCTGCGATCTGGCGATCGCGGGCGGCGTCAACCTCATCCTGACCCCGACCGTGTACGAGGTGCTCAGCCAGGGCGAGATGCTCAGCCCCGACGGCCGCTGCAAGGCGTTCGACAGCCGGGCGAACGGCTACGTCCGGGGTGAGGGCGTCGGCGTGGTGCTGCTCAAGCCGGCGGGCCCGGCGAGGCGCGACGGCGACGCGGTGCACGCGACCGTCAAGGCGGCCGTGACCAACCACGGCGGCCGGACCACGTCGTTGACGGCCCCCAACCCGGACGCCCAGGCCGATCTGCTGGTCGACGCCTACCGCGCCGCCGGCGTACCGCTGGAGTCCGTCGGCTACATAGAGACGCACGGCACCGGAACCGCGCTGGGCGACCCGATCGAGACCGCCGGTCTGTCCGCCGCCTTCCGGCGGCTGCGCGCGGAGCAGGGAACGGCTGAGGCGCCCGGCTGCGCCATCGGTTCGGTCAAGACCAACATCGGCCACCTGGAGGCCGCCGCGGGCATCGCCGGGATGTTCAAGGCCGTACTCGCGCTACGGCACGGCACCATCCCGGCCAGCCTGCACTTCCAGGAGCAGAACCCCTATCTGGAACTCGACGGCGGCCCGTTCGAGGTGGCCGCCACTGCCCGGTCCTGGCCGCGGCGCCGCGACACCGCCGGACGCGAGCTGCCACGCAGTGCCGGGGTCAGCTCCTTCGGCTTCGGGGGAGCCAACGCGCACATCGTGCTGGAGGAATCACAGATGCCGGACGCTCGTGAGGAGGAGGCCGCCGAGCAGGCGTACGTGCTCTCCGCCCGCACACCCGAGGCGCTGCGGAGCGCAGCGCAGCGGCTCGCCGACCACCTGGGGGACCGGAGCGTCCCGCCGGGCGACCTCGCGTACACCTTGCAGACGGGCCGTGAGCCGATGGCCCACCGGCTCGCCGTGGTGACGGAAGGCGTGGCCGGGTTGCGGTCCGAACTGGTCGCCTACCTGGCCGGCCGCCCGTCGGGGGTGCGCACCGGGCGGGCCGAGCGGCATGCGACCCGGCCCAAGGTCACCGCGACCGGGGACCTGACCGCCGTCGTGGACGCGTGGGTGGCCGGCGCCGAGGTCGACTGGACGCCCCTGCACGAGGGCGCGGCCCGCCGCCGGGTACATCTGCCCAGCTACCCCTTCGCCCGTACCCGGCACTGGTTCGCCCCGGGCCCGGCACCGGTGGCGGCTCCGGAGAGGGCCGCGGCCCGGCTCCACCCCACGTTGCTCGACGCCGACCTCTCGGCGCCCGGCGAGCGTTCGTTCGCCAAGACGCTCACGGGCGGGGAGTTCTTCCTGCGCGACCACGTGGTGGGCGGCGAGCCGGTGCTGCCCGGCGTGGCGTATCTGGAGATCGCCCGGCTGGCCGGCGAACTGTCCGCCGCCTCGCCGGTGCGCGGTGTCGACGGCCTGGTGTGGGCCGCGCCGGTCCGGCTGCCCGCGGGCGGAGGGGAACAGCGACTGCTGGTCCGCCTCGGTGACGACCAGGCCGGCACGTCCTTCGAGGTGCACAGCGCGGAGGGCGGCCCCCGTGGGCACGCGCGCGGCACGCTGCTGTTCGGCGCGCCCGAGCCTCGTCCCGCCCGGATCGACGTACCAGGTGTACGCGGGCGCTGCACGGACGTCCGCGACGGCGCGAGCTGCTACCGGCTCTTCTCCCGGCTGGGCATGGACTACGGTCCGAGTTTCCAGGTGATCGAGGAACTCGCCGTGGGGGACCGCGAGGCGCTGGCGGCACTGCGCCTTCCCGCGGGCCGGGTGGCGGACGCGGGCGCCTATGTGTTCCATCCTTCGCTGCTCGACGCGGCTTTGCAGACGGCGGGCCTGCTCGCGTCCGGCGCCGACGACCTGGCGCAGCCGTTGCCGTATCTGCCCTTCTCGCTGGGCTCGGTCCGGCTCCACGCGGAACTGCCCGAGCGGATGTACGCCTATGCCACTCCTTCGGCGCGTCGGTCGTCGGCCGGAACGCTCTGCTTCGACGTGGCGCTGCTGGACCGTACCGGCGAGGTGGTCGTCTCGATCGACGCCTTCACGCTCCGGGCGGTGCCCCGGCCGGACGCGGAGGATGCGCAGCGTGCTTCGGCTGCTTCGGCTGCAGAGGACGCGGTGACCGCCTTCGAACCGGCCTGGCAGCCCGCCCCGCGGGCGCAGCACGAACCGTACGGAAACGTAACTGTGCTGGACGCGGGCTCCGAGGGGGCCGAGGTGAGTGCAGCGCTGACTGCCGCGGGTGCGGACACCCGGCGGATCGTGCTCGGCGACGGCTTCGATGCCGAGGCGGCGGTCGGGGACGGTGAGACCCCGCCCGCCCATGTGGTCCACCTGGCCGGGGAGAGCACCGATCCCGGCAGCGCCGTCGAGCACGGCTTCCACACCGCCATGGCGTTCCTCCAGGTGTGGCAGCGGCAGCGGCGCGGCGCACTGCGCTACCTCTATGTGCACCGCGAAGCGGCCGCTTCGCCGGCCCACCCGGCCATGGCAGCGTTCGCCCGCTCGGTACGTCTGGAGCACCCGGCGATCGACTTCGGCGTGCTGACCGTCGCGTCCGGCTCCCTCGCGGACGCCGTGGCCGACGAGCTCGGCGGCCAGGGCGAGCCCGAGGTGCGGATCGACGCCGCGGGCAGGGCCCGCCGTTCCTGGCGCGAGGTGGGCCTTCCGGCCGTTGGCGCCTCGGCGTTCACGGGTCCGGGCGCCCATGTGATCACCGGCGGCACCGGTGCGCTGGGGCTGTTGCTCGCCGAGCACATCGCCAAGGTGCGGCAGGAGGCGGGACTGTCCCGCGGCGGGATCGTGCTCGCCGCCCGGTCCGCTCCCGGTCCCGAGGCCGGTGCCCGGATCGAGGCCATCGGTGCCCGGGTGGTGCGCGCTGACGTGTCCGATGCCGCGGCGGTGCGCGCACTGATCGCCGAGGCCCGTGAGGCCCATGGCTCGGTGTCCGGCATCCTGCACGCCGCCGGAGTGCTCGGCGACGGCCTGCTGCAGCGCAAGAACCGCGCTGACGTGGACGCGGTGCTGGCCGCCAAGGTGCACGGCACGGTGCTGCTGGACGAGGCGACGCGGGACGACGCGCTGGACTACTTCGTGACGTTCTCCTCCGCGGCGGCGGCGTTGGGGAACGCGGGCCAAATTGGTTACGCCTTCGCCAACGCCTTCCTCGACCACTTCGCCGAGCAGCGCGAGGAGTTGCGCCGCCAAGGCGCGCGGCACGGCCGTACCTTCGCCGCGGCCTGGCCGGTCTGGGCCGACGGTGCCATGCGGATCGCACCTGCTGCCGAGGAGTACGTGGAGCGCGTGCTCGGTATGCGTCCGCTGCGTACCGCACCGGCGCTGGAGGCGCTGGAGCGCGCGCTGGCCGGTACAGCGCCGAGGCTGCTGCTCGCACCGGGCGATCCCGCCCGGATCCTCACCGCGCTCGACGGCAGGTCGGCGCACACCCCCGCAACCCCCGGCGTCGCAGCGCACACCACCGCCGTACCAGCGCACACCACCGCCGTACGAGCACACGCGACCGCCGTACCAGCGCATGCCACCGCCGGCGCGCCGCAGGCCACGGCCGCCGTGGAGCAGGACACCGCCGGTGCACGGGAGCAGGCCGAGCGGCTGGTGCTCCGGGTCCTGGCGGAGGAACTGAAGCTCCCCGAGGCGGACATCGACCTCACGGAGTCCTTCGACCACTACGGCGTGGACTCACTCATCACCATGAGCGTGACCCAGCGGCTGGAAGAGCGCTTCGGTCCCCTGTCGAAGACCCTGCTGTTCGAGTACGTGACAGCCGAGGAACTGGTCGACCACCTGGCCGAAGCACACCCGGATGCGTTCACCACGTCCGAGGCCGTGCCCGCCACCGTCGAGGCGGTACCGGCTCCGGACGCGGCGACCGGCGCCGTGGGGCCCGAAGCGAGCGGCGACGACATCGCGATCATCGGTGTCGCGGGCCGCTATCCGCAGGCCGACGACGTGGAGGAGTTCTGGCGCAATCTGCGCGCGGGCGTGGACTGCATCGAGGAGATACCGGCCGACCGGTGGAACCATGACCGGTTCTACGACGCGGACAAGTCCGCCACCGGCAAGACCTACGGCAAGTGGGGCGGGTTCATCCGCGGCGCCGACCGGTTCGACCCGCTGTTCTTCCGGATGTCGCAGATCGAGGCCGAGCACACCGACCCGCAGGAGCGGGTCTTCCTGGAGACCGTCTGGCATTTGCTGGAGGACGCCGGCTACACCCGCGAAAGCCTGCGCGGCTCCCGCACCGGTGTGTTCGCGGGCATGATGTACGGCCAGTACCAGTTGTACGGCGTTCAGGAGGCGCTGCGCGGCGAGGGACTGCCCCCGCACTCGTCCTACGCCTCGGTGGCCAACCGGGTGTCGTACTTCTTCGACTTCACCGGCCCCAGTGTCGCCGTGGACACGATGTGCTCCTCCGCGCTGGTCGCCATCCACCAGGCGTGCCAGGCCATCCGCGACGGCGACTGCGAGACGGCGGTTGCGGGCGGCGTCAACATCTCCACCCACCCGGCGAAGTACATCCAACTCGCGTGGCGCAGCTTCCTCTCCGAGGACGGCCGCTGCCGCAGCTTCGGCGAGGGAGGCACCGGCTACGTCCCGTCCGAGGGCTCGGGCGCAGTCCTGCTCAAGCGCCTCGATGCGGCTCTCGCCGACGGTGACCGGGTGCTGGCCGTGGTCAAGGCCACCGCGGTCAACCACGGCGGAACCGGCCGGGGCTTCAACGTGCCCAGCCCCAAGGCCCAGGGTGACCTGGTGCGGTCTGCGCTCGACCGGGCCCGGATGCGCCCGGCCGACCTGGACTACATCGAGGCACACGGCACCGGTACGGCTCTCGGCGACCCGGTGGAGATCACCGGCCTGCTGCGGGCCTTCGACGGCGATGTGCCCAAGGAGAAGCTGCCGATCGGCTCGGTCAAGTCCAGCATCGGGCACGCCGAGTCGGCGGCCGGGATCGCCGCGATCACCAAACTGCTGCTCCAGATGCGCCACGGCCAGTTCGTTCCGTCGCTGCACTCGGAAGAGCTCAACCCGAACATCGACTTCGCCGCCACCCCGTTCCAGGTCCAGCGCGAGTTGGCACCCTGGCCGCGCCGCGTGCTCGAAGACGGCACCGAGCGGGCCAGGACCGCGGGGGTGAGCTCCTTCGGCGCCGGCGGCACCAACGCGCACATCATCCTGCAGGAGTACCCCGGTGCGCCGACGCAGCCGACTGCTCCGGCCGGGCCGCAGTTGGCCGTGCTGTCAGCGCGGGATGCCGAGCGGCTGACGGAGCAGGCGCGCCGGCTGGCCGCGTATCTGCGCGCCGAGGGAGCCGGGTCGGCGCCGCATGAGGTCGCATGGACGCTGCAGTCCGGGCGCGAGGCCATGGCCCACCGGCTGGCCGTCCGCTTCGCCGACCTCGGGCAACTGGCCGCGCGACTGGACGAGTTCGTCACCGGCGGCACCCCCGCCGACTGCTGGACGGGGGTGGTCGATCCACGTCGGCCCACCAAGGGCGAGGCGCCGCCCACCGATCCTGCGGCCTACGCCGATGCCTGGACCTCGGGCCGACAGGTCGACTGGTCGGCGCTGCACCATGGGTCCCGGCCCGGACGGGTTCCGCTGCCCGGCTATCCCTTCGGCGGCGAGCGGGTCTGGCTGGCGGCGGCCGACGCCGAACTGGCGGTGCTCGAAGCCGTACCCGCCGGAGGGTCGTTGCTGACCAGGCACTGGGTTCCCGCCGAGCCCGCGGCACGCCTCGCCCTGCCCGGCCGCACCGCCGTGCTGGCCGCGCCGGGCACCGAGGCACTTGCCGAGCGGCTGGCCGCCGCGCTGCCCGCCGCCGAAGTGCTCACCATGACGGAGCTCGACGCCGATCTGACCTCCGGCAGCACCCGCTGGGACCGTTTCGACGCGGTGGTCGACCTGGCGGGCTGCGCCGGGTCGGTGACCGCCGTCGACCGCGCGGCGCTGTCCACCTGGTTCCGCTGGCTCCAGCACGTGGTCGACCGGGGCAAGCGCGACCTGCGCACTGTGCTGGTGTCCCGTACTTCGCAGGACGGCCATGGCGGTGCGGCCCGGGTGGGCCTGTACCGCATGCTCCAGAGCGAGTACCGCCATCTGCGCTCCCGCCACGTGGACGTGGGATCGTGCGCGGACGAGCAGATGTGCGGGTGGGTGGCCGATGAACTCGCCGTCGACGGCGAGGAGGCCGAGGTCGCCTACCGGGAGGGCGTCCGGCACCGTTCGCTGCTGCGCGAACTGCCGCACAGTGCGCAGCAGCCACCGCGCGTCCCGGACGGCCACGTGCTCTGGGTGACCGGTGGCACCCGCGGAATCGGGTTGCTGACCGCCCAGCACTTCGTCACCCGGCACGGGGTGCGCAAGCTGGCCCTCACCGGCCGTGAGGAACTGCCGCCACGGGCCGAGTGGGCAGCGCACATCGCCGCGGACACCGCGCTGGGCCGCAAGCTGCGCCCCTTGGCCGAGCTCGCCGAGCGGGGAGTTGAGCTGGAGGTGCTGGCCGTCCCTCTGGACGACGAGCAGGCACTTGCCAGGGCCCTGGCCGATGTGAAGCGCAGACTGGGCCCGGTGGGCGGGGTGGTCCACTGCGCCGGTACCACCGACTCCGAGAACCCCGCCTTCGTCCGCAAGACTCCAGAGGGCATGGCCCGGGTGACCGGCCCGAAGATCTTCGGCCTCGACACGATGGCGGCGTGCTTCCGTGCCGAGCCGCTGAGCTTCTTCGTGCTGTACTCCTCGGTCACGGCCGCGGTCCCCGCACTCGCTGTCGGGCAGAGCGACTATGCGCTGGCCAACGCCTATCTGGACGAGGTCGCCCAAGCGCGCCCGTACGGACTGCCGTTGGTCAGTGTGCAGTGGCCGAGCTGGCGGGACACCGGCATGGGGGAGGTGCGCAGCGCCGCCTACCGGGCATCCGGGCTGGCGGCTCTTTCGGACGCGCAGGGACTCGCCCTGCTGGACCGCGCGCTGGCCGCCGACGCGCGTGTGGTCCTGCCCGCTGTGGTGCGCCCGGACGCCGACTGGCGTCCCGAGCTGCTGACGGCCCGCCGGCTGGACGCGGCCCCCGAGCGGATGTCGGCGGCGCCCGAGCGGTCGGCGGCACCCGCCCCCCTCACGGCGGCGGCCGGTGACCCCGATCTCCAAGGCGCGAAGGACGCGGTGGCCTCGTGGCTGCTCGACCGGCTCGCGCTGGAGCTCCGTTTCGACCGGGCCAAACTGACGGGCGATGTGCCCGTCCAGGACTTCGGCATCGATTCGATCCTCGTCACCCAGCTCGTGCAGACCCTCGCCAAGCAGCTCGACGTGTCGCTCGACCCGTCGGCCCTGCTGGAGTACCCGACCGCCGACGAATTCGCGGAGTATCTCGCGGGGGAGTGCCCCGAGGAGCTGGTCGCCGTCTTCGGCCAGTCCTCACCCGGCACCCCGGACCCCGTGGCCCGGGAGGCAGCCGCCGCCGGTACGGGCCCGGCCGCCGCACCCCGCGCCGCGGCGCCCGTCCCGGAGCGGCGGGGTCTCGCCGGGGACGACATCGCGGTCGTCGGCCTGTCCTGCCGGTTCCCGGGCTCCGCATCCGCGAGCGAGTACTGGGAGCTGCTCCGGCAGGGCCGTTCGGCACTGCGCCCGCTCCCCGAGCAGCGCTTCGCCGGGCTGACCGGCTACCACGCCGGGCTGCTCCCGGACGAGCTGCGCTTCGACCCCGAGTCCTTCCTGCTGTCGGAGGCGGATGTCGCGGCAATGGACCCGCAGGCGCTGCTGCTCCTCGAAGAGGTCAACCGGGCCGTGCACCATGCCGGTTACCGGCCGGAGGAGCTCAAGGGGCGCCGTGTGGGGGTGTACGTCGGCGGCCGTGCGACCCGTACGCCCGACGACGCGCTGGTGGACCAGGCGAAGAACCCCGTGATGGTCACCGGCCAGAACTATCTGTCCGCCAACATCTCCCAGTTCTTCGACTTTCGCGGACCGGGCATCGTGGTCGACACCGCCTGCTCCTCGGCCCTGGTGGCGATGGACATGGCCGCGCAGGCCCTGCGCGCGGGCAGCGTCGAGTCGGCGGTGGTCGCCGGGGTGAACCTGCTCGCCGACGATCGGGCGCACCAGATCTTCGCCCAGCGCGGACTGCTCAGCTCCGGCACCGAGTTCCACCTGTTCGACCGCAGGGCTTCCGGGCTGGTCCTCGGCGAGGGAGCGGGCGCAGTCGTCCTCAAGCCCCTGACGAAGGCGCAGGCCGACGGAGACCAGGTGCTCGCGGTCCTCAAGAGCATCGCGATCAACAACGACGGCCGGACCGCGGGGCCCGCCACTCCGAACCTGGAGGCGCAGAAGCAGGTGATGACCGAGGCGCTGGCGGCCGGCGGACACAGTCCTCAGGAGGTCGGCTGGGTGGAGGCCAACGGCTCCGGATCCGTCGTCACCGACCTGCTCGAACTCAAGGCCGTGCAAGCGGTCTACGGCACCGACACGGCACATCCGGTCTCCCTCGGCTCGGTGAAGCCGAACATCGGCCATCCGCTGGCCGCGGAAGGTATCGCAGCGTTCATCAAGGTCGTCCTGATGCTGCACCACCGGGAGCAGGTGCCGTTCGGCTCCGGACAGGAACCGCTCGAACACTTCGACCTGGCCACGTCGCCGCTGAACTTCCCCAGGAAACCTGGGCCGTGGCCCAGGACGGCCGGCCTCGCGGCACTGAACTGTTTCGCCGACGGCGGCACCAACGCACACGTGCTTCTCGGCCCCGCGCCCGAAGCCGCCCACCCCACAAAGGCACCACTGCCGGAACCCGTGCTGAACCGGAGGATCGTCATCCGAGGAACCACCGAATCCAAGACTGCGGCGAGCAGCCTGTTCTGGGACAGGTACCGATGAACGGGACGCAGCCCATCGTGTTCGCGTACTCCGGGCAGGGCTCGCAGTACTACGGCATGGGCAAGGAGCTCTACGACGCCAACGAGGTGTTCCGTACGGCGCTGCTCCGCTATGACGAGGCGGTGGCCGGGGAGCTGGGCGAGTCGGTGCTCGCGCGGATCTTCGACCCGGCGAAGCCGAGGAACCACCCCCTCCTCGACACCCGGATCACGCACCCGGGCATCGTCATGATCGAGCTGGCGCTGACGGAAACCCTGCGCGCCGAGGGCATCGAGCCGGACTACGTCCTCGGCTGCAGCCTCGGCGAGTACGCCGCTGCCGTCGTCGCGGGCAGCCTCGACCCGTTCGACTGTCTGCGGCTGCTGGTACGACAGGCCGACGCGGTCAGCGCGAGCCCACCCGGCGGCATGCTCGCCGTGCTCACCGGGATCGACGTACTGGACCGCGTGCCCGAGCTGCGGGTGTGCGAGATCGCCGCACGCAACTATCCCGGCAGCTTCGTGGTCTCGGGCCCGGAGGCGGATCTGACCCGGGCCGAGGCGGCGCTGCGCGACGCCGGCGTGCTGCACGTGCGGCTGCCGGTCGAGTACGCCTTCCACTCCCGCCTGATGGACCAGGCGCTCGACACCTGCCGGGAGGCTTTCGACGGAGTGACGCTGGCGCCGCCACGCCTCCCCTGGGTCTCCTGCGTGGACGGCGGGACGGTGCAGCGGGTCACCCCGGATCACTTCTGGCGTGTCGCCCGGCGGCCCATCGAGTTCGAGGGAGCCATCGCCGGTCTGCGGGAGAAGGACGACTTCCTCTACCTGGACCTCGGTCCCGCGGGGACCCTGCACAACTTCCTCCGCCAGCTCCTCCCGGCGGAAGCGCATGCGACCTCGTTGCCGCTGCTCAGCCAGTTCGAGAAGGACACCGCGCTGCTCGACGGGGTCCGGAAGCGGACGCATGCCGTCCGGACGACACCACGGAAGGTGCATGCCATGGAGGAATCCCGCGGCCCCGTCGGAAAGGTCTACGGCTTTCCGGGACAGGGCTCGCAACGGCGGGGAATGGGCAAGGAGCTGTTCCCGCGGTTTCCCGCGGAGACGGCGCTCGCTGACGAGGTGCTGGGTTACTCGATCGAGGAACTGTGCGTCAGTGATCCCGAACGCAAGCTCGGCAACACGGAGTTCACCCAGCCCGCGCTCTACGTCGTGGGTGCCCTGTCCTACCTGGACCGTACGGCACAGGACCCCGTGCCGCCGGACCACCTCGTCGGACACAGCCTGGGCGAGTACGTGGCGCTGTTCGCGGCCGGAGTCTTCGACTTCGAGACCGGGCTGCGGCTGGTGCGGCGGCGCGGCGAGCTGATGGCCGCTGCCGACGCCGGTGCCATGGCCGCGGTGGTCGGCGTCGACGAGGAAACCGTCGTAGGGACGCTCGCGGACCCCGCGTTCGCGTCGCTGGACCTGGCCAACTACAACGCCCCCGACCAGTTCGTCGTTTCCGGTCCCGGCGAGGCGGTCGACGCGGCGTGTGCCGCCTTCGAGGCAGCCGGAGCGCGTGCGGTTCGGCTCCGCGTCAACGCGCCGCTGCACTCCCGGTACATGCGTGGCGTGGCCGAGGAGTTCGCCCGGTTCCTCGACGGCTTCACCCTGCGTGCCCCGACGGTCCCGGTGCTCGCCAACGTCGATGCCCTGCCGTACACGGCCGACACGGTCAAGGAACGCCTGACGGCACAGATCGCCTCCCCGGTCCGCTGGACCGAGACCGTACGCACCGTGATGCGGCACGGCGACTTCGAGTTCGTCGAGCTGGGCCCGGGACAGGTGCTCACCAAACTGGTCACGCGCATCAGGACCGCCCCGAACCCTCTCCCGACGGCGGCGGCACGGCGCCCCGAGCCCACGGCCGCCACCGAACCCACCGTCGCCCTCACCGCCGACGAACTCGGCGCCCGGAGCTTCCGGGAACGGTACGGGCTGCGCCGCGCCTATGCCATGGGGGCGATGTACGGCGGCATCTCGGGCCCGGAGATGCTGCGCGCGTCGGCCAAGGCGGGGCTCCTCGGCTTCCTCGGCACGGGCGGACTCACCCCGGCCGAGACGGAGCGACAGCTTCGCGAGCTGGAGCCCGGCGCCGCCGTCGGTGTCAACTTCCTCTACCGGCACGGCGCTCCGGAGCAGGAAGCCGCGCTGGTCGACCAGCTGTTGCGGCACGGCGTTGACCTGGTGGAGACGTCCGGCTTTCCGCTGATCACCGAGGAGCTGGTGCGCTTCCGACTCAAGGGCGGCCGGGTCCTGGCGAAGGTTTCCAGGACCGACATGGCCGCCGCTTTCCTCGCCCCGCCTCCCGAGCCGCTGGTCGCGCGGCTGCTGGCCGCGGGCGCGGTGACCGAGGCCGAGGCGGCTGCGGCGGCGTCCCGCCCGATGGCCGACGACCTCTGCGTCGAGGCGGACGGCGGCTGGCTGTGCGACGGCACGGATCTGCTGACCCTACTCCCCGCGGTGCTCCGGCTGCGGGACGAGGCCGCGCTGCCCGGCCCGCGGGTGCACGTGGGCTGTGCCGGCGGTATCGGCGCTCCCGAGGCCGCGGCCGCGGCCTTCCTCCTCGGCGCCGAGTTCGTGCTGACCGGGTCGGTCAACCAGTGCTCGGTCGAGGCCGCCACCAGCGACCAGGTCAAGGACCTCCTCCAGCAGGTGCACGAGTACGACGTGGACACCGCGCCGTACGCCGGTCTCTTCGAGCTCGGGGTGCAGGCCCGCTATGTGAAGCGCGGGCTGTTCTTCCCCGCGCGGGCGGCGAAGCTGTACGACCTGTGGCGCCGCCATGCCTCGTACGCCGAGCTCGACGCAGGCACCAGGGCTCAGCTCCTCGACCGCTACCTGGGCGGAGAGCATCCCGCACCCTGGGCCCCGGCACCGGGCGCGGACCCGAAGGCGGAGCTGGCCGCCCTGTTCCGCGGCTACTTCGAACGCGGCTTCCGCCTCGCGGTGACCGGCGACCGGCAGTCCAAGGTCGACCACCTCGTCCACTGCGGACCGGCGATGGGCGCCTTCAACCAGGCGGTCGCCGGTACGGACCTGCACCCCTGGCGGGCCCGGACGGTCGAGGCCGTTTCCGACGTCCTCATGGAGGGCGCTGCGGCCCACATCACGGCCCGGCTGCGGAGTTTCCACGAGACGCAGCGGAGCCAGAGCGAGTGACCAGCGAAGAAAGAGGCAGGCGAACGATGAGTACCGTGCCGCAAGACCAGTCCGTGATCTTCTATCCGTTCACGCAGGAATTCATGGAGGACCCCTATCCGCACTATGCGGAGTTGCGCAGGCATGTGCCGGTGCATCATCACCCGGGCGGCTTCTGGATGCTCTCGCGCTACGACGACGTGGCAGCGCTGCTGCGTTCCGGACTCTCCGTGGAGCAGCGCCATGTCGCGCCGGGGCCGTTCCGTGACGCGTACGCGAAGGCGGGCGTCACGGAGAAACCGCGGCTGAAGGGGCTCGCCCTGCTGGACCTGGACCCGCCGGATCACGACCGGCTGCTCAAGCTGGTCAAGCAGGCATTCACCACACGCGCCATCAACGCGCTCGAACCGATGGTCCGCGAGCTGGTCGACGAGGCGCTGGACGACATAGCCGAGGCCGGGGGAGGCGACCTGGTCGAACTGCTCGCCTTCCCACTGCCGTTCGCCGTCATCTCGCGGATGCTGGGCATGCCGCCGATCGACACCAAGCATCTGCGCATGCTCACCAGCCTGTTGATGCGTTCGGTGGAGCTGACCACCGACCTCGAGGTGATGAGGGTCATCGAGGCAGCCGATGTGGAGATCTTCGAGCTGGTCAGCGACGCCGTCTCCCGGAAGCGGAGCGAGCCCGACGACGACCTGCTCACCGCTCTCATCGCCGCCGAGAGCGACGGGGACAAGCTGAGTCACGACGAGCTGGTCGCCCAGGTCACCATGCTCTATGTCGCGGGCTACGAGACGACGGTGAACCTGATCTCCGGTGGCGCTCTCTCCCTGCTGCGCAACCCGGAGCAGCTCGAACTCCTGCGGGCCGAGCCGGAGCTCGGCGGGAACGCGGTGGAGGAGATGCTGCGTTACGAACCCCCGGTGCACACCAGCAGGCGGGTGACGCTGGAGCCCTACCACGTCGGTGGCTACGAGATCCCTCCCGGCTCGTTCATCCTCGCCAACCTGGCCGGGGCCAACCGCGACGAGGAGTTCTGGGGCCCCGACGCGGAGGAATTCGACGTGCGGCGGGAGAAGGCGCGCAAGCATCTTTCGTTCGGCAGCGGTATGCACCACTGCCTCGGCGCGCAGCTCTCCCGTATCGAAGGCAGGGTGGCGATCGGCGAACTGGTGCGCCGCTTCCCCGGCCTGAGCATGGACGGCGAGGTCGAATGGAACGGCCTGCGGAGCCTGCGCGGCGCCGCCCGGCTGCCGGTCCGAGTATGAACGTGAAGGAGTGGACCCGATCATGAGCGAAGAACCGACCGGCCATCTGGTCGCCATCCTGGGCGGGGGTGTGATGGGCTCGGGCATCGCCGCCTTGGTGCTCGGACACGGCATACCCGTACTTGTCGTCGACATCGACGAGGAGACGCTCGAAGACGCGCGCGCCAGGATCATGCATCAGCTCAGGCACGCCCAGCTGATGGGCGTGCTCCCGGCCGGCCGTGCCCCGGGCGAGCTGGTCACCACCGTGGCTCTTTCGGACGTGGTGGATGCGACCGCCGTCATCGAGGCGGTGACCGAGTCACCCGAGGTCAAGGCCAAGGTGCTGGCAGAGGCGTCGGCCGCGGTCAGGCCCGGCACTCCGCTGATCACCAACACTTCCGGCATTCCCATCAGCGAGATGGCCGCGTGGACCCAACGGCCCGAAGAGCTCCTCGGCACGCACTTCATGAACCCGCCCTTCCTGATCGAGATGGTGGAGGTGAGCCGGGGCCCGCAGACCAGTGAGACGACCGTCGAAGCGCTGGTCGCGCTGTTGACCGCCCTGAACCGGCGATCCGTGCTGGTACAGGACGCGCCGGGCTTCGTGACCAGCAGGCTGCTCCACCCGATGATCAATACCGCGGCGCGGATCGTGGGCGAGGGCACCGCCACGGTCGAAGCGGTCGACGAGCTGATGGAGGGGTGCCTCGGACACCCGACGGGTCCGCTGCGCACCGCAGACATGATCGGGCTCGACAATCTGGCCGACTCGCTTGCCGCGCTGTACGAGCGCACCGGTGCCGAAGAGTGCAAGCCCTGTGACCTGTTGCTGGCAAAGGTGCGCGACGGTGAACTCGGCCGCAAGTCCGGCCGCGGTTTCTATGCATACGGAAAGGAATAATTGTGACGACTGAACAGCACACCGAGCACGTCAACGCCGAATCCATCGAGAAGGCGCTGCTGAGCTTCCTGGAGGCGAAGACGAAGACGTCGGTCGCGCCGGCGCAGGAACTCTTCTCCTCCGGACTTGTGTCCTCGATGTTCGCCATGGAGCTCGTCGTCCACCTGGAGAAGGAGTACGGCATATCCATCGTCGGCACCGACCTGCGGCTGGACAACTTCCGGACGGTGCAGACCATGACGGAACTGGTGCTCCGGCTGCGCGACACGGCTGAGACGGTTGATGGTGCCTGAGCGGCTCGCCGACGAGATCGCGGTCGTCGACGAGCTCGTCGGCGACCGGGCCGAGGGATGGGACCTCACCGGGGAGATCCCCCGTGAACTGCTCCGGAAGTTCGGCGCCGAGGGCCTGCTGTGCGCCCAGGTCGACGCCGGCCACGGCGGGCGCGGCCTCGGCAGCCGCGACAACGGAGAGCTCACCGCGCACGCGGGGAGCCGGTGCAGTTCGCTGCGCAGCGTGATGACCTCCCAGGGCATGGCGGCCTGGACCATCCAGCGGCTGGCCGGTCCTGAACAGTCGGCGGCTCTGCTGCCACAGCTGGTCAGCGGCCAGTTGGCGGCTGTGGGGTTCAGCGAGACGGACGCCGGTTCCGATCTGTCCACGATGAGCACCACGGTCGAGCTCCACGGTGACTCGCTCGTGCTGGACGGCCACAAGGTGTGGGTCACCGGTGCGCACTACGCGGACCTGCTGGTCGTCTTCGCCAAGTGCGACGGTGGCGCCGCAGCGGTGGTGGTGCCCACCTCGGCACCCGGGGTGCACGTGGAGCGGGTCGCCGATCCGATGGGGTGCCGTGCGGCTGGGCATGCCCACGTCCGGTTCGACTCGGTCCGGCTCCCGGCCTCCAGCATCCTCGGAGGGCCCGGACTGCCGTTGCCGCTGCTGGTCACCGCCGCGCTCGCCTACGGCAGGATCTCGGTCGCCTGGGGCTGTGTCGGCATCCTGCGCGCGTGCCGGAACGCCGCGGCTCGGCACGCGAGTTCCCGGACCCAGTTCGGCAAGCTCCTGACCGGCCACCAGCTCGTGGAGCGGCACCTCGCCGAGCTGTTCGTCGCCGAGCAGGTCGCGACCCGGGCGTGCGCATACGCCAGCGAGTGCTGGGAGGCCGGCTCTCCCGACCTCGTCGTCGCCACCGTGCTCGCGAAACACGTCAGTGCCGGCAACGCGGCCAAGGGAGCCTCGACGGCAGTCCAGGTGCTGGCATCGGCGGGGACGCAGGACGGCCATGTCGTGGCACGCGCGTACCGGGACGCGAAACTGATGGAGATCATCGAAGGCAGCAACGAGATCTGCCAGTTGATCCTGGCGGAGCACGCCGTGGCAACAGCGCAGTGAGGAGTCGGCCAGGGTGCGGCGCCCGGCCCGCGATGTGTCGCGGGCCGGGAGGCGGTTCCGGCTACCTGGGCGGCATCCGGAGGGCGCCGTCGAGCCGGATCGTCTCGCCGTTGAGCATCGGGTTCTCCACGACGTGTGAGACGAGCGAGGCGTACTCCGCAGGATCCCCCAGCCGGCCGGGATGCGGCACCTGGTTACCGAGCGCCTCGAGCGTGGACTCGGGGAAGGAGTCGAACATGGGAGTGCGGAAGAGCCCCGGCGCGATCGTGACCACCCGGATCTTCCACTCCGCGAGATCGCGGGCGATCGGCAGGGTCATGCCCACGATGCCTCCCTTGGAGGCCGAGTAGGCGGCCTGCCCGATCTGCCCCTCGAAAGCGGCCGCCGAAGCAGTGTTGATGATGACGCCGCGCTCCTCACCGTCGTCCTCGGCCTTACTGATCTGAGCGGCGGCGAGACGTATGACATTGAAGGTGCCGATGAGATTGACTTGGACAACCTTGCTGAAGGCGGCCAACGGAAAGGGGCCGTTTTTCCCGACCGTCTTGACGGCATTGCCGATCCCGGCGCAGTTCACCGCGATGCGCAGGGTGCCAAGGCTTGTGGCGCGCTGGATCGCGGCGGCGACATCGTCCTCTTTGGTCACGTCTCCGGGTGAGAACACGACCCGCTCACCCAGCTCCTTCGCGATCTGCTCGCCGGGTGAGGAAGACCGGCCGATGATGACCACGGATGCGCCGCTGCTGTGCAGCTTTCGTACCGCGGCCAGACCGAGTCCGGACGTTCCGCCGGTAACGAGCGCAACACTCCCTTCGATCCTCACGCATTCCCCCTGTTGTCGCTGTGGAAGTTGGCCAGTATGGCTCGGTCAGCATAGTTCCCGGAGATCAGGTGGGAAGACGGAACCGGTGGTTTCCCCGGGTTGTCGGGACTGGATGTCCAGCCTCAACGGATCCATTCCCGGGGAGGGTTGCCACTTGTCGCCCGGTTTCGATAGCGTTGTCGAAAGTCGTGGACGGCCGAGAATCCGCGAAAGATGGACCGCATATGCGGGTTCTGCCGTCGGCGGCTACGGGGACAGAAAATGCAACGGGGGGAACTACGGGGAGATGTCACCTACTTTTCACGGATAGCAGGAACCGGCCCCGATTTCCTATCGGTGCGCCGACTGCTCGATCCTGTTCACTCAAGGGCGAGGACGGCTTTTTTGCTTCCCGTCAACAGGGTCGCCATACCGTGCGTTTGACGAGCCATTCGTTGTGAAGATGCCGTTGCCATGCGGGAACGGATATTGACTCATGGGACGGATATCGATGCCCGAACGGCTGACATTCGACGAGACCTTCACCGTCACTGCCGACAACCCACTGCTGCAGGGGCACGTCGTCCACGGGCGGCATCTGCTCCCCGGCGTCGGCTACGTGGACCTGATACTCCAGGTCCTCTCCCGGCACGGCTACGACATGTCCGAGGTCGAGCTGCGCAACCTCACCATCCTCGCCCCGCTCGTAGCCGCCCCCGGAGAGCGCGTGCCGACCACCGTCCGAGGCCGCCCCGCTGCTGCGGGAGGGTGCAGGATCGAGGTCGTCAGCTCGCGGCAGGACACCCCCCGGCAGGGCGGCCCCGAGGTGGTCCACGCCACGGTGAACGCGCACCGGCACGCCCTCCCGGCCTTCCGGGAGCGGCTGACGTTGCCGGTCACGGGGGCCCACCGGCACACCCCGCTGGCCGACCTGTACGCGTGGCTGAGGGGGCTGGAGCTCGTCCACTCCGGGCTCATGAAGGTCAACGGCGGGATACACCACCGTTCCGGGGACTGGGTGGCGGAAGTCGAGCTGGACCCCGCCCACCAGGATACCGCCGACGCATTCCCCTTCCATCCCGCTCTGTTCGAGGCCGGGGTGCTCGGCGCAGGCGTCGGCCTGCACATGCTGTACGAGGGCGAAGCGGCCGAGGATCTCTATCTGCCGCTGGTCTTCGAGTCGTTCCGCGCCTCGGCACCGCTGGGCAGGCGCTGCTTCGTCCGCGTGCCGGCCGATTCGGCGCATCGGGACGACGAACTGATGCAGCTCGCGGTGGAGTTCTACGACGAGACGGGACGGCAGGTCGCCGAGCTGAACCGCATCGTCGCCAAGCGGGTGCGCTCCGCCGACACCCTCGACGTACGGAGCGAGCCGCAGCCGGGTGCCGCACGACCGGCCACCGGCGTGTCCGCCGTACGGCGGGCCGACGAGGTTTCCGCAGCGCCCGGCGCACCGGATGCCGCGGAGGTGGTGACGGAACTGGTCACGGCCCGGCTGGCGCTGCCGCCCGGACAGGTCAACACGGGGGCGAGCTTCTACGACATCGGCCTGGCCTCCGCCGACCTCGTCTCGATGGTGCCCGAGCTGGAAGAGCGGCTGTCGCTCTCGCTCTCGCCCACAGTGGTGTTCGAGCACAGGTCGCCCGCGGACCTGGCGGCCTGGCTGAACGGGCAGGTCGCCGAGCGCCGAGCGGCCACGGCCCCGGCGGCGCCCGCCGGTCGGGCGGAGCAGCCCTCCACCCGCAGCATCGTGGTCGAGGAACTGGCGGCGTTGCTGGAGGTGATGCCCCACGACATCGCCGCGGACGCGGAGTTGGGGGAGTACGGCCTCGATCTGCCCCTCCGCGCTCGCCTCGCCGCACGGCTCAACGAGCGCTTCGGCTCGGCGCTGACCGCCGCTTCCCTCGCCGACCACCTCACCGTGGACGCCGTCGCCGGCCAGGTCGCTGTCCGCCCGGCGGCAGAGACGCGTCCGCAGGAGACGCGCCCACAGGAGACGCCGCATCCCCTGCTGCACCACGTAAGCCGCCGCGACGGCGTCGTGGAGTACCGCACACGGCTCGACGGCGACGAACCGTTCCTCCGCCACCACAAGGTCCGCGGGGGCCGCCTGCTCCCCGCCGTCGTGCAGTTGGAGATGGCGCGCGCCGCGGTTGAAGCCGCTCACAGCGGAGCGGGCATGGTGCGGCTCGACGACGTCGTATGGCTTCGCCCCGCGCTCTGCGGGCCGGACGGGCTGGAGCTGCGCGTCACCGTGCGCACCCAGCCCCACGGCGACTGGGAATACACGCTGCACGCCGTCAGCGAGGACGGAGAGCTGACGGTGTGCGGCCGGGGCCGCGCGAGCCTGGTGGACGGTGCGGCTCCAACCCCGCCGTCCCTGGACGAGTTGCGGGCCCTGTGCTCCGAACGGACCGTTCCCGCCGCCGACATCTACGCCCTGTACGCCAGTGTGGGCATGGACTACGGCCCGGCGCAGCGCTCCCTCACGGAACTGCAGGTGGGCACCGACCGATCCGGGCGCTCCCAGGTGCTCGCCCGCCTCCACCTGCCCGAGGAAGCGCGCGACGTGGAGGGCTGCCGACTCCACCCGAGCATCGCCGACGGCGCCCTCCAGGCGGTAATCGGACTGACTGCCCTGGCACGGGAGGCCGGGGACGGCGAAGAGGCCCGCGCCGCACTGCCGTTCTCGGTGCAGCGGGTCGAGGCGTACGCGCCCACACCGGCCGGCGCGTACGCCTGGATCCGGCACCGGCCCGGCGGCGGCAGCGGTTCCGGCACCGGGCCGCTCGACATCACCCTGTTCGACGACGACGGTCGGGTGTGCGCCGAGGTGACCGGGCTGAGCACCCGTACCCTGGCCGCGCCCCAGCAGGACGGGCCGCAGGCCCGGGACGCCGCCGCAGCCGGCACCGTCACACCGCGGCCCGCCGGCGGCGACATCGCGATCGTGGGCCTCAGCGGTCGCTATCCGCAGGCGGCAGACCTGGACGAGTTCTGGCAGAACCTCCGCAACGGCCGCGACTGCATCCGGGAAGTCCCCACGGAACGCTGGGATCACCGGACGTACGCCGACGTCGGGGGCTCCTCCACGGCCAAGTGGGGCGGCTTCATCGACGACATCGACAAGTTCGACCCGCTGTTCTTCCAGATCTCCCTGCACGAGGCCGAGCTGCTGGACCCGCAGGAACGACTGTTCCTCCAGTGCGCCCACCACGCCCTGGAGGACAGCGGATACACCGGCGAGCTGCTGGCCCGCGCCGCGTCCGACCCGGACGGTCCCGCCGCGGCCGTCGCACCACCGGGCAGGGTCGGTGTCTTCGTCGGAGTGATGTACGAGGAGTACCAGCTCTACGGCGCGCAGGCGCAGGACCGGGGTAGGTACACGGCGCTGTCCGGAAGCGCCTCCAGCATCGCCAACCGGGTCTCGTACTTCTACGACTTCCACGGCCCGAGCATGACCGTGGACACCATGTGCTCGTCCTCGCTGACGGCCATCCACCTCGCCTGCGAGGCCATCCGGAGCGGGCAGTGCGAGACGGCGGTCGCAGGCGGGGTGAATCTGCACTCGCACCCGAACAAGTTCGTGCTGCTGAGCCAGCGCCGCTTCCTCTCCAGCGACGGCCGCTGCCGCAGCTTCGGCGAGGGCGGCGACGGTTACGTCCCCGGCGAGGGCGTCGGCGCGGTCGTGCTGAAGCCCCTCGAGCGGGCCGTCGCCGACGGCGACCACATCCACGGAGTGATCAAGGGAACCGCGCTCAACCACGGCGGACGCACCACGGGCTACTCGGTTCCGTCGCCCGCCGCGCAGGGCGAGGTCATCGCGGACGCGTTCGCCGCCGCCGGCATCGATCCCTCGGCGGTCGGCTATCTGGAGGCACACGGTACGGGCACCGCACTGGGCGACCCGCTCGAAGTCACGGGTATCACCAGGGCGTTCGAGGCGGCAGGCGGTTCGCCGGGGACGTGTGCGATCGGCTCCGTGAAGTCGAACATCGGGCACTGCGAGGGCGCGGCCGGGATCGCCGGCATCACCAAGGTGCTGCTGCAGATGCGCCACGGCGAGCTGGTGCCGAGCCTGCACTCCGACACGCTCAACCCGCATATCGACTTCGACGGCACCCCGCTGCGGGTCCAGCAGCGCAGGGAGCCCTGGCAGCAGCCCCTCGTGGCGGACCAGGCGGGCGGGACCCGGGTGCTGCCGCGGCTCGCCGGGGTGTCCGGCTTCGGCGCCGGCGGGTCGAACGTCCATGTAGTGCTGTCCGAGTACGTGCCGGAACCTGCGCCGCTTCCCGCGCCGTCGGGCACTGCCGGTCGCCCCGCGCTGTTCGTACTCTCCGCGCAGAGCGAGGAGCAGCTCGCCGAGCAGGCCCGCCGGTTGCGCACCCGGCTGACGGAGCTGCCGGCAGACGCGCTCGCCGATGTCGCGTGGACGCTCCAGGTGGGTCGCATGGCGCTGGACGAGCGGCTGGCTTTCGCCGCCACCACGCCGGCGGACGCCAGGGCGCGGCTGGAGTCCTTCCTCGCCGGTACGGACGCCGCGAACGCCGAGGAGACCGCGCGCGGACCGGCCGCCGCCTGGGTGCGAGGCACCGTCGGTCCCGGCCGGCAGGCGCCCACGGCAGCCGGTGAGGCGGCACTGCGCAGCGCTGTCTCCGCGTGGACCGGACACGGCGAATACGACGAACTGCTGCGCCTCTGGGCGCACGGGGCGACGGTGCACTGGGAGGATCTGAGCCCCGGGGGGCCGCCTGCCCGGCGCGTCAGTCTGCCCGGATATCCCTTCGCCCGTGACCGCTGCTGGTTCGACCTCGATCCGGCCGACGGAACGGAGGCGAGGCGAGGACCGCTCGTGGCTCCGGCCGCCGCACCGCCCACGGAGCCGGAAGGCGACATGGTGCTGCTGCGGCCGTACTGGGCGGCGCGGGAGCTCCCGGAACCCGGCGCCGACGGCACCGCCCGCGAGAACGAGGAGACGTTCCAAGCCCACCACGTCGTGGTCCTCGGCCGGCTGGGCACGGACGGACGTGACGGCCTGCGTGCCGCGCTCCCCTCCGGCGCCGTATGCCACTTCCTTCAGCTCGCCGACGGTGCGCCGGACGTCTGGTACGGCGATGCAGCGCAGCGGCTGTTCGCCCTGGTCCGGGAGGTCCTGGCGGGAGGTGTACGGGAGCCGATGCTGCTCCAGGTCGTCCTGGCCGGTGCCGTCCCGTCCGGCGACGGAACCGCGCGTGAGCTCCTCGCCTGCTCGGGCGGCCTTGCGGGACTCCTGAAGACCGCCACCTCGGAACAGCCGCTGTTGCGCACCCAGTACGTCGAGTGCCTGGACGGAGCGGCGGCCACCACCGTCGCCGCTCGTCTTGCGGCCGAGGCGGCGGTGCCCGAGCCCGAGCCGGAGGTGCGTTACCGGGACGGCCGACGACTCGTCGGGCGGCTCGCGGAAGCCGGTGAAGGCGCCCTTTCCGGGGCCGCACCGTGGCGGAACGGGGGCGTATATCTGATCAGCGGTGGCGCGGGCGGCCTCGGCCGCATCGTGGCGGAGGACATCGCCGCCTCGGTCGACCACGCCACCGTGGTCCTCACCGGCAGGTCGCCGCTGGACGAGGAGCGGCGGCGGGACCTGGACACCCTGCGTGCGCCCGGCCTCACGGTCGACTACCGGGCCGTCGACGTCACCGACCGGGACGCGGTGGCGCGACTGCTGGCACGTGTGGCTGACGACCACGGGCCGCTGACAGGCATCGTGCACAGCGCCGGGGTCCTGGCCGACAGCTTCCTGCTGCGCAAGAGCTCCGAGGACCTCGCACGTGTCCTCGGCCCCAAGGTCGCGGGGCTGGTCAACCTCGACGAGCTGAGCCGGGACCAGCCGCTGGAGTTCTTCTGCTGCTTCTCGTCGACCGCCGGCGCCTTCGGCAACGCGGGGCAGGCCGACTACGCGGCCGGAAACGCGTTCATGGACGCCTACGCCGCATACCGCAACCGGCTCGTCGAGGACGGCCGGTGCAGCGGAAGGACGGTGTCCATCGGCTGGCCGCTGTGGGAAGCGGGCGGTATGGGCGGCGACGCCGTACGGCAGCACCTGCGCCGCGCCGGTCTCGCCCCCCTGGACACCGCCCGGGGGCTGGCGGCGCTGCGTCACGCCCTGACGGCGGAAGCCGGTCCGGCGGAGGGCAGGCTGCTCGTTCTCGTCGGCGAGCGCGCGCGGTTGCTCACCGAACTCACCACACCCGAGGAGGAATCGCCGATGCAGGGCGATGCGCAGGAGAGTGCCGCGTCCGGACCGGCCGACGGGGCCGTGGCCGACGGCATCCCGGCCGGTAAGGCCGCCCCGGCCCAGGACCCCGTTGCCGACCGTCTCCTCGAGGACCGCGCGGTGGGCCATCTGCGGCGCGTGCTGGCCTCGGCGCTCAAGCTGGGGTCCGAAAGGCTGGCTCCGGACGCGCCGTTGGACCGCTACGGCATGGACTCGGTGATCGCAGTCGATGTGATCTCCCAGCTGGAGGAGTCCTTCGGCCGCTTGTCACGGACGCTGCTGCTGGAGGTCGAGTCGGTTCGGGAACTGGCCCGGTACTTCATGACCGCCCACCCGGAGGAACTGCGCGCGCTGCTCGGTATGCCCACCGAGCCCGAACCGTCCGCGCCGACGCCCGAACCGTCCGCGCCGACGCACGAGACGGGGCCCGCCTCGCCCGAGACGGGGCCCGCCTCGCCCGGGACGGTGCCCGCGGACGCGGCGCACGCGCGGGAGGCCGCGCCCGTCCGCGAGTCGGTGGCGGTCGCGCAGGAGCGGGCCCGGACGGCGCCTCTCCCGCAGGGCGAGGGCCGGCCGGGTTCCGGCGGGGACGTGGCGGTCATCGGTATCAGCGGACGGTATCCGCAGGCCGACGACCTCGCCGCCTTCTGGGACAACCTCCGGGCCGGCAAGGACTGCGTGACCGAGGTTCCCGCCGAGCGCTGGGACCACAAGGCGCTGCTCGACTCGGCGACCGACGCTACGGGCACGCGGCCGTCCGGATGGGGCGGCTTTCTCGACGGCATCGACCGGTTCGATCCGATGCTGTTCGGGGTCTCCCCGCGGGAGGCGGCGGAGATGGACCCGCAGCAGCGGCTGTTCCTGGAGACCGTGTGGCAGCTGATGGAGCAGTCGGGCGTGACCCAGGACGACCTCCACCGGCGCTACGAACGGCGCGTCGGGGTCTATGTGGGGGCGGCGTACCAGCTCTACCGGGCCGATGACACCAACCCCGTGCTGGCGGCGCTGACCTCGTCCACCTCGTACAACATGATCGCCAATCGCGTCTCGCACTTCTTCGGGCTGGAGGGCCCGAGCCTGGCGGTGGACAGCATGTGCACCTCCTCCGCCATGGCGATCCACCTGGCCTGCGTCGATCTGCGCCGCGGTGAGACCGAGTTGGCTGTCGCCGGTGGCATCAACCTCACCGTCCACCCGGACAAGTATCTGGCCCTGTCCGAGCTGCAACTGCTCGGCAGCCACCCGGGCAGCCGCAGCTTCCGAGACGGAGACGGCTATCTGCCGGCCGAGGCCGTCGGCGCCGTGCTGCTCAAGCCGCTGGACGCCGCCCTGCGCGACGGGGACCAGGTACACGCGGTGATCAAGAGCACCTCCTCCATGCACAGCGGTCGGTCGTCAGGCTTCATGATGCCGAGCCGCCGCACTCAGGTGAACGTCATACGGCGGGCGCTGGCACAGGCCGATGTGGCTGCGGACTCCATCGGTTACGTGGAGGCGGCGGCCAACGGTGCCGCGATGTCGGACGAGATCGAGCTGCGCGCGCTGCGGGAAGTGTTCGACGATGTCACCGAGCCGGTGCCCGTCGGCACCGTGAAGTCGAACCTGGGCCATCCGGAGGCGGCCTCCGGCATCGCCCAGCTCACCAAGGTGATCCTGCAACTGCGGCACGGGGAGCTGGCCCCCCTCACGGAGGTCGGCACCCCCAATCCCAACCTCGCGCTGGACGGCACGGCGCTGGAACTGTGCGAGCGGCCCGCGCACTGGGAGCCTCGGCAGGACTCGGCGCCGCTCCGCGCGCTGGTCAACTCGGTCGCGGCGGGCGGCAGTCACGTCAGCCTGGTCGTCGAGGCCCCACCAGCCGCTGACCCCGTCTCGGACGTCCACGACTCCGGGTCCCAGCTCGTGGTGCTGTCCGCGAAGACGGGCCCGAGGCTGCGCACGGCGGCGGAGCGGCTGCTCGCGTTCGTGGAGGGCGACGCTGGGTCGGTGAGCCTGGCCGACGTCGCGTACACCTGCCAGCTGGGCCGTGAAGCGCTGCCCGAACGGCTCGCGGCGGTCGTGGGTTCGCTGGACGAACTGCGGCAGGCGCTGAAGCGGTATCTGGCGGACGACGGGGAGGCCGAGCCGGGCGACACCGCCGTGACCGTCCACACGGGCAACGCCGAAGACGACGCCGGCCCGCTGGGCGCGATGCTCTCCGGCGCCCGCGGTGAGGCGTTCCTGGCCGGTCTCGTCGAGGACCGCGACCTGGAGCACCTCGCCGAGCTGTGGGTACGCGGAGGCGACGTGCCCTGGCGGAGGCTGCACAACGGTCCGCGCCCGCTCGCCCCGCTGCCTCCGACGGCATTCGAGGGCGGCAGCTACTGGATCGGCCGGAGGTACGCGCCCAGTGAGGACACCGCCGGTGCGAGCCGCGCGCTCAGCAACGGGCACTTGGTGGACGCGGCATCGGGCGACACCGAGCAGATCATGGTCGATGTCTGGTCGGAACTGCTGGGGATCGACGCGGAGCAGCTCGGCCCGCGGAGCGATTTCCTCGCGCTCGGCGGAAACTCACTGCTGGCGAACCGCCTGATGAACCTGGTGAAGCTACGAACGGGCGTGGAGTTGCCCGCCCCTGCCGTCTTCGCGGCCCCGCAGCTCGGCGAACTGGCCGCCACCGTGGACCGTTACAGGCCGACGGGGGCTTCCGGGGCCTCTGGGGCGTCGGAGGGGGAGCCGGTCGCCGGGCCGCAGTCGGAGGCTCAGGAGGCTTCCGGGCTGACGGAGGCTGGGCAGGCTGCTTCCGGGCCGGCCGACGCGGAGCAGAAGAGCCTCGACGTCATCGCCCTCGTGGAAGGCATGAGTGAGGAAGAACTGGACGCGCTGAACGCGAGCACCGAGCAGACGGAGCACGGATGACCACCGGCCACGGCCACAGCGCACCGGATGTGATCGGCCGGTTCAGGGCGCTCCCGGCCAAACAGCAGGGCGCGGCGCTACGGTTGCTCCAGCAGCAGGGGATCGACCTCGCAGCGCTCGACACGATTCCACGGGCCCCCGGTCTGCCGACGAACCACCCCCGCTGTCGTCCACCCAGCAGCGCATCTGGTTCCTCACCCAGCTCGACGGGGACAGCGCCGCGGCGGCCTACAACCTCCCGGGTGCAACACGGCTGGCGGGCCCGCTGGACCGGCGGGCGCTGTTACGCGCGCTGGAAGGGGTCGTGCAGCGCCACGAGGTGCTGCGCACCTGCTTCCGGGACCACGGCGGCGTGCCGTACCAGCGCATCGAGGACGGCACGGAGTTCACCGTCCAGGAGGAGGACCTCGACGACCCCGACGACCTCCCGCGCGTCTGCGCACAGGAGGCGAGCACCCCGTTCGCACTGGACCGTGCCCCGCTGATCCGCGCGCGGCTGCTACGGCTGTCCGAGCAGGAGCACGTGCTGCTGATCAACATGCACCACAGCGTCTCCGACGGCTGGTCGTTCGGCATCTTCCAGCACGATCTCGCCGCCCTGTACGAGGCGTTCCGCCAGGGACGGCCCTCCCCGCTGCCGCCGCTACCCGTCCAGTACGCCGACTACGCCCGCTGGCAGCGTGGCCTGCTCGCGGACGGCGCGCAGGAGCAGCAGCTGCGGTACTGGGTGAAGCAGCTCGCGAGCGTCCCCGCGCCGGTGTCGCTGCCCGTGGACCGGGAGCGCCCCGAGATCAAGACCTACCACGGCGCCCGGGAGAGCTTCCGGTGCCCGCCGGAGCTGCTGGAGCGGCTGCGTGCCCTGTCGGCGCGGCACGACTCGACCCTGTACATGACGCTGCTGGCGGCCTACAACGTCGTGCTGCACCGCTCCTCGCGGCAGACCGACATCGCCGTCGGCACGGTGGTCGCCAACCGAGGCCGCCCCGAACTGGAGGGGCTCATCGGCTTCTTCGTCAACACCCTGGTGATGCGCACGGACCTGTCGGGCGATCCGACGTTCTCCGAGCTGCTGGCACGCGTGCGGCGCACCACCCTGGACGCGTACGACCACCAGGAGGTGCCCTTCGGCGCCGTAGTGGAGGCCCTGCGGCTGGAACGGGACCCCAGCCGCCACTCTCCTCTCTTCCAGTCGATGTTCGTGCTCCAGGAGGCGCGGACCGAGAACGTGACGAGGCTGGGCGAGCTCGAACTCCACGCAGCCCCACTGGACGTCGCCGTCAGCAAGTTCGAGCTGACCGTCGAATTGCAGGAGATCCCGGACGGCCTCACCGGAATCGCCGAGTACAACACCGACCTCTTCGACCCGCCGACGATCCAGCAGCTCATCGCCCACTACACGGCTGTCCTGGCCTCCGCGGCGGACGCTCCGGGGGAGCGAATCTCCCGGCTCGCGATGCAGGTCTAGGGCTTACCCCGCGGATCTTGCGTACCTGGCATCGAGGGAGGCGCCCCTTCGGGGCGCCTCCCTCTCTCCGGGTCGAGGTCCCCCCTTCGGTCATTTGCCTAAAGCCTTTAGGGAGATGCATGCTGGCTTCTGGCGAATGGGAGGAATGTTATGGTGCGGGCAGGGCTGACTCCGGAGCGGTTGATCAGGGCGGGGGCTGAGCTGGCGGACGAGGTCGGGTTCGACCAGGTGACCGTCTCGGCGGTGGCCAGGCGGTTCGACGTCAAGGTCGCGAGCCTGTACTCGCACCTGAAGAACTCCCAGGACCTCAAGACGAAGATTGCTCTGCTGGCGCTGGAGGAGCTCGCCGACCGGGCCGCGGAAGCGCTGGCCGGGCGGGCCGGCAAGGACGCGCTGACCGCTTTCGCGAACGTCTACCGCGACTACGCCCGGGAGCATCCCGGGCGCTACGCCGCCGCCCAGACGCGGCTCGACCCGCAGACGGCCGCTGCCAGCGCGGGCGTCCGGCATGCCCAGATGACCCGCGCGATCCTGCGCGGCTACCGACTGACGGAGCCGGACCAGACGCACGCCGTCCGGATGCTGGGCAGCGTCTTCCACGGCTACGTCAGCCTGGAGATGGGAGGGGGGTTCAGCCACAGCGCCCCCGACACGGAGGAGACCTGGGCCCGGGTGCTGGACGCTCTCGACGCCTTGCTGCGCAACTGGCCCGCGCCCTGATCCCGGCCCCCGCAGCGCATTCGGGCAGCCATCCGGAAGACACCGACAAGAGGCTGAAGACACCGACAAGAGGCTGAGGATATGCAGACCGAACACGACTGGATCACCACACCCCTCACCGCCGACCTGGTGCGCGGGGCCCTCGAGCTGGAGCGTACGGAGCACGGTCTGCTGCCGCACCGGCTGCCGGCGCGGGCTCGGGCCCAGTGCGCGGACGGGCAGCTCGCCATGGCGGAGTCGCAACCGTCCGGCGTACGGCTGGTCTTCCGTACTCGGGCGACCGCCGTCGAACTGGACACGCTGCCGACCAAGCGGGTCTACGTGGGGGTCCCGCCTCTTCCGGACGGGGTGTACGACCTGCTCGTCGACGGCCGTCTTGCCGACCAGGCCGGGGTGAGCGGTGGCAAAGTCCTGACCATAGACATGGCTACCGGGGCCGCCGGGACGGAACCCGGCCCCGTCGGCACTCTGCGGTTCACCGGCCTGCCCGACCGCCTCAAGGACGTCGAGATCTGGCTGCCGCACGACGAGACCACCGAACTGGTCGCCCTGCGCACCGACGCCCCCGTCGAAGCGGCGCCGCCCCCGGCCGGCAAAGTGTGGCTGCACCACGGCAGTTCGATCAGCCACGGCTCCAACGCCCGGAACCCGACCGGGACCTGGCCGGCGGTGGCCGCCCGTCTCGGCGGCGTGGAACTGGTCAACCTGGGTCTGGGCGGCGCCGCCCTGCTCGACGCGTTCACCGCACGGGCGATGCGGGACACCCCGGCGGACCTGGTCAGCGTCAAGATCGGCATCAATCTGGTCAACGCCGATCTGATGCGGCTGCGCGCCTTCGGCCCCGCGGTGCACGGCTTCCTCGACACCGTCCGGGAGGGCCATCCCACCGCCCCGTTGCTGGTCGTCTCGGCCGTCCACTGCCCCATCCACGAGGACACGCCCGGCCCCTTGCTCCCCGACCTCGACGCGCTCAGCTCCGGGCAGCTGCGGTTCCGGGCGACGGGCGACCCGGCGGAGCGGGCGAGCGGCAAGCTGACGCTGGGCGTCATCCGGGAAGAGCTGTCCCGCATCGTGGAGCAGCGGGCCGCCGACGATCCGAACCTGTACTACCTCGACGGTCGTGAGCTCTACGGTCCCGCGGACTCTGCGGAGCTGCCCTTGCCCGACGAGCTCCACCCCGACGCCGCGACCCATCGCCGCATGGGCGAGCGGTTCGCCAAGATTGCCTTCGGCGACGGGGGTCTGTTCGCCCCCGAGGGCGCTTGACGGCCTACCGCTGGCGGACACCCGCCGTTCGGGCTCACCGATTGCCCGACTGCGAGCGCGTCGCGGCTGAGCGCGCAGTTCCCCGCGCCCCTTCGGGGCGCGCCACCCCACTACGTGCGGCTTCAACATGGTCGGCCCATGGGCGGAGCCCTCCCGCTCACCCGGCGGTAAATGTCCCATTTGCGGTACTGTGATCACATGAATGCCGTACGACGGGTTCTCCGTCTCGCTTCGGTGCTCGCGACCGTGGTGGCCGCGCTGCTGCTGGTGGTCGCGGCTGCCGCCGGACCGCGCGCCGCGGACGGCGGCGGGGTCGACGATGCGGCCAACGCCCTGCGGGACGGCCCCGTCTACGTCGATCCGCGGGCCCGCGACGTACTGCCCCCGCGGGCCGCCGACGCCCTCGGCGACAAGATCGAACAGGCCGACAAACCGGTCCTCGTCGCCGTCCTGCCCTCCGACGGCGGGTTCGACCGGCAGACGCTGCTGCGGGACCTGCGGACCGAGACCGGCATCACCGGCGTCTACGCGGTAGCCCTCGGCAACCGCTTCGACGCGGGCGCGGACCACCAGGTCATGCCGCGCGACGCGGTCCAGAACGTGGTCGGCGCCGTGGAGCGCTCCCACCCGGGCGACCCGAGGGCGATGGTCACCGACTTCACCGGCCAGGCACTCGAGCAGGCGGACGGCGTGGCTCCGGCGTCCTGGGACGGCGGCGGCGCGGGGCAGGACGACGGCCGTACCGGCGGCGGCACCGCCGCAATCGTGACGCTCGGCATCCTCCTGCTGCTGGCCGCGGGCGGCGCCTTCCTCGTGAGCATGGGCGGGCGCAGGCGGCAGGAGCGGCAGAACCGGGCCGCGCTGGAGAAGCTGCGCCCGGTCGTGGACGAGGACATCACCGCGTTCGGCGAGGAGCTGAGCCGGATCGGCTTCGACCCTACGACCGCGGCCGGCCGGGTACGCCCGGAGGAAGCCGACGCCGCGCGCGAGGACTACGCGCGGGCCCTCGACTCGTACGAGGACGCCAAGGCGTCGATGTCTGCGGCTCGCAGCCCGCACGACGTACGGCGGGTGAGCGAGGCGCTGGGGGAGGGCCGCTTCGCCCTCGCCACCCTGGAGGCGCGGCTGGGCGGGAAACCGCTGCCCGAGCGCCGTCCGCCCTGCTTCTTCGACCCCCGGCACGGCCCGTCGGTGGAGGACGCGCAGTGGACACCACCGGGCGGTACGGAGCGGACGGTGCCGGTCTGTGCCGCGGACGCGACCCGGCTGGCGGACGGGGACGAGCCGATGGCCCGCGAGGTCGGCACCCCGCAAGGGCCCCGGCCGTACTGGGAGGCCGGGCCGGTGTACGCCCCATGGGCCGCCGGATACTTCGGCGGGGCCCTGCTGCCCGGTCTGCTGATGGGCACCATGCTGGGCAGCGCGCTGGGAGGCCCGTACGCGTACGGCTACGGCGGCGCGCCCGACGGTGATTTCGGCGGCGGCGATTTCTCCGGCGGCGACTTCGACTCCCGCGATTTCGGCGGCGGATTCGGAGACGGGGGCGGCGGTGGCGTCGGCGGCGGTGATTTCGGCGGCGGCTTCTGACGAGCCCAACGCGCATAGACAGGCGCGGGTTTCATCTGCCGCGTCCGTGGTTACGTGGCCAAGTGCGTGGGAGTGAGCTCACCCTGCGAAGGCACCGGCGGGTTGGGGACACAGCCCCCGGTGCCGTTTTTCTGCGGAAACGCGCGGAAGGTGCGGGGTTGCTGCTACCGGGGCTGTGGGTTCAGGCTCGGAAGGGTCCGGAGTGCGGGAGCTTCCGGAAGCGGAGCTCCTCGCGGCCAAGGACCATCCAAGCGCTGGGAGACGTCGATGAGTGCCGCAACCGGCTCTGTGCGTACCTCTGTTGCCGCGGAGTGCGCGCGGCGCAGAGCTGTGCCGCCGGGCGAGGCGGCAGCGGTTCAGGCCGCAGAGGTTTCGGAGCCCCCGGAGGTGTCCGAGGTCGCGGGAGTACCGGAGCATTCGCAGGCCGACTCCGCCGACCTGGAGCGGGAACGGTTGGCCGCGCAGGTCGAGGAGTTGAGCGCGGAGGTCGGGCAGCTGCGGCAGGCGCTGGAGACCCGCCCGGTCATCGACCAGGCCAGGGGCATGGTGATGGCCCTCGCGCCGTGCGACGCGGAGGCGGCTTGGCAGGTCCTGGTGCGGGTCTCCCAGCACTCCAACATCAAGCTGCGGAGCGTGGCCGCAGCACTGGTGGCCGGCGCCGAGGGGACTCCCGTACCCAAGCCCGTCCGGAAGAACCTGGCCGCCGCCCTCCACCGGATGCGGACCTCCCGCGGCTGACGCGGTCCGGCTGCTCGGCCGCGTACCGGCTACTCGGCCGCGTATCGGTGCGGCCGCGGGGCGTGCGGTGCGGGACCGGACGCCGGGGGCTCGGAAGCTTCCGGTCTGCCGGTACTGGGGTGGCGGTGGTGCACGGGGGAGAAGTCCACCGCCTGCTGCGCCTCCTGCTGGAGCTCCTCGGCGGCCTGGCGCACATCGCCGGGCACGTCGCCGTGCTCCTCGATCAGGCTGTTGTAGATGGGCGGACCCGTGGCGTTGTCGATCGGCATGAGGACAGCTCCTGGTGAGGGTACGGACATACAACCGGCCACCCACATGGTGCGTGCGGGCGGCCAGACGCCGACCTTACGCCCTCGGCCCGCGCCACCCCCGGGTGGGGCCGTTGCCGGTGGGGCTGCCACCGCTCCGTGCCGGGTCCGTCCCGGCTCCGTCCTCGCACTCGCGCACCGGTTGTTCGGTCGGCTGTTTGACGTGGCGCTGAGCGGTTACGCACCCGGGTACGTGTGGCGACGTCGCCGCACGGAGGCACCGGCAGGTTGGAAGAACAGCCGCCGGTGCCGCCCAGTCTCCGACCGACGTGTCGGGAACCTGATCGAGGGGTTTACCGGCCCGCGGCTCGGTTACACAAGAGACCACGTGCTTGGGAGGACAGGCACATCCGCGGGAGGCGACCGCAGTAGGTCACCCCGGGTGTGTTGCCCGAGCCCCGGGTGCGTCACCCGAATCCGCTACTCCCGCGGTTGTCCACGCGTCAGCGACACCGGGAGGAGCCAGATCCCATGTGCCCCGTACGGTACCGGCCCCAGCGAACCCGCCACAGCCATGACGACGCTCCCGACACCACCAGGGACTTCGAGCGGTTGGCCGGATTGCCGGAGGGTCCCGAGCGGGAGGAGTTGTGCGGCCGTCTTGTGGAGGCGTGGCTGCCGATGGCCCACCGGCTGGCTGCCAAATACCGCAACCGAGGCGAGTCCCTTGAGGACCTGGAGCAGGTCGCAGCGCTCGGGCTGGTCAAGGCCGTCGACCGCTACGACCCGGCGCTCGGCACCCCGTTCGTGCCGTTCGCGGTGCCGACCATCACCGGTGAGATCCGCCGCCACTTCCGCGACCACACCTGGGACGTGCACGTACCGCGCCGTGTCCAGGAACTCCGCAACAAGGTGCGGGCCGCGGTGCGGGACTTGAGCACCACGGTCGAGGACCGTGCCCCCTCCGTCGAGCGGATCGCCGAGCACACCGGCATGCTCGAGGAGGATGTGGCGGCAGGGTTGGAGGCGCTCGGCAGCTTCCGCTCGCTGTCCCTGGACGCCTCGATGTCGGCCCGCGCCGACGACGGCTTCTCGCTGGCCGACACCTTCGGCCACACCGAGGCCGAGTACGACACGGTGGTGGCGCGGGAAGCGGTCAAGCCGTGCCTGCGCGAACTGCCCGAACGGCAGCGCCGGGTGCTGTACCTGCGGTTCTTCCGCGACATGTCGCAGTCCCGGATCGGCCAGGAGCTGGGCATCTCGCAGATGCACGTCTCGCGGCTGCTGTCCAAGAGCTTCGAGCGGGTGCGCCGTCAGGTCGAGCACCCCAGCCGGGCACGCCGCCGGGAGGGCGCAGCACCCGCCGTCGGGGCTGGTGCGGGTGGCCGGGCGCACCTTGGCTGTGGCTGAGCGCGCAGTTCCCCGCGCCCCTTCGGGGCGCGGGGGCCCTCAGCGGGCAGTTGTCAGGTGGAGAGCCTCGGTCACTTCGGCGTCGCTGATCTGCGGAAAGTGCTCGTACCAGAGGCCGACGGCCTCGAAGACGGCGGGCTGCTGAAGACAGACCACCGTGTCCGCCTCATGGCTGAGCGCCTGAACGGCCTGCGGCGAGCCCACCGGGACCGCCAGCACGAGGCGACCGGGCCGCTGCCGCCGCAGATACCGCAGCGCGGCCCGCGCCGTGACACCGGTGGCCAGCCCGTCGTCGACGAGGATGACGGTACGGCCCTCGATCCGCGGCTCCGGGCGGTTGCCGCGGTAGAGATCCTGGCGGCGGTGCATCTCGGTCCGCTCGTGCGCCACCGTCGAGGAGAGCCGGTCCTCGGTGAGGCCGAGCATCTCCAGGGCCGTCTGGTCGAAGACCGGCGGGTCCTCCCCGGCGATGGCTCCGACGCCGTACTCCGGCCGACCCGGCAGCCCGATCTTGCGGGCGACCAGCACGTCCAGCGGCGCGTGCAGCGCACGTGCCACCTCGTCCGCGACGGGTACGCCACCCCGCGGCAGCGCCAGGACCAGCGGGTCCGGCAGCTCTTCCGTACGCTGCATCTCGCTCAGGGCCGCGGCGAGTTCGCGGCCTGCCTGGATGCGGTCTGGGTATCGCATCGGGGCCTCCCTTCTGCGACGCGTTCTCGTTCGTTCCGCGGCCTCACTCGCCGTCCGTGGTGGGCGGCAGCGCGAACCATTTGGCCGCCTTTCCCGCGGCCTCCTCCAACGTGCCCGGCTCCTCGAACAGGTGGGTGGCGCCCGGGACGACATGGATACGGTGCGGGGCACGCAGCCGCTCGGCGGCGGCCTCGTTCAGCCGCAGCACCTGGTGGTCGCTCCCGCCGACGATCAGCAGCACCGGAGCCAGCACGTCCGGCAGCGCTTCGCCCGCCAGGTCGGGCCGGCCGCCACGCGAGACCACCGCGTACACGGTGCTCGGCCGCTGGGCCGCAGCCGTCAGCGCCGCCGCAGCGCCGGTGCTCGCTCCGAAGATCCCCACCGGCAGTCCGGCCGTCCGCCCGTGCCGGGTCAGCTCGTCGACGGCCGCCACCAGCCGGCGGGCCAGCAGCGGAATGTCGAACCGGTGCTCCGCCGTCGCCACGTCGATCTGCTCCTCCTCCTCGGTCAGCAGATCCAGCAGCAGCGTGGCGAGCCCTTCCTCGCGCAACGCCGCGGCGACCGTGCGGTTGCGGGGGCTGAACCGCGAGCTGCCGCTGCCGTGGGCGAAGAGCACGGCGCCGGTCACCCGTTCCGGAACCTGGAGGTCACCGGTGAGCACCGCTCCGTCGTCGGTCCGGACGTGCACGGTTTCCATGGTTTCGATGGCCATGCCTCCTCACTTCCCCTCGCGCTTTCTCTCACGGCTTCCCCTGCGCTTCGCCTTCTCGCGCCGTTCCCCGGGTGCCCATGGGCGCAGCGGTCCAACCACGCCCCCACCTTGAGCTGGGGTTTCGCTCATATTGCTCGCGGATGACGCTCTTGTGACGAGTACGTCGCGCTGCTTACGGTCGGGCGACCGCAGGGCACCGGGGCCCCGATCGCAGGGCCGCCGCGTGCTCCGTCACCGGACACCGGTCCCCGCCGCGAGGCGACGGGGTTCGGGCGGGCCCCCCGTCGCGTCGCGGCGGGCGAGAGATTGGGTTTCCATGCTGACGATCCTCGGCTTTGTCATGATCGCTATCTTCCTGGCGCTGATCATGACCAAGAAGATGTCCCCCATAGCCGCGCTCGTGCTCATCCCCGCGCTCTTCTGCGTCCTGGTCGGCCAGGGGGCGCACCTGGGGAAGTACGTACTCGACGGCGTCGCCGACCTCGCGCCCACGGCCGCCATGCTGATGTTCGCCATCATCTACTTCGGCGTGATGATCGACGTCGGCCTCTTCGACCCGATCGTCCGGGGCATCCTGCGGTTCTGCAAGGCCGACCCGCTGCGGATCGTGGTGGGGACGGCCGTGCTCGCCGCGATCGTCTCGCTGGACGGTGACGGCTCGACGACGTTCATGATCACGGTTTCCGCGATGCTGCCCCTCTACCGGCGGCTGGGGATGAGCGTGGTCGTGCTGACGGGCGTCGCCGCCACGGCCAACGGCGTCATGAACACGCTGCCCTGGGGCGGGCCCACCGCGCGGGCCGCCACCGCGCTGCACCTGGACGCGGGCGACATCTTCGTCCCGATGATCCCCGCGCTCGCCGTCGGTCTGGTCGCCGTCCTGGTCCTCTCCTACGCCCTCGGGCTGAGGGAACGGCGTCGCCTGGGGACGCTGACCTTCGAGGGCGCGGGCGCGGACGAGCGTGAGCGCGAGACGGAGACGGTGCTGGTGGGCGCGGGTGGCGGTGCGGACGCCGCCGCCTCGGCCGGGGGTACGGGCCGGGCGTCGGGCGGCGCGGGTGGCGGCACCGGCACCAGCGCTGGCTCCGGCAGCGGGCCCGAGGCCGAGGCCGCTTCCGGGCCCGAGTCGGCCGTCCTGGACCCGAACCGCCCCACCCTCCGTCCGAAGCTGTACTGGTTCAACGCGGCGCTGACCGTCGCCCTCCTCGTGCTGCTGATCACCCAGCTGCTCCCCATCCCGGTGCTGTTCCTGCTCGGGGCCGCCATCGCGCTGACGGTGAACTTCCGCGACATGGCAGAACAGAAGGCCCGGATCGCCGCGCACGCCGAGAACGTGCTCAACGTCTCGGGCATGGTCTTCGCCGCAGCCGTCTTCACCGGCGTACTGACCGGGACGGGCATGGTGGAGGAGATGGCCCGCACCGTGGTGCACGCGATCCCCGACGCGCTCGGCCCGCACATGGCGGTGGTCACCGGCCTGCTGAGCATCCCGTTCACGTATCTGATGTCGAACGACGGCTTCTACTTCGGCATCGTCCCGATCCTCTCCGAGGCCGGGGCCGCGCACGGGGTCAGCTCGCTGGAGATCGCCCGCGCCTCGCTCGTCGGCCAGCCGCTGCACATGTCGAGCCCGCTGGTCCCCGCCGTATACGTACTGGTCGGTATGGCGAAGGTGGAGTTCGGGGAGCACACCAAGTTCACGATCAAGTGGGCGGTCCTGACGTCACTGGTGGTGCTCGGCGCGGGACTGCTCTTCGGCATCCTGTAGCCGGGACCTGTGACCGGGACCTGTAGCCGGGACCTGTGGCCGGGTGGCCGGAGCCCGTAACGTTAACCGGAACGGGTTATTCCAGACAGTCCGGAGGGCGCGAGTCCGAAGGCCGAGAGGAGGCGGGGCCGATGCGGGTCAGATCGCCGCGCCGCGTCTCCTCTCATGTGCTGGCGGCGCAGCTCGCGCTCGTCGTCGGTGTGACAGCACTGGTCAGCGGCCTGTTCCTGGCACCGCTGAGCGACCAGCTGGACCGGCAGGCCATGCGCCGTGCCCTCGCGATCGCCCAGACCACCGCGGCCCGGCCGGGGCTGGCCGCCGAGCTGACCGCCGAGGGACGCGCCGCCGACCGCCCCTCTCCGGACGGCCCTCTCCAGGCCGAGGCGGAGCGGATCCGGAAGGCCACGGGCGCCGAGTACGTGGTGATCATGGACAAGCGCGGTATCCGCTGGTCCCACCCGTCACCTTCGGCGCTCGGACACCATGTCTCCACCGACCCCGGACCGGCGCTGGCGGGGCGCGATGTCACCCAGATCGACGACGGCACCCTCGGCCGAACCGCGCGCGGCAAGGCCCCGCTGCGGGACGCCCGCGGGCGGATCGTCGGCGCGGTCTCCGTCGGTATCGACTACGCCAACGTCCGCGAGGGCCTGCTGGCGCTCGTCCCCAGGCTGTTGACGTACGCGGGCGGTGCGCTGGCCGTCGGCGCGCTGGCCGCCTATCTGCTGGCCCGGCGGCTGCGGCGGCGCACCCACGCGCTCGCCTTCTCCGACATCTCCGCGCTGCTGGCCGAGCGCGAGGCGATGCTGCACGGCCTCGCGGAGGGCGTCGTGGCGCTGGACGCGGGCGGCAGGGTGCGGCTCGTCAACGACGAGGCCCAGCGGCTCCTCGGCCTCGGCCCCGAAGCGCTCGGCCGCCCGGTGACCGAAGCGCTCGGCCCCGGCCGTACGGCGGACGTGCTCACAGGGCGGGTGACGGGCCGCGACCTGGTCACCGTCCGCGGCGCCCGCGTCCTCGTCGCCAACCGCATGCCCACGGCCGACGGCGGCGCCGTCGCCACCCTCCGCGACCGCACCGAACTTGAACGCCTCGGTCGCGAACTCGAAGGCACCCGCGGCCTCCTCGACGCCCTCCGCGCCCAGGACCACGAGCACGCCAACCGGCTGCACACCCTGCTCGGCCTGCTGGAACTGGGGCTGTACGAGGAGGCCGCCCAGTTCGTCACGGACTCGCTGGGCGTGCACCGCGCCACGGCCGAAGAGGTCACCGAACGGGTCCACGATCCCCTGGTGTCGGCGCTGCTGGTCGGCAAGGCCGCGGTGGCCGCCGAGCGCGGCGTCGCCCTGCGGCTCGCGCCCGACTCGCTCCTCCCTGACCGCCTGGTCGACCCGAGCGGCCTGGTCACGGTCGTCGGCAACCTGGTGGACAACGCGCTGGACGCGGCGGCGGGCAGCGCGGACCCCGCGGTCGAGGTGGAGCTGCGCGGCGAGGACGACCGTACGGTCGTCCTCGCCGTACGCGACACCGGTCCCGGCGTCCCGCCCGAGCACCGGGAGCTGGTCTTCGAGGAGGGCTGGTCGACGAAGGCCGTTCCGGCGGCGGACGGCGTGGACGACGGCGAGGCGTCGTCCCACCTGGGCCTGGGCCTTGCCCTCGTACGGCGCTTCGCGGAGCGCGCGGGCGGCCAGGTCCGCCTCGGCGCCTCGGCCCAGGGCGGTGCCGAGTTCCGCGTCGTCCTGCCGGAGGCACTGACGGACGCCGCCACCGACGTCGATGCCGACACCGGCGTTCACGCCGGCCGGGGAGCCGAATCCGCACGGACGGGAGCCGTGACGTGATCCGTGACGTGATCGAAGTGCTGGTCGTGGACGACGACCCCAACGTGGCCCGGATCAACGCCGCGTACGTGGCGAAGGTCTCCGGCTTCCACGTCGCCGGGACGGTCCACAGCGCCGCCGAGGCACTGCACTTCCTGCAGCAGCACCCCGTCGATCTCGTCCTGCTCGACCACTACCTGCCGGACGAATCCGGGCTGGCCCTCCTCCGCCGGCTGCACGGCCTCGGTATCGAGACCGAGGTCATCATGGTGACCGCGGCCCGCGACACCGCGACCGTACGCGCGGCGCAACGCCATGGCGCCCTGCAGTACGTGGTGAAGCCGTTCACCTTCGCCCACCTGCGCGGCAAGCTCGACAGCTATGCCGCGCTCCGCCATGAACTGGCCACGGCTCCCCGCTCCGGCGCCAGCCAGGAGACCGTGGACCGCATCTTCGGCGCCGCGACGCCGCCCGGCGGCACGGAGACCCTGCCCAAGGGCCACTCGGTGCTGACCGCCGATCTGGTACGCGAGGTGCTGCACAGCGCCGCCGCTCCCCTCTCGGCCCAGGAAGTCGCCGACCGCGCCGGTCTCAGCCGCCAGACCGCCCAGCGCTACCTGAAGCTGCTGGAGGGTGCCGGGCTGGTCCGTCACCGCCTCAAGCACGGTGAGACGGGCCGCCCGGTCCACCTCTACCACTGGCACGGGCCGGTGGGCTGAGGGCTCAGTCCCGGCCGATGCGGTGCACCCGCTGGGTGGTCAGCTCGTAGCGGGCACCGACGATGGCCAGCGTCCCCGAGTCCACCCTGGCGGCGAGATCGGGCTCCGCCGCCAGCCGCGAACGGATGAGCCGTACGTTGGCGTCGATCGTCGCCGCGATGCGCGCGTCGCCCTCCTCGCCGTGGTCGATGGCCGGGCTGATCTGGTCGGCCACGTACTGGATGTGGTCGGGAAGTTCCTCGCCCGACTCGTCCGCCCGGACCGCCGCCGTCACGGCCCCGCACGACTGGTGGCCGAGCACCATGAGCAGCGGGATGTTCAGCTCCAGCACTCCGTACACGAGGCTGCCGAGCACGGCCTCGTCGAGGACCTGGCCCGCGCTGCGAACGGTCATCAGGTCGCCGAGGCCCTGGTCGAAGACCAGCTCCGGAGGCACCCGGGAGTCGATGCAGCCGAGCACCAGGGCGAACGGGTGCTGACTGGACGTCAGCGCCTCCCGGACGTCGGGCGTCTCATCGGGATGCCGCTCACGATATTCGCGCCACCGCCTGTTGCCCGCCGCCAGCTCCCGCAGCGCCTCCTCGGCATTGGTGGGCCGCTTGCGCACAGCTGGGATGGGGCCCGCTGCGGCCGCGGGGGAAGCACCGGCGGCAAGACCGGCGCCGAGGACCGCGGTCCCGGTGAGGGCAGTACGGAGGAGGGAGCGCCGGGCGGGCGGTGCCGCCCCTCCCGCTGGTGCGGCGGGCGTCGTCCGCTCAGGACGGACAACTCTGGGATGTACCGGGGCAATTTTCACGGAGGAAACGTATCTCCGTCTCGACGCCCCTCCCCCCAGATTGCCGAATCATGGACGACCGTTGGCGAATCCTGATCAAGCGCGGAACAGTTCTTGGCGGTTCCTGGAGAACTCCTTGCCGCTAGGCAACCGCCAAGCAACGGCCGCGCCCGCCAGCGGATCCCCTCAACCCTTAAGCGAAGCGACGAAGGCGCTCCACGCGGCAGCCGGGACCAGAAGGGCCGGGCCCTGGGGGTTCTTGGAGTCGCGGACGGGGACGATGCCGGTGGGGTGGTTGTCCACGACCTCGAGGCAGCTGCCGCCCTGGTTGCCGCTGTATGACGACTTGCGCCAGCCACTGAGTGCTGAAGCGTTAGGGAGGGGGCGCTCACTCATCGTCTTCGTAATCCTTCGCTGTTGCCCTTATCAGGGCGAGAGACTCCCTTAGCGGCAGTGCGTCGCCTAGGGCGAGAGCATAGGCGCCCTGTAGCCGTTCGACGATGGTCGGGGAGTCGTGCACCTGCCCGATGTCGATGCCTTCGGTGTAGGCAACAGGCGGCTGATCCTCGAACCACATCAAGGTCAGCATGCTCTGCATCAGAGGGTGGGTGCCCAGCCCGAACGGCAGTACATGGATGCGCACACGGTCGTTCTCGGCAAGGCGCACGAGATGCCTGAGCTGCGCCGCCATCACTGTCGGCCCGCCAACTGGGCGGCGTAGAACAGCCTCATCCAGCAAAGCCCACACTATGGGCGTTACCGGCGACTCCAGGACCTTCGCTCGCTTGAGCCGCGTGACAACAAGCCGGTCACGCTCCTCCCCACTCAGAGGGGGGAAGTCACTGCCCAGCACGGCCCGTGCATACGCCTCGGTCTGGAGGATGCCCGGCACAAAGGACAGACCGAACTCCCGGATCATCGTGGCCTGTCGCTCCAACTCCAGGGCTGCCTCGAAGTAGTCGGCGACAGCCGCATCCTCCTCCTTCCGTGGCCGGAAACATCTCAGTACGTCCCCCGTGTTCAGGGCCTGGTCCAGTCTCCGGGCGTCCTCCTCCGAAGGAACTCTGCGTCCGGCCTCGATATGGGAGACATGCGAACGCGTCATATAGGCGGCGTCGGCGAGTTGTTGTTGGGTCAGGCCGGCGGTTTCGCGCTGGGAACGCAACCATTCCCCATAGGCATTACTCACGGTCAACTCCGGTGCTACTACGGCTCCGTCACCTCGAACCTGCTGGTCAGCGTATCCGCGTCCCTCTCAGCCTGTGAGTGGATTGCTACACATCGCAATCCCTCACCGCACTGAACGGAGAACGCACCATGCACACCCCCACCCAGGCCGCGCGTCTCCTCCCCTGGGAGAGTCCGGAGGGCAAGCCCTGTTACGTCGTTGGGGACGGCACCGGGCATGTCTCGCGTCTTGCCGACGACGTGGAGCGGGTGCAGCTCGCCATGGCGGCTGACCTGATGGAATACGCCGACGACATGTTCGCCGACCGGCGCATCACTGCCGACCAACTCCTTTACGTCGGGGAGCGCTTGGCCGAGTCCCTGAGGGTTGTCCACCGCATTGCCCGCAGCCGCGGGGACCGCATCCCTCGCTGACCTGAACCCTGCAACCAGGGGCCGTCGGGGGGCGGAGTCCCCCGACACGACCTGTCGGCGGCAGCCGCAAACGAAGGGGGCGTGCCCCCACAAGCGGCGGCCTCACCCCCGCGGAGCCTTCAGCGAAGAGGTCAACCCCGCCGTCAGCACCGGCGGTTAGGGTCCGTGCATGACTGACGACCGCATGCCTCCTCGCTTCACGGGCCACACCCACGCCCGGCACGACACCACGCCCGTCCTGGAGGTCGACGGCATCCCCGTCACGGTCAGCGTCGACGCAGCCGCAACATTGTGGGTCTGCGACCTCCTCAGCGGGACCTGCACGCAGCGCCCCTTGGAACTCGACGCCGCCGGCCCGGAGGACGAGTGGTACTACGAGGTCGGCGAGTGGGACGAGGCAGACGACGAGTACGACGAGCACGACGAGGACGGGCTCAGGCCAAGGTGGCAGCTGGACGAATGGGAGATTGCCTCCGAGTTGACGGCGGCGTACCTCGGCGACCGCCCCGTGGTCGTCACCGGCGGTGGCCGGTTCGACCTGGCCGGCCCGGATCTGGAGACGATGGGCGGCGCGGTACGCGTCTGGGACCTGCACACCGGCCGGAAGATCGGAAAGACGCTGACCGGCCACGGCCTCGGAGTCACGGCCCTCACCACCGTCCCGACCCGCGACGGACTGCTCGTCGTCAGCAGCTCCGAGGAAGGGGCGCTGCGGGCCTGGGACGTGACGCGCGGTAAGCGCGTGGCGGGGATCCAGGCCAGCTACAACGGGGGAATGGGAGCGGGCCACGTCGCGGGCCGCCCCGTAGCCGTCACCGGCGGCCACGACGACTTCGTACAGGTCTGGGACCTGAACAGCGGTGAGCTGCTGGGCCGGTCGCTGACCGGTATCAAGCCGGTGGTCAGAGCCCTGGCGGCGGTCGAGATAGCGGGGCGGACGGTGGTGGCGGCCGGGGGCGACGAGAACGCCCTCCACCTGTGGGACTTGGAGACCGCCGAGCCGCTCGGCGCTCCGCTGACCGGTCACACCGACAGGATCCGCACGCTGGGAACGGCCCGGGTCGCCGACCGCGCGATAGCGGTGACCGGCAGCAACGACGGCACCAGTCGGGTGTGGGATCTGGCACGCGGCGAACAACTCGGTGCCCCGCTCCCCGGCCATCTGGAGATGGTCACCGAGCTGGCGGGCGCCCCCGTCGCCGTCACCCACGCGCTCGATGCGGGGATCAGGGTGTGGGACCTCGCCCGTGCCGTCGGCTAGATGAGCACTCAGCGCCAGGTGCTGCCCGCGAAATGGAGGTCCTCCAGTGCGTCGAGGACGACGGTGCGCTGGTACCACTCCAGCCAACGCCCGGCTTGGGCTCCCACCTCATCCAGCGCCCGCGCCTGCGCAGCGGACAGCGCGCCGACCGGGCGTTCGTGGTGGGTGGAGACCACGCCCTCGACGTGACCTGAGGGCACGACCAGCGGTGTGCTGTGGCAGCCACGGCTTCCCGCGGCCAGGATCGCCGCCCTGGCGGGTTCGTCGAAGATGGTGTCGGTGGCCACGTCAGTCACGGTGACGCGGGTGACCTGCTGCGAAGCCTGGGCGCAAGAGGTGCCGTCCTTGCCGACACGGTCGAAGAAATCCAGGAAGTCGTCGTCCAGCCCGTGGTGCTTCTCGATCCGCAGGTCGCCGGTGATCGGATCGACGAGCTGCACATTGCCCATGCCGGTCTCGGTCACCTCCATGCTGCGCCGCAGCACGGCGGAGAGCACCTCGGCGGCGTTGGCGGAGGCCGCCCGCAGTCCGGGGGCGAAGGCCAGCGGGGGAGCGGAGTGCCGCTTCCGCCCCGGGAACCATTCGTGGTCCAGGGAGCGCGGCGCCGGGACGGTCACGACGGCGGCGGCGAGGGTGCGCAGCCGTACGTTGAACCGCTGCGAGCTGGCCTCGAGCAGCGCGAACGCCGTGCCCTCGTCGGGCAGCCGGTAGCGCTCCTCCAGGACGCCCTGGGCGCGGGAGATCAGGGGGTGGGTGCGGACCTTGGCCCGCAGATGCCGCACCTCCTCGCGCAGCCGGAGCAGTTCGTCGGGCGGCGCCGCCCGGGCCGCGTCCGGAGTCTTCGTCGCGGTCGTCACCACGACTCCCATACCGTCCGGTCGGTCCGGCTGTTCGGGCCGCCTCGGCGAGGGCATCTCGACGGCCGGCCCACGAGCGGGACCGCCGCACGCGGTGGCCGCCTCGGCGACGGAGCCCACGACGGTCAGCGCGCCGTCCGTGGCCAGGTTGCTGCCGCCCGACTCATCGGTGGTGGCCAGCAGCAGCCTGCCACCGCTCTCCTCCAGGGCGCGCGCACAGCCGACCAGCGCCCGTACGCCCCCAGCGGAGATCCGCGGGACCAGCGCCAGGTCGATCACCACGGCGGCGCAGCCGGCAGCGGGCCGTACGGCTGCGTCGAGCGCCGGATGGTCGGCGTCCAACAGGTCGCCCTCCGCGCGCACCACCCACAAGCCGTCCCCGCCCGACAACCGCACCACTTCCACCCGCGCGAAGCCAGGGGCGCTCGTACTGCCCATACAGCGTCCTTTCCTTCCCCGGGATATTTGCGGCATGACAAAGGTACTCATGCGTCGGACTGCACGGCAGTTCGATCCCTGGCCGGATTTCCGACGGAATTTCCGGCGGGATACCCGGGCGGGATTCCCGGATGGGGCGGGGAAGGCGGCGGCACTCCTCTTGTCGGCGGCCGGTAGGTGTCCCACCGTACGGGCACGGACCCGGCACTCCGACACGTGGCGCCGACGCCCGCGAGGGGTCACGCCATAACGCCGTGGGAGGGGGGAAAGTGGGAGATCGCCCCACAGAGGAGAACTCCATGGCGAGACCCACGAGTTCCCGCCCCGCGCGTCGGCACGGCGCAGCCGCCGCCTCAGCCGTACTGGCCGTCGTCGGCCTGGCCCCGGCCGGGCTGACCGACCCGGCGCCAGCGACCGCAGCCCCCCGCACCGCCCCCGAAACCCCAGCGCCCGCCCCCAAATCCGCAGCGCCCGCCCCCGAAACCGCAGCGCCCGACCCCGATCTGGTCCGGGCCGTCAGCCGTGACCTCGGCCTCAGCACGGCCGAGGCCAGGACCCGGCTCGCCAACGAGGCCGAGGCGGCGGCCACCGCCGGCGCGCTGCGTACCGCGCTGGGCGACAGCTTCGCCGGGGCCCGCGTCAGCGGCCGGACGGCCGAGCGGCTGACGGTGGCGACCACGGAAGCGGGGCGGACGGCGCGCATCACCCGGGCGGGCGCCACCGCGCGCGTCGTCGCGCGTGACCTCGGCGACCTCGACCGCGTCCAGCAGGCGCTCGACCGGGCCGCCGCGCGATCGGCCCCGCAGGGCGTACCCGTCTGGTACATCGACATCGCCCGCAACGACGTCGTCGTGGAGGCCCACAGCACCTCCGCCGCGCACGCCCTCCTCGAGCGGGCGGGCGTCGGCCGGAACGCGGTGACGGTGCGCCACACCACCGCCGAGCCCCGCCCGTTCGCGGATCTGCGCGGTGGCGACACGTACTACATGAACGGCAGGGGCCGCTGCTCCGTCGGCTTCTCCGTCACCCGGGGCGGCCAGAGCGGATTCGTGACCGCGGGGCACTGCGGCACTCCGGGCACCACCACCAACGGATACGACCGGCAGCCCCAGGGCACCTTCCAAGGCTCTGCGTTCCCGGGCGCCGACCACGCGTGGGTGGCGACGAACTCCCACTGGACACCGCGCCCGCTGGTCAACGGCTACGGCCACGGCGATGTGAGGGTGGCCGGGGCCACCGAGGCGCTGGTGGGCTCGTCCGTGTGCCGTTCCGGTTCGGCCACCGGCCGGCGCTGCGGCACCATCCAGCAGCGCGACACCAGCGTGACGTACCCGCAGGGCACCGTCTTCGGGGTGGCACGCACCACCGTGTGCGCGGAGTCGGGCGACTCGGGCGGCTCGTTCATCTCCGGCAGCCAGGCCCAGGGCACGACCTCGGGTGGGACCGGCGACTGCACGTCCGGCGGCACGACGTTCTTCTACCCGCTCATCCCCGCACTCCAGGCGTACGGCCTCACCCTCGTCACCAGCGGGACCAGGTGACATTTTTCTGCGTCCGCATGTCACATCCCGCAGCCCGCCTTCCGTCGTACGGGTGACGAACCGAGAGCGCCTCGCCTGCCGCAGCCCGACGAAAGCGGCGGAGGCGTGAGAGAGGGAGCCAGAGATGACCGCACGGATGCAGAACCCCGCAGTCCTGCTGCCGGAGCTCAACCAGCACGTCCAGGGGCTGCTGAAGACCGCGTTCGGATCCGGGGTGCCGAAGACCACGCTGGAGCTGGTCCACCTGCGGGCCAGCCAGATCAACGCCTGCGGCTTCTGCGTGGACTACGGCACACGCACCGCCCGCGAGGCGGGCGAGAGCGACCAGCGGCTGCACGCGGTGGCCGCCTGGCGCGACACCCCGTACTTCACGGAGGCGGAACGCGCGGCCCTCGCGCTGACCGAGTCCGCGACCCGGCTGGCCGACCGGTCGGACGCGGTCCCGGACGAGGTGTGGGACGAGGCGGCCCGGCACTTCGACGAGAAGCAGCTCGCCGGTCTGCTGCTGATGATCGGCGTCACCAACCTGTTCAACCGGTTCAACGTGCCCGTCAAGCAGCCCTCCGACCAGACGGGCTGGTAGGACCCGCATGGGCGGGTAGAACGGCTGCCTTCCGCCGGGATCCCGCGGGCGCCACGCGCGCCCGCGGGACCCCGCTCCCGTACCGGTCTGCCCCCCGACGGCAGAATTGGCGGCGTACGGGAGAGACGAGCTCGGCGAGAGGGGCAGTGCGTGCCGGCGGAAGGCGCACCCGGCGATAGAGCCGACGGAGCGGGAGGAACCGAGGCGAACGGCCGGGGGGCCGGGCCGAACGGCCGGCCGGACGAGGTGAACGGCGCGGCGGCCGAGGCGAACGGCTGGGCGGCAGAGGGCGATGTCGTCGCGCGGGTGCTGGGCCAGTGGCGGCAGGTGCTGCCCGACCTCGACACCGAGCCGATCGGCGTCATCGGCCGCCTCACCAGGTGCGCGGCGCTGCTACGGCAGGCGTCCGACGCCCCGCTGGTCCGCGAGGGCTTCACGCGTCCCGAGTTCGACATCCTCAGCGCGCTGCGCCGCGAGGACCGCGAGCTGACCCCGGGCCGGCTGGCCCGGGAGACCTATGCCTCCGGCACGGCCGTCACCAAGCGGGTGCGGACGCTGGAGGAGCAGGGCCTGATCGAGCGGCGCCCGGACGCGCGGGACCGCCGGATGGCCCATCTGTCGCTGACCGCGCACGGGCGCGAGGTGGTCGACCGGATCATGCCGGAACAGGTGGCGTACGAGCGCTCACTGCTCGCGGGGCTGGGCGAGGAGCAGCGCGACGGGCTCGCCCGGATGCTGGGCGAGCTGCTGCAGCTGCTGGAGAGCCGCGAGGAGGCGAGCTCCCGGCGCTGAACCGGCGCGACCCCCGCCCTCCTCCCCGTCAGCGGGTGCCCTCGGGCCCTGCCGCTCCCTTGATCACCAAGCCCTCCAGCAGCTCCTCGGTCGCCGCGGTGATCCGCTCCACCGCCAGGTCGAAGGCCGCCTGGTTGTGCGCGGCGGGCGCGCGGAACCCCGACACCTTGCGGACGTACTGGAGCGCGGCGGCCCGCATGTCCTGCTCGGTCACGACTTCGGCGTAGGGCGGACGTAGGGTCCGGATGCTTCTGCACATACTCCCGACGGTACGTCCCGTCTCCCAGGACTCGCCTGTTCGAGTGAGGCGAGGTACGGTGAAAAAGCCGTGACGTGGGAATACGTCGCTCCGTTCCCGGAAGGGAGGGCGGGCCATGCAGACCACGACGGGGCTGCTCGGTGAACTGACCCCGGAGCAGCGAGAGCGGGTGCGCTCCCTCGGCTACGAAGTGCGCTTCGAAGCCGGGGAACGAATCTTCGAGGAGGGCTCGAAGGCCGACCGCTTCTGGATTCTGCATACCGGCTCGGCGACGCTGGCCATGCACATCCCCGGACACCGTGACGTGGCCATCGACCATGTCCGGCACGGAGAACTGCTCGGCTGGTCCTGGATGTTCCAGCCGTATGTGTGGTCCCTCGCCGCCCAGGCGGACAGCCCGGTACGCGCCCTCGAGTTCGACGCGCTCTCGGTGCGGGTGCTGTGCGAGGAGGACAAAGCGCTGGGCCTGGCGATGACCAGGACCGTTGCGGCAGTGATGGGTGACAGACTCCAGCGCTGCCGCGCCCGGCTGGTGGACCTGTTCGGCCCGTACGCCCCACAGGACCGCGCCGCGGGTCCGATCTGACCCGTACCGCGGGGACCACCGGCAGGGCTATCCGGCTTCCTGCTCCGGTACCGGCACCGCCTCTGCGGCTGCCACCGGGGCCGGGGAGCCGATGACTTCCCTCTCCTCGGGCGGATGCGCGGAGCTCTCCGGCACGGGCGCGTCGGCATCGGCCGCTTCCGCGCCGGCCCGCATCAGCGCGGCGAGGCCGTTGATGGCGCACAGGTCCGGCTCCTCCGCCACATGGACGGCCATCCCGGTGTGCTCCCGCAACTGATCGGCGAGGCCGGGCAGCAGGGCGGTGCCGCCAGCCAGCACCATGCCGCGCTCGGCGAGGTCGGCCACCAGGTCGGGCGGGCAGCGGTTCAGGACGACGCGGATGGTGTCCAGCACGCCCGTGAGCGGGGTCTGGACGGCGCCGCGTACTTCTTCCGGGTCGATGGTGACGGTGCGGGCGAGCCCGGAGACCACGTCGCGGCCCTGCACCTCGACGGTGCCGGTGCTGACGTCGTTGCCGAGGTCGCCGTTGCCGAGCAGGGCCAGATGGAGCGGGCGGACCTCCTGGCTGGGCAGCAGCAGCTCGTGCCGGTTGCGCAGGTACTGCACGACGGAGTGGTGGATGGTGTCCCCGCCCAGGCCGACCGTGCCCGCCGCCACGACAGCGCCCAGCGAGACCACCGCGACCTGCGTGGTGGTCGTCCCGCACAGCAGCACCATGGCCCCCTCGGCGCGTACCACCGGCAGCCCGCAGCCGATCGCGGCGGCGATGGGGGCCTCCACCAGTTCGACGTGGCGCGCGCCGACCCCGGACAGCGTCTCGACGGTGGCACGGCGCATCAGCGGGTCGGCGTCGTGCGGGATCGTGGCCACGGCCTGCTTCATGGTCCGGCGCCGCCGGAGGCCGTGCAGCTTGTCACCGAGGAGCGCCCGAACCATCCGCCGGGCCATCTCGATGTCCACCACGTGGCCGCCCGAGACGGGCCGGATGACCTGGATGTGCTGCGGGGTGCGGCCGTCCATCCGCTCGGCTGCCTGGCCCACCGCGATCAACGTGCCGGAGTGGGTGTTCACGGCGACGACCGACGGCTGGTCGACGATGAGCCCCGACCCCTTCGCGTAGACGCGGGTCCTGGCAGCGCCCAGGTCGACGGCGACGGAGCAGCGGGTCAGGGACTCAATGCTGGAGCAGCTCATGGCGCTCGTGTCCTTCCGGGAGCGGCTGGCGTGGACCAGGGGACCGCCCCAGGGACGGTGCCGAGGGACGGTCCACAGCTCAGCCTGTGCCGGTCCGTGACCCCGCGCGCGCCGAGCGCGTCCGGCGGGGTGACGTTCCCTCAGACGACGCTCGGTACCTGTGCTCCTTCCGTTCCGTCCTCCGTACGGCCTGCCGTGCTGCCTTCCGCGCCGTCGTCCGTCTCGCGGAACTGCGTCCGGTAAAGCTGCTCGTACCGCCCGCCGGCGGCCAGCAGTTCCTCGTGGGTGCCGCGCTCCACGATCCGGCCCTCTTCCAGTACGAGGATCTGGTCGGCGGCCCGCACGGTGGACAGCCGGTGCGCGATCACCAGGGAGGTGCGGCCCTGCAGTGCCTCGCCGAGCGCCTCCTGCACCGCGGCCTCCGAGGTGGAGTCCAGGTGTGCCGTGGCCTCGTCCAGCAGTACGACGCGGGGCCTGGCCAGCAGCAGCCGGGCGATGGTCAGCCGCTGCCGCTCGCCGCCGGAGAGCCGGTAACCACGCTCCCCGACCAGGGTGTCCAGGCCGTCCGGGAGGGCGGCGACGAGTCCGTCGAGACGGGCCCTGCGCAGCGCGGACCACAGCTCCTCGTCGGTGGCTTCGGGGCGGGGCAGCAGCAGGTTGGCGCGGATGGTGTCGTGGAAGAGATGGCCGTCCTGGGTGACCATGCCGAGCGTCTGCCGGACCGCCGCCGCGCTCAGGTCGCGGACGTCCTTGCCGGCCAGCCGTACGGCGCCGCTGTCCACGTCGTAGAGGCGGGGGACCAGCGAGGCGAGGGTGGATTTGCCCGCGCCCGAGGAGCCCACGAGGGCGATCATCTCTCCTGGTCCGGCGTGGAAGGAGATGCCGTGCAGCACTTCCTCGCCGCCCCGGGTGTCGAGCGTGGCGACCTCTTCCAGGGACGCGAGGGAGACCTTGTCGGGAGAGGGGTAGCTGAAGTGGACGTCGTCGAACTCGACGGAGACGGGCCCGGCAGGCACCTCTTCCGCGTCGGGCTTCTCCTCGATCAGCGGCTTGAGGTCGAGCACCTCGAAGACCCGCTGGAAGCTCACCAGCGCGCTCATCACCTCGACCCGTGCGCTGGCCAGCGCGGTCAGCGGCGCGTAGAGGCGGGTGAGCAGCAGCGCGAGGGACACGACGGCGCCCGGATCGAGGCTGCCGCGCAGCGCGTAGTAGCCGCCGAGCCCGTAGACGAGGGCGAGCGCGAGGGCCGCCATCAGGGTGAGCGCCGTGAAGAAGACCTCCTGCACCATCGCGGTGCGCACCCCGATGTCCCGTACGCGGTCGGCGCGGGCCGCGAACTCGGCGGACTCCTCGGCGGGGCGCCCGAACAGCTTGACCAGGGTGGCGCCGGGTGCCGAGAAGCGCTCCGTCATCTGGGTGCTCATCTGCGCGTTGTGGTCGGCCCGCTCCCGCTCCAGCCGCGCGAGCCGGGCGCCCATGCGCCGCGCGGGCAGCACGAACAGCGGCAGCAGCACCAGGGTGAGCAGGGTGATGCGCCAGGAGATGTTGAACATCACCACGAGGGTCAGCAGCAGGGTGACGAGGTTGCTGAAGACCTCCGAGAGGGTGGAGGAGAAGGCACGCTGGGCGCCGATGACATCGTTGTTGAGGCGGCTGACCAACGCACCGGTACGGGTGCGGGTGAAGAAGGCAACCGGCATCCGCTGCACATGGTCGTAGACGGCGGTACGCAGATCGAGGATGAGGCCCTCCCCGATGCGCGCGGACAGCCAGCGGGTCAGAATGCCGACCCCGGCCTCCGCCAGGGCGATGGCCGCGATCAGACCGGCCAGCATCAGCACGGTGCCGCTGGCAGCCCTCTGGTCGATCGCGTTCATCACCCGCCCGGCGAGCAGCGGTGTGGCCACCGTGAGCACGGCGAGCACGCTGCTGAGCAGCATGAACGCGACCAGCTTGCGGTGGTGGCGGTGCGCGAAGCGGACGACACGGCGGACCGTGGCCGCGGAGAAGGGGTGCTGGTCCTGGTGCGCGTGGCGCGCGTTGTAGAGCGCGTGCCAGGCGGTCATCTCCATGCTCATAGGGCGAAGCTAGAACTTGAAGGGAACTTCAAGTCAAGGGTCTGACCGGCTGTGATGAGCTCATGACCTGGCCGTGCACGTGCATCGGCACATGCATCAGTACGTGAACGAAGTTATGATCCCTGGAAGTTTGCAGTTGACGGCCTCACGGCCGTCAACTGCGGCGACCCGCACGTTCAACCACCTCAGGAGATCCAAGTGCCCGACGCGTTCAACGGCATGGCCGCCAGGGACCTGCAGGGGGTCGTGTGGAGAAAGAGCCGGTTCAGCAACTCGCAGGGTGCATGTGTGGAGTTCGCCAAACTGCCCAACGGGGATATCGCCGTTCGCAACTCGCGCTTCCCCGACGGGCCCGCGCTCGTCTACACCCCCGCGGAGGTGGAGGCGCTGCTCCTCGGCGTCAAGGACGGCGAGTTCGACGACCTGGTGGCTCACTGACCATCGATCCCTCCCGGAGCTCGCGGCCGACCCGGAACAGCGCCCAGACGATCTTTCCGGCGAGCGGGCCGGACAGTGGATGCCAGCCCCAGTTGTCGCTGAAGGAATCGACCAGGCACAGTCCGCGGCCGGACTCCGCCGTGAAGCCGGGCACCTCGAACTCCTGGAAATCCCCGGAGTCCAAGGTGCCCAACGCGTCGAACGCGTCAACGGCTTGCACGACGCCCCCGTGTCCCCCGTGACCCCCGTTTTCCCCGTGACCCCCGTGTCCGAGGGAGCTCCCGTGTCGCAGGGAGCTCCCTCGATCCATGGAGCCCCCGTACTCCATGGAGTCTTCGAGTGCCGTGCGGCCCCCGTGACCGCCGCACACCCCGTGGTCGGCACCGAGTCCCCCGCGGGCCTCCCGATGCGCGGCGGCACGTCGTACTGCCGTCACATCGGGCGGCTGATCGCTGGGGTCCCGTACGGCACAGACCAGCCGGGCCGACCAGCGCATCAGATGCAGCCGGACCGGTGGGTCGCCCTCGTCCCCCGACGCCGCCCCGTGATCGGCGCCGGGGGTGAGGCCGTGCCGCATGGCGTTGGTCACCAGTTCGGAGACCACCAGCGCCACGTCGTCGAACTCTTCGGTCAGGCCCCAGCGTCGCAGTGTCCTTCGGGTGAAGTCCCGGGCGCTGGAGACCGCTTCGTAGCGCGGCGGCAGCGCGCAGGAAGCGGAGCCGGAGACCGATGCGGCATCCGGCGAGGGGAGCCCCTGCCATAAGGGCTCCAGCACCGTCGATCCTTCGGTCCCCAACAAGGGCCACTCCTGGCGTCAGCGGCAGTGATGATCCTGCGCGGATCCTGTCGGCCGTGCTACCCCGCCTGGTGCGGGCGCCACAGCGCAACCCGCGCAGCCAACTTCCGTGCCGACGGGTCCACTTGTGCCATCCCCATGGTTCCCAATGCCCACAGCAGATGCAAGGGCAGATGCACGTGCACGAGAGACTTTCGATCGTGTGTAATCGGGCGGGCACGCAACGGAGCGCGGGGATGGCACACTTCCCTTCAAGCAGGGGTGGAGGGCTGATCGGAATGGCAGCAGAATCGGCACAGAGCGGCACCGGAGGGGCGAAGGGGGCAAACAGCTCCAGCGGCTCGATGGTCCGGCGCATCCTGCTCGGATCCCAGCTCAGGAGGCTGCGCGAGGCCCGCGGCGTCACCCGCGAGGCCGCCGGCTACTCGATCCGGGCTTCCGAGTCCAAGATCAGCCGGATGGAGCTCGGACGGGTCAGTTTCAAGGCCCGGGACGTGGAGGATCTGCTCACGCTCTACGGCGTCACCGACGACGCCGAGCGCGAGCCTCTACTCGGTCTGGCCCGGGACTCGAGCGTCGCCGGGTGGTGGCACAACTACAGCGATGTGCTGCCTGGCTGGTTCCAGACGTACGTCGGACTGGAGGGCGCCGCCTCACATATCAGTACGTACGAGGTGCAGTTCGTGCACGGCCTCCTTCAGACTGGCGAGTACGCACACGCCGTCGTCACCGCCGGGCACCGCAATCCGCTCGCCGAGGAGGAGGTCGAACGCCGCGTCGCGCTCCGCCTGGAGCGGCAGAAGCTGCTCCTCGGTGAGAACGCCCCCGACCTGCTCTGTGTGCTGGACGATGCCGCGCTGCGCCGCCCGTTCGGCAGCAAGGCCGTCATGGAGGCCCAGCTCAGCTATCTCGCCGAGGTCTCCGAGCAGCCCAATGTGCAGCTGCACATCGTCCCGTTCGAGCTGGGCGGGCACCCCGCCGAGGCCGGTGCGTTCACCCTGCTGCGCTTCCCCGAGTCCGATCTGAGCGACATCGTCTACCTCGAACAACTCACCAGTGCCCTGTACCTGGACAAGCGGGACGAGGTTGCTCAGTACGACCAGGTGCTGCGGCGACTGGTGGATATCAGCCTTTCTCCCGAGCGCACTCGGGATCACCTTCACCGAATCCGCCAACTCCTGTGACTCGCCGGTACGATGACCAAGCAGCAGCGACTCCTTCAACCCCCAGAAGGAATGGCATGTCCTACTTCACGGATCTGGCACTCCAGTGCATAGACGGCGAGTGGCGTCCCGGCACCGGCTCTTGGGACATCATCGACTTCAACCCCTACAACGGGGAGAAGCTCGCCTCCATCACCGTCGCCACGCGCGACGAGGTCGACGAGGCGTATCGCGCGGCCGAACGCGCGCAGCGTGAGTGGGCTGCCACCAACCCGTACACCCGCAGACGGGTCTTCGAGCGGGCGATCCGGGTCATCGAGGACAGCGAGCAGCGGATCACCGAGGCCATCATCGCCGAGCTGGGCGGCACCCGGCACAAGGCGGCCTTCGAGATCCACATGGTCAAGGAGTTCTTCCGGGAGGCGCTCCAGCTCTCGCTCAACCCGCTCGGCGAGATCCTGCCGTCCTCGGTGCCCGGCAAGGAGAACCGCGTCTACCGGGACCCGGTCGGGGTCGTGGGGATCATCTCCCCGTTCAACTACCCCTTCCTGCTGGCGGTGAAGTCCGCTGCGCCCGCGCTCGCGCTGGGCAACGCCGTTCTCCTCAAGCCGCACCAGTCGACCCCGGTGTGCGGGGGCACCCTGGTCGCCAAGGTGCTGGAGGACGCCGGGCTGCCGCCGGGTCTGGTGAACGTCGTCATCACCGACAGCGCGGAGATCGGCGACACGCTGATCGAGCACCCGGTGCCCAAGGTCATCTCCTTCACCGGCTCCGACCGCGTCGGCCGCCACGTGGCCACCGTCGCCGGCCGCAACTTCAAGCGCGTCATCCTGCAACTCGGCTCCAACAGCGGCCTGGTGGTGCTGGATGACGCCGATGTGGACTACGCCGTGGACGCCGCGGTCTACAGCCGCTTCGTCAACCAGGGCCAGCTGTGCATGGCGGCCAACCGGATCATCGTCGACCGCCGCCTGGAGCCGGAGTTCACCGCGAAGTTCGTGGAGCGCGTCAGCAGGCTGGTGGTGGGCGACCCGGAGCATCCCGAGACCCATATCGGCCCGCTCATCAACTCCCGCCAGGCGGAGCGCGTCACAGCCATCGTCGAGCAGGCCCTCGCCGAGGGCGCCACGGCGCTGCTGCACGGCGCGGTCGACGGCAACCTCGTCTCGCCCAGCGTGCTCACGGACCTGCCCAAGGACTCCCCCCTGCTGCACGAGGAGATCTTCGGCCCCGTCGCACTGATCATCCCGGTGGACGGCGAGGAAGAGGCCGTGCAGGTCGCCAATGACACCCCCTACGGGCTCGCGGGCGCGGTCCACAGCGGCGACATCGAGCGCGGCATCTCGGTCGCCCGCCGGATCGAGGCGGGCATGGTGCATGTGAACGACTCGACCGTGGCGGACGAACCGATCGTCCCCTACGGCGGCGAAAAACACTCGGGCCTGGGCCGCCTCAACGGCCCCCAGGTCGTCGAAGCCTTCACCACCACCCGCTGGGTCTCCATCCAACGGGACCGCAGCGAATTCCCGTTCTGACGCTGCCCAAGCGCAGTTCAGAAGCGCAGTTCCCCGTGCCCCAAGGGGCGCGGGGAACTGCGCGCTCAGCCACATGACACCGGCACTCGGCCACCGGCCGAAAACCACAATGGCGAGTGGCCGCCATCGAGGACAGAACCTGACCGCGTGCCCCCATAGCTTGGGGTTCACCAGGCCGGGGGAGCACCCCGGGAACCCCCTCAACCGAAAGGCGGCGGCAACATGCCGGTAGTCGTCAAGGCGGAGCAGCACGGTGACGAGCGCGGAGCCCTCCTCGCCTACCTGGAGGCCCAGCGCGGCGGCATCCGGCGTGCCCTGCACGGCCTCACCGAGGAGCAGGCCCGCAGCACCCCCTCCGCCAGCGAGCTCTCGCTGGCCGGCCTGCTCAAGCACGTCACCGTGGTCGAGGAGGGCTGGCTCCGCACCTTCCGCGGGATCGAGACCAGCCAGGCGGAGGAGAAGGAGGCGTGGGAGCACAGCTTCCACCCCGCCGACGAGCAGAGCGTCGAGGCGCTGCTCGCTTACAGCGAGCGGGTCGCCGCCGAGACCGAGAAGGCGGTGGGCGAGCTCTCCTCGCTCGACGAGACCTTCGTCGTGCCGCCCGCTCCGTGGGACAAGGGCGGCGAGTTCTCCTGGCGTTGGGGCCTGCTGCACCTGATCGAGGAGTACGCGCGGCACGCCGGGCACGCCGACATCGTCCGCGAGACGATCGACGGGAAGGGCGCCTTCGACCTGGTCTTCGAGACCGGCGCGATGCCCGAGCCCGACTGGTCCGCCTTCGCGCAGGAGTGAGCTTCCGGCTGTTGGTCGCCGGTCGGGGTTTCCGTCCGCTGGTCAAACTTGAATAGACTGGGCGGAAGACGAACGATCAACGGAGCAGGGGTAGCGATGTCGGCGATCCGGCTGCTGGTGCTGGGAGACGTGCGCCTGCGCGGGCGGGCGCACGGCTACCAGGTCCGCAACGACCTGGAGTTCTGGGGCGCGCACGAGTGGTCCACGGCGAAGCCGGGGTCGATCTACCACGCGCTCAAGCAGCTGGCCAAGCAGGGACTGCTGCTGGCCCACGACATCGCGCCCAGCACGGCCGGCGGTCCGCCCCGGACCGAGTACGAGATCACCGACGCGGGCGAGGCGGAGTTCTTCCGGCTGCTGCGGCATGCGCTGACCGCCACCCAGGAGAAGCAGGAGCTGCTGACCTCCGCCGTGGGTTTCCTGGTCGACCTTCCACGCGGGGAGGCCATCGATCTGCTCAAGGAGCGGGTGGCCGCGCTGGAGGGCTGGCGCAACGAGGTCACCGACAACTGGTCCCCAGAGGGCGGCACGCCCGAGGAGTGGGGCCACATCGGCGAGATCATGAAGCTGTGGGTGCACACCTGCGACAGCGACGCCGCCTGGGCCCGCGAACTGATCTCCCGGCTGGAGGACGGCGCGTTCGTCATGGCGGGTGAGGGCGAGCGTGATCTGAGCGTCCTGTCGGACCGGCAGCCGCACTGAAACGCGGCAGAGCCGCACTGAAGCCCGACAGCTCTCCCGGCTAATCAAGTTTGACTACCTTGTCGATCTGCGCTACCTTCGGCCGCCACTAGTCAACTTTGACTAATGCGCCCGGGAGGGAGACGTATGACGCACGACGACGCTGTCCTCGTCGAAGGGCTGCGGAAGACGTACGGGAAAGAAGGCGAGAAACCGGCACTGGCCGGACTGGATCTGGTGGTGCCGAGCGGCACCGTACAGGCGGTGCTCGGGCCCAACGGCGCGGGCAAGACCACCGCGGTGCGCATCCTGGCGACCCTGCTGCGGCCGAGCGGGGGCCGCGCCCGGGTGGCCGGGTACGACGTGGCGGCCGAACCCGACCAGGTGCGTCGCCGGATCGGACTGCTGGGCCAGCACGCGGCCGTGGACGAGGAGCTGAGCGGCCGGGAGAACCTGGAGCTGTTCGGCCGCCTCCACCATCTCGGCACCCGGCGGGCCCGGGCCTGCGCCGACGAGCTGCTGGAGCGCTTCGAGCTGGCCGGTACGGGGCGCAAGCCCGTCAGCGCCTACAGCGGCGGAATGCGCCGCCGCCTCGATCTGGCGGTCTGCCTGATCGGCAGCCGGCATGAGGGCGGCCCCCAGGTGCTCTTCCTCGACGAGCCCACCACCGGGCTCGACCCGCGTGCCAGGGGCGAGGTGTGGAACGCGGTGCGCTCCCTGGTCGGCGGCGGCACCACCGTGCTGCTGACCACCCAGTATCTGGAAGAGGCCGACCAGCTGGCCGATGCGATAGCCGTCATCGACCAGGGCCGTCTCGTGGCCGAGGGCACCGCCGACGAGCTCAAGGCCGAGCTCGGCGCCGACCGTATCGACGTGGTCGTCCGGGATCACGCGCGGCTGGGGGCAGCCGCAGCGCTGGTGGAGCGGGCCGCGGGTGGCGCCGAGGTGACCCGCGACCCGGACCGGCGGCTGCTCAGCGCCCCCGTCGGCGACCGGATGGCGGCCCTCTCCGAGACCGTACGGGCCTTGGAGGCGGCCGGGATCGAGGCCGAGGACATCGCCCTGCGCCGCCCCACCCTCGACGAGGTCTTCCTGCACACCACCGCCACCGAGGAGGACGCCGCGTGAGTACCGCGACCACCACCACCGACCCCCGCCCGGCTGCCGGAACCCGCCGCCGACCGGACATCGGCCACGTACTGGCCGACTGCTGGACGATGACCTGGCGGGAGCTGGTCCGCTGGCGGCGCCGGCCGGTCAAGGCGGTGATGACCGTGGTCTTCCCGCTGATGATGCTGATGATGTTCGTCTACTTCCTCGGCGGCGGGATGCGGATCGCCGACTACCGCGCATATCTGGTGCCCGGCATGTTCGCGCTGACCATGGCGTTCGGCCTGGAGTCCACGATGGTGGCGCTCACCCGGGATCTGACCGCGGGCGTCGTGGACCGCTTCCGCTCCATCCCGATGGCGCGCTCCGCCGTGCTCGTGGGCCGCAGCGCGCACGACATGCTGGAGTCGGCCGTCGGGCTCGTCTTTCTCGTCCTGGCCGGGCTGCTGGTCGGCTGGCGCTGGCACGGCAGCTTCGCCGAGGTGCTGGCGGCACTCGGACTGCTGCTGTGGCTGCGCTTCGCGATGCTGTGGGCAGGCGTCTATCTGGGCCTGGTGGCGGGGAAGCCGGAGATGGTGCAGGCGGTGCAGATCCTGGTGTGGCCCGTCGCCTTCTTCTCCAACGTCTTCAACTCGCCCCAGGAGATGCCCGGCTGGATGGGCGCCGTCGCCGACTGGAACCCCATGTCGGCAACCGCGCGTGCCGTACGGGAGCTGTTCGGCAATCCGGTGTGGGGCGGCGGTTCCTGGGCCGCCGAGCACGCCTGGCTGCTGGCGCTCGGCTGGCCGCTGGTGCTGCTCGCGGTCTTCTTCCCGCTGGCGGTACGCCGCTACGCGAGCATGGGACGGTGACAGTCCCCGGCCCGCCCCGGGAGCTCTCCCGGAAAATGCGGTTTGCACCTCACGCGACGTGAGGGAGCACCGTGGATGCCCGTAAGCGACCGCAGCAAGCAAGGAGGCGGAAGTGAGCCACTCCGTCGGGCAGGTCGCCGGTTTCGCCGGTGTCACGGTGCGCACGCTGCACCACTACGACGAGATCGGGCTGCTGGTCCCCGGGGAGCGCACGGCAGTAGGGCACCGCCGCTACACCGACGCCGACCTGGACCGGCTGCAGCAGATCCTCTTCTACCGGGAACTGGGCTTCCCGCTGGAGGAGATCGCCGTTCTGCTGGACGACCCCGCAGCCGACCCGGTCAGCCATCTGCGCCAGCAGCACCATCTGCTGATGACGCGGATCGACCGGCTCAAGGAGATGGCCGCCGCCGTCGAACGCGCCATGGAGGCACGCAAAATGGGCATCGATCTCACACCTGAGGAGAAGTTCGAGGTGTTCGGGGACTTCGACCCGGACGTGTACGCAGAGGAGGCCGAACGCCGCTGGGGCGACACCCAGACGTACCGCGAGTCCCAGCGCCGGGCCGCCTCGTTCACCAAGGAGGACTGGAAGGCGTTCATGCGCGAGATGGACGAGATCCACCGTGCGATCGCCGACCGCCTGGCGGCGGGCGACGCGCCCGACGCGCCGGCGGTGACGGACCTCGCCGAGCGGTACCGGCTGTTCATCTCCCGCACCAGCTACGAGTGCGACCACGAGATGCACAACCGGCTCGGCGAGATGTACGTCCAGGACGAGCGCTTCACCGCCACCTACGAGGCGATCAGGCCGGGCCTGGCGCAGTACATGCGGGACGCGATCGCGGCGAACGCACAGAACGCAGGCCGGTCCGCGAGCGCCGACTGACGCTCCCTCCCCTCCCGACTCCTCCCGCAGGCCCTCTGTACAGCTCCGGTACAGGGGGCCTTCGGGAGGACGTTTTCGGCGCATGCTCCACTGTGAGGTAGCACGCTTCCGTTCCGTGGAATCGTCCCCGATGGACACAGCGTTGCTCGTGTGACACTGCTGGAGAGCGACGAAGGGAGCGGAAAGAGAGTGGCAGGGCAGCCCAAGGGAAACGGCGACGCCGCGGAGCAGGGTGGTGAGCCGGAGGACGCCAAGCCGGTGTCCGACGAGTCGCACAGCGCCTTCACGGCGCCCCTGGGCGTGCCGCTTCCCCCCGTTCCGGAGGAGGAGCACCCGACCTCCGAGTTCACCATCCCCGAAGGGCTCGTCACACCGCCACCGCCCGAACCGGGGAGCGCCTTCACCCCGCCCGAGGGCATCCCCGTCGTCGGCCCGCTGTCCAGGCCCGGCTCGCCCTGGCAGGACCGGATGCGCTCCCTGGTCCGGATGCCGCTCGCCGAGCGCCCGGTACCAGAGCGGCCCGCACGGGGTGACGAGGGCGCGGAGAGCGGGCCGCCCGTTCCCCGCGTCCTCGACCTGACGCTCCGTATCGGCGAGCTGCTGCTGGCCGGCGGGGAGGGTGCCGAGGACGTGGAAGCCGCCATGTTCGGCGTCGCCCACGCCTACGGACTCGACCGCACCGAGCCCGAGGTCACCTTCACCCTGCTGGCCATCACCCACCAGCCCTCGCTGGTCGACGACCCGGTGACGCTCAGCAGGACCGTCCGCCGGCGCGGCACCGACTACACCCGGCTCTCAGCCGTCTTCGCGCTCGTCGCCGACATCACCCAGGGCGAGGTGTCGCTGGAGGAGGCGTACCGGCGGCTCGCGGAGATGCGCCGTAACCGGCACCCCTACTCCAAGTGGGCCCTCACCGTGGCCAGCGGCGCGCTGTCCGGCGCCGCCTCGCTGCTGGTGGGCGGCAACGCGCTGGTGTTCGTCCTCGCCGCGCTCGGCGCGATGCTCGGTGACCGGCTCGCCTGGCTGTGCGCCGGACGCGGGCTGCCGGAGTTCTACCAGTTCGCCGCCGCCGCCATGCCGCCCGCAGCCATAGGGGTCGGCGTCGCGCTGGTGTCCCAGCACACCGACACCAGCATCCAGGCGTCAGCCGTCATCACCGGTGGCCTCTTCGCGCTGATCCCGGGACGCGCACTGGTCGCCGCCGTGCACGACGGACTCACCGGGTTCTACATCACCGCCGCCGCGCGACTGCTGGAGGTCATCTACCTCATCGTCGGCATCGTCTGCGGCGTACTGATGGTGCTTTACGTGGGCGACAGGCTGAACGCCCAGCTGACGCCCGACATCATGGGCCACGCCGACCGGCCGGTCACCCAGCTGATGGCCGCCATGCTGCTGGCGCTCGCCTTCTGCGTACTGCTCCAGCAGGAACGTCACACCGTGCTGCTGGCCACTCTCAACGGCGGTGTGGCCTGGCTGATCTTCGGCGTGCTGACCCAGGCGAAGCTCACGCCGGTGCCCGCCACCGTGGTGGCCGCCGGCCTCGTCGGTCTCTTCGGCCAGCTGCTGTCCCGGTATCAGTTCGCCTCGTCGCTGCCGTACATCACGGCGGCGATCGGGCCGCTGCTGCCGGGTAGCAGCACCTACTTCGGGCTGCTGAACGTCGCCCAGGGCGACGTGAACAAGGGGTTCGAACACCTCGCCACGGCCGGAGCGCTCGCGCTGGCCATCGCGATCGGCGTCAACCTCGGCGGCGAGCTGGCCCGGCTCTTCATCAAGACCCCCGGCCGGGAGACCCCGCTCCCGGGCCGCCGCGCCGCCAAGCGCACCCGCGGGTTCTGACTGACGGAGGGGCTGAGATTCTCAGCCCCTCCGGCGTGATGACGGTCTCAGTGACCGCCCTCTGCGGCCAGCCGCTTGATGGACGCCTCCACCTCGGCCTCGGCCTCGGCCCGCCCCACCCAGTTGGCGCCCTCGACCGACTTGCCGGGCTCCAGGTCCTTGTAGACCTCGAAGAAGTGCTGGATCTCCAGCCGGTCGAACTCGCTCACGTGGTGGATGTCGCGCAGGTGCTCCATCCGCGGGTCGGAGGCCGGCACGCACAGCAGCTTGTCGTCGCCGCCGGCCTCGTCCGTCATACGGAACATCCCGATGGCACGGCACTTGATGATGCACCCGGGGAAGGTGGGCTCCTCCAGCAGCACGAGCGCGTCGAGCGGGTCGCCGTCCTCGCCCAGGGTGCCGTCGACGAAGCCGTAGTCCGCCGGGTACACGGTCGAGGTGAACAGGTGCCGGTCGAGCCGGATGCGGCCCGTCTCGTGGTCCACCTCGTACTTGTTCCGCGAGCCCTTCGGGATCTCGATGGTGACGTCGAACTCCAAGGGAGGCTCCTCCGTATAGATCATGATGAGATCAGCACTCATCAGCACTCGTGTGTGCCCTGGGGGCCGTCCCCCAGAAGAACTCCAGTCTGGTGATTAAGTGTCCCCCACGCACATGTGTGCTCGCGAAAGGGGCTGGTCGAGGTGCGTGACACCGGAACGAAGGTGCGTGACACCGCGAACCGGGCATACCGCTTCGCAGCCCGGGTGGCCCGCACCGCGGCAGCCCACACCCGCACAGCGGCGGCACGCACCCGTACGGCAGTGGCACACCCCCGTACCGCAGCGGCACGCACCCGTACGGCAGCCCTGCGCGCGACCGCCCGTGCCCGCAGCGCGGCACGTGGGGCCCGGCGTCGTTGGCGGGCGGCCTCGCCGCAGCAGCGGCAGACGGTCCGGCTCACCGCCGCCTCCTCCGCACTGGGACTCGTGGTCGCGCTGGTGACGGTGGCCTCGGCGGGGCCGTGGGACTCGGGTCAGCGTACGGCCGAGCGTGTCCGGGCAGCCCGCCAGGAGCGCGGAAGTGGCGGGGACCACACCCCGGGCCGCCCGGACGGATACCCCATGGCCCCCCAGGTGCTGGCCGCGGCCGGGCCCGTCCCCAAGCTGGGGAAGGGGGAGGGCGGCCCGCAGAGCGGCTCCGGCAGCCGTGGGGGTACCCGCCCGGACCAGGTGCCGCCGCCCACCGCCTCGGCCCTCGCCGACACCCTGGAACCGCTGATCGAGGACGGCTCGCTCGGCGCCGTACGGCATGCCTCCGTGGTGGACGCCGTCACCGGGCGGCAGCTCTTCGCGAGGGACGCGAAGACCGTTTCGGCGCCCGCCTCCACGGTCAAGCTGGCCACCGCCGTCGCCGCACTGACCGCACGCGGCGAGAGCTACCGGATCGCCACCCGCGCCGTCGGCAAGGGCGACCGCGTCACGCTCGTCGGCGGCGGCGACCCCACGCTCACCGAGCGGGATCTGGCCGCCATGGCAGCCCGCACGGCCCGTGCCCTCGACAAGCGCGGCGTCCACAAGATCCGCCTCGGGTACGACACTTCCCGCTACACCGGCACCGACCAGCACGTCATCGGCCCCAACGAGAACCTGGCCCGGGTCACCCCGCTGATGGTCGACGAGGGCCGGACGGACGACAGCGACCACGGGCCCGCGCCGCGCGTGGCCGACCCCGCGTCGGCGGCGGCCCAGGCGTTCGCCGACGAACTCGGCGAGAAAGGCGTCACCGTCGAGGGCGCCCCCGAGGAGCGCAAGGCGGACAAGGGGGCGGCGAAGCTCGCCGTGCACCGCTCGGCCACTCTCGGCGCACTGGTCGAGCGGATGCTCACCAACAGCGACAACGACATCGCCGAGGCCCTCGCCCGGCAGACCGCCATCGCCGAGGGCGAGCCCGCCGGTTTCAAGGGCGCGGGCCGCGCCGTCCGCCACACCCTCGAAAAGCTCGGCCTGCCCCTCAAGGGCGCCCGCTTCGCGGACGGCAGCGGCCTCGACCGCGCGGACCGGGTCTCACCCGCGCTGCTCACCCGGCTGCTCACCCTTGCGGCCGATCCGGACCGGCCCGGTCTGCGTCCGGTCCTCACCGGGCTGCCCGTCGCCGGATTCACCGGCACCCTCGACGCCCGCTACGGCGGCGAGCGCGGCGAGCCGGGCGCGGGCCTCGTACGGGCCAAGACGGGCACCCTCACCGGAGTGAACACGCTGGCCGGCACGGTGGTGGACGCGGACGGCCGGATGCTGGCCTTCGCGTTCATGACGACGGGTGCCCCCGGGCGCGACGCGGCGCAGAAATCCCTGGACCGCCTCGCCTCGGCGCTGGCCAACTGCGGCTGCCGCGACTCGCCCTCCGCGGGCTGACCCCTAGGGGCCGAGTGGTCCCGCGGTCTCCTCCCACGGCGCGCGTGCTGCACGTACGGTGAAAGAATGACGAGCCTCGGTGGTGTACAGATGGTCGACTGGAATCTCGCGGTCGCGACCGCGACCCGGCTCGGGCGGCCGGGGCCGGAAGTCAGCAGGGAGGAAGCCCGCGACATCGTCGCGGAGCTGCGGCGGTACGCCAAGGCGTCCGAGGAGCACGTACGTGGCTTCACCCGGCTGACCCCCGCCAACCCCGAGATGGCGGACACGCCCGTACTGGTGGTGGACCGGCCCGGCTGGGTACGGGCCAATGTCGCCGGTTTCCGCGAACTGCTCTCGCCGCTGCTCACCAAGGTGGAGGAGCGCCGGGCCGGCATCCCCGGCGGGGCCGTGCTCGGCGCGGTCGGCGGCAAGGTCACCGGCGTCGAGGTCGGAATGCTGCTGTCGTTCCTCTCCTCGCGGGTGCTGGGCCAGTACGAGACGTTCGCGCCCGTCAGCCGCGAACTGCCGGGCGGCGCCGACGGGGGCGGGCGGCTGCTGCTGGTGGCGCCGAACATCGTGCACGTGGAGCGCGAGCTGGAGGTGGACCCGCACGACTTCCGGCTGTGGGTGTGCCTGCACGAGGAGACGCACCGCACCCAGTTCACGGCCGTGCCCTGGCTCCGCGACCACCTGCGGATGGAGATCCAGTCCTTCCTGGAGCAGACCGACATCGACCCCTCCACGCTGCTGGAGCGGCTGCGCGAGGCCGTCCAGTCGCTGTCCGGCAACAAGCCAGGCGAGGGCGAGGGAGAGGGCGGCGAGGTGCCGGAGGCCGAGGAGGAGCGGCCCAGCCTGGTCGAGCTGGTGCAGACCCCGGCGCAGCGCGAGGTGCTGGGCCGGCTGACGGCCGTCATGTCGCTGCTGGAGGGGCACGCCGACTATGTGATGGACGGCGTGGGCCCGCAGGTCGTCCCGACGGTCACCGAGATCCGCGAGAAGTTCCAGAAGCGCCGCGCCACCGGCGCGGGGCGGCTCGACATGGCGCTGCGCAAGCTGCTGGGCCTGGATGCGAAGCTGCGCCAGTACCGGGACGGGGAACGGTTCGTGCGCACCGTGGTGGACGAGGTGGGCATGGAGGGTTTCAACCGTGTGTGGACATCCCCGAACACCCTTCCGACGAAGGCGGAGATCGCCAAGCCCGCCGAGTGGGTCGCGAGGGTGCACCGGAAGGCCGATTGAGGCGGGCGGAAGCCTCTCCAATCACCCTTCCGAGGGACCGTGCGGGGCTGGCACGCGTGCGATGCTCGGGGAATACCGTCCGTCTCTGTCACCATCTACATACGCAGCGTGACAGTAATCGGCTTCGACACACCCCCCGGATCCGCGGAGCTCCCCGCCCGCGATCGGCGCAGATCCCTGACGAGGAAGTGAATCGGACATGGGTCCCCACCCCGCGGTCGCCGCAATACGCCTGGCGGTCCGCCGCACACTCCACGACGTGCTCAGCGCGCACGACATCAGCGCACCGGACGTCAGCACGCACGGCGTCGGCGCCCAAGGCGTCAGCACGCACGGCGTGCGCAGCGCACAGCTGACGGCAGCCCCCCAACCCGCCGCCCCCCTCCCCGCCGAGCCGGCGCCACCGCTCGTCCTGGTGGCCTGCTCCGGCGGCGCCGACTCCATGGCGCTCGCTTCCGCGCTCGCCTTCGAAGCGCCCCGCCTCGGCCTGCGCGCCGGCGGCGTCACGGTCGACCACGGCCTCCAGCCCGGCTCCGCCGAGCGCGCCCAGGACGTCATCAACCGCCTCACGGCCCTCGGCCTGACCCCTGTCGAATCCGTCGCCATCCAGGTGGGACGGACCAACACCGGACCCGAAGCAGCAGCACGCGAGGCCCGCTACGCCGCGCTGGACGCGATCGCCGAGCGGCACGGCGCCGCGGCCGTGCTGCTCGGCCACACCCGCGACGACCAGGCGGAGACGGTGCTGCTCGGCCTCGCCCGCGGCTCCGGCACCCGCTCGCTCTCCGGCATGGCGGCCGTCTCCGGGCCCGGCGGCCGCTACCGCCGCCCGTTCCTGGCCGTCGACCGGCAGACCACCCGCAAGGCGTGCATGGTCCAGTCGCTGCCGGTCTGGGACGACCCGCACAACGCCGACCCCGCCTACACCCGCTCCCGGGTCCGCCACGAGGCGCTGCCCGCGCTGGAGAAGGCGCTCGGCAAGGGCGTCATCGAGGCGCTGGCCCGTACGGCACAGCTGTCCCGGGACGACGCGGACGCGCTCGACGCCTGGACCGACGACGCCGAACGCGCCGTGGTGCGCACCCCCGGCAGCGCGGCGCCGGACGAGGCCGGAGTGCCGGACCAGGCGGACGGGAGCGGACAGCCCGGCCGGTCCGGCAGCCGGCCGGACGGTGTGAGCGGTACCGAGGGGACCGTGGAACTGGACGTCGTCCGGCTGTACGCGCTGCCGCCCGCGGTGCGGCGCCGGGTGCTGCGCAGGGCCGCGATCGAGGCCGGCTCCCCGGCCGGGTCGCTGTTCGCCCGGCACATCGAGGAGATGGACCGCCTCATCACCGCCTGGCGGGGCCAGCGGGCCCTCAACCTGCCCGGGCGTGTGGAGGTCGCCCGGCAGGGTGGCAGACTGGTCATCCGGCACGGCTCACCGAACGCACCCAACTGACCGGCGCCCCGGCACCGCCCGGGGCCGACCGGAACGGCCCGGAGCGGCCATACGGCGGGCCGGGCGACCGGACCGCGACGAGCGAGAGCAGCACGGGTGGACGAGAAAGACATGGGCACCGACCTCCAGTCGGTGCTGGTCAGCAAGGAAGAGATCGACGCGAAGCTGGCCGAGCTGGCTGCGGGGATCGACGCGGAGTACGCGGGCAAGGATCTGCTGCTGGTCGGGGTGCTCAAGGGAGCCGTCATGGTCATGGCGGATCTGGCGCGGGCGCTGTCCACTCCGGCGACCATGGACTGGATGGCGGTGTCCTCCTACGGCGCCGGAACCCAGTCCTCCGGCGTCGTGCGCATCCTCAAGGACCTGGACACCGACATCAAGGGCAAGCACGTCCTGATCGTCGAGGACATCATCGACTCGGGCCTGACGCTGTCCTGGCTGCTGTCCAACCTGGGCTCCCGTGAGCCCGCCTCGCTCAACGTGTGCACGCTGCTGCGCAAGCCGGACGCCGCCAAGGTGGCGATCGACGTGAAGTGGGTCGGGTTCGACATCCCCAACGAGTTCGTCGTCGGCTACGGGCTCGACTACGCCGAGCGCTACCGGAACCTGCCTTTCGTAGGCACACTGGCTCCGCACGTGTACGGCGGCTGAAACCCCGGGCGGCCGAATCCCCGGGCGTACGGGCGTGCGGGCCGGGAACACAGGGTCGGTGCCCCTCGTTGCAGCTTTGAAGGGCGGTTGTAGTTGACCGTCCTCGGCGGCGCCGGGTGACAATGCTGGGGTACCGTCCGAAGGTCAGGCTTTTCAACTCACTGTGGCAGGAGGGACGGGGCCCAGGCGCTCCGTATGGATGGACGTGAAGCGATACTTCCGCGGGCCGGTCATGTGGATCGTGCTGGCCGTCCTTGCCGTGGTCGTGTTGATGCAGGTCGTCGGCTCGTCCGGCGGCTTCAAGACGGTGGACACAGGCCAGGTCGTACAGGCGATCCGACAGGACAAGGTGAAGTCCGCAGAGCTCACCACGGGCGACGAGCAGATCGTCAAGCTCGAGCTCAAGGACGGCGCCAAGGTCGAGGACAGCGACAAGATCAAGGCGAGCTACATCGACAACCAGGGTGTCGATATCGCCAAGGAGCTCCAGAGCAAGTACGACCAGAAGGAGATCCCCAAGGGGTACACGGTCGCGCCGCAGAAGCAGAACCCGTTCGTCGGGATGCTGATCTCGCTGCTGCCGTTCGTGCTGATCATCGTCATCTTCCTGTTCCTGATGAACCAGATGCAGGGCGGCGGCTCCCGGGTCATGAACTTCGGGAAGTCCAAGGCCAAGCTGATCACCAAGGACACCCCGAAGACGACCTTCTCCGATGTGGCCGGTTCCGATGAGGCCGTCGAGGAGCTTCAGGAGATCAAGGAGTTCCTCCAGGAACCTGCGAAGTTCCAGGCCGTCGGCGCCAAGATCCCGAAGGGTGTGCTGCTCTACGGCCCGCCCGGCACGGGTAAGACCCTGCTGGCCCGCGCCGTCGCGGGCGAGGCCGGGGTGCCCTTCTACTCGATCTCCGGCTCCGACTTCGTGGAGATGTTCGTCGGTGTCGGCGCCTCCCGGGTGCGCGACCTGTTCGAGCAGGCCAAGGCGAACGCTCCGGCCATCGTCTTCGTCGACGAGATCGACGCCGTCGGCCGGCACCGCGGGGCCGGTATGGGTGGCGGCCACGACGAGCGCGAGCAGACGCTCAACCAGCTGCTGGTCGAGATGGACGGCTTCGACGTCAAGGGCGGCGTCATCCTGATCGCCGCCACCAACCGGCCGGACATCCTGGACCCAGCGCTGCTGCGTCCGGGCCGCTTCGACCGGCAGATCGCGGTCGACCGTCCCGATATGCAGGGCAGGCTGGAGATCCTTCAGGTTCACCAGAAGGGCAAGCCGATGGCCCAGGACGTGGACCTGAGCGCGGTCGCCCGCCGTACTCCGGGCTTCACCGGCGCCGACCTGAGCAACGTGCTCAACGAGGCGGCACTGCTCTCAGCGCGCAGCGACCAGAAGCTGATCGACAACAAGTCCCTGGACGAGGCGATCGACCGCGTCGTGGCCGGACCGCAGAAGCGGACCCGGATCATGAGCGACAAGGAGAAGAAGATCACCGCGTACCACGAGGGCGGACACGCCCTGGTCGCGGCGGCCTCACCCAACTCCGACCCGGTCCACAAGATCACCATCCTCTCCAGAGGCCGGGCGCTCGGGTACACCATGGTGCTGCCCGACGAGGACAAGTACTCCACGACGCGGAACGAGATGCTCGACCAGCTCGCCTACATGATGGGCGGCCGGGCGGCCGAGGAACTGGTCTTCCACGACCCGACCACGGGCGCAGCCAACGACATCGAGAAGGCGACGGCCACAGCCCGCGCGATGGTCACCCAGTACGGCATGACCGAGCGGCTGGGCGCCATCAAGTTCGGCTCCGACCAGTCCGAGCCCTTCCTGGGCAAGGAGATGGCCCACCAGCGGGACTACTCCGAGGAGGTCGCCGGGCTGGTGGACGAGGAGGTCAAGAAGCTGATCGAGACGGCGCACAACGAAGCCTGGGAAATCCTGGTCGAGAACCGCGACGTCCTCGACAACCTCGTCCTGGCACTGCTGGAGAGGGAGACGCTGAACAAGGAGGAGATCGCCGAGATCTTCGCCTCCGTCGTCAAGCGTCCGGCCCGTCCGGCCTGGACCGGCTCCTCACGGCGCACTCCGTCCACCCGGCCTCCGGTATCGGCCCCGCCCGCGGCGCTGACCAACGGCAATTCCAACCCCAGCCTGGGGAAGGAGATCGGTCCGCGCGATTCGGACGCCATTGTCGAGCCGGCGGATCCCGACAATGGATAGCCGCAGGTCGGCGAGGTAGGAACCGCGCCACGGAATGTCAGCCGCGCCCCTCGGGTTACCTTCGAGGGGCGCGGCTTTCCGCTGTGTACACGACAGCGCCGAGCCGGTCACGCACTGTGTCGGCCCGCGGGGCTGTGCAAGTCAAGGAACGAGGAACCAGATGACCGACCCGGTGACCCTGGACGGGGAGAGCTCGATAGGCACGTTCGACGAGAAGCGCGCCGAGGACGCGGTGCGCGAGCTGCTGATCGCCGTGGGCGAGGACCCGGACCGCGAGGGTCTCCTGGAGACCCCGGCCCGGGTGGCACGTGCCTACAAGGAGATCTTCGCCGGGCTGCGGCAGCAGCCCGAGGACGTGCTGACCACCACCTTCGATCTCGGTCACGACGAAATGGTGCTGGTCAAGGACATCGAGGTCTACAGCACCTGTGAGCACCACCTGGTCCCGTTCCACGGTGTGGCGCACGTCGGCTACATCCCCTCCGCCTCCGGCAAGATCACCGGGCTGTCGAAGCTCGCCCGGCTCGTGGACGTCTACGCCCGCCGCCCGCAGGTGCAGGAGCGGCTGACGACCCAGATCGCCGACTCGCTGATGCGGATACTGGAGCCGCGCGGCGTCATCGTCGTCGTCGAGTGCGAGCACATGTGCATGTCGATGCGGGGCATTCGCAAGCCCGGCGCCAAGACCGTCACCTCGGCGGTGCGGGGCCAGCTGCGGGACGCGGCCACCCGCTCCGAGGCGATGAGCCTGATCCTGCGCTGAGTCGCCCTCTGGGCTAGGCGGCGGCGGTCGGGGGGTTGTTCTCGTCGTCGTCCTCGGGGAGGCGGCAGATGCGTTCCAGGAAAACGGCGGCTGCTATCACGGCGATGCCTGCCACCACGGAGAGGCCCGCGTAGAGGGCCTGGGCGGCGCGGGCCGGGACATCGGCGCGTTCGGTGATGAGAAAGAGCCCCGTACCGCCGTACATGCCCGAGACCAGCGCGGCGACCAGGGCGCTGGCCTGGCCGAAGAGGACGGCGCGGGCCGCCACCATCGGGTCCACACCCTCGGCGCCCGGCTCGCGCTCCCGCTGGGCCTTCAGCCGGGCGCGCAGCGAGAGCGCGGTGGCCAGCAGGATGGCGCCGATGGCGCCGAGCACGATGGGCGCGGCGAAGGGGACCCCCGGCAGCGTGCCCAGTGTGTCCCACAGCCGCGCTCCGCCCCATGAGAGCACCCCGGCGAGGACGAAGAGCGCCGCCAGGGTGCGGATACGGAGTTGGTTCATCGAGCTTCCACCTCGCGGGTGCGGTCCGGGCGGTGCGGGCGTCGGCAGGGGAAAGGAAAACGCCGAGAAGGGAAAGAAGAAGGGGAAAGGGGGAGTCGGTGGGAGAGAAGAGGCGGTGGAGAAAGGGGTACAGGCTGCCAACGCTCAGGCGTGCAGGCTGAGTTCCAGGTCGGGGCGGGCGATGATGCCCTCGGTGCCGAGCGCATCCAGCAGCTCCGCCACCCGGCCGTGGCCCGGGACCTCGGCGCCGGGGTCCACGTCGTGCCACGGCACCAGGACGAAGGCCCGCTCGTGCGCCCGGGGGTGGGGGAGGGTGAGCTGCGGGTCGTCGGAGACGACGCCCTGGTAGGCGACGATGTCCACGTCGATGGGGCGCGGTCCCCAGCGCTCCTCGCGCACCCGCTCCAGCGCCTCCTCGATGGCGTGGCCGCGTTCGAGGAGGGAGCCGGGCGGCAGGGTGGTCCGTACGACGACGACCGCGTTGAAGTACGAGGGCTGGCTGCCCGGATCGACGCCCCACGGCTCGGTCTCGTAGACCGGCGAGACGGCGGTGACCTTCAGTCCGGGAGTCTCCGCGAGAGCGTCGACGGCGGTCTGCAGCGACTCCAGCCGATTGCCGAGGTTGCTGCCGAGCGACAGGACGGCGGTCTTCGGATTGTGCAGGGTCGTGTCCGCGGCGTCCACCTGCTGCACGACGGAGGCGGGCACCGGCTGTACGGTCGGGTCACTGTTCGGCGTCATGCGCGGCTCCGCTTGATTGTGATGGTCACGTCTTCGAAGGGGACGGTGATCGGCGCTTCCGGCTTGTGGACGACCACCTCGACCTCCTGTACGGCCTCGTGCCGCAGGCAGGTGTCGGCGATCCGCTGGGCGAGCGTCTCGACCAGGTCGACGGGTTCGCCCTCGACGACCGCGACGACCTCCTCCGCGACGACGCCGTAATGGACCGTACGGGACAGGTCGTCGCCTTCGGCGGCCGGGCGCGTGTCGAGGCCCATGTCGAGGTCCACGACGAAGGTCTGTCCCTCTTCGCGTTCCCTCGCGAACACGCCGTGATGCCCCCGCGCTGCGAGGCCGCGTAGTGCGACGCGATCCACGCCATCACTCCCGTCGGTCGTACGAACATGAACACGGTGCCGCTGACCACGGAACCGGATCGAATCTACCCGCGCGCTCAGTGGCTCGCGGCGCCGCCTACCCCACAGCGCCGGGGGCCACTCGCGCATTCCCGGCACTGTGCCGGATCGGGTGGTGAGGGATGTTGAAGGAGATTGGCCGGGGTTGGCGGATATTGCGAAGGTTCGGACCTGGTTACAGCTCGATGTCGCCCTGGCCCAGCTCGCCTTCGCCGTCGCCGGGGCCGTCCTCGTCCTCGTCGTCCTGCTCGACCAGGACCGGGGAGCCGTGGTGCGACCACAGCTTCCACTCGCCCTCCTCGGTGCGGCGGAACACATTGGTGGCCACCACCAGCCCGCCGACCAGCGGACCCGCGGAGCCGTCCGCCTCGGCGGGCCCGCCGCTGAGGATGTTCTCGGTGCAGCTGACCAGCGCGGTGTTGCCCAGTACGGAGATCTCGACGTCGGTCAGGAAGAACTGGACGTACTCGGTGTTGGCCATGATCAGCGCGTACGAGCGGAGCACCTCACCGCGACCGGTGAGCACCGGCCAGCCGGGGTGGACGACGCGGACGCCGTGCTCGCCCTCGCCGCCCTCGGGGTCGTCCGGATCGTCGGCGTCCTCTCCCAGCCACATCCGGGAGAGAGCTTCGATATCGCCCCGCTCCACCGCGTCGTAGAGGGCGGTGTTGGCGGCCTCGACCGCCTCGATGTCCGTACGGGCGCCGCTCACGTCGCTGCCTCGGTCTCTGTGTTCTTCGTCTCGGAGGGCTGTGTCCCGGCCGGTGCCTCGGGGGCCGGTGCCTCGGTCCGGGGGAGGGCTTCGGCCGCCGACTGGACGGCGCGTACGACGCGGACCGCGTCCGCGCTGGCGCGCACCTCGTGGACCCGCACGGCCCAGGCGCCCTCGCGGGCCGCCAGGGTGGTGACGGCGGCCGTCGCGGCGTCGCGCTCGCGGGCGGGCGGCGGGGGCGCGCCCTCGTCGTCGGCCAGCACCCGGCCCAGGAACCGCTTGCGGGAGGCGGCGACCAGCATCGGGTGGTCCAGCTCGGCCCGCAGCCGGGCGAGCGCCGCGACCAGGGCGAGATCGTGCTCTGCGCGCTTGGCGAAGCCCAGGCCGGGGTCGACGACGATACGGGCCGGGTCGATGCCGCCCGCGATGGCGCGGTGCACCGAGTCGGTCAGCTCGGTGAGGACTTCGCCGACGACATCGGTGTAGACGGCGCGGTTGTTCATGTCGATGCTCTGGCCGCGCCAGTGCATCACCACGAACGGGACGCCCGCCTCGGCGACGGCAGGCACCATCTGCGGGTCTGCCTGGCCGCCGCTGACGTCGTTGACCAGGACGGCGCCCGCTGCCACGGCCCGCGCCGCGACGGAGGCGCGCATCGTGTCGACGCTGACGACGACGCCCTCGCCGGCCAGACCGCGGACGACCGGCAGCACGCGGCGCAGCTCCTCGTCCTCGCTGACCCGCGCCGCGCCGGGGCGGGTGGATTCGCCGCCGACATCCACCAGGTCCGCGCCCTGTGCCACCAGGTCGAGTCCGTGCTTGATCGCGGCCTCGGTGTCGAACCATCGCCCCCCGTCCGAGAACGAGTCGGGGGTCACATTGACCACACCCATCACAGCGCAGCGGTCCCACTCGGGGAGGCCGTCCACGCGGCCACGCGTTCTCGCACCCATGCGCCCCAGGGTAGGCGCCCAGCCCTCGCGGGGCGGGACCGCCACCTGGTGGCCGCCCCGTCCCGGCCGAACCCTCTCCTTGCCGAGCCCTCTTCGTGCCGCCGTGGGGGCTTCGCGGATTGCCCGGGTCCGGGAGCGTTGTGGCTGGTCGCGCCCACGCGGCGGAGCCGCACATGAGCACCGCCCCGCGCCCCTTCGGGGCGCCCCGAGGAGGAAGCTGACAGGATGAGCTCATGACGCAGACGGAGACGACCGTCGGTATCGGCGGCGCCGCGGAGAGCACCGACATGGTGCTCAACATCGGCCCGCAGCACCCGTCCACGCACGGGGTGCTGCGGCTGCGGCTGGTTCTGGACGGTGAGCGGATCGAGCGGGCCGAGCCGGTGGTCGGCTACATGCACCGGGGCGCCGAGAAGCTCTTCGAGGCGCGCGACTACCGGCAGATCATCGTGCTCGCCAACCGCCACGACTGGCTGTCGGCGTTCTCCAACGAGCTGGGCGTGGTCATCGGTGTCGAGCGGATGCTCGGCATGGAGGTACCCGAACGCGCGGTGTGGACCCGCACCCTGCTGGCCGAGCTGAACCGGGTGCTGAACCATCTGATGTTCCTGGGCTCCTACCCGCTGGAGCTGGGCGGGATCACGCCGGTCTTCCACTCCTTCCGGGAGCGCGAGGAGCTCCAGAACGTGATGGAGGAGGTCTCCGGCGGCCGGATGCACTACATGTTCAACCGCGTCGGCGGTCTCAAGGACGACCTCCCGGCCGGCTGGCGGGACCGGGCGCGACAGGCGGTGGCCGCCGTCCGCAGCCGGATGGACGCCTTCGACAAGCTGGTGCTCGGCAACGAGATCTTCCGCGGCCGCACCCGGGGCGTCGGCGTCCTCAGCCCCGAGCTGGTGCACGCCTACGGGGTCAGCGGGCCGATCGCCCGTGCCTCCGGGGTCGACTTCGACCTGCGCCGCGACGAGCCGTATCTCGCCTACGACGAACTGGCTCACGTGCTGAAGGTGGTCACGCGGCAGGAGGGCGACTGCCTGGCCCGCTTCGAGGTGCTGCTCGACCAGACGCACAACTCCCTGGATCTCGCCGACGCATGCCTCGACCGGCTCGCCGAGCTGCCGCCCGGCCCGGTCAACCAGCGGCTGCCGAAGGTGCTCAAGGCCCCGGAGGGCGCCTGCTACACCTGGACTGAGAACCCGCTCGGCCTCAACGGCTACTTCCTGGTCTCCAAGGGAGAGAAGACGCCCTACCGGCTCAAGCTGCGCTCGGCCTCGTTCAACAACATCCAGGCGCTGACGGAGCTGCTGCCCGGAACGCTGGTCGCCGACATGGTGGCGATCCTGGGCTCGTTCTTCTTCGTGGTCGGCGACATCGACAAGTAGCCGTGGACATCGACAAATAGCCGTACACAGCGACAAGTAGCCGTACGCGGGCAGGCAGCCGAGCGTGGACTGGCAGCGGAGCGCGGACGGTGGCCGATCGCGGGCAGGCAGCCGAATTCTGCGCCGTCAGGACGATGAGCGTGCCTTGCGCTTGTTCCGGCCGAAGAAGTCGAAGCCGCCCGCACCGCCGCTGCTGCCGTTCGGCTCGGCAGCGGTGGGCTTGGGGGCGTCGGGCTTGCCGGTCTCGGGCTTGTCGGCGGCGTCGCGCTCGGGTGCGTCCGGCTTGCGGGGCCCGGGTGCCGTCTGCTTGTCGTTCGGCCGGTTCTTGTCGTTCCGCTGGGTGTCCGGGGCCGTTTGCGGGGGCACGACGGCGGTTGCCCGGCTTTCCCGCAGGCGTTCCTCCGTGCGCTGCCGTACGGCACTGCGGGCGAGGGCTTCGAGGGCCTCGTTGGCCTGCCGGTAGGTCAGCGGTGTCGGCGCTCCGGAGCTGTGCCGGTGGTCGGTGGCCGACGTGGTGAGGGCCTTGGCGGAGGCCGAGCTTCCTGCCTCCAGCTGCAACTGCCTGCGACCCTCCAGCGCCTTGGCCCGCTCCGTCTCGGCGTTGGCGTAGCGGCGCAGCAGGTCGGCGTGTTCGGAGCGGAGCCGGGCCAGCTCGGCGCGCTTCTCGCGGAGCTTGCCGTCCAGCTTGCCGCGGATCTCGCGCAGTTCCTCGGCCTCGCCCTCCAGCTCCGCCTGCTGCTCCTCGGCCCGCCATGCCGCGCTGGCCAGCTGCGCCTTGAGGTCGCCGACGTGTTTCCCCGCCGCCCGGTCCCAGCGGCGCAGCAGTACGGCGCCGGTGACGGCGGCGGCCGCCGCTGCCGCGGTGAGCGCGCGCAGCGTGACCGTCTCCCAGTCGGCGACGCCCGGCTCACCGATCAGCCAGGCGCCACCGGCGCAGGCCAGTGCGGCCACCGCCACCGACACCGGGGGGAGACGTCGGTGCAGCGGCGGGGAATGGCGATGACGTCCACGTGGCATGGCTGGGAATTTACCGTGTGCCGCTGGGCGGACGACACCGGACGAACCGTGTCACGCGAGTCCCTTGCTCTTCAGGTACTCCTCGGCCACATCTGCGGGCTTCTCTCGGTCCTGGTCCACCTTGCGATTGAGCTCGGTCAGGTCCTTCGTGGTGAGGGTGCTGTTGAGCTTGTCGAGCGCCTCGGCGACCTTCTTGCCGCCCGCGTCCTTGGCGTTGACGACCGGCACGATGTTGTCGGCGTTCTGCAGCTTCTTGTCGTCCTTGAGCAGCACCAGGCCGAACTGGGCGAGGGTGGCGTCCGTGGTGGTCGTCAGCACGAGCTGGTCCTTGCCGTCCTTGACGGCCTGCTTGGACTGGCTGGTGCCCACCCCCTTGGGGTCGATGCCCTTGACGTCGATCCCGTAGGTCTTCTCCAGGCCGGGCCGGCAGAACGGGCGGGTCTCGCACTCGTCGCCCGCCGCGATGGTGACGCGCTGCTTCGATTTGCCCAGGTCGCTGAGGGTCTTGAGGCGGTGTTTCTTGGCGTAGTCCTTGGAGACGGCGAACGCGTTCTGGTCCACCGCCTTGCCCGCCTCCAGCACCTTCAGCCCGCGCGGGGTGGCCAGCTTGCGCAGCGCCGCGACGGTCTTGTCCGCGTCACTGGAGGCGACCGGCTTCGCCTTGGGGCCGTTCTTCTTGGCGTTGAGGAACTCGGCCATCGTCGCCGCGTACTCCGGTACGACGTCGATGCGGCCCTTCTCCAGCTCGGGTGCGTACAGCTCGCGGTTCTTGACCTTCTTGACCGTGGCCTTGTAGCCCGCCTTGGAAAGCACTCCGGAGTAGAGCTCGGAGAGGATCTGCGACTCGGTGAAGCCCGCCGAGCCCACGACCAGGCTGCCCTTGCCGCCGCCCCCGCCGGCGTTCTCCTTCTCCAGGTCGTTGCCCCCGCAGGCGGCCAGCGAGAGCGCCAGCGCGGTGACGGTGCCACCGGCGGCGAGGGCGCGCAGGCCGGCGGCTCTGCCGCGGGTGGCGGTGGCACTCGGGGTGACGTCGGTGCCGTGTGCGTGCGGGGTGGTGTGGGAGGGGGCCATCATGCGTCCATTCGTCCAGGTGTCGTTCATGGTGGAACCGTCAGGCGGACGCCGGGCGACGGGCGGTCCGGCGCCGCATCGGGTCCAGGAGCCGCTCGGCGAGGGTCAGGGCACGCTCGACCAGCAGCGCCAGGACGGCCACGAGCAGGGCGCCCGCGACCACCTGAGGCGTGTCGTAGTTGCCGAATCCGGCCGTGATCAGCCGGCCGAGGCCGCCGCCGCCCGGCAGCGCGGCGAGCGTGGCGGTGGCGACGAGTTGCACGGCGGCGGTCTGGATGCCGGTCATGATCAGTGGGAGGGCGAGCGGCAGTTCGACCTGCCGCAGCAGCTGCCGGCCCGTCATCCCCATGCCCCTGGCCGCCTCGACGACCTCCCGGTCCGCCTCGCGTACTCCGGTGTACGCGTTGGTCAGCAGCGGCGGCAGTGCGAACAGCACCAGCGCCACGATCGTCGCCCAGTCGCCGTACTTGCCCAGCGGGCCCATCGACAGCAGCACCAGCACGGCGAACGTGGGCACGGCGCGGCCCGCGTTGGACAGGTTCACCGCCAGCGCGCCGCCCCGCCCCACGTGGCCGAGCCACAGCGCGAGCGGCAGCGCCAGCGCGCAGGAGAGCAGCAGGCAAATGCCCGTCAGATAGATGTGCTCGCCGAGCCGCTGGAGCACGCCGCCGTCGCCCGTCCAGTGGGAGCCCGTCGTCAGCCAGGTCCATACGTCGGTGAAGATGCCCATCGCGCTCAGCCCGCCTTCCCCACGAGATCCTGTGCGGAGGCGGCGGACGGGGCCGACGGAGCGCGTACGGCGCTCTTACGCGTGCGCACGCGGGTCCACGGCGTCAGCGCCCGCTGGAGCCACAGCAGCAGCAGGTCGGCGACGATCGCCAGCAGGACGCAGATCGCCGAGGCGGTCAGCACCTGCGCCTTGAAGAAGCTCTCCATGCCGTCGTAGATGAGGTTGCCCAGCCCGCCGTAGCCGACGATCGCGCCGACCGTGGTCAGCGACACCGCCGTGACCGTCGCGATCCGCACCCCCGCCAGCAGCGCGGGCAGTGCCAGCGGCAGCTCCACCTCGAACAGCAGTCTGCCCGGCCCGTACCCCATGCCCTGCGCGGCCTCCCGGGCCTCGTTCGGCACCGCGTCCAGGCCCGCCAGGATGTTGCGCACCAACACCGTGAGGGAGTACAGCACCAGGCCCGTCACCACGACGCCGGCCGACAGCCCGAAGACCGGCAGCAGCAGCGCGAACATCGCCAGTGACGGGATCGTGTAGAGCACCGTCGTCACGCCCAGGGCCGGGGCGCGGGCCGCCCGCCAGCGCCGGGCCGCCACCGCCAGCGGCAGGGCGAGCAGCAGTGCGATGGCGACGGAGAGCACGGTGATCCAGATGTGCTCCACGGTCGCGTCGAGCAATTCGCTCTGCCGGGTGCGCAGATACGTCCCGCACAGCCACTCGTTCTGCGCAAGACAGCTCTGGGGGCCGCCTGCCGCCGCGCTGCTCAAACCGGTCACCTCCCCGCGCTGTGCGGTTCTCGGACGAAGTCGCGAAGTCTCATGCCACGATGACGGCCGACCCTATCCCGGCGGACTGACAATCGGTCCGCAGTGCCGTACCCCGGAAACACACTGTTCATCCTCTGCGCCGAGGATTGCTCTGCGCTGAGGAATGTCGGTGGCTCGTCTTTCGCTGTTCGGTACGGTCGGCGGTCTTCGGCACGGCCGGAGACAGCCGGGACGGGCGGCCGGGCGGACGAGCGGCCGGAGACGAGGATGGGCAGATGATTCGCTTCGAGAACGTGGCCAAGCGCTACCCCGACGGGACCGTCGCGGTCGAGGGGCTCTCCTTCGAGGTGGCCGAGGGAGAACTGGTCACCCTCGTCGGTCCCTCGGGCTGCGGAAAGACCACCACCATGAAGATGGTCAACCGGCTCATCGAGCCCACCGAGGGGCGCATCCTGGTCGACGGCGAGGACATCACCCGCGTCGAACCGGTCGAGCTGCGCCGCCGGATGGGCTATGTCATCCAGCAGACCGGTCTCTTCCCGCACCGCACCGTGCTGGACAACACCGCGACCGTCCCGCACCTGCTGGGCTGGTCCAAGGCGCGCAGACGCGAACGTGCCCGCGAACTGCTGGACCTGGTGGGCCTGGACCCGGACGTCTTCGGCGACCGCTACCCCGAGCAGCTCAGCGGCGGCCAGCGGCAGCGCGTCGGCGTGGCCCGGGCGCTGGCCGCCGACCCGCCGGTGCTGCTGATGGACGAACCCTTCGGTGCCGTCGACCCGGTGGTGCGCGAGCACCTGCAGAACGAGTTCCTGCGGCTCCAGTCCCGGCTGCACAAGACGGTGCTGTTCGTCACACACGACATCGAGGAGGCAGTCCGCCTCGGCGACCGTATCGCCGTCTACGGGGAGGGCCGCATCGAGCAATTCGACTCACCCGCCACGGTGCTGGGCGCCCCCGCTTCCGGGTACGTGGCCGACTTCGTCGGCGCGGACCGCGGCCTCAAGCGGCTGTCCGTCACCCCGATAGAGACCGGCGACCTGGAGCAGCCGCCGACCCTCCATCTGACCGACCGGCTGGACGAGGCAGCCGCCCGGATGGCGACCGACGGCGCCCGCTGGGCCGTCGTCCTGGACGGCGCGGACGAACTGCACGGCTGGGTCTCCGCAGGCACCCTCGCCGAGGCCGCGGTACGGAACGCGGACGGCTCGGGCACGGTCGGCGACCACGCGCGGCGCATGGAGGCGTGGCTGCCGCTGGGCTCCTCCCTCAAGCAGGCATTCAGCACGATGCTCCAGCACGACGCCGGGTGGATCGCCGTGCTGGACAAGGCGGACCGGTTCGTCGGCGTCCTCACCCCGGCCAAGCTGCACGAGGCGCTACGCCGCTCCGTCGACGCGGACGCCCGCGCGGTGGCCCGCCAGGACGTCGAGTTGGAGACGATCGAGAGCTCGTGAGGCGGCGGAAGCCGCCTCATGAGGCAGCGGGGGCCGTGCGGCTGCGCCGTTGACAGCGCTCGCACAGCTGTGCTGCACTCCTCGCATGATCAGTACACGCGGCCACTTCTGGCGGAGGGTCCATCTGGACCTGCTCCGCTACGCGGGCCGCGTGTGTCTGCCGTCCTGTTGATCGCTCGTTTCCGACCCTGCCGTCGGCCCTGACGCGGCCGGCGCGCGTCCACGATCACTCACTTCCAGGACGGTTCCCGTGTCACTCGCGCCTGTTTCCGCGCCCTCCGCGCCCTCCGCGGCCACCTCTGACTCCGCCGGTCCCGACGAGGCCGAACTCCTCGCCTTCGTACGTCGGATCGCCGCCGACGACGCCCTCGTCGCCTCCCTCCCGCTCGACCCCGAAGGCCGCACCTGGCTGCGCCTGGAGGGCCCCGGCGGCAGCGAGGCATGGCTCATCGGCTGGCCGCCGGGCACCGGCACCGGCTGGCACGACCACGGCGGCTCACGCGGCGCCTTCGCCACTGCACACGGCGCCCTCACGGAGCACGCGTTGGCCGCCCGTATCCCCACCGAGGGGTGGAAGACGCTGGAGCTGGCCGACGGGGTGGACCGCGAGCGTCAACTGGCGGCGGGCCGCGGCCGAGCGTTCGGCCCGCACCATGTGCACGAGGTGCTCAACGACTCCGACAGCGCCCACGCCGTCTCCGTGCACGCCTACTACCCGCCGTTGCCGCTGATGCGCCGCTACAGCCGCACAGGCGCGGTGCTGCGTCTCGAAGAGGTCGAGCACCCCGGGGAGTGGGAGTGAGCGCCGCGCCGGAGCCGGAGACGGAGCCGGAACCGGAGCCCGAGGAGAGCCGTATCGACGCTCTGCTGGCCGAAGCGCGCTCCGGGCTGACCCGGCTGACACCCCGGCAGGCGGCCGAGGCCCAGCGGGCAGGGGCGCTGCTGGTGGACATCCGCTACGCCGCGCTGCGCGAGCGGGACGGCACCATTCCCGGTGCGCTGGTCGTCGAGCGCAACGAGTTGGAGTGGCGGCTGGATCCCACCTGCCCGTACCGCGCACCGGAGGCCACCGGGCCGGATGTACGAGTGGTGGTCGTCTGCAACGAGGGCTACGCCTCCAGTCTGGCCGCCCGCTCCCTGCATGCGCTCGGGCTGCCCCACGCCACGGACCTGACCGGGGGCTTCCAGGCGTGGCGCGCGGCCGGCTTGCCGGTGGAGCCACCGCCAAGAGAGGGCTGATCCCCTGCCGCTTGTGGGCAGGGGAGGGTGGCACTCAGTCCGCGGCGAGACCGTTCAGCGCTTCCAGGACGCTGCGGTGGAAGGTGGGGTAGGCGAACATCATGTCGCGCAGCGTCGCGGTGGGGACGGTCGCGCGGACGGCGACGGCGAGCCCGTAAAGCACCTCGCCGCCCATCGGCCCGGCGGAGGTCGCGCCCACCAGGACCCCGCGTTCCGCGTCCTCCACCAGCTTGATCAGGCCCTCGTTGCCCGCCTTGTGGATCCAGCCGCGAGCCCCGGCGGGCACCTGGGCCAGCCCGGTGCGTACGGTCAGCCCGCGCTCGCGCGCCTGCGCCTCGGTCAGCCCGACGGAGCCGATCTCCGGGTCGGTGAAGGTCACACGGGGCTCCGCGCGGTAGTCGGCGCCGGGACCGGGCTCGCCCAGCCCCGCCTCGGCCAGGATGGCGCGTACCGCCACGTCGGCCTGGTACATCGCCACATGGGTGAACGCGCCCTCGCCCACCAGGTCGCCGACCGCCCATACGCCGGGTGCGACCCGCATATGCGCGTCCACCTCCACCCGGCGGGCCGCCGCGTCCAGGCCCAGCGCCTCGCGGTCGAGCGCGTCCAGCCGGGGCCGCCGTCCGGTGGCCACCAGCAGCCGCTCGGCGGACAGTTCCTCGGCGTCGTCCAGGGTGAGGGTGAACGAGCCGTCCGCGTACCGGGCCGCCGAGACACGCGCGTTGGTCCGTACGGTCAGGCCCTCGTTCTTCAGGACCCGCAGCAACAGCTCGCCGGCTTCCGGTTCCTCGGCCGGGACCACCCGCTCGGACGCCTCGACGAGGGTGACCCGGGTGCCGAACCTGGCGTACGCCTGGGCGAGTTCGGCCCCTACCGCACCGGCGCCGAGCACCAGCAGGGATGCCGGGGCCTCGGCTGCGGAGACGGCCTCCCGGTTGGTCCAGTACGGCACTTGGTCGAGGCCGGAGACCGGGGGTGCCGAAGGGGCGCTGCCGGTTGCCAGGACGACGCCGCGCCGCGCGGTGAACGCCTCCCGTCCGTTCTCGCCCTCCACCTCGACCCGGCCATGCCCGGTGTACCTGCCCCTGCCGCGTACGAAGTGGCCGCCCTGGCCGGTGAACCGCTCGACGGCCGCCGCGTCGTCCCAGTCCGTCGTCGCCTCGTCGCGGATCCGCGCGTGGACGGGGGAGAAGTCCGGCTCGACCCGCGTGCTGCCTGCCATTCCGGGTACCCGCCGCGCCTCGGCGAGCAGATTGCCGGCCCGGATCATCATCTTGCTGGGCACGCACGCCCAGTACGGGCACTCGCCGCCCAGCAGTTCTGCCTCGACTCCCACCACGTCCAGGCCCGCCTGGGCCAACTGCCCCGCCACTGCCTCGCCGCCGGGACCCATCCCCAGCACGACGACATCACACTCGCGCGCCATACGCCCGGCCTCCTCAGCTCGTCGGCCCGGCTCGGCCCGGAGGACACTGCCCCGCGTCACGCCGTGCCACGCCCTCCGGTGAGCATAAGAGCCCCGGACGTCATGGGCATCCCGCACGCCCGGTGTGCTGCGCCGGGTGCCTGCTCAGTCCGCGCCCAGCCCGCAAGCGCAGCGCACCTCGCACACCAGCCAGCCGAAGCCGCCCAGGCCGCCCGGGTCCAGCAGCTCCGCAGCCTCCCCGGCCGCGCTCAACTCCCGTACGTACGCCGTGGGGTCGCTGGTGGCCAGCGAGAGTGCGGGGCGCCGTCCTGTCACTCCCAGCGCGCGCAGCGCCGACCGCTGGGTCAGCAGGGTGGTGGCGCCCGGCGCTGCGGCGGCCACCGCGTCCAGGGCGACGTGCGAGGTCAGGTCGCAGGAGCCATCCGGTACGGGGCGGCACTCGTGTCCCTCGCGGAAGCCGGTGAGGGTGCCGAAGGGCGGCCGGGCCGCGCTCTCGTGTCCGTAGTCGACGGTGACGGCGACGCCCCGGCGCAGGGCGCCCGCAGCGCGCGCCCACGCGGCGTCGCGCGGGTGCCCGATCTCGGCCCGCGCGCCCTCGTACGCGCCCGCCAGCGGCCACCAGCGCGCCAGCCACGCGGCGTCGTACCCCGCCACCGGAGGGCCGGGCCGCTCGGTGCCGTCCGGCTCCACCAGCACCAGCCGCGGGGTGCCGGACGCGTCGATCTCGGCGACGTCCACAGGGACGTTGTCCAGCCACTCGTTGGCGAACAGCAACCCCGTCAGCGTCCCGGGCCCGGGCAGCTCGTGCTGCCAGCCGATCGCCGGGTCCAGCCGCGCGGGCCGCTCCCGGTGCTCGACGGCCACGGGACGCAGCCGGGCCACCACATCTGCGCCGGCCGCCTCCCGGTCCCACAGCGCGGCCAGCACGCCGGTCAGCAGCTCGCCGTCGCCGGCCCCGACGTCCACCAGGTCCAGCGGTTCGGGGTGCCCCAGTGCCTCGTCCACCCGCAGCAGGAGGCGTGCCACCGCCTCCGCGAACAGCGTGGAAGCATGCACCGAGGTGCGGAAATGCGCTGCTGGGGCCTGACGTGCGTAGAAGCCGCGCGGCCCGTACAGCGCGCCTTCGGTGGCCGTGCGCCACCCGGGCGGCTCGGAGTTCATGGGCCTCACCGTAGGGCGGGTATCGCCATTCGTGCGGACCGCCACCCTCCACCTTCCGGAGTACGTCCGGCGGCCAGGGATCGGCCGTCCGGTTGACCCCTGCACGTACTTGCCCTGCATACGCTTAGTTACGTGAACCGGCTTTACGACTTCATCCGCAGGCACCCCACCTGGGTGGACAGCCTCTGGGCCGGCTTCCTGCTCATGTTGTCGTCGCTGTGGATCGTCGCCAGCGTGTCGGCGCCCCCGAGTCCCGACGGTTCCGATCAGCTGCCGCAGGAGACCGGCCAGCAGGTCGCCCTGATTCCGATAGCACTCGCTCTATGCCTCGTGGTGGCGCTGCGGCGGCGGGCCCCCGAGAAGATGCTGCTGCTGGCGACCGGTACGGGGCTCGCCCAGTTGGTCGCCGATGTCGGCCCGTTCCCCGGCAACTTCGCCTTCCTGATCATCATCTTCACCGTCGCCTCCCGGCACACCCGCTGGGCCTCCCGCTTCGCGCTCGCGGGCGCACTGCTGGCACCCACCATCGACACGCTGCGCTGGCCCAACAGCCCGAACGAAAGCCTGTACGCCGAGATCTTCGGCACCCTCTTCATGACGCTCGCGTTCGTGATGGCCTGGGTGCTCGGCGACTCCCTGCGCACCCGCCGCGCCTACTACCTCCAGCTGGAGGAGCGCGCCAAACGGCTGGAGAAGGAGCGCGAGGCACAGGCCAAGGTGGCCGTCGCGGCAGAACGTGCCCGGATCGCCCGCGAGCTGCACGACGTGGTGGCGCACAACGTGTCCGTGATGGTCGTCCAGGCCGACGGCGCCGCGTATGTGCTGGACAGCTCGCCCGAGCAGACGCGGATGGCGCTGGAGACCATCTCCGGTACCGGCCGACAGGCGCTCGCCGAGATGCGCCGCCTGCTGGGCGTGCTGCGCACCGGCGACCCCGGTACGCGGGACGGCGACGAATATGTACCGCAGCCCGGTGTCGAGCAGATCGCCGACCTGGTCGAGCAGGTGCGCGGCGCCGGGCTGACGGTGAACTTCAAGGTGCAGGGCACCCCGCATCCGCTGCCCAGCAGCGTGGAGCTGACCGCGTACCGCATCGTGCAGGAGGCGCTGACCAACACCCGCAAGCACGGCGGCCCGGACGTCGGCGCCACGGTGCAGCTGAGTTACGGGGACGACGAGCTGTCCGTACTGGCCGAGGACGACGGCCGTGGCGCCCAGCGCGAGCTGTACGAGGAAGGCGGCGCCGACGGCCTCGGGCACGGTCTGATCGGGATGCGCGAGCGGGTCGGCATGGTCGGCGGCGCGCTGGAGGCCGGTCCCCGCTCGGGCGGCGGCTTCCGCATCCGTGCGGCCCTCCCGCTCAAGGGCGCAGACTGAGGCCCGACCGCCCGCCACCGTTTCCGCCCGCCACCGTTTCCGCCCGCCCCGTTTTCCCGCCCGAGCCATACCGAGCCCCGCCGACCGAGCCCACGACCGAGCCCCGCCGAGAAGGACCCGAGGACCTAAATGACCATCCGTGTGATGCTCGTCGACGACCAGGCGCTGCTGCGTACCGGTTTCCGCATGGTGCTGACCGCCCAGCAGGACATGGAGGTCGCGGCGGAGGCGAGCGACGGCGGGGAGGCGCTGGCAGTGCTGCGCGAGACCCCGGTCGACGTGGTGCTGATGGACGTACGGATGCCGAACGTCGACGGGGTGGAGGCCACCCGCCGGATCTGCGAGGGAGGCGAGGGCGGCCCGGGCGATCCGAAGGTGCTGATACTGACCACCTTCGACCTGGACGAGTACGCCTTCTCCGCGCTCAAGGCCGGGGCGAGCGGCTTCATGCTCAAGGATGTGCCGCCCGGCGACCTGCTGGCCGCCATCCGCGCCGTGCACAGCGGCGACGCGGTCGTGGCCCCCAGCACCACCCGGCGGCTGATCGACCGCTTCTCCTCCGTGCTGCCCGCCACCACCTCGGAACCGGTCGCCAAGGAACTGCGCCGCCTCACCGAGCGCGAGCGCGAAGTCCTCACCTTGATCGCCCAGGGCCTCTCCAACGGTGAGATCGCCGCCCGGCTGGTGCTGTCCGAGGCGACGGTGAAGACGCACGTGGGCCGCATCCTGGCCAAGCTGGAGCTGCGCGACCGGGTGCAGGCGGTTGTGCTGGCGTACGAGACGGGCTTGGTGCGGGCTTCCGGGGGGTAGCGCGCGGGGTGGGTGAGTGCTCACCAGTGGCGGTGGGTGAGCGCGCTCACCTCAGCACCGTCTCCAGGAAGTCGCTCCCCAGCCGTCCCACCACCTTCAGGTCCAGCTGGTACTGCACATACCGCCCGCGCCGCCGGGCGGTGATCAGTGCGGCCTTCTTCAGCACGGCCAGGTGCCGGGACACCTCGGGAGAGCTGATCGAGCAGAGGTCGGCCAGCTCGGAGGTGGTGTACGGAGCCCGTGCCAGGCTCCGGCAGAGCCGCATCCGCAGGGGGTGCGCCAGCGCCTCCATCCGCAGCGTGACCTGCTCGACGGACAGCGGCGCCGGCAGTGGTTCGCGCCCCGTCACCGGGTAGTGCACGACGGGCCGCCACCCGTACCGGTGCAGCACCATCAGATGCGGCCACTGGTGGACGGACGGTATGAACGTCACCCCGGGGCCGACCGCCGGGTCCACGGCGCTGGTGCGGGCGCTGCTGAGCTTGTCGGCGTCGATGACCGAGCCCGTCTCGTCGGTCGAGAGTGCCGGTGAGACCGCCTCCAGCGTGGCGGCGAGCCCCCGACGGCGCAGCAGCTCGGTCTTCTCCCGGGCGTCGGCGACCAGCTGAGGGCGTACCCGCTTCCAGGTGTCGGCGAAGAATGCCTGCTCGCAGTCCTCGAACAGGCGCCGCACCCAGCCGCGTACGGCGGGTGGGTCCGCCAGCAGCCGCTCGGTGAACTTCCGCTGCTGGGGCCCGCGCGCGGACGCCAGCTCGATGGAGCGTTCACGTAGCGCCGGATCGGACAGCGGAGAGCGCAGCGAGTCGGTGCCGTAGAGCCCGCTACAGGTGAACTCCAGCGCTGCGGAGACGAATTCCTCGTCCTCCAGCTTGTCGAGCAGATCCAGGTCCTCGGCGAGCGTCGCACCCGGTTGTACGGAGGCGTCCCGCAGCCCGGCGAAGCCCATCAGGATGTCGGAGAACGTCGTACGCCACAGGAAGTCCGCCTCGCACAGCCGGTCGGCGAGGTCCGGCTTGAGAGAGGCGTTCGTCGCGGTCGCCCAGGCGTGCGCTCCGGGGTGGTGCCCGGGCTCGGCCAGGATGTGCAGCGCGGTGCCCAGTTCCGCCAGCGGCGAGGGGGCGAAGACGATGCGCTCCTGCGGCAGTCCCGCTATGTCGATGGTGACGCTCATGTCCCCATACTGCCTGCCTGGTCAAGCGCCCTTTTCCGGTCCTGTTCCGCCGTCCTTTCCTCCCCGGTTGAGGAGGCCGGTTCTTCCCCGATTGACGAGGCTGGTCAATCGACGGGGGGTGGATTGACGACCCCTGTCAATTCGCGTGCTCCGGCAGGAATCGGGCCGCAGTGTCGTCGTCATGAGCATCGGTGAGCAGTACGCATTGGACACCTGGCGGCTCCGCTCCCAGGAGCAGGCACCGCCCCCGGCACCCGGCACCCACGAGGCGAAGCTCCTCAGGGCGTGGTGGGTGGCCCGTAAGGAGGCACGGAAGGAGCTCGGCGGGACCGCGCGGGAGACCGCACCCCGGTCTCTCCGGCGCCGTGCGCGGAGGGCTTAGCATGGCGTGGTCTCGTCCGGTACCGGCGACTGAGCGGACCGGAACGCATACGGAAGGCCACTTTCGTGAACGCACACCATGCCCACCCCCCGGGCGGTACAGGGGGTCCCGATCCATCGACCCCGGCCAGGGCAGAGGACCGCCCGGCGCGGCTGTCCGTCGGCGTCGTCGGCGCGGGCCGGGTCGGCCCGGCGCTGGCGGCGGCGCTGCGGCTGGCCGGGCACCGTCCCGTCGCCGCCTCCGGCGTCTCGGACGCCTCCCGGCGCCGCGCGGCCGAGCTGCTGCCCGGCGTCCCGCTGGTGGACCCGGCCGAAGTGCTGGCCCGCTCCGAACTCGTCCTGCTGACCGTGCCCGACGACGCGCTGCCGGACCTGGTGTCCGGTCTGGCGCAGACCGGTGCCGTGCGTCCGGGGCAGCTGGTGGTGCACACCTCCGGCCGGTTCGGCACCTCGGTGCTGGAGCCGGCGCTCCGTGCCGGAGCGCTGCCGCTGGCGCTGCATCCGGTGATGACGTTCACCGGCACTCCTGTGGACGTGCAGCGGCTGGCCGGGTGCGCGTTCGGGGTGACGGCGCCGGAGGAGCTGCGGCTGGCGGCCGAGGCCCTCGTCATCGAGATGGGGGGCGAGCCTGAATGGGTCACCGAGGAGGCCCGCCCGCTCTACCACGCGGCCCTCGCCATCGGCGCCAACCACCTGGTCACCCTGGTCAACCAGTCGATGGATCTGCTGCGTGCCACCGGTGTGCAGGCCCCCGACCGGATGCTCGGCCCGCTGCTGGGCGCAGCGCTGGACAACGCCCTGCGCTCCGGCGACGCCGCGCTGACCGGCCCGGTGGCCCGGGGTGACGCCGGCACCGTGGCCGCACACGTCGCCGAGCTGCGCCGCAGGGCACCGGAGACGGTGGCCGCCTACCTGGCGATGGCCCGCGCGACCGCCGACCGGGCGCTCGCGCACGGCCTGCTCAAGCCGGAGCCCGCCGAGGCACTGCTGGACGTTCTCGCTGCGGCCGACACACCCAGGGGCACCCGCCCGGACGACCGCCCCTCCGACGGCCCCCGTGACAGCGACGGCGACGGCGACGGGGAGGCGGACGCATGATGCCGCGAGTCGTCGATACGGCGGCCGAACTGCGCTCCCTCCCGGGCGGACCGGAGCGCGCCGTCGTCATGACCATGGGCGCCCTGCACGAGGGTCATGCCGCGCTGGTGCGTGCCGCGCGCGAGCGGGTGGGTCCCGAGGGCCAGGTCGTGGTCACCGTCTTCGTCAACCCGCTCCAGTTCGGCGCTGGCGAGGACCTCGACCGCTACCCGCGCACCCTGGACGCCGATCTGGAGGTCGCCGGCAAGGAGGGCGCTGATGTGGTCTTCGCGCCGTCCGTGGCCGAGGTCTATCCGGGCGGCGAGCCGCAGGTGCGGATCTCCGCGGGCCCGATGGGCGCCGTACTGGAGGGCGCTTTCCGCCCCGGGCACTTCGACGGGATGCTCACCGTCGTCGCCAAGCTGCTCAACCTCACGGCACCTGACGTGGCGTTCTTCGGGCAGAAGGACGCCCAGCAGCTCGCTCTCGTCCGCCGTATGGTGCGGGACCTGAACTTCCCCGTGGAGATCGTCGCCGTCCCCACCGTCCGCGAGGACGACGGCCTGGCCCTCTCCAGCCGTAACCGCTATCTGAGCGACGCCGAGCGTGCCCTCGGGCTCGCCCTCTCCCAGGCCCTCCGTGCGGGGGAACAGGCCGTGCCGCAGGGCCCCGCGGCAGTCCTGCACGCCGCCTCGCAGGTGCTGGAGGCCGCCGCCGAGCAGGGTCTGGACGTGGACTACGCGGCCCTGGTCGACCCCGAGGGCTTCGCCGAGATCACCGACGACGCGTGGCAGGGTGCCGCCGTGCTCGCCGTCGCGGCCCGCGCGGGCACGACCCGGCTGATCGACAACGTCCCCCTGCACTTCGGAGAAGCACGATGACCGCCCTGAGCCCGACCCCCGGACCCGTCGGCACCGGCATAGCCGGCAGCGCGCTGCCCGCGCCCCCGCCGGGCTGGAATCTGGACGCCGACGTGGTCGTCGTCGGCTCCGGTGTCGCCGGGCTGACGGCCGCGCTGCGCTGCGCCGCGGGCGGGGCCCGTACCGTCGTGGTCACCAAGGCCCGGCTGAACGCGGGATCCACCCGCTGGGCCCAGGGCGGCGTCGCGGCGGCACTGGGCGAGGGGGACAGCCCCGAACAGCACCTGGACGACACCCTGGTGGCGGGCGCCGGACTGTGCGACGAGAACGCGGTGCGCGCCCTGGTCACCGAGGGCCCCGCGGCCGTACGGCGGCTCATCGATGCGGGCGCCAACTTCGACCTCTCCTCCGACACCGGTGAGATCGCGCTGACCCGCGAAGGCGGCCACCATCGCAACCGCATCGCCCACGCGGGCGGCGACGCAACAGGCGCCGAAATCTCCCGCGCCCTGGTCGGCGCCGTACGCGAACAGGGCATCCGCACCATCGAGAACGCCCTCGTCCTGGACCTGCTCAAGGACGCCGAGGGCCACACTGCAGGCGTCACGCTGCACGTCATGGGCGAGGGCCAGCACGACGGCGTAGGGGCCGTCCGGGCACCCGCCGTCGTCCTGGCCACCGGTGGCATGGGCCAGGTCTTCGCCGCGACGACCAACCCGGCCGTCTCCACCGGCGACGGCGTCGCCCTCGCGCTGCGCGCCGGCGCCGAGGTGTCCGACCTGGAGTTCGTCCAGTTCCATCCGACGGTGCTCTACCTCGGCCCCGACGCCGAGGGCCAGCAGCCGCTGATCTCCGAGGCGGTACGCGGCGAGGGCGCCCACCTGGTGGACGCCGACGGGGTCCGCTTCATGCAGGGCGCCCATCCCCTCGCCGAGCTGGCGCCGCGGGACATCGTCGCCAAGGGCATCATGCGGCACTCCGCGCAGCAGGGCACCGATCACATGTATCTGGACGCTCGGCACTTCGGCGCCGCCATGTGGGAGACCCGCTTCCCCACCATCCTGGCCGCCTGCCGCGACCACGGCATCGACCCGGTGACGCAGCACGTGCCGGTCGCCCCAGCAGCGCACTTCGCCAGCGGCGGCATCCGTACCGACCTGACCGGCCGCACCACGGTCCCCGGCCTCTACGCCTGCGGCGAGGCGGCCTGCACCGGCGTCCACGGCGCCAACCGTCTGGGCTCCAACAGCCTGCTGGAGGGCCTGGTCTTCGCGGAGCGGATCGCCGAGTCGGTCCTCGCTTCCGGGCGGGCGCTCCCCGGCCCCGCGGTCGACAGCCGCGGCGCAGGGGCAACTCTCCTCCCCGCCACCGCCCGCACCCGGATCCAGCACATCATGACGGCGGGCGCCGGAGTCCTCCGCAGCGCCCACTCCCTCTCCACGGCAGCCGACCGACTGGCGGCCCTCGCCACCACGGCAGCCGAAAAGCACCCCGAGCCGGGCGTGGACACCTGGGAGACGACCAACCTCCACCTGGTCGCGCAAGTCCTGGTGGCAGCGGCCCTGCGCCGCGAGGAGACGCGAGGCTGCCACTGGCGCGAGGATTTCCCGGACCGCGACGACGAGAAGTGGCGCCGCCACCTCATCGTCACGGTCGACAGCGCGGCGCAGCCCAGCGCCCAGTTCACCCTCCGTACGACCCAGACGACCGCCTTCCCCGCGATCGTCGCCCCGCCCAAGGAGCAACAGTGACCGACGACCTCCCCCTCGTCCAGATCGGCAGGGGCCCCTCGGCACCGCCTGAGGGAGGCGGCTGCGGCGACGGCTGCGGCTGCTCGTCGGGGCCAGGCCCTGACGAACTCGATCCGCTGGAGTGCGGTCTGGACCCGGACCTGGCCCAGCTGCTGAGCGACGCGGGGCTCGACCCGGTGCAGGTCGAGGACATCGCCCACCTGGCGGTCGAGGAGGACCTCGACCGCGGCGTGGACGTCACCAGCGTCGCCACCATCCCGGAGGACGCCGTCGCCACGGGCGACTTCACGGCGCGGGAGGCCGGTACCGTCGCGGGCCTCCGCGTCGCCGAGGCCGTGCTCTCCGTCGTCTGTACGGACGAGTTCGAGGTGGAGCGGCACGCACTGGACGGCGACCGGGTGGCGGCGGGCCAGCGGCTGCTGACCGTCCGCACCCGCACCCGCGACCTGCTCACCGCCGAACGCAGCGCGCTGAACCTGCTGTGCCATCTGTCCGGCATCGCGACCGCGACCCGCGCCTGGGCGGACGCGCTGGAGGGTACGAAGGCGCGGGTGCGCGACACCCGTAAGACGACGCCCGGGCTGCGTGCCCTGGAGAAGTTCGCGGTGCGCTGCGGCGGCGGCGTCAACCACCGGATGTCGCTTTCGGACGCGGCGCTCATCAAGGACAACCACGTCATCGCGGCGGGCGGGGTCGCCGAGGCGTTCGCGCGGGTCCGCGCCGAGTTCCCGGACATCCCGATCGAGGTGGAGGTCGACAGCCTCGACCAGATCCCGCCCGTGCTCGACCAAGGCGCCGATCTGCTGCTGTTGGACAACTTCACACCGGGTATGACCGCAGAGGCGGTCACCCTGGTCGCGGGCAGGGCGCGGCTGGAGTCCTCCGGACGCCTCACCCTGGCCAACGCCGCCGAGTACGCGGCAACCGGCGTCGACTTCCTCGCCGTCGGGTCGCTCACCCACTCGGCGCCGACCCTGGACATCGGCCTGGATCTGCGAGAAGACACGGACCTGCGAGAGGAGCAGCCCTGATGCTGCTCACCATCGACGTGGGCAACACCCACACGGTGCTGGGACTGTTCGACGGCGAGGAGATCGTCGAGCACTGGCGCATCGCAACAGAGGCACGCCGTACGGCGGACGAACTGGCCGTGCTGTTGCACGGTTTGATGGGCATGCACCCGCTGCTCGGCGAGGAGCTGGGCGACAACATCGAGGGCATCGCCATCTGTTCGACCGTCCCCTCCGTGCTGCACGAGCTGCGCGAAGTGACCCGGCGCTACTACGGCGACATTCCGGCTGTGCTGGTCGAGCCCGGCGTCAAGACGGGCGTACCGATCCTGATGGACAACCCGAAGGAGGTCGGCGCCGACCGGATCATCAACGCGCTGGCCGCGGTCGAGCTGTACGGCGGCCCGTGCGTGGTCGTCGACTTCGGTACGGCCACCACGTTCGACGCGGTCTCGGCGCGCGGCGAGTACGTCGGCGGCGTCATCGCCCCCGGAATCGAGATCTCCGTGGACGCGCTGGGCGTGCGGGGTGCGCAGCTGCGCAAGATCGAGATCGCCCGGCCGCGGAGCGTCATCGGCAAGAACACCGTCGAGGCGATGCAGGCGGGCATCGTCTACGGCTTCGCGGGCCAGGTGGACGGCGTCGTCCAGCGGATGGCCGCCGAGCTGGCGGACGATCCGGAGGACGTCACCGTCATCGCGACCGGAGGGCTCGCCCCCATGGTCCTGGGCGAGTCGTCGGTCATCGACGAGCACGAGCCCTGGCTGACGCTGATCGGCCTGCGCATGGTGTACGAACGCAACGTCGACCGCAGCTGACGCGACGCCGACCGCACCCGACGAGGCCCCGCTGTCGAAGGGGCCTCGTCACTCCGCGGTGCGGCCGCGCCGTCGGGCGCTCTCGCGCGTACGAGGGCCGGGGCCGAGACCCGTACCGACGCCGCCACGCCGTGAATCGGGCGATAAGCACATTTAGCTCTTACACCCTCTATCGTCGCCTCATGCCCACGCCATACGGTTCCCGAGGCGGCGTGGCGTTCGGCCCGCACGAGCTGCGTGTGCTCAGCGGTGCTCTCGCCATCGCCCTCCAGTCCGACCCTGCGCCCGAGCAGGCCCGGGAGTTCCTGCGGCTCGCCCAGGCCGTGGACGAGACGATCCGTGAGGGCGCCCGGCTGCGCTCCTTCGTGCGGGCGGACCTCGCCCGCTACCGTGCGGCGTTGCCGGGCACCGCCGCGGGCTACCTGGACCAGTTGGAGGCCGCCCTCGCCACCGGGTACCTCCCCGTCCCCGCCGACCTGTCCGCGCTCCGCATCCTGTCCACCCGTCCGGCGAGCCCGCCCGAGACGGCCCGCCGCAAGACGCTGCTCCGGCGCGCCCAGGCGGCCCGCATCCCCCAGGTCCGCCACTCCCAGGACGACCGGCCCGACGGCCGCGTCCCCGCTGTCCGGACCCCCTCTATCCGGACCCCCGCTGTCCGGACCGGCGCCGTCCCGATCCCGGCCGTACGGGCGGCCGAGGAAGGCGAGCAAGAGGGCGACGGCCCCGAGCCGTCACCGAAGCGGAAGGCCAAACCGTCGCCCGGCCCCGCGAAGCCCGGTCCGGCCGAGCGGCCCGGCTCCCCGGAGCCCACGCCCTCGCGGCCCGTACCCACACCTGCCGAGGTCTTTCCGCCCCGCCGCCGCCAGCCCTCGGCTCCGTCCTCGCCCCCGCCTCCGCCGCCGTCCGAGCCGGCCGAAGAGCCGGACACCGAGCAAGGCGCCACGGCCCCGCAGCGCCTCGCCGTCCCTGCGTAATCCGCCCCTCCCCGGCACAGGGGCGGTCGGTTCGGCACAGACGGCCCTCACCCGCTCGTTCGGGGGCGCCTGCCCGGCCCGAAGGCCCGGCGTTAGGGTGGGGGGCCTGTTCACCGAGGAGGCCCAGTCATGGACTACGTCGCCGCACTCACCCCACCGCTCGTGATGGCGGTGGCATTCACGGCGCTCATCGTGACGATCGTCAAGACCCAGGGCGGCGCGAACAAGGCCAAGGAGGACGGCATCGTGGACGCCGCCATCTCCCGCGCCGAGGCGACCCGGCAGAAGCGCCGGAACTGACCGGTCCGAGCTGAACCGGTCCGGGCTGAACAGGTCCAGAACCGCTCCGGCTAACCAGCCGGGATGAACAGGCGGAGTGCGGGAGCTGATCCCCGCCGACCCCGCCCGCCTTCCGGGTAATTCCCTCGATTCGGACATTTTCCACTATTATTCTTCTGTGCCGAGGCCATTGGGAGAGCTGGAAGACGCCGTGATGACCCGGGTATGGCGCTGGAACCGCCCGGTCACTGTGCGGGAAGTCCTCGAAGATCTCCAGAAGGAACGCACCGTCGCCTACACGACGGTGATGACCGTAATGGACAACCTGCGTCAGAAGGGCTGGCTGCGGCGGGATCAAGAAGGCCGTGCCTATCGATATGCGGCCGTCTCGACTCGGGCTGCATACTCCGCTGCTCTCATGCATGAGGCATGGTCGGCCAGTGACAACCCCGCCGCGGCTCTTGTCGACTTCTTCGGGATGATGTCGCCGGAACAGACCGATGTCCTGCGTACCGCGTTGCGCGTCGTACATCTGAACGGTGTCCATCTCGATCCCCCCGCTGCGGGCGGCGAGGGCGAGGCTCGATAGCGTCCGTTCATGGCAGAACGCGCACCGCTATCACAGATCACCATCCGCAGGGCACGTACGGCCGATGTCCCGGCGGTGCGCCGGCTCATCGACGCCTACTCGCGCGACCGCATCCTGCTCGACAAAGCGACCGTGACCCTTTACGAGGACATCCAGGAGTTCTGGGTCGCGGAACGGGATGCGGACGCGGAAGTCGTCGGCTGCGGGGCGCTGCACGTCATGTGGGAAGATCTCGCGGAGGTTCGGACCCTGGCCGTGGACCCTTCCCAGCGCGGAACGGGTGTGGGTCATCTGCTGCTGGAGAAGCTGCTGCGTACCGCCCGGTGGATCGGGGTACGGCGCATTTTCTGCCTCACCTTCGAAGTGGACTTCTTCGCCAAGCACGGCTTCACCGAGATCGGCGAGACTCCGGTGGACGGGGATGTCTACAGCGAGCTGCTGCGTTCCCCCGACGAGGGCGTGGCCGAGTTCCTCGGTCTCGAACGGGTGAAGCCCAACACCTTGGGTAACAGTCGCATGCTGCTGCATCTGTGAACCGGGGACGGGCCGCCGCCACTTTGTCCGAAAGATCCCGCCAATCACTGCGGAGTCGCCAGTCAAACTCAGCACAGGGTTTGTGTTTCTCCCGAAAAAGCGGTTTGCTTTCCACGTCGGTATCTGTAATCCGTTATCCAAGACGAATGGGAGTAGCAGGTGGCACAGAAGGTTCAGGTTCTTCTTGTCGACGACCTCGACGGCGGCGAGGCGGACGAGACGGTGACGTTCGCGCTGGACGGTAAGTCCTACGAGATCGACCTCACCACCGCTAATGCGGACAAGCTCCGTTCCGCTCTCGAGCCCTATCTGAAGAACGGCCGACGTACCGGTGGCCGTTCCTCGCGTGGAAAGGGCAGCCGCTCCGGTTCCGCTTCCGGTAGCAGCCAGGACACCGCGAAGATCCGCGCGTGGGCCAAGGAGCAGGGTTACGAGGTCAATGACCGCGGTCGCGTTCCGGCCAGCATTCGCGAGGCGTACGAGAAGGCCAACGGCTGACGCATTCCGGCTCACCGGTCGACCCTGACCCCGATGGCCGTCCCGGTTCGGGAGGCCCCCGCGTGGCGGCCTCCCCAGGGATCCCGGCCCGGTCACCGCGGGGACCGGTGCCCGGGCGCTCGGGACTGAACTCACCTCACGGTGGAGCAACACCACTTTTGTCACGCTCTGTTGATATTTGTCACGTAACGTGCTCGCTCTACGGTGCTTTCCGGGAAGATGCCCGCCTGTTCGCCCTCAGCGGATGTGGGGCCCTGTATCCGGCCGATGCCGCATGGATTGTCGCACCGAGCGGGTAAGAAGGCTCTGACAGCCAGGAAGCCCCAGGTGGCAGGGGCGGAGCGGGGGTACTGAGTGACGGGTGCTACCGCAAGGCGAATCCATCGGTGCGGGGGTGTTCGCCTTCGGCGTAGTGGATCCAGGTGAATACGCCTGGCCTGCGGGAACATCGTCTCGCACCATCGGGTTGGAACTGTTGTCGGCTGTCCGGGGCAGGAGGCGCATGATCGACTGGGCTGGCGTCGGCAGTTGGAATGAGCGGTCCCCCGTTGCGGGACTAAGCTGCGGAAGGACAGCGAGGGGAGCGTCCCCTCACTGCCTGACCGCTCTGAGGAGCGATTAACGATGTTCGAGAGGTTCACCGACCGCGCGCGGCGGGTTGTCGTCCTGGCTCAGGAAGAAGCCCGGATGCTCAACCACAACTACATCGGCACCGAGCACATCCTTCTGGGCCTGATCCACGAGGGTGAGGGTGTCGCCGCTAAGGCACTGGAGAGCCTCGGGATCTCGCTTGAGGCTGTCCGCCAGCAGGTGGAGGAGATCATCGGACAGGGCCAGCAGGCGCCGTCCGGCCACATCCCCTTCACTCCTCGTGCCAAGAAGGTGCTGGAGCTTTCGCTCCGCGAGGCCCTTCAGCTCGGCCACAACTACATCGGTACCGAGCACATCCTGCTGGGTCTGATCCGCGAGGGCGAGGGCGTCGCCGCCCAGGTCCTCGTGAAGCTCGGCGCTGACCTGAACCGGGTCCGCCAGCAGGTCATCCAGCTCCTGTCCGGTTACTCCGGTGGCAAGGAAGCCGCCACGGCCGGCGGACCCGCCGAGGGCACGCCGTCCACCTCGCTCGTGCTGGACCAGTTCGGCCGCAACCTCACGCAGGCCGCCCGCGAGTCCAAGCTCGACCCGGTCATCGGGCGCGAGAAGGAAATCGAGCGGGTCATGCAGGTCCTGTCCCGTCGTACGAAGAACAACCCCGTGCTCATCGGTGAGCCCGGCGTCGGCAAGACCGCCGTCGTCGAGGGGCTGGCGCAGGCCATCGTCAAGGGCGAGGTGCCCGAGACCCTCAAGGACAAGCACCTCTACACCCTCGACCTGGGCGCGCTGGTCGCCGGCTCCCGTTACCGCGGTGACTTCGAGGAGCGCCTGAAGAAGGTGCTCAAGGAGATCCGTACGCGCGGCGACATCATCCTGTTCATCGACGAGCTGCACACCCTTGTCGGCGCGGGCGCCGCCGAGGGCGCCATCGACGCGGCGAGCATCCTCAAGCCGATGCTGGCCCGCGGCGAGCTGCAGACCATCGGTGCCACGACGCTGGACGAGTACCGCAAGTACCTGGAGAAGGACGCGGCCCTCGAGCGCCGCTTCCAGCCCATCCAGGTCGCGGAGCCGTCGCTGCCGCACACCATCGAGATCCTCAAGGGTCTGCGCGACCGGTACGAGGCGCACCACCGCGTCTCCATCACCGACGCGGCCCTGGTCGGCGCGGCCACGCTTGCCGACCGCTACATCTCGGACCGCTATCTGCCCGACAAGGCCATCGACCTGATCGACGAAGCGGGCTCGCGGATGCGCATCCGCCGGATGACCGCGCCGCCGGACCTGCGCGAGTTCGACGAGAAGATCGCGAACGTGCGCCGGGACAAGGAGTCCGCGATCGACTCGCAGGACTTCGAGAAGGCCGCCTCCCTCCGTGACACGGAGAAGCAGCTGCTGGCCGAGAAGGCGAAGCGGGAGAAGGAGTGGAAGGCCGGCGACATGGATGTCGTCGCCGAGGTGGACGAGGAGCTCATCGCCGAGGTCCTGGCCACCGCCACCGGCATCCCGGTCTTCAAGCTCACCGAGGAGGAGTCCAGCAGGCTCCTGCGTATGGAGGACGAGCTGCACAAGCGCGTCATCGGCCAGGAGGACGCCATCAAGGCGCTCTCCCAGGCGATCCGGCGCACCCGTGCGGGCCTCAAGGACCCCAAGCGCCCCGGTGGCTCGTTCATCTTCGCCGGCCCCTCCGGCGTGGGTAAGACCGAGCTGTCCAAGACGCTGGCCGAGTTCCTCTTCGGGGACGAGGAAGCACTGATCTCCCTCGACATGTCGGAGTTCGGCGAGAAGCACACCGTCTCGCGGCTCTTCGGCTCCCCGCCCGGCTACGTCGGCTATGAGGAGGGCGGCCAGCTCACCGAGAAGGTGCGCCGCAAGCCGTTCTCGGTCGTCCTGTTCGACGAGGTCGAGAAGGCACACCCGGACATCTTCAACTCGCTGCTGCAGATCCTGGAGGACGGTCGGCTGACCGACTCCCAGGGCCGGGTCGTGGACTTCAAGAACACGGTCATCATCATGACGACCAACCTCGGCACCCGGGACATCTCCAAGGGCTTCAACCTCGGCTTCGCCGCACAGGGCGACACCAAGGCCGGCTACGACCGGATGAAGGCCAAGGTCAACGACGAGCTCAAGCAGCACTTCCGGCCCGAGTTCCTCAACCGTGTCGACGACACCGTCGTCTTCCACCAGCTGACGCAGGACGACATCATCCGCATCGTCGACCTGATGATCACGCAGGTGGACGAGCGGCTGAAGGACCGCGACATGGGCATCGAGCTCAGCACCGAGGCCAAGGAGCTGCTCGCCAAGAAGGGCTACGACCCCGTGATGGGTGCCCGGCCGCTGCGCCGGACCATCCAGCGCGAGATCGAGGACGTGCTGTCGGAGAAGATCCTCTTCGGCGATCTGCGCCCCGGTCACATCGTGGTCGTGGACACCGAGGGCGAGGGCGAAGGCAAGACCTTCACCTTCCGCGGTGAGGAGAAGTCCGCCCTTCCGGATGCTCCCCCGGTGGAGTCCGCCGCGGGCGGCGGCCCCAACCTGAGCAAGGAGGCGTGAGGGCCCGGCGGCCCTGGCGCCAGAGAACGTGAGTGGGACCGGCCCTTCGGGGTCGGTCCCACTTGCGTTCCGGCCTCGTCTCGTCTTTCGGTGCTACGTCTTGTCTTTCGGTCTACGACAGGATGCGGATGCCGTCCGGCACCCCGTTCACCCGCGGTAGCCGCGGATTCACCCGCAGGGTCGTCAGCTGGGGAAAGGCGGCGAGCCAGTCCATCGGTACGCCGAGATCGTAGGCGAGCCACAGATGGGTGAGCTGCTCATGAACCAGCCCCTCCAGCAATTCGTCGGGTGTGAAGGGCCCGACGATCTGCACCCGTGCCCGCCCGCCCAGCTTCCGCAGCGCGGCCAGCTCGAACCGGTCGGAGACGGGGAAGAACAGCCCCTCGGGATCGAGGTGGGCGATGATCTCGTCGGCGTACCGATCGGTGTCGAAGCTCCGCCACCCCCGCGCCAGCTCGGCGCGCAGCTCCAGTGAGGCCCGGTTCCGCAACTGGGCGAGATAGTGGATCGCTGCGTCGTCGTTGATGCGGGTGACGGTCACCGCGAGGCGGTGGGCCTCCTTGTCCGAGACGCTGGAGGGGTCGGGCAGCATTTCCAGCACTATGGGCCCCACCCAGCCCAGGCTGCGGGCGCCTTCGAGGGTGGTGGGCCGCACCATGTTGCGGGTCTCGCGCCGGATGCGGGCATGGGTGGCCGGGTCGAGCTCCGTCACATGCTCCAGGCAGGCGGCAGCCAGCAGCCGCCGCCGGTTGCGCTGCATGCCCTTGCGGCCGGGTGCCAGCAGTCCGCCCAGCAGCCGTGCGCACTCTGCGGGACGGGAGTGGGCGACAGCCATGCGGATGACTTCCTCCCACTCCGCCTCGTGCGCATGGTCGAGCAGCATGTCGAAGGCGCCCTGTTCGACGGCTTCCTTCGCGGCGAGATAGTCCTGCACCGTGCGGTGGACGAACTCGACGGAACGGTCGGACTGTTCGCGCAGCAGTCCGGTGCGCAACAGCAGATGGTTGAAGATGTCCTTCGGCTGCCCCTGGCCGGCGGTGGAGGGGATGGCCGGCAGGTGCCGGGATATCTCCTCCAGCGCCTCCTCCATGGTCAGTTCGGCCCGCCGGTCGACCAGCATCCGGTAGGCCAGCTTGCGCAGCAGCCGCTCGCGGGCGCCCCGGCGCAGCTTGACCGCGTCCGCGTACAGCACCCGGCGCTCCGGGTCGCGGCGCTGGAGGAGCATCTCCATCGCGGCCTCGTACAGCTCCTTGCGGCCCTGCGGCAACGAGCCCGACCGGTCGCGGTTCAGCGCGCAGATCAGTCCGCACATCAGTGGGTTGGTGGCCAGCCCGCGCAGTTCGCGGTAGAGGGGGATGGAGGACAGCAGCTGGTCGCGGTACTCGGCCAGCTGCTGATGGTCCTTGCCCTCGTCGTCGGCGGCGGCCGTGTGCCAGGCGGTGATGAAGGCGGCGACCTGGTCGCGGCTCATGGGCGCCAGCGCCAGCTCGTCGAAGCCCTCGTCCGCCAGCCAGTTCGGTTCGACGGCGGAGGGGCGTGCGGTCACCAGGCAGAAGTTGCCGGAGTAGATCCGCATCAGCCGACGCAACTGGTCCCGCAGCGCTGCCCGTTCCGTCTCCGGCACCTCGTCGATGCCGTCGACCAGCAGCAGCCCGCGCTCCTCGGTGAGGACCCGCGCCACCCAGCCGTCGGGCGCCTGGTCGGCGAGCGGGTGGCGTACGGCCTGCAGGAAGTTGTCCGGGGAGGGGAAGCCCTCGCGTGCGAAGCGGCGTACCGGCAGCACGAGCGGAATCCGGCCGCGCAGCGACGCCAGCTCGGGCGGCAGCACATCGCGGGCCGCGGAGACGGCGAGCCACTGCACCAGCGTCGTCTTTCCGGAGCCGGCGACCCCGCGCAGCAGCACCCGCTCGTGTCCCCCCAGCGCGCGGTCGGCGGGCAGCACAGGCTCCCCGCTGTCCCCGTCGTGGTTCTCCTCCTGCCGCTCCGGGCTGGAGAACTCGGCGCTGAGGCTGAGGTAGGTGGCGTCCAGCGACCAGTTGTCCGGCGTGTTGGGGTTCGGCAGATCGATGCCGTAGATGGTCACGCGGTTGTACTGCTCGGCAATGGAACGGGCGTAGCGGGCCTCGAACTCGGCGTCCACGGCGGACGGCTCCGGACGGCCCCGTACGGCCTCCACATCGTTCAGGTCGATCAACTGTCGTATCCGGTGGGCGCGTTCCGGCATGCGGTCGGCGAGGACCGGCGAGCGGCGGATCAGCTGGTGCAGCAGGTGCAGACAGACGGTGACCAGCAACCGGTCGTGGAACCACGCCGCCTCCGGGCTCAGCTCCCGGTCCGCACCGGGCACCGCGGAGCGCAGCTTACGCGCGAAGTCCTGCGGCCCCAGCCGCACGGCCTGGACGTCCGTCGTATCGAGCTCACCGGTGATCCACAGCGTACGGGAGAGCACAGCGGCGACGGGTTCCTCGTCCTCGGGCGGCAGCCGGTAGGCGGGCGCCGTGAGCCCCACCAGCTCCTGGGCGAGCGACAGCAGCGTCTCGTACGACAGCGGCGGGTTCTCCCCGCGGAACGAGACGAGCCGCGCCAGCAGCTCCTCCTCGTCGGCCCGCGCCTTGTCGGGCGTGGCCTCCACGGGCAGCAGGAGCTGGCAGACGAGCGGATCGGCGACGGTCGAGGCGAGCCGGACGGCGGGGTCCATATGTGGGGACTCCCTGGCGAGGGCGACGGCGGTGGACTGGGTTGGCCTTCGATCGGCCTGTGCTGGACGGATGTTGACTGGTTGATGACCAGCGTAGGCCGTACGTGTGGCTCCGGTCACCCTGCGTTTGGCTCAGGCCCGGCGGGGAGGGGGCGTGATGGTCACCTCGATGTGAGGGGGGAGGGGGGTGAGGTCGAGGGGGCCCTTCGGTCGATTGATCACGATATGTCGGAGGCTCGGCAGTTCGGCCAGCGGCCCCAAGTCGAGATCGGTGGGCGGCTCCGCCAGGGCGAGGAGTTCCAGTGCGGGGAACGTGGTCGGTGACAGACGCATGCTGAATCCGGTGTCATCGAAAACCACGTGGAGCTCGGTCAGTTCCCCCAGCCGCGCTCCGGACACCCTGAGGTTCACCAGGTGGTGGGGCTCGCAGGTGAGCTGCCCGAAATGGGGAAGTTCGGCGAGCTCGGACCAGTCTTCCTCCGGAAGCCGGTGCAGCACTTTGAAGAGGTTCAGTGTTTCCAGGCTTCGAAGAGCTGAGATTCCACTGACACTGTCGGTGTGCGTGGGGAGCAGAAGGGTCGTGAGGTCGGTGAGATGGGCGATGCGTGAGATGCCCGGCCAGCGGGTGCCCTCGCGGAGGCCGAGCCAGCGAAGGCCGGTCAGCTCCTGAATGCCGTCCAGGCCCGCAAGCGTGCCGACGTCCCAGAGATACAGAGTCGTCAGCCGGAGCCGGCTCAGCGGGGAGAGATCCCGGACGGGACACTCGCGGATGTCGAGGTCGGTGAGGTTCGGGAAGTGCCGGAGGAAGTCGAGATCCTCCAGCGCCTCGTTGAAAGCGAGACTGAAGCGGGTCAGCTTGGTGCCCGATCCGTGGGCCCGTAGGAGGTCCGTCTCCGAGAATGTGCCCCGAACGCGCGAGGCACACCGCTCTCCCAGCCGGTGCAGCCAGGCCAGGTGCTCGTCTGTGCTCGCCGTCACCTGCACCCCCGGATCGTCGCGCAAGTGCGCGAGGATCTCCGTCGCGTAGGCGTCTGTGTCGAACCGGTCCCAGTGGCCTGCCAATTGCTGGAGCACAGCTGCCGAGGGGTGGTCAACGAATCGCTTCAGCAGCACGAGCGCCGCATCCGTGCCCATCTGCGCCGCGGTGTGGGCGACGGCCACCGATGCGTCCCCGTCCAGATCGCCGATCCCGGACAGCAGGTCCAGCACGACCCCGCCCAGCGGCACCAACATCCTGGCCTCGCCGATGTTGCGCGGCGGAATCAGCTCTCCCGCCCGCTCCTCCACGTCCGACCGCACCGCGGGGTCCAGCTTTGTGGCGTGCTCCAGGCAGGCCATCGCCAGCAGATGCAGCCGGGTCCGGCACTCCGGCTCGGCGTCCCCGCGCTCCACCAGCCCGCGCAGCAGTCGCGCCCGCTCATCGGGCCGGGCGTGGGCGACGGCCATGCGGACGACGTCCTCCCACTGGTCCAGATGGGCGTTCTGCACCAGCACGCCGAAGTCGCGCTCCTCGACGGCCGCCTTGGCGCCCAGGTAGTCCTGGAAGGTGCGGTGGACGAAATCGACTGCCCCGTGGGCCGGTTCCCGCAGCAGTCCGGAGCGCACCAGCAGGAAGCCGAAGATCTGCGCCGCGGAGCCCTGCTCCGCGACGTACGGCATGGCCGGCAGCATCCGCTCCACCAGTTCCACCGCGTCCGTCTGCGCCATTTCGGAGCGGCCGTTCCGGATCAGCCAGTAGGCGAGCTTCTGCAACAGCTCGACCTGGGACTCCTCGTCCAGTTCGAGGCTCGCCGGATGCGCTGTGTACACGGCGCGCTCCCGGTCGCGCCGCTCCAGCAGCATGGAAAGGGCCGCGTCGTAGAGGGGCTTACGGCCGCGTGGGAGGAAGCCGTGCCGCTCCCGGTGCAGGGCGCAGATCAGGCCGCACATCAGCGGGTTGGTGGCCAGCAGGGAGAGGTCTGATCTGGCGCGTACGGCGGTACGGAGGGACTCGGCGAGCTGCTGCTCGGCCTCGGCCGCCGTGTGCCAGCGGTCGATGAACAGGTTGATGTCGGCGGGGCGCATGGGGGAGAGGGACAGTTCGCTGAAGTCCTCGCGGCCCAGCCAGTCCTCCCGTACGGCGGAGGGCCGGGAGGTCACCAGGACAAGGTTGTCGGGGTAGGCCACTGTCAGGTCGCGCAGCCAGGTGCGGGTGCGGGTGCGTTCCTCTTCCGGCACCTCGTCGATGCCGTCGATCAGCAGTACTCCGCGCCCGGCCGCCAGCACGCGGTCGGCCCAGCCGTTCGGCTGTGCTCCGGACAGCGGACAGCCGACGGCGGACAGGAAGTCGGCCGGCGTCGGCAGTGCGGCACCCCCGCGCGTGAGCGTGCGCAGCGGCAGGACGAAGGGCACCCGGCCGATCAGATGGGCGAGCCGTCCGGTCAGCTCGGACTGGCGCGCTGTCGTGACGGCGAGCCACTGCACGAGCGTGGTCTTGCCGGAGCCCGCGATACCGCGCAGCAGTACCCGCTTGTGCCCGGAGAGTGCCTGGTCGGCGGGTTGCGGATCGCCGGAGGAGGAGTCGGTCGAAATGCCGCCCACATCGTCGAACGGGCCGGCGTGCTCGTTCGACGTCGCCTCCAGGCTCAGATACGCCGTGTCCAGCGGCCACTCGCTCGCCTGCTGGATGTCGATGCCGTAGATGGTGAGCGTGCGGTGCCGGTTGGCGATGTAGCGCGCGTACTGCTGCTCGAAACCGGCGTCCTGCGCGGACTGGGAGGGCACGCGCTCGATCAGTACGTCGATGAGGGTGACCAGGTCCCCCAGCTTGCGGCTCTGCTCGACCAGGGTGCGGGCGACAAAGGTGGAGCGCTGGGTGAGGAAGTGCAGGATGTGCAGGCAGGCGGTCTCCAGAACGCGCTGGTAGAGCGCCTCCTCGGCGGGGTCGCCGTCCGGCTGCGGACTGTGCATGGCCGCCTGCGCGTGCAGGGCACGGGCGAAGTCGGTGTGGCCGAGGCTGACCGCCTCCACATCGCTGAGGCCGATGTCCCCGAGTGCGTGCAGGGTGTCGGCCAGCCGGGTGGCCACGCGCTGCGCCTCCTCGGGCGAGGGCGCCTCGTGCGGCCCGATCTCCCGTACGGCGCGCCTGACCAGTTCCCCGGCGAGCTTTTCCAGCTCCCGCCGGCCCAGCTCACGCTTCTCGCCCCTGAAGGAGACGAGCCGGGAGACGCGTACCGGCCGGTCCACCAGACCCGCGCCCGCGCCCTCCGCCACGAACAGGCGTTTGACCAGCGGCGCCAGCACGCTGGAGGCGATGCGCAGCCCGACGACCCCCGCGTCCATCCGTAACCCCCCGTTCGGCCTCAACTCCCCGCAGTACGGGGCCGCGTACGGCGAGCAAGCGTAGAGGTGCCTGCGCGCCGCGTCGATGAGGGCCCCTCACTGTTCCGCCCGGGGCCCGAGTGAGCGGGGCCATATGAGCGGGGTCACTTCCGGCGGGCGCCGGCCGTGAGGTGCGGCACAGGCGTTCGAGGACGTACGAAGCGCGATAGGAGGCGCGGGGACCCGAACGGCGTCGGCGGGTGGGGTGGGGAACCAGCAGGGAGGGCCGAGTGACCTGGGTCTCTCGTGTTACTACGGGGCTCTTTAGTAATAACGGTCCTTGATGTCCGTTTTCTGGCGGGTTACCAAGGGGGCTGCGTCCGCTTCGAGGCGCGCTCCAGAACGTCCTCCCGGAGGTAGCACCCCTATGGCGATGTCTAGGACCACCAACCGTGCCAAGACCTACACGGCGCTGGCCGCCGGTCTCGGCGCGACGATGGCCCTGGGGGCCGGCACGGCGATAGCGGCCGCGAAGGCCGACGCCCAGCCCGACATCTTCGCGACCAGCACGGCGAACAGCCTTGCAAAGTCCACGCAGGCCCAGGCCGACGCACACCGTAAGGCTGCCGAGGCTGCCGAGAAGGCGCAGCAGCGCGCGGCCGAGGCGAAGAAGCGCGCCGCCGAGGCCAAGAAGCGCGCGGCCGTAAAGGCCGCCCGGGACGCCAAGCGCCTCGAGGTGTCGTGGGTCAAGCCGATCACGGACAAGTACGGGCTGAGCGCCGACTACGGCAAGGCCGGCGGACGCTGGGCGCACAACCACTCCGGCCAGGACTTCGCCGTGAACGTCGGCACCCCGGTCAAGGCCGTGCACAAGGGCACCGTCGTCAAGGCGGGTCCGAACGGCGCGGGCGACGGTCCGGCGTACGGCAACGCCATTGTGATCCGGCACGACAACGGTGCGTACTCGCAGTACGCGCACCTGTCGCAGGTGAACGTCGCGCCCGGTCAGCAGGTCAAGACCGGCCAGACCATAGCCAAGTCCGGCAACAGCGGTAACTCCTCCGGCCCGCACCTGCACTTCGAGATCCGTAAGGGTCCGGACTACGGCACGGCCGTCGACCCGGTGAGCGCGATGCGTGCGGTGGGCGTCACCTTCTGACCCCGAGGCGCCTCACCGCGTGCCGAAGCGCCTCGCCCTGTGCGGGAGCGCCTCACCCTGGCGCAGTAGTGCGGCAGCTCATGCCGAGATGCCGCACCTCGCGCCGCGAAGACACCGCCGATATCGCCTGAGCCCCGGTATCGGCGGCACCTCCGGCCAGGGGACGTGCCGGAGGTCGGCAGCAACGCCCGTCACTCAGTGGCGGGCGTTGCCCGTTTCCGGGCCCGGCTGCGGCGCGGAGGCGTGGTGGGCGGCGGTGACCAGCTCCTGGGCCACCTCCAGGGCCGCCTTGCGCTTCTCCTCGGGATCGGCGTTGCTGGCCTCCAGCGTGAAGAGCGCGGAGTGCATCGTGAACAGGGCGGATGCGCAGCGCACCTGGTCGGTGAGGGCGGCGTTCTCGTCCTTGACCAGCTGGAGGAGCGTGAGGATGCGCGTCTTCATCTGCTCGCCGATGGACAGCTCGCGCAGCGCGGCCTGGTTCTCGTGCATGAACCGCATGAGTGGTGTGGCGTTGCCGATACACGTGCTGTAGCGGCTGAGGATCTCCAGCTTCGTCTCCAGCGTGGTCGGCCGGTGTGCCTCCGCCCAGGCGATCACCTCGTCCGCCGGGCCCAGTACCAGGTCCTCGAAGAGGCTGGTGACCAGGTCTTCCTTCGTCTTGAAGTGGTAGTACAGCGCGGCTTTGGTGACGCCGAGCTGCTCGGCGATCTCTCTGAGCGAGGTCTTCTCGTAACCGCGCTCAGCGAACAGCTCCAGGGCGACGTCCTGGATGCGCTGACGGGTGTTTCCCCTGCTCATGCCTACCCCTTCAGAACTTACTTGACGCCCGGCTAGCAGCGCCCTACTTTATCCATCGTACTGAACTAGCCGTGCGGCAAGTAAGTGGCAAGCAAAGGGGAGTGGCCGCGCATGGGTGCGAGTGGCGCGACAAACGGGGCAGAGCAGGAAAAGGACGGCGACAAAGGCAAGGAAGAGTTGAGGCCAGGTCAAGGAGCGGCCAAGGGGGAGGCCGGCGCCGGACCCGCGGCGGAAGCCGGGGGACGCAAGCCGCGCAGTGTCCGCATGGTCCTGTCCTCCCTGATGATCGCGGTCCTGCTCGCGATGCTGGACAACATGATCGTGGGCACCGCCATGCCCACCATCGTCGGTGAGCTCGGCGGCCTCGAACACCTCTCCTGGGTCGTCACCGCCTACACCCTGACCACGGCCGCCTCGACGCCCATCTGGGGCAAGCTCGGGGACATGTTCGGGCGGAAGGGCGCCTTCCTCACCTCGATAGTCATCTTCCTCGCCGGCTCGATGACCTCCGGTGCGGCCCAGACGATGGGCCAGCTCATCGGCTTCCGCGCCCTTCAGGGGCTCGGCGCGGGCGGGCTCATGGTCGGCGCCATGGCGATCATGGGCGACCTGATTCCGCCCCGTGAGCGCGGCAAGTACATGGGCATGATGGCCGGAGTGATGTCGCTTGCCATGATCGGCGGCCCGCTCGTCGGCGGCACGCTCACCGACCACCTGGGCTGGCGCTGGGCCTTCTACATCAACCTGCCGCTGGGCGCCGTCGCGCTCGCGATGGTCGGTACCGTCCTGCATCTGCCGAAGAAGCGCACCGAGGGCCGTATCGACTACACCGGCGCCGTGCTGCTGACCGCGGGCATCACCGCGGCCGTGCTCGTCACCAGCTGGGGCGGCACCGAGTACGACTGGGGCTCGGGCACCATCATCGGCCTCGCGGCGCTCGCCGTGGTGGCGCTGATCGCCTTCCCCTTCGTCGAGCGCCGGGTCACCGAGCCGATCCTGCCGCTGCGGGTCTTCCGGAGCAGCAACTTCTCGCTGGTTGCCTTCATCGGCTTCCTGCTCGGCTTCGTGATGTTCGGCTCGATGACCTTCCTGCCGCTCTACCAGCAGAGCGTCCAGGGCGCCTCGGCCACCAACTCCGGGCTGCTCCTGCTGCCCGTCCTGCTGCCGATGATGGTCGTCTCCGTGGTCACGGGCCGCGCCACCACCAAGACGGGGAAGTACCGCATATATCCCATCGTCGGCGGCGCGCTCATACCCGTCGGCCTCTTCCTGCTGGCGCAGATGGACGTCGGCACCAGCAGGCTGACCTCCGGCCTCTACATGGCGGTGCTGGGCTCCGGTATGGGCTTCCTGATGCAGCTGACCATGCTCATCGCGCAGAACAGCGTGGAGCTCAAGGACATGGGCGTCGCCTCGTCGACGACCACGCTCTTCCGCACCATCGGCGGCTCCATCGGCGTCGCCCTGATGGGCACCATCTTCGCGCGCCAAGTGGAGGACTCGATGCGGGAGAGCGCCGCAGCGGGCGGGCAGTCGGGCGGCGGAGCCGCCTCCAAGATCGCCGACGGCGGCGCCCAGCTCGACGCCGCCTCCCTGGAGAAGCTGCCGGAGCAGGTGCGGGCGGCGTACGAGCACGCGGTGGTCAACGGCACCCACGCCGTCTTCCTGCTCGCCGCTGCGGTCACGGTGCTGGCCTTCGTCGCCGCGTGGTTCATCAAGGAGGTCCCGCTCAAGGACGCCGCCGCCCAGAAGCCGCAGGAGCCGCAGGACGAGGCCCCTTCGGGGCAGGCCGCCGAACCGGGCACTGCCGACCCGCGGACCGCTGAAGCACCCGGCCCTGACACCACGGCGGACAAGCCGGCCGGAGCCGAAGGGCGAGCCGGCGTCGGAGCCTGAGAGGGCGAGCCGGTTTCCCTCCGGCGTGCCACCGCGGGCGCCCCCTCTTCCCGCCGCCGGGACGAGCAACCACAACGGTGGAGCCCGGCGGTGCCGAAAGAACAGCAACCGCCGGGCTCGTACGAATGCGGCTCAGCTCAGCGGCAAGCGATACCGCTTGCCGTCAAGGGGCTCGACCAGGCCGTCGGCCACCAGCCCGTCCAGCGCCCTCGCGCGCTGGACGGGCTCGTGCCAGACGCGATCGAGATCGGACTGGGGAACCGGCTCCTTGGCGGCGCGCAGTACGGCCAGCAGCCGTCCGCGTACCTGCCGATCGGTGCCCGCGTACGCCTGGGTGCGCCGCGCGGGCCCCTGGTGTTCGGGCGCGCCCGCGAGCTGCCAGGCGCACTGCGCGGCGATCGGGCACCGTCCGCACTGCGGACTGCGGGCGGTGCACACCAGCGCGCCCAGCTCCATCGTCGCCGCTGCCCAGCGCGAGGCGGTCTGGTCGTCCTCCGGCAACAGCGCGCGGGCGAGCTTCCGTTCGGCTGCGGTGGTGGCGTTGGGCGGGTACTGCTGTCCGCTGACGGCACGCGCGAAGACCCGCCGCACGTTGGTGTCGAGCACCGCGTGCCGCTTGCCGTACGCGAACGACACCACCGCGGCGGCCGTGTATTCGCCGACGCCCGGCAGCGCCAGCAACTGGGCATGCTCGATGGGTACCTCGCCGCCGTGCCGTTCCGCTATGGCCTTGGCGGCTCCGTGCAGCCGCAGCGCGCGGCGGGGATAGCCGAGCCGGCCCCAGGCGCGGACGGCTTCGCCGGGCGCTTCGGCGGCCAGGTCGGCGGGGCGCGGCCAGCGCTTCATCCACTCCTCGTACACCAGCAGAACGCGGTTGACGGGGGTCTGCTGGAGCATGAACTCGCTGACCATGACGCCCCACGCGCCCGCCTCCGGGCGGCGCCAGGGGAGGTCGCGGGCGTGTGTGGCGAACCAGTCGACGACGGGAGCATGGAGGGCGCGCGCCGTCTCGCGCAGAGCGGGGTCGACGGCTTCGGTTTCCGCGGCGCGCGCATGGGGGGCGCCGGCCGAAGCGGCTTGGGGAGTCTCGGTGGTCGCAGTCATGGCACGACCGATCCTGGCACGGCGCTCCTCATCCGAAAAACGCACACGCGGTACGAAAGCCTGTCCGCCACTTCCGTCACGCATCCGTGACGTATCCGGCGCGATGCCGCAGAGGGCTCGGACAGTGCATAAGGCGCTTACAGCGGTTAATCCCAAGAATTGCCGAAGTCGCCAGCAAAGCGGCATGGATCGTTGTGAATCACTCCCGCACCGCTCATGCTTTGCCGCTCATCACAACAATTGGTGCTCTGAGCGGTGGGTACGGTCCTGTGGTGTGGCTGATGTCTCGTAAGGTTTCCGCGTGGGATCTCTGCGCAATCCGATCGGGCCGCTTCCCTCCTCCATCTACTGGCGCCGGAGGGCAGTTGCCCTTGCTGTCCTCGCGCTGCTGGTCCTGATCGTCGTCTGGGCAGTGACCTCGTTCGGCGGTGACGACGGCGCCCGGAACCAGGGCAAGAACGGCGACAAGGGCAACGGGCCCGCCAGCACCATCACTCCCGGCCCCACCGAGTCCGGCCCGGCGATCAGCGAGCGCCCGGGCGGCCGTGACGAGGAGAACGGCGGCTCCGACGGGTCGGGTGGCTCCGGCGGTTCCGGAGGCTCCCGGGAGGACCAGTCCTCGACGGGCGGCTCCGGCTGGGATCCCGGAAGCAGCTCGGGCGCGGACAACGGCGGTGCGGGCTCTGCGGGTTCGGGCTCGGGCGGCACCGGCGGTTCCGGCGGTTCCGGCGGTTCCGGAGGTTCCGGCGGTTCCGGCGGCGGGGGAGCGGCGGGCGTTCCGGCCCCGCCGAGCCTGGCGGGCTGCCGGCCGGGCGAGGTGAAGGTGGCGCTGCGCAGCGTCAAGAAGGAGTACGGGCCGGGCGAGCGGCCGCAGTTCGAGCTGAAGGTCACCAACGAGCGGGGCACCGACTGCCGGATCGACCTCGGCCGCACCGCGACCATCGTGACGATCAACAACCCGGACGACGCCAAGTTCTGGGCCTCCGACGACTGCCCGCCCACCAAGAAGCCGCTGCCGCGCCTGGTGCCGGGCAACGGCAGCTCGACGCACACCCTCACCTGGTTCCGCAAGGCCAGCGCGGCCAACTGCGGCACGCCCACCTTCGAGGCGCCCAAGCCGGGCACCTACGAGGTCGAGGTGAAGGTCAAGGGCCTCAAGACGGTCAGTACGTCCTTCAAACTGGTGAAGTAGCAGCCGGGGAAGCCTCAGCAGAAGCCCGCCACCGCCGCAGCCGGAAAGCAGCTGCCGGAAAGGCAGCAGCCGTCACACGTACCGTTCGAGGATCGAGGACTCGGCGAGCCGGGAGAGGCCCTCGCGGACCGAGCGGGCGCGGGCCTCGCCGACGCCGTCCACCGCCTGGAGGTCGTCCACGCTCGCCGCGAGCAGCTTCTGCAGTCCGCCGAAGTGGTCCACCAGCCGGTCGATGACCGTGCCCGGCAGCCGAGGCACCTTGGCCAGCAGCCGGAAGCCGCGCGGCGAGACGGCCGAGTCGAGGGTTTCCGGGGCGCCGCTGTAGCCCAGCGCCCGCGCCACGGTGGCCAGTTCGAGCAGCTCGGTATGGGTGAGCCGGTCCAGGTCGTTGAGCGCGTCGGGTACGGCACGGACCCGACGGCCCGCGCCCACCGACTGCGGCGCGTAGTCGCGGACGACAAGCTCGCGCTCCGGCTCCACGCCCGCGATCAGCTCGTCCAGCTGGAGGGAGAGCAGCCGTCCGTCGGTGCCCAGCTCCACCACGTACTGCTCGATCTCCGTGGCGATCCGGCGCACCATCTCCAGGCGCTGCGCCACGGCCGTCACGTCCCGCACCGTGACCAGGTCCTCGATCTCCAGAGCGGAGAGCGTGCCGGCGACCTCGTCCAGGCGCAGCTTGTAGCGCTCCAGGGTGGCCAGGGCCTGGTTGGCGCGGGACAGGATCGCCGCCGAGTCCTCCAGCACGCGCCGCTGCCCGTCGACGTAGAGGGCGATCAGGCGCATGGACTGGCTGACGGAGACCACCGGGTAGCCCGTCTGGATCGAGACGCGCTGCGCGGTCCGGTGCCGGGTTCCGGTCTCCTCCGTCTCGATGGAGGCGTCGGGGACCAGCTGCACACCCGCCCGGACGATCTTGGAGATGTCCTTGTCGAGGATGAGCGCGCCGTCCAGCTTGCACAGCTCGCGCAGCCGGGTCGCGCTGAAGTCCACGTCGAGTACGAAGCCGCCCGTGCACAGCTGCTCGACGTTCTTGTCCATGCCGAGGACGATGAGCCCGCCGGTGTTGCCGCGCAGGACGCGCTCCAGCCCGTCGCGCAGCGCCGTTCCGGGCGCGACCGCGCTCAGCGAGGCGCGCATCAGGCCGGCCGCCCCCTCGGCTCTGCCGGGGACCGCTGCCCGGTCGTTGGCTGCCACTGCACTCCTTCGGTCGTGCGGGTGCCTGTCGGCATTTCCTCGACCACCGGATCCACCGCACCTCTGCGAAGACGCCGTGCCGGTCCCCCCTCGCGGTGCCGCGCACAGCCCCCGTGATGCTCGTGGTCGGTCGAGACCGGGGCAAAGTCTACCGGCGCGCCGGGCCGGGCCCTCGCCGCGTACGGTCCACACCTCGTCGCCGGGCCTGTACGCAGGCAGTATGCGGCCCGTACTGCGCTCTCCCGGTCGCCTCAGCCCATGGGTGCCGTGTCTGCCGTGGGGGCGGCGGTCGCGGTGCGGGCCGGGCGGGCCGGTAGGACGCGCAGGGCCTCGCCGATGTCGGCGACCTCCAGCACCCGCATGCCGTCGGGGATGCGGCCCGGGTCGGCCGGCACCAGCGCATGGGTGAAGCCCAGCCGTGCGGCCTCCGAGAGGCGGCGCTGGACCCCCGTCACCCGCCGGACCTCGCCGGCCAGGCCGACCTCGCCGATCGCCACCAGGTTCTTCGGCAGCGGGGTGTCGCTGGCGGCGCTGGCCAGCGCGAGCGCCACGGCGAGGTCGGCCGCGGGTTCGGACAGCCGCACACCGCCGACCGTCGCGCTGTAGATGTCCCGCTTGCCCAGGGCGCTGATCCGGCCGCGCTGCTCCAGCACCGCCAGCATCATCGAGACCCGCGAGTTCTCCAGCCCGGAGGTGGTCCTGCGGGGGGAGGGGATCTGGCTGTCGACGGTGAGCGCCTGCACCTCGGCGACCAGCGGGCGCCGCCCTTCCAGCGTCACCGTCAGACAGGTGCCGGGTACCGGCTCGGCGCGGCGGGTCAGAAAGAGCCCGGAGGGATCGGCCAGACCCGTGATGCCCTCGTCGTGCAGCTCGAAGCAGCCCACCTCGTCCGTCGTCCCGTACCGGTTCTTCACGCCGCGCACCAGACGCAGCCGCGCGTGCCGGTCGCCCTCGAAGTGCAGCACCACGTCCACCAGGTGCTCCAGCAGCCGCGGTCCGGCGATGGCGCCGTCCTTGGTGACGTGGCCGACCAGCAGCGTGGACATGCCGCGCTCCTTGGAGGCCCGGATCAGTGCGCCCGCCACCTCCCGCACCTGCGCGACACCGCCCGGCGCCCCGTCGATCTCCGGCGAGGCCACCGTCTGCACCGAGTCCAGCACCAGAAGTGAGGGCTTGACCTCGTCCAGGTGTCCCAGCACGGCCGACAGGTCGGTCTCGGCGGTCAGATACAGGTGGTCGTCGATCGCGCCGATGCGGTCGGCCCGCAGCCGCACCTGGCCTGCGGACTCCTCCCCGGTGACGTACAGCGTGCGGTGGTCGTCGGACGCCGCCTTGGCCGCGACGTCCAGCAGCAGCGTCGACTTGCCGACGCCCGGCTCGCCGGCCAGCAGCACCACCGCTCCGGGTACCAGGCCGCCGCCGAGCACCCGGTCCAGCTCGGGCACGCCGGTGGCGCGGGCCGTGGCCTGCCTGCCGTCGACCTGCCCGATGGGCAGTGCCGCGACGGACACCCGGCCGGGCGCCGTGGTCCGTACGGCCGGAGCGCCGCCCGTCTCCTCGACGGTGCCCCAGGCGTGGCACTCGGGGCACCGCCCGAGCCACTTGGCGGTCTGCCAGCCGCATTCGGTGCAGCGGTAGGTGGGACGGTCCTTGGCGGACGACTTACGGGCAGCCATGACGTCACCGTATAGGCGGCCACTGACAGCCCGCGGCCGGCCGGGGACTCGGAGGCCGCGGCGAGCAACCACCGACCACAGGGGCCGGCGGAAAGTCGACGGGCTCAGCAGATAGTTCGGCGGCCCACGGGTCCGCGCGCGCGGTCGGCCGGGTGCGATGTGTGCGCCCTTTGTGCGCCCCTCTGTGAACTTGCTGTCGCCAAACCCACCGCACGTGTCCTGTTTTGCCGACGCACGTCACCCGAAGGTAGTAATCCCGCGGCGGCGCCCCAGCAAAGCGCCATCATCCGCCTACCGTCGCCGGGGTGATGACGAGCAGGCGCGAGCACCCGAGGAACGCCACCGGCGCACCCCCAGCGCACCGGGCGAGCAGGACGACGCACCACCGGTCCGCGAGCCACTCCGCGAACACGGACGTGCGGTGCGACGACGCGTACCTGGACGGCCTGTTCACCTACTGCCTTTCCGTAATGTGCGAGCACGAAGCCGCCCTCGCCGCGCTCGGTGAGACACTTACCCTCGCTGACCGCCAACGTGCGCGCGGCCGGGCCCCCGAAAACGAGCGCGACCACCGCCCCTGGCTCTACGCACTGGCACGGTGGGTGTGTTCCCGCCGGCTTGCCGACCAGAAGGCCGCCCTGGCCGCCGCCGGACCGGCAGTCACGGAACGGGTGTCCGTCCCCGCGTCGCCCGCAGCGTCGGGGGCCGAGCAGCTGAGCGCCGAGGCCCGCGCCCGGCGCCGTCGCGAACTCGCCGCGCTGGCCTGGCCGGAGGCCGCCGGAATCTCGCCCGAACAGCGCGAGGCCCTCGAACTCTCCGTCCGTCACAGGCTGTCTCCCGCCCAGATCGCCGCCGTGCTCTCACTCTCGACCGCCGCGGCCGAGGATCTGCTGCTGAACGCCTCCTGCGAAGTCGAGCGCACCAGGGCGGCGTTGCATGTCATCGAGTCCGGCGGCTGCGCCGCCGTCGCCCGGCTCGCGGGTGAGGAACAGCTGCTGCTGGGCACCGCGCTGCGCCGCGAACTGGTGCGGCACGTGGACGAGTGCCCGCAGTGCCGACGTGCCGCCGAGCGCGCCATGGCCGGGGTCTCCTGGCCCGGCACCGCGCCCGCTTCCGCCACGCTCGCCGTCGTCCCCGCCCCGCGCCCCGCTGTCGAGGCGGCCGTCGTCCTGGCGCGCCGGGCGAGAGCCCAGCGGGTGCCCCGCTTCGACCGCGCGGGTTTCCCGGTGTGTGCGAACGAGCGCGTGGCGCGCCGGGACCGGCTGCGCGGGCGGGCGCTGACCTCGACGGTCATCGCCGCGGTGCTGGCGGCGCCGGTGGTCGCCCTGTGGGCCGCGTACCGCGGGTCTCCCGTCACGGGCGAGCCTCAGGCGGACCGTTCCGTCACCGCGTCGGACGCGCCGGACGGCGCCGCGGGCGGCCCCGGCGGCGGGGGGCTGCCCCCAGGGTTCGACAGCCGGCGCACCCTCCCGGGCGAGGGCGAGGGCGTGGACAACAGTCAGAAAGCGGGCAGGACCGGGAGCCGGGCCCGGGAGGCGGACGGCGGCGGAAGGACGGAGCCGTCCCGCACCGGCGCCCTGAAGTCGCCCGCTCAGCGGCGCGGCCACGCGGCCCCGCCCTCGGCGGACCGCCCCTCGGCGCCGGCGCCCGTACCGGATCCGTCGGCGTCGGCCTCGCACCCGCCGTCACCGGCCCCGAGCGGGCCGCCGACCCCCACCGGATCCCCGGCGCCTTCCGACACCTCGACCCCGAGCCGGCCCCCGGACCCGAGCGATTCCCGTCCTAGCGGTACGGGTTGATCGACACGGGAAGCGGCGGAGGCCCGGCCCGGCCGGTTACTGCTTACGGCATGGCCGGCTGTTCGCCGTCCTGCGCAGCGGTATCGGCGGCAGCGGCGATATCGGCGTCGTCGGATGCGGCAACAGCATCGGCAGCCGCGCGGGCCGTGGCCGGGTGTTCGGCCACCAGCGGGAGTTCGCTCGCCAGGCGCTGGGCGCACAGCTCGGCCAGCTGGTCGTAGGCGGGCTTGCCCATGAGTTCGGTCAGCTCGGCGCGGTACGACTCGTAGACCGGCTGCCCGGCGCCGTGCGCGGAGGGCGCCGCGGTGCACCACCAGTGCAGGTCGTGCCCTCCCGCGCCCCAGCCCCGCCGGTCGTACTCGCCGATGGTGACGTAGAGCACCTCTTCGCCGTCCGGCAGCTCCACCCACTCGTAGCTCCGCCGGATCGGCAGCTGCCAGCACACGTCGGGCTTGGTCTCCAGCGGCTCGCGGCCCTCGCGCAGGGCCAGGGCGTGCAGCGCGCATCCGCCGCCGCCCTCGAACCCGGGGCGGTTGTTGAAGATGCAGGCGCCGCTCCAGCGCCGCGTCTGCCGCTCGCCCTCGTCGCTGACCTCGGTCCAGCCCAGCGCGCCGGTGCCGATGTCGTGGAACTGCCAGGTCTCGGGGGTCAGCCGGGCCACGTGCTCGGCGACCCGCTGCTCGTCGTCCTCGTCGGCGAAGTGGGCGCCCAGCGTGCAGCAGCCGTCGGTGGGGCGGCCGGGCGTGATGCCCTGGCAGCCGTTGCCGAACAGACAGTTCCAGCGGGACGTCAGCCAGGTCAGGTCGCAGCGGAAGACCTGCTCGTCGTCGGCCGGGTCCGGGAACTCCACCCAGGCGCGGGCGAAGTCGAGACCGACCTCCTCGTCGCGCGCCCGCGGTGCGGGGAGCACCTGGTGCACACCGTCCTGCTTCTTGTGCTTCGCCGCTTTCGTCTTACCCACGCACCCCAGCGTACGGGCCACACATGGCGGCACCCGGACGCCGCACCCTGCGGGGTCGCCGCGGGCCCGCCTGCCAGGATGCCCAGGGGCGCCGGACTGCCGGGCCGGGCAAACATCCCGTAACGTCGGCGGGGAGGTTCCCGGTGGCTGGGAGGTACCTCCAGCGGCGGCCGGGGGAGGAGGCTAGCGTTGCTGGGTATGAGACTCGGTGTCCTCGATGTGGGCTCTAACACGGTCCACCTGCTCGTGGTGGACGCGCACCCCGGTGCCCGGCCCCTGCCCGCGTACTCCCACAAGACGACGCTACGGCTCGCCGAACTCCTGGAGGCGGACGGGTCGATCAGCGAGGAGGGCATCGACCGGATCTGCGCCACCCTCAGCGAGGCGATGGAGATCTCCGAGGAGAAGGGGGTCGAGGCGCTGCTGCCCTTCGCGACCTCCGCCGTGCGCGAGGCCGCCAACGCGGAGCACGTGCTGGACCGCATCGCCGCGGAGACCGGCGTCAAGCTGGAGGTGCTCTCCGGCGCGGACGAGGCGCGGCTGACGTTCCTCGCGGTACGCCGCTGGTTCGGCTGGTCGGCGGGGCGGCTGCTGGTGCTGGACATCGGTGGCGGCTCGCTGGAGATCGCCTATGGGCTGGACGAGGACCCCGACGCCGCGGTGTCGCTGCCGCTGGGCGCCGGGCGGCTCACCTCGGGCCGGCTGCCGGGCGACCCGCCCGACCCGGCGGATGTCCGCGCCCTGCGGCGGCATGTGCGGGCGGAGATCGCCCGTATCGTCGGCGAGTTCAACCGGTTCAGCAAGCCGGACCACGTGGTGGCGACCTCCAAGACGTTCAAGCAGCTCGCCCGGATCGCTGGGGCGCCCCGCAGCGCGGAGGGCCTCTACGCCCGCCGCGTGCTGAGCCGGGCCTCCCTGGAGGAGTGGGTGCCGAAGCTCGCGGTGATGCCCGCCAGCGAGCGTGCCGCGCTCCCCGGCGTCTCCGAGGGCCGCGCCCACCAGCTGCTGGCGGGCGCCCTCGTCGCGGAGGCAGCGCTGGACCTCTTCGCCGTCACGGAGGCCGAAATCTGCCCCTGGGCCCTGCGGGAGGGCATCATCCTCCGCCGCCTGGACCGCCTGCGCGCCCTGTGAGCCCGCCGCCGCCACCCAGTGCCCCCTCTCGCCGGGCGCAAGCTGTCCCGCCCGCCCGGGAGGGAGCTCTCTCAGAGGGGGCCAACACCTCGCGGGCAGCGAACCGCGCTTAGGGTGGCTGAGTGGGCATCGAAAGCGTGCGGGTCCCCCAGGCGAAGGTCGCGCTGTCGACGGCCTCCGTGTACCCGGAGTCGACGGCCGCGGCCTTCGAGATCGCCGCGCGCCTCGGTTACGACGGCGTCGAGGTCATGGTCTGGACGGACCCGGTCAGCCAGGACGTGGATGCGCTGCGCCGGCTGTCCGACTTCCACGGGGTACCGATCCTGGCCGTACACGCTCCGTGTCTGCTCATCACGCAGCGCGTATGGTCGACGGACCCGTGGGCGAAGCTGGTTCGGGCCAGGACGGCCGCGGAGACGCTCGGCGCGACCACCGTCGTCGTACATCCGCCGTTCCGCTGGCAGCGCTCGTACGCGCGCGAGTTCGAGCGCGGCATATGGCGGATGGCGAACGAGACCGACGTACGGTTCGCCGTCGAGAACATGTACCCCTGGCGCTACCGGGACCGCGAGATGCTGGCTTACGCCCCTGACTGGGATCCCACCCAGAACGACTACCGGCACTTCACGATCGACCTGTCGCACACGGCGACGGCCCGTAACGACACCCTCGCCATGGTCGACCGGATGGGCGACCGCCTCGGTCACGTCCACATGGCGGACGGCAACGGCTCCGCCAAGGACGAGCACCTGGTCCCGGGGCGCGGCTCACAGCCGTGTGCCGAGGTACTGGAGCGGCTGGCCGCACTCGGGTTCGACGGGCACGTCGTCGTCGAGGTGAACACGCGGCGTGCCATGTCGGCCGCCGAGCGCGAGGAGGACCTGGCCGAGGCCCTCGCCTACACCCGGCTGCACCTGGCCGCTCCCGGCGGCGAGCCCGGCAACGGCCGGAGCGGCGGCCGGGGTGGCGGTCACAGCAACGGCCGGGGCAATCGAGGCAGAGGCCGGGGCGAAGGCACCGCCACCGGCCACCCCGCCGGCCGGGGGAACGCATGACCGGTACCCCCTCCCAGGAGCCGGGCCCCGCGCCCCGCAAGCGCGGGCGTCCCGCGCGGCGTACCGCCGAGGCGGGCCCGGGAGCGCGCGAGCGGATCCTGGCCTCGGCCCGGGGCGAGTTCGCCGAGCACGGCTACGACAAGGTCTCCGTACGCGCCATCGCGCGCGGCGCGGGCGTGGACGCGGCGCTGGTCCACCACTACTTCGGCACCAAGGAGCAGGTGTTCGCCGCCGCGGTGGAGGGCGCCATGGCGCCGGTGATCTCCGTCCCCGACCTGCTCGAAGCCGCCTCACCGGACGCGCTGGGAGAGACCATCACCCGCGCGTTCCTGCGGGTCTGGGAGAACCCGGCCACCCGAGAGCCGGTGCTGGCGATCGTGCGCTCGGCGGTCAACAACGAGCGGGCGGCGGCCGTCTTCCGCGGGCTGCTGACCCGCAATCTGCTCACCAGGACCGCGGCGGTGCTCAAGGAGCCCGACGCCGAGCTGCGGGTCAGCCTGGCGGCGGCCCAGTTGGTGGGCGCCGCTCTGCTGCGGCACGTCATCCGGCTGGAGCCGCTGGCCTCGGAGCCGCTGGAGAGCGCCGTCGCCCGGCTGGCTCCCGTCGTCCAGCACCACTTCACGGGGCCGCCGGGAGCGCAAGACGGCACCGTCCATCATCCGGACCCGCTGTCCGGATCCTGAGCCCGAGGCGTACCCTCGGTTCTTCTACGTACCGCAGCGGCCCCCGGGCCCACCGCCATGGCGGCCGCCCGCACCAAGGGAGAGGCAGCCATGCCCGAGCTGAGGTCCCGCACCGTCACCCACGGACGCAACATGGCAGGGGCGCGCGCCCTTATGCAGGCGTCCGGCGTAGCGCGTGAGGACTTCGGCAAGCCGGTCGTCGCGGTGGCCAACAGCTTCACCGAGTTCGTGCCGGGCCACACCCACCTCCAGCCCGTCGGCCGCATCGTCAGCGAGGCGGTCAAGGCGGCGGGCGGCATCCCGCGCGAGTTCAACTCGATCGCGGTGGACGACGGCATCGCCATGGGCCACGGCGGCATGCTCTACTCGCTGCCCTCCCGGGACCTGATCGCCGACTCGGTCGAGTACATGGTCGAGGCGCACTGCGCGGACGCGCTGATCTGCATCTCCAACTGCGACAAGATCACGCCCGGGATGCTGATGGCCGCGCTGCGGCTCAACATCCCCACCGTCTTCGTCTCCGGCGGCCCCATGGAGGCCGGCCGTACGACGCTGGTGAACGGCACCGTCCGCAAGCTGGACCTGGTCGACGCGATGTCCGAGGCCGCCAACGACAAGGTCTCCGACGAGGACATCCTCCGCATCGAGCAGAACGCCTGCCCGACCTGCGGTTCCTGTTCCGGCATGTTCACCGCGAACTCCATGAACTGCCTCACCGAGGCCCTCGGCCTGGCCCTGCCCGGCAACGGCTCCGTGCTGGCCACCCACACCGCGCGCAAGGAGCTGTACGAGACGGCGGGCCGTACGGTCGTCGAGATCACCAAGCGCTACTACGACCAGGACGACGCCACCGTCCTGCCGCGCAATGTCGGCTCCCGCGCCGCCTTCGAGAACGCCATGGCCCTCGACATCGCCATGGGCGGCTCCACCAACACGATCCTGCACCTGCTGGCCGCTGCCCAGGAGGCCGAGCTGGACTTCACGATGCACGACATCGACCAGCTCTCCCGCAAGCTGCCCTGCCTGGCCAAGGTCGCCCCGAACGTGGCACCCGGCGGTACGTACTACATGGAGGACGTGCACCGCGCGGGCGGTATCCCCGCCATCCTGGGCGAGCTCTACCGCGCCGGACTGCTCAACGAGGACGTGCACACCGTGCACGCCGACTCGCTGGACGAGTGGCTCAAGACCTGGGACATCCGTGGCGGTTCCCCCTCGCCGCAGGCCGTGGAGCTCTTCCACGCCGCGCCCGGCTGCGTCCGCTCCGCCGAGGCGTTCTCGCAGTCCGAGCGGTGGGAGACGCTGGATGTCGATGCGGCGGGCGGCTGCATCCGGGACATCGAGCACGCCTACTCGGCCGAGGGCGGGCTGGCGGTGCTGTACGGCAACCTGGCCGAGAACGGCTGCGTGGTGAAGACCGCCGGCGTCGACGAGTCGATCCTGACCTTCACCGGGCCCGCCGTGGTGTGCGAGTCCCAGGAGGACGCCGTCCAGAAGATCCTCGACAAGACGGTCAAGGAGGGCGACGTCGTCGTCATCCGCTACGAGGGCCCCAAGGGCGGCCCCGGTATGCAGGAGATGCTCTACCCCACCTCGTTCCTCAAGGGCCGTGGCCTGGGCAAGACCTGCGCGCTGATCACCGACGGCCGGTTCTCCGGCGGTACGTCGGGGCTGTCCATCGGCCACGTCTCGCCGGAGGCGGCCGGAGGCGGCACGATCGCGCTGGTGGAGGACGGCGACACCGTCGTCATCGACATCCCCAACCGGCAGCTGCGGCTCGACGTGCCCGACGAGACGCTCGCCGCCCGCCGCGAGGCACTGGGCGGCAACTACGCGCCCGCATCCCGCGAGCGCAAGGTCTCCACCGCGCTGCGCGCCTACGCGGCCATGGCCACCAGCGCCGACCGAGGCGCCGTGCGGGACGTGACCTTGCTGGAGCGCTGAGCGCCCCGAAGGGGCGCGGGGAACTGCGCGACAAGCCACCACGAGCCTCACGCCCGCAGATGGCAGCCGGGGCCAGACGCTGCCGGGACATCACACCGTCATAATCGAAACGTGCCCCAGCAACCGAAGACCCCCGACGAACCGGCCCCCGAGCCGCTCCGCTTCTACGGCACCACCTGGGTCGACCACGCAGGGGGCTACGCGCTGCGCCGCTTCGCCCTTGGCATCGGCGCGGTGCTGGCCGCGGTCGCGGGGGCCTTCGTGCTGCGGTTCGCGTACCAGGGCGTCGTACTGGCCGACATCGGGAGCTGGGCGAGCGTGCTGCTCGTCGTCGCGTTCGCGGTGTGCAGCGCGCTGGCGTTCTCGCGCACCCTCACCCACTACGGCCGCCGCCCCGACGAGCGCGAGGCGGCGGCCGAGTCGTCGATGCACAGCATCCGGATCATCGGCTTCATCGGCGTGCTGCTCGCCTACGCGCTGCGCACCTGCGTCGAGGCGCCCGGCGAGAAGCTGCACCGCGCCGAGTACGAGGCCGCGCTTGCCCGCCACGAGCGGCAGCGCACTGCCCGCACCGGCAACCCCGCGGCGCGCAGGCGGAAGGGCAAACGCTGACCCCTCGCCCCTCAACACCCCCTCAGGGAGTGCCCCTCGGGGCCCTCCCGTAGTGCTCTCAGGGGGAACCCTGAACTGTCCCGGAGGAGGGGCTTCCCCGCTCGACACCTCGCTCCGTCACGTGTCAGATTCTTCTTACACCCAAGAGAGAGGGGTCGCGGTGAGCGCGATCGAGACCCCGACCGGAGACGAACTGCTGAAGGTCCTGACGGCGCTCGGCAACCCGCACCGGATGCGGATCGTCGCGGCGTTGGCCCAGGGCCGCAACTACGTCAGCAGGCTCGCCCGCGAGATCGGCATGAGTCGCCCCCTGCTGCATATGCACCTCCAGCGGCTGGAGGCGGCCGGCATCGTCGTCGGGTCGCTGGAGCTGTCGGACAGCGGCAAGGCGATGAAGTTCTTCGAGGTGGCCCCGTTCGCCTACGCGCTGACCCCGCAGGTGGTCGCGGAGGCGGCAGGGAGCCTCACCGATCAGGTCCAGGACGAGAAAGCCCAAGGCGAGCCGGAAGCGACCGGGGACGGGCGCGAAGCGCCCCCGGATCCGCAGGCCCAGGACGAGAAAGAGAGAGCGCAGTGAACGAGCAGCTGACGACTGCGGCAGGGGCCGACGCGGCCGGCGTCTGGGCGGCGGCGCTGGGCTCCGGAGGGATCTTCGTCCTGCTGATCGTCATCGTCTGGCAGATCGCCGCCACCTGGCGGGCCCGCATGCTGGCAGCGCGCGAGCAGCAGTACAAGGCCCTGGCCCAGAAGTACGCAGAGCTCCTGGAGGACAACGTCGAACTGCACCGGCGCAGCCTGGACGAGCTGACACAGGCGCGGCAGTCGATCGCCTCGATGGAGAAGATGATGCGCGAGATCGAGTAGACCTCGCAGACACCCACCGCGCTCGTACGGCCGGGAGCGGCAACTCCCGGCCGTACACGTGAGCGTGAGCATTTCGCGAACCCCTCGCGTCCCACACCCACACCATGGAGGTTACCCATGCCTGCCCCCAGCGCGCTGCGCCGCCTGGCCACGGCCCCCGGCGGCAAGCGCACCAAATGGCTGGTCCTCGCGGCCTGGCTGATCGTCGTCGTCGCTCTCGGGCCGCTGGCCGGAAAGCTCGGCGAGGTCGAGGACAGCAGCTCCAACGCCTTCCTGCCCGGCAACGCCGAGTCCGCGAAGGTCAATACGCAGCTGGAGAAGTTCCGCGGCGAGGACGAGATCATCCCGGCCGTCGCCGTCTACTCCCGCACCGACTCCGCCACCACCGAGGCCGACGCCGCCAAGGCACGCGCCGACCGCGCCGACTTCGCGCCGCTCGTCGCCAAGGGCGAGCAGATCAGCGGTCCGGTACGGGCCGAGGACGGTAAGGCGCTGATGCTGGTGGTGCCGCTGAGTACCGGCGGTGACGACATGACCGGCGACCTGGAGAAGATCCGTACGGTCGCGGCGGCCAACGCTCCGCCCGGGCTCGACGTCGAGGTCGGCGGCCCGGCCGGTTCGCTGATCGACAACATCAAGGTCTTCGACAACCTCGACTCCACGCTGATGCTGGCCACCGGCGCCGTCGTCACGCTGCTGCTGCTGATCACCTACCGCAGCCCGCTGCTGTGGCTCTTCCCCGTGCTGTCGGTCGGCTTCGCCTCGGTGCTCACCCAGGTCACCACCTACGTACTGGCCAGGTACGCCTCGCTGCCCGTCGATCCGCAGAGCGCGGGCATCCTCATGGTGCTGGTCTTCGGCGTCGGCACCGACTACGCCCTGCTGCTCATCGCCCGCTACCGCGAGGAGCTCCACCGTCACGAGGACCGGCACGAGGCGATGCGGCTCGCGCTGCGCCGCTCCGGGCCCGCGATCGTCGCCTCCGCCGGCACCATCGCCATCGGGCTGGCCTGCCTCGCCTTCGCCGACATCAACTCCTCGCGCTCGCTGGGGCTGGTCGGGGCCGTCGGCGTCGTGTGTGCCCTGCTCGCCATGATCACCGTGCTGCCCGCGCTGCTGGTGCTGGCGGGACGCTGGGTCTTCTGGCCGTTCGTCCCCCGGTACACGGAGACAGCAGCGGCTGCCGCCGCGGGCGAGCAGCGCACGGCCCGCACCGTCTGGTCCCGGGTCGGCTCCCTGATCGCCCGCCGTCCGCGCTGGTCGTGGCTGATGTCCATCGGCGTCACCGCGGTGCTGGCGCTGAGCGCGACCGGCATCACCATGGGGCTGACGAACGCGGAGATGTTCCAGGACAAGCCGGAGTCCGTTCTCGCCCAGGAGAAGCTCTCCGCGCACTTCCCCTCCGGCTCCTCCGACCCGGCCACCGTCGTCGTACGGACCGACGCGCGCGCCGCGACGGAGCGGGCGGCGGCGGGCGTCGCGGGAGTGGAGTCCGTACGGGCCGGCGACCGTACCGCCGACGGGTCCCTGACCTCCCTGTCCGTCACCCTGAAGAACGCTCCGGACAGCGATGCGGCCAAGCACACCATCGACGAGCTGCGCAGCGCTGTGCACAAGGTCGAGGGCGCCGAAGCCCTGGTGGGCGGTACGACGGCGGAGTCGCTGGACACCCGGCGCGCCGCGGAGAGCGATCTGAAGGTCGTCATCCCGATCGTGCTCGCTGTCGTCCTGCTCGTCCTGGTGGCGCTGTTGCGCTCGCTGATCGCGCCGCTGTTGCTGCTGGCGACGGTGGTGCTGTCCTACTTCGGCGCGCTGGGAGCCTCGCATCTGATCTTCGAGCACCTGCTGGACTTCGCCGCGATGGACAACTCCCTTCCGCTGATGGGCTTCGTCTTCCTGGTCGCGCTGGGCATCGACTACAACATCTTCCTGATGACCCGGGTCCGCGAAGAGGTCGCCCTGCAAGGCCACAGCAAGGGCGTGCTGGCCGGGCTCAGTTCCACGGGCGGCGTGATCACCTCGGCGGGCATCGTGCTGGCCGCCACCTTCGCGGTGATCGCCTCGATGCCGCTGGTGTCCATGGCGCAGCTCGGCGTACTGGTCGGCATCGGCGTCCTGCTGGACACCTTCCTGGTCCGCACCGTCCTGGTGCCCTCGCTGGCGCTGGACCTCGGCGCCCGGATCTGGTGGCCGAGCCGACTGGGCCGGGAGAGGACACAGGAGAGGCGGGCGGCCGACGAGGAGCGGCGGGAAGTGGAGTTGGAGAGGGTGTAACTCCCCTCCGCCGCAACGGCTATTACACGTACGAAGGCACCCGGCGGTGCCGGACCAACCTCAGCTTCTACACCGGTTGGTCCGGCACCTCCCCCAGCCTTCGGCCGGGAGGTACCCCCAGTTGTGCTGCGTGCTTGACGCCCCGGCGCAGCACCCACATAATTCATCGCATGATGAATAAGCCTCCTCCTACTCCCGCCGAAGCCCCCGCGGCGAGCGGACCCGCGACGTCCGGACCCGCCGTCCACGCCCGCGACCTCACCGTCGTCCGCGGCAGCCGCCGCGTCCTCGACGGGATCTCGTTCGATGTCGCCCCCGGCACCGTCACCGGACTCCTCGGTCCCTCCGGCAGCGGCAAATCCACCCTCATCCGGGCGATCGTCGGCACCCAGGCCAAGGTCACCGGCACCCTCGACGTACTCGGCAGGCCCGCGGGCACAGCACCGCTGCGCTCCCGCGTCGGCTACGTCACCCAGTCCCCGTCCGTCTACGGCGACCTGACGGCGCGGCAGAACCTCGACTACTACGCCGCGGTCCTCGGCATCCCCCGTGCCGACCGCGCCGCCGCCGTCACCCAGGCCCTCACCGACGTCGACCTCACCTCGCACGCCGACGACCTGGCCGGCAACCTCTCCGGCGGCCAGTCATCGCGCGTCTCCCTCGCCGTCGCCCTGCTGGGCGCCCCCGAACTGCTCGTACTCGACGAGCCCACCGTCGGCCTCGACCCCGTGCTCCGCCGCGACCTGTGGAACCTCTTCCACCGCCTCGCGGCGCGCGGCGCCACCCTGCTCATCTCCTCGCACGTGATGGACGAGGCAGACCGCTGCGAACACCTGCTCCTCGTCCGGGACGGCACCCTGCTGGCCGCCGACACCCCGCAGGCACTCCGCGAGACCACCGGCAGCGACACCGTCGAGGACGCCTTCCTCAAGCTGGTCGAGTCCGCCGCCGGCGGCACCGCCGCGCACGCACCCCTCCACCCCGCAGCCCACTCCCCGCGAGGCACCTCATGAACGCCGCCCGTACGCTCGCCACCGCACGCCGCGTCCTGCGACAACTCGCCCACGACCCCCGGACGATCGCGCTGCTGCTGCTCGTCCCGGTCCTGCTGCTCGTGCTGCTCTACTACGTCTTCGACGCGGACCGCCGCTCCTTCGACAGCATCGGCGCCTCGCTGCTGGGCATCTTCCCGCTGGTGACGATGTTCCTGGTCACCTCCATCGCCACCCTGCGCGAACGCACCTCCGGCACGCTGGAGCGGCTGCTGTCCATGCCTCTGGGCAAGGCCGATCTGATCCTCGGCTACGCGCTGGCGTTCGGCGCGCTCGCCGTCGTCCAGGCATCCCTCGCCACCGGCGTCGCCGTCTGGTTCCTGGACCTCAACATCGTCGGCTCGCCCTGGCTGCTGCTGCTCATCGCACTGCTCGACGCCCTGCTGGGCACGGCGCTCGGACTGTTCGTCTCCGCGTTCGCCGCTTCCGAGTTCCAGGTGGTGCAGTTCATGCCCGCGATGGTCTTCCCGCAGATCCTGCTGTGCGGCCTGTTCGCCCCCCGCGACAGCATGCAGCCGGCGCTGGAGGCGATCTCCGACGTGCTGCCCATGTCCTACGCCGTCGACGGCATGACGGAGGTCCTCAGGAACGCCGATGCCACCGGGGACTTCGTCCGCGACGCGGTCATCGTCGCGGGCAGCGCACTCCTCGTCCTGTCCCTCGGCGCCGCCACCCTCCGCCGCCGTACGGCCTGACGCGCTCCGGCCTGGTGCGAGGATGGAATCCCGCCCGCCGCGGGGGCGGGTCCAGTCCGACGAGGCACGAGGTGAAACACCCCATGACCACCCAGAAAGTCGCGGTTCTCGGCACCGGCAAGATCGGTGAGGCGCTGCTCTCCGGCATGCTCCGAGGCGGCTGGTCTCCCTCCCGCCTCCTGATCACAGCGCGCCGCCCGGAACGCGCGGCCGAACTGCGCGAGCGCTACGGGGTCGAGTCCGTCAGCAACGCGGAGGCCGCCAAGATCGCCGACACTCTCATCCTCACCCCCAAGCCCCAGGACATGGCGGCGCTGCTGGACGAGCTCGTCCCGCACGTTCCCGCGGTCCGTCTGGTGATCAGCGGCGCGGCCGGCATCACCACCCGCTATCTCGAACAGCGGCTCGCCGACGGCACCCCGGTCATCCGCGTCATGACCAACACCCCGGCCCTGGTCGACGAGGCGATGTCCGTCGTCTCCCCGGGCAGCCACGCGACCGAGGACCATCTGAAACTCGCCGACGAGATCTTCGGCGGCGTCGGCAAGACCCTCCGCCTCCCCGAGGGCCAGCAGGACGCCGCCACCGCACTCTCCGGCTCGGGCCCCGCCTACTTCTTCTTCCTGGTCGAGGCCATGACCGACGCGGGAATCCAGCTCGGTCTCCCGCGCGACAAGGCACACGAGCTGATCGTCCAGGCCGCCGTCGGCGCCGCCACCATGCTCCGCGACAGCGGCGAACACCCCGTCACCCTCCGCGAGAACGTCACCTCGCCCGGCGGTACGACGATCAACGCCATCCGCGAACTGGAGAACCACCGCGTCCGCGCCGCCTTCATCGACGCCATCGAGGCAGCCCGCGACCGCAGCCGCGAACTTGGCAGCTGACCGCACCACGCCGTCCGCGCCCCTTGTACCGGCGAGGGGGTGCCCCTGCCCGAGGCACGCGGGCTGCGGGCCCGTCGTGGCTGGTGGGGGCACCTCCCGGCCGGAGTCCCCCAGCCTCCGGCCGGGAGGCGCCCCCAGGGGGAGCAGTTCCCCGCGCCCCTTCGGGGCACTGCGAAGCTTGGGCAGTCTGCTCCCCCAATCTCTTCGAGCAGGGGTACCCCCAGTGCGCAGGGTGGGCAAGCGCAGCCCCCCATGCCGGGTAGGCAAGATCCGCGGGCCAGGCGCTAGCCTCCAGCGCGCGCCCGCAACCCCCGCACCCCCTCGTGCACCAGCGTGATCGTGAACGCGAGGGCCAGCCCCAGCGCCACCCCGTACAGCGGCGTCTCCTCGAACGCGGCCCCACCCACATACCCCAGGCAGGCCGAATAGACCGCCCAGCTCACCACCGCGACGGCGTCGAACCGCGTGAACGACCGACGCGGAAACCCCGTGGCACCGGTGGTGAGCGTGGCGGCCGTCCGCCCGCCGGGGATGTAGCGCGCCGCCACCAGCACCAGACCGCCCCGCTCCGCCAGCATCCGCCCCACCCGCTCATAGACCCGCCGCGCGCGGCCCCCCTCCCGCAGCCGCGCCTGCACCCGCGCCCCCGAACGCCGCCCGATCGCGTACGAGATGTGGTCCCCGGCGAAGGCACCGAGCGCCGCCACCACGATGACCGGCCCCAGCGCGGGATCCCCCTCCGCCGCCGCGAACACGCCCAGCGTGATCACCAACGTCTCGCTCGGCACCACCGGGAAGAACCCGTCCAGCATCGCGATCCCGAACAGCGCCACATACACCCACGGCGTACTGACGAACCCCTCGACCGCATGCACTATCGCGTCATTCATGCACCGGAACGTACGGAGCACACCAGGCGCCCAGCAGCGCACGATCGTCCCCGGCCACCCTGCACTTTCGACAGATGCCCCGCGCAGCCCCGCCGCGTACCGTGACCGGCGTGAACACCCCCGCCCGCGCCCACAGCCTCCGGGACCGGCTCCGCGAGGGCCTGCGCCGCCGACGGGTCCGCGAGGCGCTGGCCGACCTGGCCCTGTGGCTGTTCATGGCCTACCCCCTCCCCTCCCTCACCGAGGTCCCGCTCTGGCTCCGCCTGCTCGCGGCGCCCCTGCTCGCCGTCGCGGCGCCCTTGAGCCGCCGGGCCCCGCTGGCGGCCGCGACCGTCCCCGCCGCGCTCGGCCTCGCCGCCACACCCCAGCTGTTCACCAGCACCTTCAGCCCGGCCCTGGTCGCCCTCAGCTTCCTGCTGGGACGTCGTACCCAGGACGCACGCCCGTCGCTCGCCGCCGCGCTCGCCCTCTGCGCGGCGGGACTCGCGCTCGCCCTGACACTGCCGGGCGCCGACCTGTGGGACTGGTTCACCCTGGTCACGACGGTCCTCTTCGCCGCCGTCCTCCCCTGGCTGCTGGGCCGCTTCCGCCGCCAGCAGTACGAACTCCACAGCGCAGGCTGGGAACTGGCCGCGCGCATGGAGCGCGAACAGCAACTGGTGGCCGAACGCACCCGGCTGCGCGAACGGTCCCGCATCGCCGGGGACATGCACGACTCGCTCGGCCACGACCTCAGCCTCATCGCCGTACGCGCCGCCGCGCTCCAGGTTTCCCCAGGTGTGGACGACGACGCCCGTGCCTCCGCCGCCGAACTCCGTCAGGCCGCCGCCGACGCCACCGAACGCCTCCGCCAGATCATCGGCCTCCTCCGCCAGGACACGACCGACAGCGCACAGCTCCCCCCGGCCGAGACCGTCCCCGACCTGGTGGCCCGCACCGCCGCCTCCGGCGTCCGCATCACGCTGCGCCGGCACGGAACGCACGACACGGCGGAGGACGAGTTGCCCCCGCTGGTCGACCGAGCAGCCCACCGCGTCGTCCAGGAAGCCGTCACCAACGCGACGAAGCACGCCCCCGGCTCCACCATCACCGTCGAGCTGAGGCGAGAGAACGCCGCACTGGAGGTGACGGTCCGGAACGACACCGGAGCAAACGCCGCCCCGCCCACCGCGGGAGTCGGCTCAGGCACCGGACTGATCAGCCTCGACGAACGCGTCCGCCAGGCCGGCGGCTCCTTCCGGGCCCACCCCACCGAGCACGGCTTCGAGGTACAGGCCCAGCTCCCCCTCACCCCCTTTGGCGCGGACCCGCACCGGCCGACCGCCCCGGAGCCGCTCACCGGCCCCTCCCGCTCCAGCGAGGAACTGGCCCAGGCCCGGCAGCGCGTACGCCGAGGCATCGTCAACGCCCTCTGGATCCCGGCCGCCGCCACCGCAGTTCTGGCCGTGCTGATGTACGGCTTCCAGCTCTACACCTCCCACCAGTCCGTGCTGCCCCGGCACACCTACGCCGACCTCCGCATAGGCGACGCCGAAACCTCCGTGACTCCCCGCCTCCCCTCGTACGAGTTCGACGAGGAGTCACCCCCACCCGGCGCCCCACCGGACCCTTCCCACACGAAAGAGTGCCGCTTCTACCGCACCGCGACCTTCGACAACTCCCCGCTCTACCGCCTCTGCTTCACGGCCGGCCGCCTCTCCCACAAGGACCGCATCGTCACAGATCGGGACGACGGTTGACGGAGACGAGGCCCGCAGTTGACACACCGGCCATCGATCCGTAGGGTTCCTCGGGTTGTCAGCGGCCCGTCGTGGCTACTGGCGACCATTCCTGCCATTCCGGCGGAAACCTCTACTCAAGCACCATCTCCCTTCGCAGGGGTCTGTTCGGCATGCCGAATTGCTTTTGCGGGTCGGCTCAATTTGGAGCCGGGCGGGGAAAGGCTCTAAAGTAGCGGTCAGCCG
>NZ_JBQQBT010000010.1:0-217911 GCF_052245835.1 Streptomyces sp. 8N114 | reverse complement strand
CGCCCCCACCCCGTCCCTCCCGCCGACGCTCCGGCGTACTGCCCCGACCCTCTGGACCCCCTATGACCGTCCTCACCGTCACCCCCAATCCCAGCCTGGACCGCACGTACGAGATACCGGCTCTTGACCGCGGGGCCGTACTGCGGGCCGGTGCCGACCGTGTCGACCCGGGCGGCAAGGGCGTCAACGTCTCTCGCGCGGTGGCCGCGGCGGGGCACCCCACAGTCGCGGTACTCCCGGTCGGTGGCCCCGAAGGCGCCCTCCTCTCGCAACTCCTCAGCGATCTCGGCATCGCGGTGGCCGGCGTACCGGTGCAGGGCTCGACCCGCGTCAACATCTCCCTGGCCGAACCGGACGGCACCCTGACCAAGATCAATGCCGCTGGGCCCGACATCGGCGCCGACGAATCCCGGGCCCTCCTGGACACGCTGGCCGCCGAAGCCGCCAGGAGCAGGGCGCGCTGGCTCGTGTGCTGCGGCAGCCTTCCGCGCGGCCTCTCCCATGAGTGGTACGCGGCAGTCGTCACCCGGGCCCGCGAGAACGGGGTCCGTGTCGCGCTCGACACCTCAGGACCCGCTCTCGCGGCAGCCCTCCCCGCACAGCCCGACGTGGTCAAGCCCAACGCCGACGAACTCGCCGAGGCCGTCGGCCGCCCCCTCACCACCGTCGGGGACGCCGTCAAGGCAGCCGACGAGGTACGGGCGGCGGGCGCGGGAGCGGTACTGGCCAGCCTCGGCGCCACAGGACAGCTCCTCGTGGACGCCACTGGCACCTACTTCGCGACCGCTCCCGTCGCCACCGTCCGCAGCGATGTGGGCGCGGGCGACGCCTCGCTGGCGGGCTTTCTGACGGCCGGCGGCGCCCGCGCCCAGGCGCTGGTCTCGGCCGTGGCACACGGCGCGGCCGCCGTCCAGCTGCCCGGCAGCCAAATGCCCACTCCGGGCGACATCCGTCCGGAAGCGGTCACCGTGACCACCGACGTCCCCTTGGACCTCCCCCTTCTCCCCGATGCCAACGGAGCCGGCCGATGAGCCAGTTGATCACAGCGGAACTGGTCGACCTCGATCTGTCCGCCACCACAAAGTCCGATGCCGCCCGTTCGCTCGCAGAGCGGATGGTGTCGCTTGGTCGCGTCACCGACCTCGAAGGGTTCCTCGCCGATGTCGAGGCCCGCGAGGCACAGATGCCGACGGGCCTCGAAGGAGGCATCGGCATACCCCACTGCCGCAGCCCTCACGTCACCGAACCCACGCTGGCCTTCGGCCGCCCGCGGTCGCCCATCGATTTCGGTGCCACGGACGGTCCGGCGGACCTCGTCTTCCTGATCGCGGCCCCCGACGGCGCGGACAGCGACCACTTGACCATCCTGTCCTCGCTCGCCCGCCACTTGGCCGACCCCGAGTTCACCGAGGCTCTCCGCTCCGTGGCGGACCCGGAACGGGCTGGTGCGCTCATACGCGGGGACGCCGACCCGGCGACCCCCTCGTCGGCAGAGCAGCCCGAGGCGTCGAACGAGACGCCGAACGAGACCACTGAGTCGGCGCACGGCGCGGCGGAGCCACGGCCGGCGGATCCGGAGACAGGGCCCGAGCGGCCTGATCCCACGCAGCTGTCGGCGCAGCCGCCGGAGCCCGGCACCCGGGGTGATGCGGCGCCGGCCTCCGAGCCCTTCCGGATCGTGGCCGTCACCTCCTGCCCCACCGGGATCGCCCACACCTACATGGCCGCTGAATCCCTGGAGAGAGCGGCCGAGGAAAGCGCGTCCAGCACTGTGATCACGGTGGAGACCCAGGGCTCCGCCGGTTTCCACCGGCTCGACCCCTCGGTGATCGCCGCCGCCGACGCCGTGATCTTCGCCCACGATGTCGAAGTACGGGAGCGCGGACGCTTCGCCGGCAAGCCCACCGTCGATGTGGGGGTCAAGGCCGCCATCAACCGTCCCGCCGAACTCCTCCAGGAGGCGCGGAACAAGGCCGCACGCGGGGAGACCGCGCCCAAGTCCTCTGCCACCGCCCCCATGGACCAGGGCGCGGAGGAAGGAGACGGGTTCGGAACCCGGCTGCGGACCTGGCTGATGACCGGCGTCAGCTACATGGTTCCGTTCGTCGCCGCGGGCGGCCTGCTGATCGCCCTGTCGTTCGCCATCGGCGGGTACGAGGTCGCCAACGCCAAGTCCGTGGCCGACCACTTCGTGTGGACCGAGGCCAACAGCTGGGCCGCCTTGCTCAACCAGATCGGTGGGCTCGCCTTCGGCTTCCTCGTGCCCGTCCTCGCCGGATACATCGCCTACGGCATGGCCGACCGGCCCGGTCTCGTGCCCGGTTTCGTGGGCGGTGCCGTCGCCGTCCAGATCGAGGCGGGCTTCCTCGGCGGCCTGGTGGCGGGTCTGCTTGCGGGTGGCCTCGTGATGGCCATTCAGAAGGTCAGCATCCCGGCCGTACTGCGCGGCATCATGCCGGTCGTCGTCATCCCGCTGATCTCGTCGGCGATCGTCGGCGCGCTGATGTTCGTCGTCGTCGGCAAGCCGATCGCCACCGCGCAGAAGGCCATGACCGACTGGCTCAGCGGGCTGACCGGGACCAACGCCGTCCTGCTCGGGCTGCTCATCGGCCTGATGATGTGCTTCGACCTGGGCGGGCCGGTCAACAAGGTCGCCTATACCTTCGCCACCGGAGGCATCGCCAGCGCCGACCCCGGCAACGGCAGCCTGATGGTGATGGCCGCCGCCATGGGAGCCGGAATGGTGCCGCCCCTGGGCATGGCCCTTGCCACGACCGTGCGCGGAAGCCTCTTCACCAAGACCGAACGGGAGAACGGCAAGGCCGCCTGGGTGCTCGGAGCCTCCTTCATCAGTGAGGGAGCGATTCCGTTCGCCGCCGCCGATCCGCTGCGGGTGATCCCCGCATCGATGGCGGGCGGAGCGGTCACCGGCGCGCTCTCGATGGCCTTCGGGAGCACACTGCGGGCGCCTCACGGCGGCATCTTCGTCGTGCCGCTGATCGGCTCTCCGCTGCTCTACCTCGTCGCGATCGCGGCCGGAACCGTCGTCACGGCCGGTACGACCCTCCTCCTCAAGGGCGCCCGAAAGCAGGCCCCGAAGGTAGAGACCACTCGGGCGAAGGACGGCGCCGAGGCCCGCATTCCGGCGAGCGTCTGAGCCGGTCCCACCCGACGGCCCACCCGGCGGCGGCACCGTTCCGCGGTCCGTCGCCGGGGCCACCCCGGCGGATGCTCCCTCCGCCTCACGGCGCTGTGGTCCCGCCGCCTCCGAGCCCCGTGCTCCCGCCGGCTCCCAGCGCCACGGCCCCGTCAGCCCCCGGCGCCGTGCTCGGGGTCCTCCTCCGGGGAGCTGTCCCCTTCCGGTCCGGACAGTGCGGGGCCGTAGAGGTCGGTGTACGAGGGAAAGACGCCGCCGGGCCCATCCACACCATCCGCGGCCCGTACCGCCTTCACCACGGCCCGGGCCACCACGTCGGCGCCTGCGGCCAGCACCTCGTTGAATTCGCCGCCCCGCAGCTCGTGTGAGCACACGGCTAGCGCGAAGGCCGTGTCGCCGTCGTGCATCAGGTGCGCCGGGCGCACCGCCCTGGCCAGCCCGTCGTGCGCGCTGCCCGCCAGCCGCTGTGCCTGTGGACGGCTGAGACACGCGTCCGTTCCGAGCACTATCAGCGTGGTGTTCAGGGCCGGCCGTAGCGTGCCCGCGGCCCGTCTGGCGGTTTCCTCCTTCGCTTCCGAGCGCAGCATCTCGGCCTCGGCATGCTCGTCCTCGGACGGGATGTGCGGCAGGCCGTCGGCCAGTTCGCCGTAGAGGACGCCCGTCGCCGGGTCCGTCGCCGAGCCTGCGGCATTGAGGACCACCAGAGCGCCGACCACCACTCCCGACGCCAACCGGGTGCTCGCCGTGCCTATCCCGCCCTTGAGGCCGCCGACAACAGCTCCCGTCCCGGCCCCCACACCGCCCTCCGCAACCGGCGCGCCCGGCTCCGTCGCGGCCGCCGCCTCCACCGCCTGACGACCCAGTGCCGCGTCCGGCCGCGCGGTCCAGCGCCCCCCGCGCCCCAGGTCGAAGATGACCGCTGCCGGGACCACCGGGACCACCTGCGAGGGATCGGAACCCGCCTGTACGCCGCGGCCCTGCTCCTCCAGCCAGCTCATCACGCCCGAGGCGGCGTCCAGACCGAACGCGCTGCCCCCGCTGAGGACGACGGCGTGGATGCGCTCGACCAGGTTCCGCGGGTCCAGGGCGTCCGTCTCGCGCGTTCCCGGTGCCCCGCCCCGCGCGTCCACTCCCGCGACGGCGCCCTCCTCCGGGGCCAGCACCACCGTCGTACCGGTCAGCCAGCCCTCCTCCGTCCGCTGCGCGTGGCCCACGCGCAGGCCCAGCACGTCTGTCAGCGCGTCCCGAGTACCGGTCGGCGGCTCCTGCGCGGGGCGCGGCCCCTGGGCGTCGTGAGTGTCCATGAAGCATCAATACCAGCAGGCGCTTGCGACGGCCGTACGCTTGAGCCATGAGCGTCGAACCGCAGTCCTCACTCCGGCCGGAAACGCCGCGTGATGCGGCGGCCTCGCTGGTCTTCGACGACCCGCTGAGCCGCCCGTCCTCTGACGACGCCGACCAGGGCTGGGGCGAGGGGGCAGGCGGCGCGTCCGGGGGAGCGAACGCCGACCTCGCCCGCTTCCTCGCAGAGAAGCCGCCCCACCACATCTGAGCCCGGACCAGCAGCCCGCCCAACATCCGCACGCAGCTCCGGACTGCCTGCTTCCAGTTCCGCACGGTCCGGCCGTCCGCGGAGGAGCCGATGCCGCCACCCGGGCAAGCACTGTTCCCGCTGCCCGGCCGGGAGGGCTGCGCCCCTCCTGCGGACTGCCGCGCTACTTGTGAGTGCTGACGCCACCACCGCGCTGCGGCCCGACCGAGCCGTCCGGACCAGCCGGCCCGGAGCCGTCCTGGGAGCCGGGGGAGCCATCCTGGCCCGCGTGCTGTGCGAGCAGCACGTCGCGGATCTCCGTGAGCAGCTCGACCTCGGTCTTGGGCACCTCCGCCGGGCCAGCCTTTGCCTGCTGGCGCTCCTTGAACTTGTTCATCGGCAGGATCATCAGGAAGTAGACGACCGCCGCTGTGATCAGGAAGGTCAGCGTGGCGCTGAGCACAGGGCCCCAGTGGATCGTGATGCCCTTGGTCACCTCGCCCGTGGGACTGATTTCGCAAGGCCCCTTGAGGCAGGAGCGGTACTTGTCCAGATCCTTGGTCCCGATGGCACCGACCAGCGGGTTGATGAAGCCGTTGACGATTGCGTCGACGATCTTGCTGAAGGCTGCTCCGACGACGACGGCAACGGCCAGTTCGACCACGTTGCCGCGCATCAGGAATTCCTTGAAGCCGGCCAGGACGCCCTTCTTCTCGGGTGCGGGTGCGTCGTTGCTCAACGGACTTCCTCTTCCAGGACCAAGTGACGATGCTGACTGCGAGCGGGAGACCGAGGGCACACGGCACTGCGGACAGCGCCCACGAACGGGACCGGCGGCTCACCTGCCCTCGAACGCAGTGGTTCATGCGCATACGACCCTGGCGCCCCAGGCGCGGCAGAGGCAGGAGACGGCTCAGCACAGCGTCACCGCCAACCGGGACTTCGCCGCGGCGCCCGCCAGCGCTGCCGCTGTGCGCCGGGGCACGACGACAACGATCAGCGCGCCCTCGGCTCCGCCGCCCGAGACAGTGTCGCCGTACTTCGGCACATGGGCCACTCGGACATTTGTGGCCACTACCCGGGCGGAAGCGCTCTTGGACGTGCTCGCCAGTACATCGATCCTGTCGCCGGGGTTCAGCAGCCGGACCGTTGCAGGGTCGGCGATCCTTACCGGCGAGGAGACGGGAGCCGTCTGTGCACCCTGCTCCGTGACGGATCTCTCAGCGCCCCGCCGTCCCCCGGGATCGCCGGACCCACCGCTGCCGCCGTCATCTGCCGCACCGCCGCCCGGGGCGCCGACCGCGAGACCTGCAGCCGAGGCGGCCAGCGCGGCCGCGAGGGCCCTGCGGCGCCCCAGCCCCCGCCGCAGTCGGCGGGAGTCCCGTCCAGTACGCACGGGTGGGAAGTCGGGAACGGGGGCGCGCAGCCGCGTACGAGGAAGGGACTGCTCGGGAACCGGGTTCCGAAATCGGGGCACGACGCTCACCACCAGCCATCACAGGGAGAAGCACCGCCTGGTCACGGCCTTCGGTGACTACGGTGAACCCCTCGGCGAAATCCCGCTGAAGGCGTCGAAAATCTGTGGATGACTGGGGAGTTGTGGACAACTCCGTCACCCGGGAGAGGGACGCGCCCGGTCAGGGCAGCGTGATCCCGGGCTCCAGCCCGCCCAACGCCGCCCCGCACTCGCACTTGCGTTCGTCCGCCGCGGGCATTTCGCGTACCGCGTCGAAAAGCACCTCGCGCAGCCGTCCGATGTTCTCGCCGAAGACGCGCAGCACCTCCTCGTGGGAGACACCGTCACCGGCCTCGGCGCCCGCATCCAGGTCCGTGACCAGGGCCAGCGAGGAGTAGCACAGCTCCAGCTCGCGGGCGAGGATCGCTTCCGGGTGCCCGGTCATGCCCACGACGGCCCAGCCCTGCGCCGCGTGCCAGCGGGACTCGGCGCGGGTCGAGAAGCGAGGGCCTTCGATGACGCACATCGTTCCGCCGTCGACCGCCTCCCAGCCCTGGCCCCGGGCAGCCCGCAACGCGGCCTGGCGGCCGGCCTCGCAGTACGGGTCGGCGAAGGCGACGTGGATGACCTGCGGAACGGTGCCGTCGGCGAGGCGCTCTCCGTCGAAGAAGGTCTGCTGCCGCGACTTCGTACGGTCCACCAGCTGGTCCGGCACCACGAGCGTGCCGGGGCCGTACTGCGGCTGGAGACCGCCGACCGCGCAGGGCGCGATGATCTGCCGTACGCCCACCGAGCGCAGCGCCCAGAGGTTGGCTCGGTAGTTGATGCGGTTCGGGGGCAGGTGGTGGCCGCGGCCATGGCGCGGGAGGAAGGCGACTCGGCGGCCGCCGGTCTCTCCCAGGAAGAGGGAATCGCTCGGCGGGCCGTAGGGCGTCTCGACGGTGATCTCGGTCACATCGTCGAGGAAGGAGTAGAAGCCGGAACCGCCGATGACACCGATCTCTGCCTGTTCGCTCATGCGGTCACCCTAAGGGCGTACGCCTGGCGCTGGGCAGGGGGAGTGAGCGGGCCCGTCACCAGGCCCGCGGAGCGGCGGCTCAGGCCGAAGTGCCCGCCTTGGCAGTGCTCTTGCTGTCGCTCTTGCCGGAGGACTTCGACTCCGAGGAGGACGTGCCGGAAGACGCCGAGTCCGAAGTGGAGGACGAGCTCTTGGAGTCGCCGTTCTTGCTCGACGAGTCCGAGGAGGAGCTCTTGGAGGCGGAGCTGCTGCTCGACGAGGAGCTGCGGCTGTCGTTGCGGTAGAAGCCGGAGCCCTTGAAGACGATGCCGACCGCCGAGAAGACCTTCTTGAGGTTGCCCTGGCAGCTGGGGCACTCGGTCAGCGAGTCGTCCGTGAACTTCTGCACCACCTCGAGGCCCTCGCCGCACTCGGTGCACTGGTACTGGTACGTCGGCACGTTCTTCCTCCTGGCACTCTCACTCGTTGAGTGCTAACAACGCTCCATAGTGCAGCATTCCCGCGCGTCAGTCCACTGAGACCGTCGTTCGGTGACCCAGCCCACGTGCCGCGACCAGCCCGCCGTGCGGAGGATGCAGCGCCTTTCTGAACGCCAGCAGCACCAGCAGGGCCAGGCCCGTACCGGCCAGCGGGGTGAGGAAACCGATGCCGGCTCCCGAGTGGTCCGCGAGCTGGCCCGCCACTGTCGAGCCCGCCGCCTGCCCCAGCGCGACCGCGCCTGTCAGCCAGGTGAACGCTTCTGTACGGGCGCCCGCCGGAACCAGCGTCTCGATCAGCGTGAAGCAGGTGATCATGCAGGGGGCCACACAAAGCCCGATCAGCGTCCCCAGTGCGCCCAGCAGCACCACCCACGGTCCCAACTGCGCTGTGAGGGCCACCAGTGCCGCGGCAACCACAAGCCCCGGATACGCGATGAGCAGCCGGGTCTGCGGTCCGCGCTTCCACCGGACAGCACCCACGGCGACGGCCGCAAGCATGTTGCCCGCCGCGAAAGCGCCGTACATCACGCCGTTGATGCCCGGTTGCCCGATCGACTCGGTGAACGCGGTGAGCGAGACCTGCATACCGCCGAAGACCATCCCGATCCCGAGCACTGCTGCGACGAGCACACGTGCTCCAGGGACGGCCAGTGCGGACGTGGCACGGCCCGCCTGCTGCGCGGCGTCGTCGGCGGCCTCGCCTTGCTCGCCCGCGCCCGTGGCCGCGGCCGTGCGGACGGGTGTCGGCTGCGTACGGCGCTGCGCGGCGAAAACCAGCCCGCCCGCCAGTGAGACGCCTGCCTCGGCGACGAGTCCGGCGGCCGGATGCACCCCGGTGCACAGCGCCGTGGCGAGCACCGGGCCGACCACGAACGTGAACTCGTCCGTCACCGACTCGAAGGCCGCTGCCGTTGTCATCAGTGGCGACCCCTGCAGCCGCGCCGCCCACCGGGCGCGCACCATGGGGCTGATCTGCGGAGCGGTGGCGCCCGCCGGCACCGCTGCGACGAACAGCGCCCACAGCGGCGCGTCCAGCAGAGCGGCGGAGATCAGCGCTCCGACGGCGAGGGCGTGCAGGAATACCTGAGGAGCGAGAACGGCGCCCTGCCCGAACCGGTCGGCGAGCCTGCCGCTCTGCGGCGCGATGAGGGCCATGGAGATGCCCGCAGTCGCAGACACGGCGCCCGCCAGCCCGAACGATCCGGTGGTGTGCTGGACGAGCAGGACGATGCTGATGGTCAGCATCGCGTAGGGCTGGCGGGCCAGAAAACCCGGCAGCAGGAAGGACCATGCTCCCTCGGTGCGCAGCAGCTGTCCGTATCCGGGACGCTCGGAGGAGCGCCTGGAGCGCCGGTTCTCGTGTGCTGTGCCGGTCTGTGCGTGGTCGTTCTCGGTGGCCGGGGATTCCACGGCCGGGCCTTTCTGCCGCCTGGTAGCGCGTTCAGGGTGAAGCGCCGAGAGCTGTCCTCTTGCGCAGGACCGGGGTAGATACCCGGTCCGGTGCAGGGGGTGGGCTTTCCGGACCGTGGCCGCCGAGCGGTCGCGCCAGCTCTGCTTCAGGCAGAGTCGGGGTGAATCTTTCCGCCACGAGGATAACGGGCAGAGGCAGTTTTTCGTAAAACGTGCCACAAGCCCGGCAGCGATCGCACCACAAGTCGGCCCACCTCCCGCACCTCTCCAGCAGTCACCGGCGCACTGCTGTGCTCCCTCCCGAGCCCAGCCAGCCGGCGAGCTTGCCGCCGCGGCTGACCGACAGCAGCCGCCGTTCGGCCGCATCGCGTACCTGGTCGGTCGCTACGACCAGCAGCTCGTCACCGTGCTGCAGCACCGTGGAGGGCAGAGGCACGAAACTTGCGCCGTCCCGTACGACCAGGGTGACGGCGGCGCCCGCGGGGAGGCGCAGTTCGGTGATCTCCACACCGTGCATCCGGGACGACGGCGGGATGGCCACGGACAGCAGATGTCCGCGCAGCCGCTCCAGGGGTGCGGACTCGATGTCGAGGTCCGCCGCTTCGTCCCTCTCGTCCAGTCGCAGCTTCCTCGCCAGCCAGGGAAGGGTGGGTCCCTGCAGCACGGTGAAGACGACCACCAGTACGAAGACGATGTTGAAGATGCGCTGGCTGCCCTCGACCTCGGCGACCATCGGAATGGTCGCCAGCACGATGGGCACAGCGCCCCGCAGCCCGGCCCAGGAGAGCAGCGTTTTGTCCTGCCAGGGCATGTGGAACCGGTCCAGGCTCAGGAAGACCGACAGCGGGCGGGCGACCAGGGTGAGGGCCAGCCCGATCAGTATGGCGGGCCAGAAGTCCTTCCAAAGGTCGTGCGGGGTCACGAGCAGGCCCAGCAGGACGAAGAGGCCGATCTGCGCCATCCAGGCCACACCGTCGGCGAAGCTGCGCACAGCGGGCCGGTGCGGCAGTTTGCCGTTGCCCAGGATCAGCGCGGCCACATAGACGGCCAGGAAGCCGGAACCGTGCGCCATGGCGCCTCCGGCGTACGCCAGGAAGCACAGTGCCAGCACGGCGATGGGATACAGCCCGGACGCGGGCAGTGCCACATGGCGCATGCCCAGTTCGCCGAGCTTGCCGACGACCAGGCCCACCACCAGTCCGATGGCGAGCTCCAGCAGGATCTCGCCCAGCAGGAAGTACCAGGCGTGGTGCTCGGAGCCGAGCGAGGAGAAGGTGACGACCAGCAGCACGACAGGCGCGTCGTTGAACCCGGACTCGGCCTCCAGTACGCCGGTGAGCCGCTTGGGTAGCGGCACTCTGCGCAGTACGGAGAAGACGGCTGCGGCGTCCGTGGAGGAGACCACGGCGCCCATAAGGAGCGACGCTTGCCAGTCGAGTCCGACCAGGTAGTGCGCGGCCAGTGCTGTGACGGTCACGCTGATGGCCACGCCGAACGTCGACAGAACGGCGGCGGCAGGGATGGCAGGCCGGATGTCGCGCCACTTCGTGCCGAGCCCGCCCTCGGCGAGGATCACCACCAGGGCGGCGTATCCGAGGACTTGGGTCAGCGCGGCGTCCGAGAAGGCGAAGCCGATGCCGTCCTGCCCTATGGCGATGCCTATCCCCAGGTAGACGAGCAGGCTGGGCAGTCCGCTGCGCGAGGAGAGACGGACCGCCGCGACGGCGATGAGCAGGACGAGGGCGCTGAAGAGCAGGAGCTGGTTGAGGCTGTGGACGGTCAGGGCACGGTCCTCTCTGGCCGGGGCTCTCTCCTTGAGTGCACGAGCGGGATGCTCCGGGCGCGGGGGATCGGCGTCGGAGCGCGGGTTCCTGAGTGGGCGAGTGGCTGCGTGTGGTGGTTCTGACGGCCTCCTGACGCTTTCCTGACGAGTTCTTAACGCCTCACCCATGGCTGGGCGTGGCTCCCGGACAGGTGTCCGGCAGCCCGGCTAGTTCGTTTGGGTAGCTAACAATTTACCATTGCTTGAATATGCCCCCGGGAGAATTCGTAGGGGGTGACTCGCTGTCCGGGCGAATCGAGGGTCGGCCTATGGTTGCTCCGTACGGATCGAGCCCGTCCGGTCCCCTCAGTCAAGGTCCACCCTGCCCCTCGAAGGACAGCGATGCCCGCCAAGAAGACCTCGCGACGCGCCCGCCTCATCGTGATCGTCGTCGTGCTGCTGCTCGTGGCAGGCATCGGCGGCGGCACCTACTGGGGCATCAGCACCGTCCGGGACTCCTTCCCGCAGACGACCGGCACGCTCAAACTCAAGGGGCTGGCCGCGCCGGTGAGCGTGAAGCGGGACAGCAGCGGCATTCCGCAGATCTACGCCGACAACTCCAAGGACCTCTTCCTGGCTCAGGGGTACGTCCAGGCGCAGGACCGCTTCTGGGAGATGGACGTACGCCGGCACATGACCGCCGGGCGGCTCTCGGAGATGTTCGGTGACGGTCAGGTGCAGACCGACGCCTTCTTGCGCACCCTCGGCTGGCGCAAGGTGGCCGGGAAGGAGTACGCGCAACTCCCGGAAGAGACCAAGGACTTCCTCAAGGCCTACTCAGCGGGTGTCAACGCCTACCTCAAGGACCACAAGGGCTCGGAGCTCTCCGTCGAGTACGCCGCCCTCGACCTTGCGGGCAAGGACTACCAGCCCGCCGACTGGACCCCGGTGGACTCGGTCGCCTGGCTCAAGGCGATGGCCTGGGACCTGCGCGGCAACCTCTCGGACGAGACCGACCGGGCGCTGATGACCAGCCGCCTGGACAAGGACCAGATCGAGGACCTGTACCCGGACTACCCGACCGACAGGAACAAGCCGATAGTCGACAAGGGCTCTGTCGACCCCGCCACCAAGAAGTTCGACCCGAAGGCCGAGGGCGGGCAGAGCGGTTCCCGGAGCGGATCCGACGGCACCGGTACCGGACAGCCGGGAGCGGGCGGTGAACAGCCCGCTGCGGGCTCGGGATCGGGTGGGACGACTCCCGGTGCCTCCGAGGGCGCGAACGGCGCTCAGGCGGCCGGTGAGGCGGCTCAGGGGGCCAGTACGCAGATGGGCACCGTGGCCAAGAAGCTGGACGAGATCCCCGGGCTGCTCGGCCCGAACGGCAGCGGCATCGGCTCCAACTCCTGGGTCGTCTCCGGGAAGTACACGACCACCGGCAAGCCGCTGCTGGCCAACGACCCGCATCTGGCGCCGCAACTGCCCTCCGTCTGGTACCAGATGGGCCTGCACTGCCGTTCGGTGGACAAGTCCTGTCCCTTCGACGTCTCCGGCTTCACCTTCTCCGGCATGCCCGGCGTCGTCATCGGCCACAACCAGCAGATCTCCTGGGGTATGACCAACCTCGGCGCCGACGTGACCGATCTCTACCTGGAGAAGGTCCGCGACGGGCACTACCTCTACGACGGCAAGGAAGTCCCGTACCGCACCCGTGAGGAGACCATCAAGGTCGCCGGCGGCAAGGACCGCACCATCACCGTGCGCGAGACCAACAACGGGCCCATCGTCTCCGACCGCGACAAGGAACTGCGCAAGGTCGGCGACAAATCCCCCGTCGGCAACGCCGCACCCGACCGCGGGGACGGCTACGCGGTCTCGCTCCGGTGGACCGCGCTGGAGCCCTCCAAGACCATGGACGCGGTCTTCAAGCTCAACAGGGCCTCGGACTTCTCCGAATTCCGCGCGGCTGCCCGCGACTTCGCCGTCCCCTCGCAGAACCTCATCTACGCCGACACCAAGGGCAACATCGGCTATCAGGCACCGGGCCGTATCCCGGTGCGGGGCAAGGGCGACGGACGCTACCCGGCACCCGGATGGGACCGCAGCTACCGCTGGAAGGGCTACGTCCCCCAGCGCGCCCTGCCGTGGGAGTACAACCCGAAGCGCGGCTACATCGTGACCGCCAACCAGGCCGTTGTGGACCGGGAGAAGTACCCCTACCTGCTCACCGACGACTGGGGTTACGGAGCGCGCAGTCAGCGGATCAACGACCTCATCCAGTCGAAGATCAAGGACGGCGGGAAGATCTCCATGGACGACATGGAGACGATGCAGATGGACAACAGCAGCGAGATCGCCAAGCTGCTGGTGCCCTACCTGCTGAAGATCGAGGTCGACGACAAGTACGTACGCAACGCACAGAAGCTGCTGGAGGGCTGGGACTACACCCAGGACTCCGACTCGGCGCCCGCCGCCTACTTCAACGCCGTCTGGCGCAACCTCCTCAAGCTCGCCTTCGGCGACAAGCTGCCCAAGGAACTGCGGGTGAAGGGCGACTGTCTGTACGTCGCGCCCTCCGACGACTCCGGTCCTGTCGACGACCTGGACGGCAACCAGCGACTGGTGCGCGAGTGCGGACAGCGTTCCCCCGATGAGGCGCAGCCCGACGGTGGCGACCGCTGGTTCGAGGTCGTACGCAAGCTGCTCAAGCAGCCCGACAGCGAGTGGTGGAAGACGCGCGACACCTCCACCCACAAGGGCGACAAGAACCGCGACGACCTGCTGGCGCACGCCATGAAGGACGCGCGCTGGGAGCTCACCTCGAAGCTCGGCAAGGACATCAACACCTGGAGCTGGGGCAGGCTGCACCGGCTGATGCTCAAGAACCAGACCATCGGCACCGAAGGGCCCGGCTTCATGCAGTGGCTCCTCAACCGCGGCCCCTGGGACCTGGGCGGCGGCGAGGCAGCCGTCAACGCCACCGGCTGGAACGCGGCAGGCGGGTACGACGTGACCTGGGTGCCGTCGATGCGGATGGTCGTCGACATGAGCGACATGGACAACTCCCGGTGGATCAACCTCACTGGAGCGTCCGGGCACGCCTACAACGCGCACTACACCGACCAGACCGACAAGTGGGCCAAGGGCGAGTTCCTGAAGTGGCCCTACAGCGAGAAGGCGGTCAACAAGGCCACCGAGGACCAGATGGCCCTCACCCCCTGACCGCCCGCACACCCCGGCCGGCCGCACGCCGTGACGCCGGTCGGGGCGCGGTCGCCCAGTGCCCCTTCAGCCGTCCGTTCAGCTCTCGGTGACCCCGAAGCGGTGTACTCCGCTCGGGGTCACGGCCGTCTCCACCCGCCGGTCGTGCTCCTCGCCGTCGATACGGTCGACCACTTCACCGTCGTACAGCAGCACCGCACACGCCGGCTGCGCGCCGCGGGCCGCCAGCCGGGCGAGCACCCGGTCGTAGCAGCCGGCACCACGTCCCAGCCGCAGTCCGCTGCGGTCCACGGCCAGCCCCGGCAGCAGCACCGCGTCGGCCTGCGTGACCGCCTCCGGACCGAGGCATGCCCCGGACGGCTCGCGCAGCCCGCGCCCGGCCGCTACGAGCCCCTCCAGGCCCTCGTAGACCGCCCAGTCGAGGTCGTTGTCCTCCTGGAGCACCGGCAGCAGCACCCGTACGCCCCGCCCGCGCAGCGCCTCCAGAAGAGGGCCGGTGCCCGGCTCGCTGCCGACCGACACATAGGCGGCGACCGTGGCGGCTCCGGCCAGCTCCGGCAGCTCCAGCACGTGCTGGGCCAGAGCGTGCGCGGCTGCCTGGAGGTCGTCCGCCGTCAATGTTCTCCTCACCGACAGGACAGTGCGGCGCAACTCGCGCTTACTACGGTGGCCGACGGCCTCCGGCTCGCCCATGGGAACGCCCAACCCCTTCCGTGCCGCAATACGCAACAAACCCAATAAACCCTACAAACGCGATGAACACCGTGGACGCTTATCTTCCACATCAAGTCAGCGGTTATGGTGCGGGACATGACTTCTCCCCGCGCACGGATCACCAAGGCAGTCATCCCCGCAGCCGGCCTGGGCACGCGCTTCCTGCCTGCGACAAAGGCCACACCCAAGGAGATGCTCCCGGTCGTCGACAAGCCCGCGATCCAGTATGTGGTCGAGGAAGCCGTGACAGCCGGGCTCTCGGACGTCCTCATGGTCACCGGGCGGAACAAGCGCCCCTTGGAGGACCACTTCGACCGCAACTATGAGCTGGAGCAGGTACTCCGTGACAAGGGCGACGACGGAAAGCTCGCCCGCGTCCAGGAGTCCAGCGATCTGGCGACCATGCACTACGTCCGGCAGGGCGACCCGCGCGGCCTGGGGCACGCCATCCTGTGCGCAGCCCCGCACGTGGGGGAGCAGCCCTTCGCCGTACTGCTCGGCGACGACCTGATCGACCCGCGCGACCCCCTGCTCTCCCGCATGATCGAGGTGCAGGAGGAGCGCGGCGGCAGTGTCATCGCGCTGCTGGAGGTCGACCCGGGCAGCATCCACCTGTACGGCGCCGCAGCGGCCGGCCCCACCTCCGAGGGCGACGTGGTGCGAGTCTCCGACCTCGTGGAGAAACCTTCAGCCGAAGAGGCTCCCAGCAATCTGGCCATCATCGGCCGCTATGTGCTCGACCCGGCCGTCTTCGAGGTCCTCAGCAAGACCGAGCCCGGCAGGGGCGGCGAAATCCAGCTCACCGACGCCCTCCAGGCCCTCTCCGCCGACGAGTCCCTGGGCGGCCCTGTGCACGGTGTCGTCTTCAGCGGTCGTCGCTACGACACCGGCGACCGGGCGGACTACCTGCGTGCCATTGTCAGGCTCGCGTGCGAACGTGAGGACCTGGGCCCGGAGTTCCGGGACTGGCTGCGCGGCTACGTCACCGAGGAGATGTAAGTCTTGAGCAAGACCTGGTCGGTCGAGGAGCACCTGGAGGACATCCTCCGCAGCATCCGCCCGCTGGACCCCATCGAGCTGAACCTGCTCGACGCGCAGGGCTGCACCCTGGTCGATGACGTCATCGTCCCCGCGGCTCTCCCGCCGTTCGACAACAGCTCCATGGACGGCTACGCCGTACGGACGGCCGACGTCGAGGGTGCCAGCGAGGAGTTCCCCGCGGTGCTCAGCGTCATCGGCGACATCGCTGCGGGCAGCTCGGACCTGCTGACTGTCGCGTCGGGCGAGGCGGCCCGCATCATGACTGGTGCACCCCTCCCGCCCGGGGCGGAAGCCGTCGTCCCTGTCGAGTGGACGGACGGCGGCACAGGCGGCGGTCCGGCGGACTCCATGCCCGCGCTCAGTGACTCGCCCGAGGGCGCCTCCGGCCAGGTACGCGTGCACCGCCCGGTCCTCCCCCGGCAGCACGTACGGGCCAAGGGCAGTGACGTCAAACCGGGCACTGTCGCACTCAAGGCGGGCACCGTCCTCGGCCCCGCACAGGTGGGCCTGCTGGCGGCCATCGGACGCGGTACGGTCACTGTCCGTCCGCGGCCCCGGGTCGTGGTTCTCTCCACCGGCAGCGAACTCGTCACCCCGGGGGAACCGTTGGGCCCCGGCCAGATCCACGACGCCAACAGCTTCGTACTGACCGCCGCAGCACGCGCAGCCGGAGCCATTCCCTACCGGGTCGGAGCGGTGGCCGACGACGCGGAGACGCTGCGCGCCACCATCGAGGACCAGCTCATCCGGGCCGACCTGGTCGTCACCAGCGGCGGGGTCAGCGTCGGCGCTTACGACGTCGTCAAGGAAGCGCTCTCCCGGGTGGACGCCTTCCGGGGCGGCGAGGAGGAGGACCGCACGGACGCCGCCGGTGACCCGGTGGAGTTCCGGAGACTGGCGATGCAACCGGGCAAGCCCCAGGGCTTTGGTCTGATCGGGCCCGACCGCACCCCCATCCTGACGCTTCCGGGCAACCCGGTGAGCGCCTACGTCTCCTTCGAACTGTTCGTCCGCCCGGCACTGCGCACCCTGATGGGCCAGGAGCCCGTACGGCGCCGGACCGTACCCGCCCGCCTGGCCGGCGATGCCGCACTGACCTCGCCGGAGGGCAAGCGGCAGTTCCTGCGGGGCGACTACACCCCGCCCGGCGAGGAGGACGACATGGGCACTGTCCGCGCGGTCGGCGGAGCGGGCTCCCACCTGATCGCTGCCCTCGCACAGGCCAACGCCCTGATCGACATCCCCGAGAAGACCGGCCGGCTCGCCCCAGGGGACGAAGTGACGGTGGTACTCCTCGACTGACGCGCCGGGCCGCAGTCCTGCTGCTGCCGGTACCGTGTCTGGGCACAGCACAGGACCGGGAGAACGATGACCAGCCCCCAGCAGCACCTCACCCACGTCGACGCGTCCGGGGCCGCACGGATGGTCGACGTGTCCGAGAAGGACGTCACTGCCAGGACGGCCCGCGCCACCGGACGCGTGCTCGTCTCGCCGCAGGTCGTCGCACTGCTCAGGGGCGAGGGCATGCCCAAGGGAGACGCCTTGGCCACTGCCCGGATCGCGGGGATCATGGGCGCCAAGAAGACGCCGGAACTCATCCCTTTGTGCCACCCTCTCGCCGTCTCCGGCGTCAAGGTCGACCTGTCGGTCGCCGACGACGCTGTCGAGATCGCGGCCCGGGTGAAGACCACCGACCGCACCGGCGTCGAGATGGAAGCGCTCACAGCGGTTACGGTCGCCGCTCTGACGGTCATCGACATGGTGAAGGCCGTCGACAAGTCGGCAGCCATCACGGACGTCAGGGTGGAGGAGAAGACCGGCGGCAAGTCAGGAGACTGGACGCGCCGGCCGCTCGCCGACGAGGAGGGCGCATGAGCGATCCCGAGCAGCACGAGGCCGGGCGGCATCCGCACAGCCACGGGGCCCCGCAGCCCTCGCACGGCCACGCCCTACAGCCCTCGCGCAGTCACCGGGAACCCGGCTCCGGCGCCGGTCCCGGCCACGGTGCTCCGGGCGCCAGGCCGCCCTACCGTGCCCTCGCCGTGACGGCGTCCAACCGCGCCTCCGCGGGGGTCTACGCCGACAAGGGCGGGCCACTGCTCGTGGAGGGCCTGAGTTCCCTCGGATTCGCCGCAGACGGGCCACGGGTGGTCCCGGACGGTGAGCCCGTCCGTAAGGCGCTGGAGGAGGCCGTGGAGGCGGGCTACGCCGTCGTCCTGACAACGGGCGGCACCGGCATCTCCCCGACCGACCGGACCCCCGAGGTGACCCGCGACGTCCTGGACTACGAGATCCCGGGCATCCCCGAGGCCATTCGAGCCGAAGGGCTGGCAAAGGTGCCCACGGCGGCTCTCTCGCGCGGTGTCGCCGGTGTCGCGGGCCGTACGCTGATCGTCAACCTTCCGGGCTCCACGGGTGGCGTCAAGGACGGACTGGCGGTCCTTACCCGGCTGCTGCCGCACGCCGTCGACCAGATCCACGGGGGCGACCACCCCGCCGAGCCGGACACCTCCCACCAGTCCGGCGTCCCCAGAGGGGACGACCCCCGCTGAACGCACCGTGGCCGGCCGAGCTGGCGGACGGTCCCACGGCCCTCCGCCCCATAAAGCTGCGCGACCAGCGGGCCTGGCGCGAGGTCAACCAGCGCAACCGCGACTGGCTGCGTCCCTGGGAGGCCACAATCCCGCCCGCGCCCCCCGGCCACCTGCCACCGCGTCGCCCCACCTTCCGCCAGATGGTGCGGCATCTGCGGACCGAGGCACAGGCCGGCCGGATGCTTCCCTTTGTCGTTGAGTACGAGGGAAGACTTGCCGGACAGCTGACCGTGGCGGGCATCACCTGGGGCTCCATGTGCTCCGGACATATCGGCTACTGGATCGACCGTGCGGCAGCGGGGCGCGGCGTGATGCCCACTGCAGTGGCACTCGCAGTGGACCACTGTTTCCGTACCGTAGGACTGCACCGCGTGGAAGTGTGCATCCGCCCGGAGAACCTCCCCAGTCGCCGTGTGGTGGAAAAGCTTGGCTTCAGGGAAGAAGGCACCCGCCCGCGCTATCTCCACATCGACGGCGCCTGGCGCGACCACCTGGTGTTCGCGCTGACTGCGGAGGAGGTCCCGGAGGGACTGCTGGCCCGCTGGCACCGGTCGTACCCCGGCCGCTCGACAGAAATAAAATAAACGTTCGAATTGTGGGGTTGTCCGGATAGTCTCCAGATGGCCAGCCCTTCACCGGACATTTATCGGCCATTTCCACTTAGCCCGGACGAGCAGTCACAAAAAAAGTTCGAGGGATCAGCCAGATCGTGCGACACACCGGGCTATTTGGCAGATGGGCTCAAGCAATCCCCTCTACCGTGTGAGGGTGAGCAGCAGTGGCCTCATCTACGCAGTCATCGTCGGGGCCTGGGCCGCCTACTTGGTGCCGATGTGGCTTCGCCGACAGGACGAGCTGAACGAAGCCCGTCCGACGGAACGCTTCAGCACCGCCATCCGCCTGCTGTCCGGCAAGGCCGGAATGGAGCGCCGTTACGCGAGAGAAGCGGAGCGGCGCCGGGCGCGCGAGGGGTGGGCAGCGGACGATCCGTACGCGCGGAAAGCGGGAGCCGAACCCGGCCACCCCGGCGCGCACGGCGACGACGGCTACGAAGATGACGTGTACGGGAGCGACCCGGGCGCCGTCACCGAGCAGGCGGTGGACGTCCGGGCCTTCGCCGACCCCAAGACCATGGTCAGTGCCCCAGGCGCCGAAGCGCCGACCGAGGTGCACGCTCACCGCACGTCGGACCGCCCCGCACGGCTCGCGCCCCACGGCAGCCGGAATGGCCACGACGGTCGCCCTGCCGCGCACGGTGGCCCGGACGCCGTACACAGCGGCCCTGGCGGTGCGGAGCGCCCCGGGCAGGCTCAGGCCGGGCAGCCGGAGTCGGAGGATGCCGCCCAGCCCGGACAGGACCACCCACGGGCCGCCGCGGGGGGCGGTGCGGGCGCGCCGCGTGCGCAGAGCGCCGAGGCGCGTGCTGCCGTGCTGGAGGGCAGACGCGCCAAGCAGGCCAAGCGCGCCAAGCTGCTGGCCCGACGGCGGCGTACGACGATGCTGCTGTTCCTCGCCTTCACCGTCGGCACCGTCATCGCGGCTGTCCGCGGACTCGCCCTGCTGTGGGTGCCCGCCATCCCCGCCGTCCTGCTGAGCACCTACATCGTCTACCTGCGTGCCCAGGAGCGGCGCCGTTTCGCCTTCACCATGGACCGGCGCCAGGCCGAGGCAGCAGCGCGCAGCCTGCACGCCCAGCGGCCGCGCGGCGGTGCCACTGGCGCGTCCGGCCGCCGCCGGGCCGCGGCACGGGAGGCGGACACCGAGCCCGGCCTCGCCGCGCAGGGGACGGGCCGCGAAGGCAGACGGGATGCTGCGCCGCCCGAGCGGGAGCGCGGCAGCACCCATCCGGAAGCGCACCGTGAGGACCGTACGGACGCCCGGCGGGAAGCCCGCGCCCACGCGGAGCAGCAGGAGGCCGCCGAACGGCGCGCCCTGGTCGAGCAGACCGACCACGCGGAGTGGGTCGACCAGCAGCGCGCCCGGGACCGCGACTCCTCCGAGGGCGAAGGCTGGGATCCCGTACCGGTACCGCTGCCCACCTACGTGAGCGCCCCGGTCGCACCCCGCGCAACGCGCGGTGTCGACCTGGAGGCCCCGGACGCGTGGAGCTCAGCGCGCTCCAGTACCGCCCACGTCACCGAGACGCAGTCCGCGGAAGGAGAGACCGACGGGCGCTCTCACTCCCGCCGCACCTCCGACCGGGACCGGACGCCCCTCTTCGACCAGTACGAGGACGATGACCGCCCCCGCGCCGCCAACGAATGACCGCCCCATGACCAGCGCAGCAACGGATTTCCTCCCGCCCCGACGGGGATGCTAAAGTTTCACCCGTCGCAAGGGCCTGTAGCGCAGTCCGGTAGCGCATCTCGTTCGCAACGAGAGGGTCAGGGGTTCAAATCCCCTCAGGTCCACTGCACGTCAGAGCCCCCGCCGGGGATATCCGGTGGGGGCTCTTTCTGGTGTTTGGGAGGGGTCAGGGGGTGCAGGAGCGGGCGGTGTGGATTGTGGTGGCTGTGAGGAAGAAGGCGTCGGGGCGCCAGAGGATGCCGGTGCAGGCGTCGCCGTGCAGGAGGTGGTCGAGGGTGGTGAGGTCTTCCTCGTCGAGGTAGGGCGCCAACTGGTGGCGCAGGCGGGTCAGGTGGTTGTGGAGGTGTTCGCGGGCGGGCAGGGCGAGGGGGGCCGGGTGGTCGGTGAGGAAGGTGCGGGTGCCGGTGGGGACGAGGCCGGCGTGGGAGAGCATGGCGGGCCAGTCCTCAACGGTGGACGTCGAGCCGGGCAGGGCGGTGCGCATCGCTGTGAAGCTCTCCTCGGCTGCCGCGTCCAGCCTCGCCTGGAGGCCCGGGCGGCCGATGCCGATGTCGCGGGGGAGGAAGCGCGCGGTCAGCCCGCGTTCGGCGACGGCCAGCACGCCGCCGGGACGCAGGCGGGTGGAGAGGGAGTCGAGGGCCGCCTGTTGGTCGCCGAGGTGGTGGACGGCATGGCTGGTCCAGATCAGTTCGGCGGTTCCCAGACTGTCCAGGTCTTCGGGCAGGGCGGCCTGTTGGGTGGCGACCTTCCCGGTCAGGTCCTGGCGGGCTGCGCGGGCCCGGGTCCGGTCCAGGAGGCCGGGCGCCTGGTCGACGGCGACGATCTCGGCGCCGGGGAAACGGTGGGCCAGCAGGCAGCTGATGACGCCCGGGCCGCTGCCGATGTCGAGGACGCGGGTGACAGCGGAGCCGACTGCCGGTTCGGCTCCCAGCGGGTCGCCGGCCGGGTCCGTGACCAGCAGGCGGCGCAGCCATTCCGTTGCCGCCTCGAGGGCGGGAAGGTGCTGTTCGGCCTCGCATTCCAGAGCGGCTCCGAGTGCTTCCCAGTCCACGTCCGCGGTGTGTGGGTTGCTCATATGGCGGCTGCCTGCGGTGCGGGGGTGGCCGTACGGTGTTCTTCGACCGCGCGTTCCACCTCTTCGTCCACCAGGTCGTGGGTGAGAGCGAAGGCTGCCGCGGCGCCCATGCCCGCCGCTGTGATCACTTGGGCGCGGGGGTCGACGACGTTGCCGACCGCCCAGACGCCGAACGCACTGGTGCGGCCCGAGCGGTCGGTGGCGATGCGGCCCTGCTCGTCCTTGGCGCAGCCCAGTTCGGTCAGCAGGGAGTCGTTCGGGACCATCTCCGGGAAGAGGAAGACCGCGCTTCGCGGCACGACACGGCCGTCGGTCAGCTCGACGCCCCGAAGCCGGTCGTCGTCCACCGCAAGGGACTTGATCTCGCCCTCGGCGATGCGGACGCCGCGTGCGGTCAACCGCTCGCGGTCCTGGCCGCTCAGCGGCCGGGTGTGCGGAAAGTAGACGACGTCGGGGGACCACTGGACGAGCAGCAGCGCCTGGTTCACTCCGGCCGGGTGGGTGCCCAGCACGCCCAGTGGCTCGTCCCGGACCTCGTAGCCGTGGCAGAACGGGCAGTTCAGCAGGTCACGTCCCCACCGTTCGCGTACGCCGGGGATCTCGGGCAGCTGGTCGCGCAGCCCGGTGGCGACCACAATGCGGCGAGCCTTCAGTACCGCACCGCCGGACAGACGGACGAAATAGCCGTGCGTTATCTCGTCAACGTGGTTGTCGAAGAAGTCGACGCCGTAGCCGGTGAGTTCCGCTCTGCCGGCCTCCAGAAGTGCTGCCGGGGACATGCCGTCCCGGGACAGGAAGCCGTGCATGTGCGCGGCGGGTGCGTTGCGGGGCCGGCCCGCGTCCACCACGGCCACTGTGCGGCGGGCCCGGGCCAGTACCAGGGCGGCGTTCAGACCGCCCGCTCCCGCGCCGACCACGACCGCGTCGTACACCTTCTCGCCTGCTCCGGTCACCTGCTTGTCGGCTCCGGCCGCCCTGTCGCCCGTTTCGGCACCGCGCCGGGGGGACCTTGTGTCGCTCATCGCGATCACCTCCTGTGCGCAGGCTGCGACCTCGCGCAAGAGGGTGGCAATCTTTGTTGCTGTTTCTGGGAAAAGCGGGGTGCAATAGGAGTTGTGGCAGATTGCTCCGCCGTTACCCAGGCACTGGCCCAGGTCGGCCCGCGGCTCAAGCGGCTGCGTACCCGGCGCGGTGTCACCCTGGCCGCGCTCGCACGGGCGACCGGTATCTCCAAGAGCACGCTCTCCAGGCTGGAGTCCGGGCAGCGGCGCCCCAGTCTGGAGCTGCTGCTGCCGCTCGCGCAGGCCCACCAGGTGCCGCTGGACGAGCTGGTCGACGCGCCTGAGGTCGGCGATCCCCGGGTGCGCCTCAAACCGCAGCGGGTCAACGGCAATACAGTGCTGCCGTTGACCCGTCAGCCGGGACCTCAGCAGGCGTTCAAAATGGTGTTGCCCGCTGACCGTTCCAAGCCCGAACTGTGCACCCACGAGGGTTACGAGTGGCTGTACGTCCTCTCGGGGCGACTGCGACTGCGGCTGGCCGAGCATGACTTGGTGCTGGGGCCGGGCGAGGTCGCCGAGTTCGACACCCGGCTGCCGCACTGGTTCGGCAGCACGGGTAGCGGTCCCGTCGAAATGCTCAGCCTTTTCGGCCGCCAGGGGGAGCGCATGCACATCCGGGCGCAGCCCCGTCGTGACGCTCCCGCCGGCCGGAGCGGTCAACCGGGTTGACCACTTGCCGAGCGCCCCGGCCGGCAGTCGGTCGTCAGCCCGCCGAACGGTGGCGGCTGGACCCGCGGGGCGGACGGGCGTGCCGGGAGGGGGCCGCGGGCACCGGCGGGAGGTCGAGCTGCCGGACGAGCTGGTGGAAGCAGAGCAGCGCCGTGATGGGCGGCAGGCCGGCCACGGCGATGCCCGCGGGGGTGGCCGGCGCGTCGGCGACGCACAGCAGCGAGGCGACGGCAGCGAAGAAGAGCACGACGAGCCAGGAGTGCACGGTGCGGCGGCGGTAGGCGCGGGTGCGCAGGATGGAGAGCGTGGCCGCGACCCAGGGTGCGTAGATCAGCAGCGGCCAGGCGTGCGCGACGCTCGGGGGAGCGGACTCCTGGGCCAGGTCGTAGAGCGACGGATAGGACGCCTTGGCGCCCAGAAAGCTGACCAGCACCACGATCAGTGCGGTGAGCGTGACCGAGAAGGCGCTGAGAATCCGCCGCCAGCTCAGTTCCTCCCGGCTCTTCTGCTTCACACGCTCCAGGGGACGTTCCTTGCGGTGCCTCGCTCGGGTGAGCGCGCCAGGAGAGTCCGCGAATCTCTGCTGTTCGACCGTGTCGAGGAAGTGGGCGAGTTCCGCGTCCAGGTCCGCATGCTCCGTCTGTTCGCCGCGTTCGCCGCGCTCGGGGTGCGGTGAGACGAAGCGGGTCAGTCCGAGGGTTCCGGTGTCGGAGGGGTCGGTGAGGCCCAGACGCGCAGCAGTATCGTTCCTGGCCGTGGAGGCGCCGCAGGCGTGGGCCGAGTGCACGTCCGGTTCGGCCGGTTGTCTCGGCCAGGGGAGGCCGGTGTCCGGATCAGGGGGTGCGTAGGACGTGTACGTGTGCGACGTCTCGGTCAAGACTGAACTCTCTTCTCTGCGGGCAGGTTCAGACGACTGTGTCGAGACCGGTCCCGCACGCGCACGACGCTTCCGGTGGTGACCGACGGCGCGCAGCCCTGTGTCGTCCGCGATGACCAGCGCCAGGGGCGGATGCCGGGGATGACCGTCTCGGGTACAACCCCGTCAACGAATACTCCAGCCAGCGGAAACTCCTGTTCGCAGTACTCAGACTTATGAGCATGCGGTTTTCACGAGGTATGTAACTCGTTGGTGAGACAGCGAGATGTCGGTACGCTGTGCGGCATGTACTTTCACCAGATCTACGGCTGACACGCGCGAGGCGGCGCCCCGCCTCACTTCCGCGCACCGGGTGCACACGCGCACGCCGGTTCGCTGAGCGTGTCCTCTTTCGCCGCAGGTTTTCGCCGACAGCGCGAACCGTAGATCTGGAACGGAAAATCACCCATGCCTCGTGCATTCCGAACGGCCCTTGAATCCCGCCCCGTTGACCGGCCCGCGCATATCGCGATGGTCGGCATTCCCGCAGTCAGTCATGTGCTGCCGAGCCTGGAGATCATCCGGGAGCTGGTCGCCCGTGGCCACCGGGTGACGTACGCCAACGATCCGGCAGTTGCCGAAGACGTCGCTTCCACGGGCGCCGAGCTGGTGCCGTACACGTCCGGACTGCCGGTCGCGGACAACAACTGGCCGGACGATCCGATCGCCGCCATGGAGATCTTCCTGGACGACGCGATCGCCGTCCTGCCCCGGCTGCGGGCCGCCTACGACCAGGACCGGCCCGATCTCTATCTGTACGACATCGGCGCCTTGGCGGCCCGTGCGCTGGCCGAGGAGCAGGGCCGGCCCATCATGCAGCTCTCGCCCACGTTCGTGGCCTGGGACGGCTACCAGGAGGAGGTCGGGGCGCAGTTGTGGGGGCTGCCGGGCGCCGACTCCTACCGGGCCAAGTGCGCCTCATGGCTGGCCGGTTGCGGGGCGACGACGACGGACGTCGACGCCTATCTGGGCATGCCGTCGCGGGCGCTGGCGATGATCCCGCGCGTGATGCAGCCCAACGCCGAGCGGGTGGACACCGACCGCGTCACTTTCGTCGGCCCCTGCTTCGGTGAGCCCCGGGCCGACGGGCCGGGTGCCCGTGGGACATGGCAGCGCCCGGCGGGCGCCGAGCGGGTGCTGCTGGTCTCGCTGGGCTCCGCGTACACCAGGCAGCCCGAGTTCTACCGGCGCTGTCTGGCGGCCTTCGGCGGACTGCCGGGCTGGCACGTGGTTCTCCAGATCGGCAAATACACCGACCCGGCGGAGCTGGGGGAGATTCCCGGGAACGTGGAAGTGTGCTCCTGGGTACCGCAGTTGGCCATCCTGGAGCAGGCCGACGCGTTCGTCACGCACGCGGGGATGGGCGGCAGTGCCGAAGGGCTCCTCACCGGGACGCCGATGATCGCCGTGCCGCAGGGCGCCGAGCAGTTCGAGAACGCCGACCGTCTGGTCTCCCTCGGGGTCGCACGCCGCATCGACACCGAGGAGGCGACCCCGGAGCTGCTGCGCGAGGCGTTGGACGCGCTCAGCAGCGATCCCGAGGTCGCCCGGCGCTGCGCCCGGCTGAGCGCTGAATCGCGCGCTGAGGGCGGTACGCGGCGCGCTGTGGAACTCATCGAGCAGTACGGCGGGTTCGCCGCCTGACGGCCCGCTGGGCGGCTTTGCAGCCTGCCCTGGCACAGATGTCCTCATCTGTGCCAGGGCAGGCTTTCGATCTGGTCGATCCGGCCTGCCGCCAGCAGTGAGAACAGTCGCAGGACCTCCTCTCGGGGGACGCCGCGTAGTGCGCCGGGGGCGGGGCCGTCGTCGTCTCCGGCGTCCGCGATCAGCTCCCACCACAGCAGGCCGCTGCGGAAGGCGCTGAGCGTCCACCCGGACTCGTGGGACAGCGACACGTCCGGGTGCTCCTCGTCGGCCTCGGTGTCGAGGCTGTCGAGGGCGTGCTGCATGGCTGCTTCGCCGGGCTCGTCGATGCTGTCGCCCATGGCGGTGGTGAGGAAGTACGTCATGCGCTCCATTCACCCAGGGCGTCGCTGTCGTCGTCCGTCCGGGGCACACTGAGGACGGCGCGCAGGCGGGGCAGCAGAGCGCGTGCTGCCGGGCCGGCCGGGCCGCCGGTGCGCCAGGTGAGGCCGATCCGCGCCCGCGGCTGAGGCGTCAGGTGCAGTGTCCGCAGCCCGAGTGCGGCGGCCGTACCCGGCGGCATGGCCGGTACGACGGCGGCTCCCAGTCCGCGGGCCGCCAGCCGGGCGAGGAGGGGCGGGGCGGCGGCCTCGAAGGCGACGCGGGGACGGAACCCGGCCTCCGAGCAGGCGCGTTCGAGGACGCCACGCAGGCCCGTGCCGCGCGGGAGGCTGATCAGGGGGCGGTCGCGCAGTGCCGCCACCGGCAGGGGTCCGTCGCCATGGGCCAGCAGCGGGTCGTCGGGGGCGACGGCGACGGTGACGGGCTCGTCGATCACGATCTCGGCGGTGGTGCCCTCGGGCGGGTGCTCGTCCGCCAGGCCCAGCACGCCGATGTCGAGCTCGCCCCGGCGCAGCGCCTGGAGCATGCGCTCCGAGGTGTCCTCGGTGAGGGCGATATCGACCCGTGGGTGCTCGCTGTGGAAGTCGGCCAGTACGGAGGCGATGTCGAACTGTCCGGTCGCGCCGGAGACCAGTCCGACAGCGACATGGCCGCGCAGCAGCCACGTGAACGCGTCCGCGCTGTGCCGCACGTTCTCGGCGGCCTCCAGCGCCGCCCTGGCGTACGGCAGCACCGCCTCACCGACCTCGGTCGGCGCCACCGAACGCCCCGTACGGTCCAGGAGCGGGTGGCCCAGCTCCCGTTCGAGCTGCCGGATGCGTGCGCTGACGCCGGGCTGGGCCAGATGGAGGCGTTCGGCGGCCCTGGTGAAGCTGCGCTCCTCCACCACGGCGACGAAGAACTGAAGCTGCCGCAGATCCATGTCCGGCAGCCTAGCCAGTGCCATAACCGTTGCTTCTGATCGCCAGAAGGGCCTTCTCTTGGACTTATGGGCTGCACCGCGGACACCCTGGGAAGATCACCGCCAATGCTGCACAGGGAGCGGCCAATGGACATCAAGCAGGCGATAGCTGCCGAACGCACGGAACTGGCCGAGCTGTTGGACGGACTGGCGGAAGCCGACTGGGAAGCACCCTCCCTGTGCGCGGGGTGGCGGGTGCGGGAGGTGGCGGCCCATATGTCGGCCGGGTTCCGCACGTCGCGCTCGCAGATGCTGCGCGAACTGCTGCGGGCCCGCGGCAACCTGCACCGGATGACCGACCACTGTGCGCGGCGGGACGCCGCCGCGATGAGCACGGCCCAGATCGCGGCTGCGCTGCGGGACAACGCTCATCACCCCTGGAAACCTCCAGTGGGTGGTCTCCCGGCGGCACTGGGGCACGACGTGGTGCACGGGCTGGACATCACTGTCGCGCTCGGCCACGGGCGGCGCGTTCCGCAGCAGCGGATCGGCGTACTGCTGGACACCGTCACGCCCAGGAGCCTGAAGTTCTTCGGCGCCGATCTGAACGGTGTCGCGCTGCGCGCCGACGACCTCGACTGGTCGTACGGCACGGGTACGCCGGTGTCAGGAGCGGCGCAGGATCTGCTGCTGGTCGCCTTCGGGCGCAGACTGCCCGCCGGCCGGCTGCGCGGTGAGGCGGCGGACCGGTTCACCGCGGACCTGGTCCGGCCCGCCGCTCCGGAAGGCGGGGACGGGGCGGCGCGGCGGTAGCCTGGGGGCTCCCTCCCGCCGTCCGAGGAAGCCGCCCCGTGTCCGAACCACCCGCCACGCGTCCCGGTCCCGCACGCCGCGGTCCGGTGCACGCCGGGCCCTGGGAGGCGCTGACGAGGGTGGTGCGGTGCCCCGTCTGCCGGGACGGTCTCGAAGTGGCCGAGCGGTCGCTGCGCTGCCCGCAGCGGCATACGTTCGACGTCGCGCGGCAGGGGTACGTCAGTCTGCTCTCGGGCGCCAAGCGCACCATGAACGCCGACAGCGCGGCGATGGTGCAGGCCCGCACGGCGTTCCTGGAGGCAGGGCACTATGCGCCGCTGACCCAGGAACTGGCGCGGATCGCGGCCTCGCCGGAAGTGCGCGGGGACGGCGAGGACGGCACTGTGCTGGACGCCGGTGCGGGCACCGGGCACTACCTCGCCGCCGTCCTGGAGGCGCTGCCGCGCGCTGTGGGACTCGCGCTGGACGCGTCACCGTATGCGCTGCGCCGTGCCGCGCGGGCGCACCCGCGTGCGGGAGCGGCCAGCTGGGACGTATGGCGGCCGTTTCCGGTACGGGACGAGTGTGTGGACGTCGTGCTCAATGTCTTCGCACCGCGCAACGGTGAGGAATTCCACCGGGTGCTGAGGCCCAGTGGAGCGCTGCTGGTCGTCACTCCGACTGAGCGGCATCTGCGCGAACTGCGTGACCGGCTCGGGCTGCTGGAGGTCGATCCGGACAAGGAGGAGCGCCTGGAGCGCACACTGTCCGGACACTTCGTACGGGAGCGAACCGAGGCACTGGAGTACACCGTCGGGCTGTCCGGACAGGACGTGGAAAACCTCGCTGCCATGGGACCCGCCGCGCGGCACGTCGAACCGGAGGAACTGCGGGCGCGCGTTGCCGGGCTGGGCGCGCCGGTGGGGGTGACGGCATCCTTCGGGATCTCGGTGTACCGGCCACACCGAAAGGCGGGGCCCAGGGCCTGACTTTCGCTGGTACCGCGGCGGTTCGGCTCCGCCGGATGCGCGGACACCCGCACCAACGGCGGAGCGGACCGAACCGGCCGCGCTATGCGGGCGCTCCGGTTTTGAGGTGCTCAGGAGTGGCGGCCAGGACGTTGTCGAGCAGGCCGCGAGAGGTGTGCAGGGCCTCGATCTCCGCGGTCATCCGATCCCGATGGGCGAGCAACTGTGCGACGAGGTCGGGGCAGGTCGGCACCAGGCGGTCTCCCTCGTCGCGCAGGCACGGCAGGATCTGCTCGATCATCGTGGTCGACAGCCCCGCCGTCAGCAGACAGCGCACCCTGCGCACTGTGTCGACGTCCGCCTCGCTGTACTCGCGGTAGCCGCTGGGCAGCCGCTGAGGGCTCAGCAGGCCCTGCTTCTCGTAGTAGCGCAGCAGTCGCTCGTGGACGCCGGTGCGGCGCACCATTTCCTTCATGCGCATGCAGGTCGTCTCCTCAAGGATCGCGCCGTGGTCGCCCGGTCTCCGGCATCGGCTTGACTCTGACACTCATGTCGGAGTTTAGCTTCCCATACATGACCAAGGCGCACACAGCGGCAGCTGCCGCAACCTCGTCCCGTATCGACTCCTCCTCCCTCGATGTGCACGTACAGGGCAGCGGACCGGCGCTGCTGCTCGCGCACGGGGCGGGAGGAGGGATCGAGCCCAACTTCGGCTATGTGCTGGAGGATTTGGCGTCGGACCACACACTGGTCGGACCGCACTACCCGGGTGCCGGTGCCTCGCCTCTCACGCGGGACCCGCTCGACCTCGACGCGCTGGTGGACGCCGTCGTGGAGGCGGCCGTCTCGCGCGGGCACGAGCGGTTCACGCTGCTGGGAGAGTCCCTGGGGTCGGCGGTCTCCATACGGGCAGCGGCCCGGTACCCGGAGCGGGTGACAGGGCTCGTGCTGACGGCCGGGTTCGCCGTGGCCGACCCGGTCCTGGCGTTCGCCGCCGAGCTCATCACCCGGTTCGGGCGGGCGGGGGAGTGGGACGCGGTGGCGCGTATCGGCACGCAGTCAGCCCTGCTCGACGACGATCTGCACAAGCTCACCGCCGAGGCACTGGAGGCCGCTGTCGCGGCGTCACGTGAGGGCCTGCCGCCAGGCGTGGTCGACCACTTCGATCTGGTGCGCAGGGTCGACGTACGCGGCGACCTCGCGGGTATCTCCGTTCCCACCCTGGTGGCGATGCCCACGAGTGACCGTCTTGTCCTTCCCGACTGCTCCCGGCAGCTGGCTGCGGCCATCCCCGGTGCCGCCCTGGTGGAGATTCCGGGCGGCGCGCACGTCCTGGGCGAGCGGCACCGCAAGCTGTGGCTCGGGCATGTGCGGGAGTTCCTGGCAGGGCTGCCGGACGCAGTGCGTTCGGGCGTGGCCGGTGGATCTTGCGTACCCGGCGTGGACGGGACAAGATCCGCCGGACACGGCCTGGCCGCTCAGCAGCCGTCGCACCTCGGCGGTTCCCTCCGGTCGGCGTCTCAGCGGAAGAACTGCCCCGGGGTGAGCCCGACGGTGCGGCGGAACGCGGCGATGAAAGCGCTCGCCGAGGCGTAGCCCACCCGGTGCGCGACGGATTCCACGGAGCGCCCCTGGGCCAGCAACGGCATCGCCTCCTGCACCCGTAGCCGCTCCCGCCAGCGGCCGAAACCGAGCCCCGTCTCAGCGGTGAACAACCGCGCCAGCGTACGGGCGCTGGCTCCGGCGACACGGCTCCAGGCGGCGAGCGGGCGGGAGTCGGTGAGGTCTGCGTGGAGCGCTTCGGCCACCGCGCGAGCCCGTGGATCGGTCGGCCAGGACAACCCGATGTCCCGCGCGGGCACCGGCTGGAGCAGGTCGAACAGCACGCCTTCGGCGCGCTCGCGGGAGGCCCGGGAGAGGCCGGGCTCTGCCAGGTGGTTGATGAGTTCGCGCAGCAGCGGCGGTACGGCCACCACAGTGGGCTCCGGCCAGGCCACCGGGCAGTGCGCGGGTGCGATGTAGGGACTGCGCATCACCGCCGTGCTGGTGGCGCCTGTCGCGTGCGGAGTGTGCGCGGGGATCCACAGTGCGACCGAAGGAGGCAGCAGCCAGGTGCTGCCCGGCGCACGTACCGACAGCAGGCCGCTTGTGCACCAGGCCAGTTGGTGCGCCGGATGGCGATGTTCCTCGAACCATGAACCCCGCGGCAGCGGGAAGCTGCGCACGACAAGGGCCGCCTGCTGTCCTCCCGGCGGAACGTCACACGCGGGCAGCGAGTCCGGAAGCTGTCCGTATGGAGGCATCAGTTGGCAGCGTACGCCGTAGTGGACGGCTGCCGACCCGGCTTAGCGTCTCCGTATGCCGATGAACAGAGCGCACCGGAGACTGTGCAGTTCCGAGAAGTGGGCCACAGGCGTGCGTGAGCAACTGCTGCCGTGGGCCCTGGAGAACGTCGAACTGGGCGAGGACATCGTCGAGATCGGCCCCGGCTACGGAGCCAACCTGCGTGTCCTGATCGAGCAGGTGCCCCGGGTGACCGCCGTCGAGATCGACGGTGAGACGGCCGGGCTGCTGCGCGACACGTGGGGCGACCGCGCGCGCATTCTGCACGCCGACGGTGCGGACATGCCGCTGCCTGACACCGCGTTCTCCGCGGTGGTGTGCTTCACGATGCTGCATCACGTGCCCACCGAAGCGCAGCAGGACCGCATCTTCGCCGAGGCGTTCCGCGTGCTGCGGCCCGGAGGGACGTTCGCGGGGGCCGACAGTCAGCCGAACTTCCGCTTCCGGCTGCTGCACATCGGCGACACCATGAACACCCTCGACCCTGCGGCACTGCCCGCCCGGCTGTCCAGGGCGGGGTTCACCGACATCGCCGTGGACCGCCATCCGGAGAGTGGTGGGCTGCGCTTCCGTGCGCGGCGCCCGGCGGAGGACGGCTGAGGACGGCTGAGGACGGTCCCATTCGGTGCTCCCTCGCCGCCTGCGCCGTCACCAGTGCTCCACCACGGTCCAGCGGTCTACCGCCGCCACCAGTGCTCCTCGCGCCCGCTCGCCCGCTCCCGCTCGCCCTCGCCGTGCGGGCCGACCTCGTGCCCTGCCGCCGCGGGGCCGGTGGGGGCGTCCGAGGGGTTCGGCGTCGGCTGGGGGGTGGACAGGACCTCCTCCAGCTCCTTGCGCACCGTAGCGGCCAGATAACGGCTGACGTCCGGCCCCAGGGCCTCGTCCGCGGGGTCGGTGGACGTCTCCTTCACGTCGGCCACCACGACCGTGCTGCCGGGCGGGATCTCCGCGGTCAGCTCCTCCAGCCCCTCGTTCGTCTCGATCACCCGGCGGGCGTCGTGACCACCGCCGATCAGCCCGCCCGCGCCGAAGCCCAGCAGAGCCCCCTTCGGGCCGCCCACCAGGCCCAGCAGCGCACCGACGAGCCCTCCGACGGCCAAGCCGGTGGCGCCGCTGACGTTGTCCACCTCGCCGAGGACCTCGGCGTTCCCGTCCGTGTCCCGGTCGACCACCCGCGCCTCGAGCAGTTCGAGCACGCCCAGGCGGTGCGCGCTGTCCAGCCTGTCCAGCGCGTTCAGTGCCGCTCGGGCGCCCCGCTCGGTGAAGTCGGCGCACAAGATGTTTTCCGTCATACGCCCACCATCGGCGCTCCCGCGGCGGACGGCATCCGCAGTCCGGCACCGGCGCCGCGACCTGCGGCGCAGCCTGGCAGGACGTGGGTGACCGGTTCGGCAGTCGGTACAGGTGGGGGCGTGCGACTGGCACGGCGGGGGCGCGGCGGGTGAGGGTGGCCCCATGAACGTCGCGTTCCTCTTTCCCGGTCTGGGCTCGCTGCGGGCGGGCATGCTGCACCGGCTGCCGGACACCGCCGCCTCGGCGACCGTGCTCGCCGAGGCCGAGTGGGGCCACCCGGGAGGGATTGCGCAGCTGGACACCGCCGAGGCACTGGCGGAGTCCGAGGTGGCACGGCATGTGAGTCTGCTGGTCGCCGGAGTGGCGGGGGCCAGGGCGCTGATGGAGGACGAGGACGTGCGACCGGCTGTCGTGGCGGGGCACGGCCTCGGGGGGTACGCCGCAGCCGTCGTCGCGGAGCTGCTCACCTTCCCCGAGGCGCTGCGGGCGGTCCGGCTGCGTGCCGAGCTGCTGGAGCGGGCCGAGGAACCGCCGCACGACATCGGCATCCGGATGGCACAGCACCTGGCGACCATTCCGCGCCGCACGCACACGCTGCCCTATGTGGCCTGCACGAGCGGTGCGTGCCTGCACGGGAACGCGAACGGGGTCTTCGACGACCTGGCCCGTTCCGTCGCGCTGCCGGTGCGCTGGGAAGAGATGAAGGCGTCCCTGCGGACGGCGGCCGACCGATGGGTGGAGCTGCCGCCCGGGCGCGCTCTGACCGCGCACCTGGCGGGAGAGGGGCCCGGCGCAGCCGGGCCAGGCCCCGGGGTGCAGGTTGTCTCGGTGGAGGAACGGGGGATCGCGGAGGCCGCGGACTTCGCGCGGGGTGTGGCGGGGGATGCAGCGGGGGAGGGGGACTTCCCTGTTGGCTAACGTGGTTTATTAACGGGCTTCACTGACTGGCTTCGCGAATGGGCTTCGCCAACCGGCTTCGCGGAGCTGTTCAACGAAGGGGCTTCACAAAGCACCGGCTCTCCTCGTGGAACCGGTAGAGGCCGAACTTCTCCGGAGCCGGCTCGTACCCCGCCGATGTGTACAGCGCGATGGCTTCCGGCTGCTCCATGCCCGTCTCCAGCACCATGCGCGTGCGCCCCGCCTCCCGCGCGTCCCGCTCCAGCAGGGTGAGGATCCGACGGGCGAGGCCCTGGCCACGCGCCTCGGGCACGACGAACATGCGCTTGATCTCGCCGTCGCCGTCCGCGTAGTTCTCGTCCTTCTCGTCCGGCCCTCGCGCGGCGTCCATCGACCGCCAGGCACCGGTGGCGACGGGTCGCTGCTCCTCGTCGTAGGCCAGCAGGTACAGACCGCGCGGCGGCTTGAACATCATGGGGTCAAGCGGCGTCGCGTCGCCTTCCGGGTCGCCGTAGCGCAGCGCGTACTCCTGGAGTACGAGATCGTTGAGCTTCCGGGCGTCCGGGTGGTCGAAATCGGCGGGAACGATCTGCATGCCCGGCATCGTAAGGTGCCCGATGGTTTTGCGCCTGTTGCTTTTCGCCCGGGGCCGCGGGCGAGGGCGGCTGCAGCGTGCCGTCTGCTGCCCGTGCTGGGCCGAGCTGCTGCCCGTGCTGGGCCGAGAGATGGCTCACTCCTCGTCCAGCTCGCCGAGGTCGGCTTTTGGGGCATCCTCAGGTTCGTTGTCGGTGTTGCCGGCCTCGTCGTCGCACTTGTCGCCCTCCAGCCGTGGATGACGGTCGCGCCGTGGTGGCCGCCACCGCCACATAGGGTGCGGGTCGTCCGCGTACCGATGGGGGGCATGTTTTGCGCAAGGTGAGCACGGTGAACGTCAATGGGCTGCGGGCAGCGGCCAAGAAGGGGTTTGCGGAGTGGCTGGGGACCACTGAGGCGGATGTGATCTGTCTCCAGGAGGTCCGGGCGGAGCCGGAGCAGCTGCCTGAGGCGGTGCGGTGTCCGGAGGGCTGGCATGCCTTCTGGGCGCCCTCCTCCGCGAAGGGCAGGGCCGGTGTCGCCCTGCTCACCCGTCGGGAGCCCGACAGCGTGCGGGTGGGTTTCGGCGCGTCCGAGTTCGAGGAGTCCGGCCGCTACGTGGAGGCGGACCTGCCCGGCGTGACGGTCGCCAGCCTGTATCTGCCCTCCGGGGAGGTCGGTACGGAGCGGCAGGACGAGAAGGAGCGCTTCATGGCGGCGTTTCTGCCCTACCTGTGCGACCTGCGTGAGCGCGCGGCGGCGGCCGGGCGCGAGGTGCTCGTCTGCGGGGACTGGAACATCGCCCACCAGGAAGCCGACTTGAAGAACTGGCGCGGCAACAAGAAGAACTCCGGGTTCCTGCCGGAGGAGCGCGCCTGGCTGTCCCGCGTCTTCGACCCGGCCGAGGGCGGCTACACGGATGTCGTCCGCTCGCTCCATCCGGACGTCGCGGGACCGTACTCGTGGTGGTCGTACCGGGGGCGTGCCTTCGACAACGACACGGGCTGGCGGATCGACTACCACGTGTCCACGCCCGGGCTGGCGGGCCGTGCGGTGAAGGCGTACGTCGAGCGGGCCGCCACCCACGCGGAGCGGTGGAGCGACCATGCGCCGGTGACCGTCGACTTCGGGGCTTGAGAGGGCCCCGCAGAGGGAGTTCGAGGCGCCGCGAGGGCTTGAAGCCGTCTGCCGTGGTCTTGTGCGGCCGGGAGGGGCCGGGTCACCGTGGAGCCGGGGCGGGGTGCCGGGGCCCCGCCGTGCTCAGGGGAGGCCGCCATGGACGCTGCCGCAGGGGCCGGAACCGATGACGCAGGAGGGGGAGCCGCGAGGGGTGCCGGTGGCCGGTCCGGTGCCGTCGTATTACCTGCCGTCCGGATCGGTGACGGCGCGCACCATGTGATCGCCGTACACGGCTGGTTCGCGGACCGGCGGGCGTATGCGCCGGTGTTCGATGTCCTCGACCGGGCCACGTTCAGCTACGCCGTGCCCGATCTGCGCGGCTACGGCGAGGCGCGGGACATCGGGGGCGCCTTCACGACCGATGAGGCCGCGGGGGACATCCTGGCGCTGGCGGATGCGCTCGGCTGGGAACGGTTCTCGCTCGTCGGGCACTCGATGGGCGGCGCCGTCATCCAGCGTGTCGCGCTCGCGGCGCCGGAACGGGTGCGCCGGATGGTGGGTATCGCACCGGTGCCCGCGAGCGGGGTGCCGTTGCAAGGGGAGCAGTGGGAGCTTTTCGCCCAGGCCGCACAGCGCCCCGCCAACCGCAGAGCGATCATCGATCTGAGCACCGGCAACCGGCGCCCGGACGCCTGGCTGGACCTCATGGTCGAGCGGTCGCTGTCGTGCACCGATCCGACTGCCTTCCGCGCCTGGCTGGACTCCTGGGCGCTGGAGGACTTCCACGAGCAGGTGCGGGGCTGCCGGGTGCCGGTACGGCTGGTGGTCGGCGACGGCGATCCGGTGCTGTCGGCGGAGGTGGTCCGTACGACATGGCTGCGCTGGTACACGGCTGCCGAGCTGGTGGAGGTGCCTGCCGCCGGGCACTATCCGCTCGACGAGACGCCCCTGGAGACCGTCCGGGCCGTGGAGGACTTCCTGCGCGCGGAGGTGGGCGCCGAGGACCTGCGCGCGGAGGAACTGCCCGGGGAGGAGCTGCCCGTGGAGGGCGGCAACTGATGGGCACCGTGCACCAGGCCGCGGCCTCGCCCGCCCCTGCACCCGGCGTGGACGTGTTCGATCCGCGCCGCTACGCCTCCGGGCTGCCGCACGAGGCGTTCCGCGCCCTGCGGGACGGTGATCCGGTCGCGTGGCAGGAGGAGTACGAGGTGCTGGGCTGGCCCGCGGGGCCGGGGTTCTGGGCGGTGACGCGGCACGCGGACGTGCTGCGAGTGCTGCGCTCGTCCGCCGACTTCTCCTCCTTCGAGGGGGCCACCCAGATCCGGGACCCGGATCCGGAGGACCTGCCGTTCATCCGGCGGATGATGCTCAACCAGGATCCGCCCGCGCACAACCGGCTGCGCACCCTTGTCAGCCGGGCCTTCACGCGGCGCCGGGTGGAGCGGTTCGAGGCGGACGTGCGGGCACGGGCCCGGCGGTCGCTGACGGCGGCGGGCGAGGAACTGCAAGAGCGGGGCGGCTGCGACCTGGTGGCCGGGGTCACCGACGACTTCGCGCTGCTGAACCTCGCGGATCTGCTGGGCGTACCGGCAGGGGACCGCGGCCTGTTGCTGGAGTGGACCGAGCGGATCATCGGGTACCAGGACCCGGACCAGGCCGTCACCGTCCTCGGGCCGGACGGCCGTCCGGCCAACCCCCGGTCGCCCGCGATGCTGCAGGAGATGTTCGCCTACGCGCGCCGGCTCGCGGCGTACAAGCGCGCACATCCGGCGGACGATGTGATGACGGCGCTCGCCCACGAACTGACGGGCGCCGAGCTGGAGATGTTCTTCTTCCTGCTGACTGTCGCGGGCAACGACACGGTGCGCAGTGCGGCACCCGGTGGACTGCTCGCACTGGCTGAGCATCCGCAGGCACAGCGCACCATGCGCCGGCTGGTACGGACCGGGAATGTGAAAGCGCAGGCTGCAGCGGTGGAGGAGCTGCTGCGCTGGCACACTCCCGTGCTCAGTTTCCGGCGCACGGCAGTGCGAGATCTCGAACTGTCGGGACGTCGCATCAGTGCCGGGGAAAAGGTGGTGGTCTTCCACGCCTCCGCCAACTACGACGAGCGGGTCTTCTCCGCGCCGCACACCCTGGACCTGGCCCGTACGCCCAACCCGCACCTGGCGTTCGGAGAGGGCCCGCACGTCTGCCTGGGCGCCCATTTCGCCCGCCTCCAGCTGCTCGTGCTGTACCAGGAGGCGGCCCGACTGCTGCCGCCTTACGAGCTGCCGGCGCGGCAGGAGCGGGTGCCCGAGAGGGGAGGAGCAGGCGGTGCGGGGGAAGTGCGCCGTCTAGTCTCCAACTTCATCCATGGCATCAAGTCCCTCCCCGTCCGCCTGTCCGCCGGTTAGCCATTCCTCCAGTTCCGCCCGCACCCGCCGGTCCAGGGCGAGGCCGAGCTCCGCCTCGACGACCTGTTTGGCGACGGGGGCCAGGCGGGCGAGGAGATCGTTGAGCTCGGCCGGGTCGGTGGAGTTCTGCCGGGGCAGGAGGTGGGAGCGGAAGAGGCGGGCGAAGGTGGCGGCGATCTCGTCCGTCTGGGTGCGAAGTTCGCGGGCCGCCTCCAGGACGTCGGCCAGCGGGATGCCCTTGGCGACCAGGTCGGCGGAGCCCTCCAGCAGGCGGCGGCTGGTGTGGACGAACTCGTCGCCGTCGATGGCGACATAGCCGAGGTGCAGGGAGGCGGCCAGATTGTCCGCGGTGGCCTCGCCCTGGAAGTAGTCGGCGAGCTCCTCCGGTGTGAGGCGGACGGGGGTCTCCTCGGAGAACGGGGTGAACACGGTGCTGTCCAGCCCCATGACCTCGGCGGCCGAGCGTACGTCGCGGCCCTTCTCGAAGGCGTCGAGCAGGTCGGCGATGCCGCCGAGGGTGTGGCCGCGGGCCAGCAGGGCCGTGATGCTGCGCAGCCGTGCCAGATGGTGCTCGTCGTACCAGGCGATACGCCCCTCGCGGCGGGGCGGCGGGAGAAGTTTGCGTTCGCGGTAGAAGCGCAGGGTGCGAGTGGTGATGCCGGCGGCCTCGGCCAGCTCCTGCGCGCGGAACTCCCGCTTCTTGGCGGGCTCGCCAGGTGTGCCCCCGGTCGGCCGGCCCGGCCCGTCCGTCGTGTGTTGCTCGTTCGCGCTCGCCACGCCGTCCAGCCTAAGTGGCGGCCGTGGGCCTCCACCCAGGTGCGACCGCCGGTAACTTTCCTCGGACCGACCACTACCCATGAGTATTCCGCTGCCCTACTCTCGTGACCGTGCCAGTGATTACTGGCACAGTTGGTGGTCCCCCACGGTCCCCCACGAAGGTGCAGTACGCGACAGATCCCGGGAGGCGGCGGCATGGCGGCCGAGCACGAGCAGGAGCACGTACGGGTGGCGGTGATCGGTACCGGATTCGGCGGTCTGGGGGCCGCTGTCCGGCTGCGCCGCGCGGGGGTGACGGACTTCGTCCTCCTGGAACGCAGGGAGGCCGTCGGCGGCACCTGGCACGACAACACGTATCCCGGGTGCGCGTGCGACATCCCCTCGCACCTGTACTCGTTCTCCTTCGCGCCCAACACGGAGTGGCCGCGCAGCTTCTCGCCCCAGCCGGACATTCGCGACTATCTGGAGCGGGTCACCGACACCTTCGGATTGCGCCAGCACATCCGCTTCAACACCGAGGTCCAGCAGATGAGCTGGGACGCCGAGGAGCTGCACTGGCGGGTGGTGACCTCGGCGGGCACGCTGACGGCCGACGTCGTCGTCTCCGCCGCCGGGCCGCTGTCCGAGCCCAAGCTTCCCGATGTCCCGGGGCTGGACTCCTTCGAGGGCAAGGTCTTCCACAGCGCCACCTGGGACCACGACTACGACCTGCGCGGCAAGCGGGTGGCCGTCATCGGCACGGGGGCCTCGGCCATCCAGATCATCCCCGCCATCCAGCCGGTCGTCGGCGAGCTGACCGTCTTCCAGCGCACCCCCGCCTGGGTGCTGCCGCGAGGCGACCGCCGTATCAGCAGGGCCGAGCGGAAGCTGCACGCCCGCTTCCCCGCCACCCAGAAGCTGCGCCGGTTCGCACTGTGGGGCGTACGAGAGCTGGAGACGCAGGTCTTCGCCAACTATCCGAAACTGCTGCCTGCCGTGGAGCAGGTCGCCAAGCTGCACATGAAGCGCGCCGTCAAGGACCCCGGGCTGCGCCGCAAGCTGACGCCCGACTACCGCGTCGGCTGCAAGCGCTGTCTGCTGTCCGACGACTACTACCCGGCGCTCGCGCAGCCCAATACGCACGTCATCGACTCCGGTCTCAAGGAGATCCGCGGCAACACGCTGATCTCCGCGGACGGCCGCGAGGCGGAGGTCGACGCGGTGGTCTTCTGCAGCGGCTTCTACGTCTCCGACATGCCCGTGGCGCACCTCGTCAAGGGCGCAGACGGCGAGACGCTGGCCCAGTCCTGGGCCGGGGACGGGATGAACGCGCTGCGCGGCACGACCACCACCGGTTTCCCCAACTTCCTGTTCGTCATCGGTCCCAACACCGGGCTGGGCACCAGCTCGATGGTGCTGATCATCGAGGCGCAGCTCAACTACCTGATCGACTACGTGCGCAAGCTGGACACCCTCGGCGGCGGTGACAAGGTCGCGCTGGACGTGCGGCCCATCGCGCAGCACACCTACAACGCCAAACTGCGCGAACGCATCAAATCCAGCGTCTGGGACACCGGCTGTACGAGCTGGTATCTGGACGCACAGGGTCGGCCCGTTGCCGTGTGGCCGGGCACCACAGCCGAGTTCCGCAAGGTCACACGTGAGGTGTGGCTGGAGGAGTACGAGGTGCTGCGGGCGCCGCGCAGCGGCGGGGGCACTGCTGCTCGCCGCAAGGCACCGCTGCTGGCCGGGAGCGTCGGCACCGGAGCCGCCACCGACGCCTTCCACCCCGCGGAGGACATGCCCTCGGGGGCGCGGGAGGACGCACGATGAGCCGTATCACCAGTACGGACCGGCGCGGGGGACTGACCGGTCGGTATGTGCCGCCCATGCCCACGCGAGAGCTGACCGCGCTCTCCGGGGACGGCGTACGCCTCCCCGTCGAGGTGCACGGCCCCGCCGACGGCCCTGCCGTCGTCCTCGCCCACGGCTGGACCTGCTCGACGCTGTTCTGGGCGCCGGTGATCCGGGAGCTGACCGCGAGCGGCCACCGCGTCATCGTCTACGACCAGCGCGGGCACGGCCGCAGCCCCGCCGCCGCGGCCCGCATGGCGTACAGCACCGCCATGCTCGCCGACGATCTGTGTGCCGTACTGGACGCCGCTCTGGAGCCGGGCGAGCGGGCAGTGATCGGTGGCCACTCGATGGGCGGCATGACGATCATGGCCGCGGCCGGCCGGAAGCAACTGCACGAGCACGGCGCGGCGTTGCTGCTGTGCAGCACCGGCGCCGAACATCTGACGGGGCAGGCGCGGGTGCTGCCGTTCCGCTCCGAAAGGATGCGTGCCGTCGCGCACCGGATGCTGCTGGGCTCGGCAGCCCCGCTGGGCCCTGTCACACCGCTGACCCGCAAGGCCCTCGCGTACGGCACCCTCGGGCCCGCTCCCGACCCGGCCACCGCAGAGGTCACGGCGCGCATCGTGCACGCCTGCGCGACGCGCGTCAGGTCGGCGTGGGGCGGGGTGCTGGCCGGGCTCGACCTGTCGGCCAAGGTGCCGCACCTGGACGCGCCCACCGCCGTCGTCATCGGCACCCACGACCGACTCACCCCCCTCCCGCACGCCCACCGGCTGGCAGCCCTGCTGCCCCGCTGCACGGGAGTGCACGAGCTGGAACGGCGCGGGCACATGACGCCGCTGGAGGAGCCGGAGACGGTCAGCGCCGTACTCGCCGGACTCGCCCGGAACCACCTCGCAGCCAAGGACATGGAGGCGACGAGCGCATGAGCAGGGTCAGTCTGGAGGGCCAGGTCGCCGTCATCACGGGCGCGGCCCGCGGCGTGGGGGCGCTGCTCGCGCGGAAGATGGCCGCACGCGGCGCGAGGATCGCGCTGGTCGGGCTGGAGCCCGACGAGTTGAAGCGGGTCGCCGACTCGCTGCACACCGACTCGGCGTACTGGTACGCGGACGTCACCGACCACGAGGCCATGGCTCACGTCGCCCGCGAGGTCAAGGAGCACTTCGGGAAGGTCGACATCACCGTCGCCAACGCCGGGGTGGCAGCGGGCGGGCCGTTCATGGACTCCGACCCGGTCGCATGGCGCCGGGTGATCGAGGTCAACCTCATCGGCGGCGCGGTCACGGGGCGTGCTTTCCTGCCCGTACTGGAGGAGTCGCGCGGCTACTTCCTCCAGATCGCCTCACTCGCGGCCATCACTCCGGCACCGATGATGACGGCGTACTGCGCCTCCAAGTCCGGTGTGGAGGCGTTCGCGCACAGCCTGCGCGCGGAGGTCGGCTACAAGGGTGTCGGCGTCGGCGTCGGCTATCTGAGCTGGACCGACACCGACATGGTGCGCGGTGCCGACGCGGACGAGGTGATGCGCGGGGTACGGCAGCGGCTGCCGTACCCGACCAACAAGACCTACCCTCTCGGGCCCGCCGTCGACCGGCTCGTCGCGGGCATCGAGCGGCGCTCCCCGCATGTGTACGGGCAGTGGTGGCTGCGCGGTATGCAGGGCATACGCGGCTATCTGGCCCCGCTCATCGGTGGCCCCCTCGGACAGCGCGAGATGAAGGCTGTCGCCCCCCGACTGGAGGCTGCGGGTGGCGTTTCGACGGGCCTCGTCGGCGCGGGCGGCGAAGCGGACGAGAGGGCGCGGGCCTCGCGCTAGACCGACAGGCCCCGTAAGGGGCGCGGGGAACTGCGCGACCAGCCACAACAGACCCGCAGCCTGCGGACGGCGGACAGGGGCACTCTCTTAGGAGGGCGCCCCTCTCGCGGCTGCGGTGAGAAGAGAGGGCCCCGCCATTGCAGCGGGACAAACCGCTCAGCGGTTCTTGTCCTTCCACTCCTGGGCGCGCTGCTGGGCCTTGTCCTTCAGCTCCTGCGCCCTCTGGCGGGCGTCCTGGCCGCCACCCTGACCGCCGGACCGCGACTTGGACTGCTTCTTCTCCTTGCCCCTGCGCCGAAGCTGCTCGGCCTTGGACTTGAACTGGTCTGCGAAGCCCATCGTCACTCCTTCAGACGTGTCGGAAGTGTCTCCTCACGGGCACTTTCCACCCTGCCACGCCGGTGCATAGCCCGCATTCCATATCAGAAGGCGCAGCTCAGTGGCGGGGCGGGAGCTGGGGGCGGGCGCGGTCCGGGACGTTGCCGTAGTCGGGCGGAGTCCGGGCGGGGTGCCGCTCCAGCAGATCGAGGGCGGTCCGTACGGCGGTGCCCAGCACCGAGCTGCGGCCCTCGGCCCAGTCCAGCGGGGTGCGCAGCACCTCGATGTCCGGCTCCACGCCGCGGTTCTCCACCGACCATCCGTAGCCCTCGAACCATGCGGCGTTCATCGGCACCGTGATCACCGTGCCGTCGCCGAGCCGGTGCCTGCCCGTCATACCGACGACCCCGCCCCAGGTGCGGGCGCCGACGACCGGACCCAGGCCGAGCAGCCGGAACGCGGCGATGATCATGTCGCCGTCGGAGGCCGTGGCCTCGTCGGCGACGGCGACGATCGGGCCGCGTGGTGCGTTGCTGGTGTAGGTGACGGGCTGCGCGTTGCGGGTGAGGTCCCAGCCCAGGATGGTGCGGGTGAGCTTCTCCAGGACGAGCTCGCTGATGTGCCCGCCCGCGTTGCCCCGTACGTCCACGATCAGCGCGGGCCGGGAGACCTCCAGCCGGTGATCGCGGTTGAACTGTGCCCAGCCGGAGCCGCCCATGTCGGGGATGTGCAGATAGCCGCACCTGCCGTCGCTCAGTTCGCGGACGACATCCCGGCGGCGGGCCACCCAGTCCTGGTAGCGCAGCGGGCGCTCGTCGATCAGCGGGACTGCGGCGACCCGGCGCGGCCCCGGCTGCTGGAGCGTCAGTTCGACGGTCGTTCCGCCCGCCGCGGCCAGCAGCGGCGCCGGGCCGCTGACCGGATCGACGGGCCGCGCGTCGACGTGGGTGAGCAGTGCGCCCTCGCGTACCGGCGAGCCCGCGAGCGGCGAACGGGCCCGCGAGTCGGAGGAGTTGCCGGGCAGGATGCGGGCGATCTGCCAGTCGCCCTCGGAAGTACGGATCAGATCGGCGCCCAGGAAGCCGATGGGCCGCTGGTAGTGCGACGGTCCCTCGTCGCGCCGCGCGGGGGTGACGTAGGCGTGCGAGGTGCCGAGTTCGCCGAGCACCTCGCGCAGCAGATCGGCGAACTCGTCGGGCGAGGCGACGCGTTCGACCAGCGGGCGGTACTGCTCCAGTACGGCCTCCCAGTCGATGCCGCTCATCCCCGGGTCCCAGAAGTACGCCTTGATCAGCCGGCCCGCCTCCGCGTACGCCTGCCGCCACTCGGCCGCCGGATCGACGTCGTGCAGGATGCGGCGCAGGTCGATGTAGGTGGTCGTGTCCGAGTCGGCCTGCTGGTCGGCCGGGATCACCCGCAGTAGTCCCTCGTCGTTGACGACCAGCCGGGTGCCGTCGCCGCTGGGCGCGAACCAGTCGATCTCGCTGGTGAGTTCGGTGCGCTTGGCGGTGGTCAGATCGAAGTGTTCGAGGGTGGGGCGCCCCGAGATGTCGGCCGGGTTGACGAAGGTCTCGCCGAGCGCTCCGGAGATCGGGTACCGCAGCCAGATCAGCCCGCCCCCGGCGACCGGGCACAGTGCCGCGTACTTGGAGGCCGTCACCGGGAACGGGGTGACCCGGTTCGGCAGCCCCTCCGCCTCCACCAGCACCTGGGCCTCGGGGCCTTCCTCCTCGCCGTCGCCGCCGGCCGGACGGTCCTGCGGATCGAGCCCGCCTGCGGCCGGGCGCCCCTCCGGGGTCAGCGCGAACGGCGAGAGCGTCGCTGAGGACAGCGGCACCAGATACGGGCGGCAGCCCAGCGGGAAGGAGAGGTCGCCGGTGTGCACGTCGTACACCGGGTCGAAGCCGCGCCAGGAGAGGAAGGCGAGGTAGCGCCCGTCGCGGGTGAAGACGGGCTGCTCGTCCTCGAACCGCCCGTCCGTGACGTCAAGTACGGTGCGCTCGCCCTCCGGCTCGGAGACCTTCGCGATCTTGATGCAGGCCAGTGACCGCCCCACCCCGGGGTGGGCCCAGGCCAGCCACCGCGAGTCCGGCGCGAAGGCCGGGTCGTGCACCGGGCCGTTGTCGGAGCGTACGACCTCGCTGATGGCAGCTTCCGGGGCGAAGGAGGCTTCCGGAGCCGCTCCTTCCGTGTCGGGGCCCTCGGCGGGGAGATCTGCGGCCTCGTCCGGCTCGGGAACGTCGACCAGCAGCAGCCGCCCGTCGTGTGCCACCACGGCCAGCCGTTCGCCGGAGGGCGAGGCGACCAGCTCCAGCACCCGCCCCAGCCGTCCGGCGGCGATCCGGTAGGGAGGCCGGGGACGGGAGGCGCGGGGCAGGTCCGCGATCTCGATGGCGTCCTCGCCCTCCGCGTCGGTGACATAGGCGATCCGCCCTGTGCCGCCCAGCATGGTGGGCAGCCGCACCCGTACTCCGGGCGTGTCCGCCAGCGCCCGGGCCGGACCGTCGCGGTGGGTGAGCCAGTACAGGCTGCCGCGTACGCCGACCGCGCCGGCCCGCCCGGTGGGGTCGACGGCCAGCGCGTTCACATGTGAGGCGGCGGGCACCTGGTAGGAGCGCCGGCCGGCGCGCTGGCCGCCGAGCCGTACGTCGAGCCGGCGGGGACGGGCCACGTGCGCGAAGTCGTCGACCATCCACAGCTCGCCCGCGCACTGGTAGACCACCCGCCGCCCGTCGGTGGCCGCGTGCCGGGCGTAGAACGCGTCGTGGTCGGTGTGCCGACGCAGATCGCTGCCGTCCGGGCAGCAGGAGTAGAGGTTGCCGACGCCCTCGTGATCGGAGAGGAAGGCGATCCGGTCGCCCACGAGCATCACCGAGTCCAGATGCCCGTCCAGTTCCGCCAGCAGCCGCTCACCCTGGAGCCACATCCGCCCCATGGCACCGCCCCGGTACCGCTTCCAGCTCGCGGGCTCGTGCGGCGGCGTTCCGGTCAGCAGCAGCGTGCGCCGCTCCCCCTCCTGCTCGGCCACGCAGATGTCCGAGACCGGCCCCCACGGCAGTCTGCTGCCCGGGGACGAGGCGTCCGGGTGGCTGACGGGCGGGCCGTCGGGGCTGTCGACGGGGACGCGGTAGGCCCACGCGCGGTGGGCGAACGGCTCCCCGTGCGAGGCCACCGCCAGCACATCGCCCTCCGGGGTCCAGCCGCGCACCCGGGTGTCGGTCGCGCCCCAGTACGTCAGCCGCCGCGCGGGACCGCCCTGCGCGGAGACCAGATAGATCTCCGGGTCCAGGCTGCGCCATGTGGTGAAGGCGATGCGCCGTCCGTCCGGGCAGAAGCGGGGGTGACTGATCCGGGTCCGGTCCACGGTCAGCCGCCACGCCCGCCCCGACGGCGCTCCGGCCTCCGGGACCGGGGCGACCCACAGGTCGTCCTCGGCGACGAAGCAGAGCAGATCGCCGTGCAGGTGAGGAAAGCGGAGATACGCGCCGTGGTCAGTCATCTATTCCATGTTTCGCGTGGATTTGTACCTAGGCAACTTGTGACGTGTCCCTCATTTCCGGGCCCCCAGTCACCCCTAGGGGTGCGAGAAAGCGTCGATTGACATGAGCTGTCATTGCCGGGCCTGCGGCGCCCCCCTCCGCCGCGCTCCCTCAGCTCACCCAGCTGTAGCTGCTCCTGCACCACCGCACCGTCCGACTGTCCGACCTCGAGACCGGAGAACCTCTCTCGTGGCCACCTTCCTGTACAAGCTCGGCAGACTCGCCTTCCGGCGTCGCCGCATCGTCGCCCTGATATGGGTGGCGCTGCTGGTGGCGGCCGGAGTGGGCGCATCCACTGCCTCCACCCCGCCAGACGACGACTTCGCGCTGCCCGGCACGCAGGCCCAGAAAGCCTTCGACGTACTGGAAGAGCGCTTCCCGGACGCCAACGCTGAGGGCGCGACGGCCCGTATGGTCTTCCGCGCGCCAACTGGCGAGAAGATCACCGCCTCCGACAACAAGGCCGCTGTCGAGAAGACCCGCAAGGAGCTGAGCGGCGGCCAGGCGGCAGCCGTCTCCGACCCGTTCCTCAAGAACAGCGGGGCGATCAGCAAAGACGGCAGCATCGCCTACGCCTCCGTGACCTACAAGGTCCCGGCGCAGGACATCACCGACAAGACCCGTGAGGGCATCAAGGACGCGGCGAAGTCGGCCCGCGACACCGGTCTGACCGTCGAGACCGGCGGCGACGCGCTCATCGTCGAGCCCGAGATGGGCAACGCCGAGATCATCGGTATCGGTGTCGCCGCCGTCGTGCTGATCCTCACCTTCGGCTCGCTCATCGCCGCCGGGCTGCCGCTGATCACGGCGCTGATCGGCGTGATGATCGGGATCTCCTCGATCACCGCGCTGGGTGCCACCCTCGGCCTGTCCGCCAACACGACGACGCTGGCCATGATGATCGGCCTCGCGGTCGGCATCGACTACGCGCTCTTCATCGCCTCCCGCTACCGCGCGGAGCTGACCGAGGGCCGGGAACGCGAGGACGCGGCCGGACGCGCCGTCGGAACGGCGGGGTCCGCCGTCGTCTTCGCCGGACTGACCGTCGTGATCGCGCTCGTCGGGCTCGCCGTCGTCAACATCCCGGTCCTCACCAAGATGGGCCTGGCCGCCGCCGGCACCGTCGTCATCGCCGTGCTGATCGCGCTCACGCTGGTGCCCGCGGCGCTCGGCATGGTCGGCAAGCGGATCTTCGGCCGCCGGGTGCGCAAGGCCAACCCGGCCACCGGGGTACCGCCCGCCGCCGACGCCGAGGGGCAGCGCCCGAAGGCTGGCGCCCGCTGGGCGAGCTTCGTACTGCGCCGCCCGATCCTGGTGCTGGTCACCGCGGTCCTGGCGCTCGGCACCCTGGCGCTGCCGGTCGGCGCCATGAAGCTGGGCCTGCCCGACGAGGGCAACCAGCCGGAGAAGACCACCCAGCGCAAGGCGTACGACCTGCTCTCCGACGGCTTCGGTGCGGGCTTCAACGGTCCGCTGATGGCTGTGGCCGACCTGAAGGACGCCGACAACCCCAAGGCCGCGGCCGCCGAGGTGCAGCAGCGGCTCAAGAAGGTGGACGGCGTCGTCGCGGTCAGCCCGGCGCAGTTCAACAAGAGCGGCGACACCGCCACGCTGACCGCCGTCCCGAAGTACGGGCCCAGTGACTCGCGCACCGAGGACATCGTGCGCGACATCCGGGACCAGTCGGGTGCGATCGAGAAGAAGACCGGCGCCACGCTGCTGGTCACCGGCTCGACAGCGGTCGCCATCGACTTCTCGCAGGTCATGAACGACGCACTGGTGCCCTATCTGGCGCTGGTGGTGGGCCTGGCCTTCGTGCTGCTGATGCTGGTCTTCCGCTCGGTGCTGGTGCCGCTCAAGGCGGCGCTCGGCTTCCTGCTGTCGGTGCTGGCGGCGCTGGGCTCCGTGGTGGCCGTCTTCCAGTGGGGCTGGCTGGCCGGCGTCATCGGTGTCGAACAGACCGGGCCGATCATGAGCATGATGCCGATCTTCATGATCGGCGTGATCTTCGGGCTCGCGATGGACTACGAGGTCTTCCTGGTGACGCGGATGCGCGAGGCGTACGTCCACGGGGAGAACCCCGGCCAGGCCATCGTCAGCGGATTCCGGCTGGGCGCGCGGGTGGTGACCGCCGCGGGCGTCATCATGATCAGCGTGTTCGCCGGGTTCATCGGCTCGTCCGAATCCATGATCAAGATGATGGGCTTCGGCCTCGCCATCGCCATCCTCTTCGACGCGTTCGTGGTGCGGATGGCCATCGTGCCCGCGGTGCTCGCACTGCTGGGTCGGCGTGCCTGGTGGCTGCCGCGCTGGCTGGACCGGCTGCTGCCCAACGTCGATGTCGAGGGCGAAAAGCTGCGGAAGGAGCTCCACTCCGAGGAGGCACCTGTCATGGTTCCCCCGCCGCGGGAGCCGGAGCGCACGGGGGTGTGACGGAGCACCCCTGCTGAAGCGCCGAACAGACTGAAGCGCCGAACAGACTGAAGCGCCGGACAGTGCTGGTAACAGCCCGCCCGGCGCTTCAGCCGTTTCACACGTCGGCCGTTTCACCCGCCGGCCCTCTCACACGCCGCGCAGCAGTGCCGCAAAGCCCTCCTCCAGGTCCAGGAGGGCCGTCTCGGCGCCGGCCGGGACCAGGTCGTAGGTGCGGCGCAGAAAAGCGCCCAGGTCGGCGGCGCGGAATTCCAGGACCGCGACGCCCTCGCCGGCGTGCAGTTCGATCACCGTCCGCTCCTGACCGCAGGGGCAGATGTGGACATCGCCCTCGCCCGCGGGCCCGCGCAGCCCCTCGGTGAGGAGATCGCGGGAGAAGGCCCAGGCGACTTCCGCGCCGTCGAGGGAGATCTCGGCGGGGAAGACGATCCGCACGGCCAGCGGGTCGTCCGTCTCGTAGCGGAGAGCAGGTGCGAGAGGCCGGGTCGCGGGCGGCCGGGTGATCAGTTGAGCCTGCACGGTGCGGGTGATGACCTTGGACACATCTGCTCCTCTGGGTCGGGGGTTCCCGGTGCGCTCATCGCTCGGGCCGGGTTGCCCCTTCGCCCTGTCAGACGCTCAGCAAAGCGGCTCAGTCACCCAGCAAGCCTGGTGAGCTCCACCACAGGCCAGGGGACAGGGACTGACGTCCCCTCCCAATCCGGGCATTCCAATCGCCCTCTTGCGAATTCTTTGCATCTGGCCGGTATTCTCAAAAGGCTGGAGACGGCCACTGCCAGGCCATTGCCGGGCCGTTGTGAGAAGCCGTGAGAAAGCGGAGCGCCTCGATGCACGTACCTGATGGATTCATCAACGCCCCCGTCTCGGCCGGTACGGGAGTCGTCGCTGCCGCAGCCGTCGCCGTCTCCTTGCGTGGCGCCCGGCGCGAACTGGACGGCGGCCCGGGCGAGGTGGGGGAGCGGACGGCGCCGCTGGCAGGGCTGGTGGCCGCGTTCATCTTCGCCGTCCAGATGCTCAACTTCCCGGTGGCGGCGGGCACCAGCGGCCATCTGCTGGGCGGTGCGCTGGCCGCGATACTCGTGGGGCCGTACACGGGTGTGCTGTGCGTCTCCGTCGTACTGCTCCTCCAGGGCGTGCTGTTCGCGGACGGCGGGCTGACGGCGCTGGGCACCAACATCACGGACATGGGTGTGGTGACCGTCCTCGTCGCCTACGCCGTCTTCCGCGGGCTGCTGCGGGTGCTGCCGCGCCGGCGCTCCATGGTGACCGGCGCGTCCTTCGTCGCCGCGCTCGTCTCCGTACCGGCGGCGGCGGTCGCCTTCACCGCGATCTACGCGCTCGGCGGGACGACCGATGTCGCGCTGGGCAAGGTCTTCGGCGCGATGGTCGGGGTGCATGTCCTCATCGGCATCGGCGAGGCCGTGATCACCGCCGCGACCGTGGGCGCCGTGGCGGCCGTCCGCCCCGACCTGGTGTACGCGGCGCGCGACCGGCTCGCCGTACGGCTGGAGTTGCGGCCCTCGCCGCTGTCGGCCGGCCAGGACGCGGCGCCCGGGCCCGCCCCCGACCCCGCCCCGGCGCCTGTTGCCGCTCGCCGCCGCTCCCTGCGTCCGCTGTGGATCAGCGGTCTCGTCGTCACCCTGCTGTGCGCGGGCGGGCTCAGCTTCTACGCCTCGTCCAGCCCCGACGGGCTGGAGAAGGTCGCCGCCGACAACGGCATCGACAAGAAGGAGCAGAAGCACGCCGCGGAGGATTCCCCGCTGGCGGACTACGGGGTGAAGGACATCGCCGACACCCGGCTCTCCGGCGGTCTGGCAGGCGTCATCGGGGTGGGCGCCACCCTTGCCGTGGGCTCCGGCGTCTTCCTCGTCGTACGCCGCCGCCGTGACCGGTCCCCGGCCGAGGCGACCGAGGCCGGGTCCGCCGGCTCGGTGCCCGCCGCCGAGCGCTAGGGGAGGGCGGCCGAGATGGGTGCCGGACACGCGCACAAGCTCTACAAGCACGGCCACTCGCCCGTGCACGCGCTGCCCGCGCACTGCAAACTGGCCGCGGTCTTCTGCTTCGTCGTCCTGGTCGTCGCCACCCCGCGCGAGGCCGTGTGGGCGTTCGGTGCGTACGCGGTGCTGCTGGCGGCCGTCGCCGCCGTCTCCCGGGTGCCGCCGCGCCATCTGCTGACCCGGATGGCGATCGAGGTGCCGTTCGTGGCGTTCGCGGTGCTGCTGCCGTTCGTCGCGGAGGGGGAGCGGATCAGCGTCTGGGGCCTGTCGCTGTCCGAGTCCGGACTGTGGGGCGCGTGGAACGTGCTGGCCAAGGGCACCCTCGGAGTGGCCGCCTCGGTGCTGCTCGCCTCGACGACGGGGCTGAACGAACTCCTGCTGGGGCTGGCGCGGTTGCGGATGCCGCCGCTGCTATGCCAGATCGCCACGTTCATGGTGCGCTACGCCGATGTCATCAGCGACGAGATGCGCCGGATGCGTACAGCCCGCCTCTCCCGCGGCTTCGAGGCACGCGGGCCCCGGCACTGGGGGGTGCTGGCCAAGTCGGCCGGTTCGCTGTTCATCCGCTCCTACGAGCGCGGTGAACGGGTGCACCTGGCGATGCTCAGCCGCGGCTACGCCGGGACCATGCCGGCCGCGCTCGGCGACGGGCCCGCCGGCCGGACGGAGTGGGCCCGTTCGGCAGCACTGCCGCTGACCGCCCTCGCGATCTGCCTGTTGGGATGGACCCTGTGAGCTCCACTGCCGAAAGCGTCCCTGAGGGACCTGCCGAGGTTCCCTCGCTCGAAGTGCGCGGCCTCGCCTACGCCTACCCGGACGGCCACCAGGCGCTGTTCGGCGTCGATCTGACCGTGCCGCGCGGCCAGCGGGTCGCGCTGCTCGGCCCCAACGGCGCCGGCAAGACCACGCTGGTGCTGCATCTGAACGGCATCCTGAGGCCGGGCGCCGGGTCGGTCACCGTCGCCGGGCTGAAGGCCGAACGCCCCAATCTGGCGGAGATCCGGCGCCGGGTCGGCATCGTCTTCCAGGACCCGGACGACCAGCTGTTTATGCCGACCGTCCGGGAGGACGTGGCCTTCGGGCCCGCCGCCGCCGGGCTGCGCGGCGCCGAGCTGGAGGCGCGGGTGCACGAGGCGCTGGAGCGGGTCGGGATGGCCGAGTACGCGGACCGGGCCCCGCACCACCTCTCGTTCGGCCAGCGGCGCCGGGTCGCGGTCGCCACCGTGCTGGCCGGCCGCCCCGAGATCCTGGTACTGGACGAGCCCTCCTCCAACCTCGACCCGGCGGCCCGCCGTGAGCTCGCGGATCTGATCCGCTCGCTCGATCTGACGGTGCTGATGGTCACCCACGATCTGCCGTACGCGCTGGAACTGTGCCCACGGTCGGTGGTGCTCAGCGACGGGGTGCTGGTTGCTGACGGCACGACGCAGGAGCTGCTCTCCGACGCGGAGCTGATGCGGGCACATCGTCTGGAGCTGCCCTTCGGATTCGACCCTCGCTCGGTGACGGCGCCAGTGGCATAGGGCCTGTCGTCTTGCGTGCCCGGCATGGGGGGCTGCGCTTGCCCACCCTGCGCCCCTGGCGCAGACTGCCCAAGCTTCGCAGCACAGGGGACGCGCCCCGTAAGGGGCGCGGGAACGGCGCGACAAGCCACGACGCAGCCGCAGCCTGCAGACGACGGGCAGGGGCACCCCCTCGCCAGAGACCATCACCCACGTAGGACCATGGGGGCGCGGCGTCACAAAAGCGCCCTCAGGCGACAGGAGCGAAGGAAACGTGGCAGAGGTCGTTCACACAGTGGTGGCGGTGCACGGCACGGTGGCGGACGGGTACGAGCCCGTCCGGGACGCCTTCATACGCAACTTCGAGCAGCGCGGCGAGCAGGGAGCGGCGCTGGCCGTGCACCGGGACGGCCGCAAAGTCGTCGACCTGTGGGGCGGCAGCACCGACCCGGCCGACCCCGACGCGGCACCCTGGAGCGAGGACACCGCAGTCGTGATCCGCTCGGCGACCAAGGGCCTGGCGGCGGCCGTCCCGCATCTGCTGCACCAGCGCGGCCAGTTGGATCTGGACGCGCCCGTCGGTTCGTACTGGCCGCAGTTCAAGACGGCGGGCAAGGAACGCGTCCTGGTCCGCCACCTGCTGGCGCATCGCGCCGGACTGCCGGTGCTGGAAGTCCCGCTCACCCCCGAGGAGGTGCTGGAGCCGGGCCGGGCAGCACGTGCGCTCGCCGCACAGGCCCCCGAGTGGCAGCCGGGCACGGCGCACGGCTACCACCCGCACACCTTCGGCTGGCTGTTGGGCGAACTGGTGGTACGCGCCAGCGGCGGCCGCACCCTGGGGCGCTGGTTCGCCGACGAGGTGGCCGGGCCGCTCGGGCTCGATCTGTGGATCGGACTGCCCGACGGGATCGCGGCCGACGGCCGGGTGGCTCGGGTCGCCGAACGGGAGGCGCCCGCGCCGGAGCCCGGCGCGCTGCGGACCCGCCCCAAGCGCTCGGTGACCGATGCCTACACCGACCCCGGCTCGCTCACCCGCCGCGCCTTCGGTGCCATCGCGCCGAAGCCCGACGAGAACGACCCGGCCTACCGCGCCGCCGAACTCCCCGCCGCGAACGGCATCGCCACGGCACGCTCCCTCTCCGCGTTCTACGCGGCGCTGCTGAGCCCTCTCGGTACGGCCCGCCGCCTGTTCACCCCCGCGACCCTGACCCAGGCCCGCTCCCTGGAGTCGGACGGAGCCGACCGGGTGCTGATCGTGGGCACCCGGTTCGGCCTCGGCTACATGCTGCACGGCCCGGCCTGCCCGCTGCTGGGCCCCGGCTCCTTCGGCCACCCCGGGCGGGGCGGCTCCCTCGGCTTCGCCGACCCGGAGACGGGGATCTCTTTCGGCTACGTCACTGGTGCGCTGCACCGTTCGGTCACCAGCGACCCGCGCCCGCAGGCCCTGATCCGCGCGCTGCGCTCCGCGATGGGCGCCGCCTGCTGAGGAGGGGGCAGCCCCTGTCCGCCGTCCGCAGGCTGCGGGTTCGCTTCGGCTGGTCGCGCAGTTCCCCGCGCCCCTTCGGGGGGCGCCCTGTCACACCACCGTCGCACCCGGGGCCGGGCCGGAGGTGGCGCGAGCGGTACGGCAGGTGCCGGAGGCGGTGAGGGTGTGCGCCGTACGGGCAGCGGAGTCGGCGTCGGTCACCAGGAAGGCGCAGGTGGGGCCGGAGCCGGAGACCAGCGCCGCCAACGCGCCTGCGGCCAGCCCGGTGTTGAGGGTCTCGGCGAGGGAGGGCCGCAGCGAGAGCGCGGCGGGCTGGAGGTCGTTGCGCAGGGTTGCGGCCAGCGCCGGTGCGTCGCCCGCGCGCAGTGCGGCCAACAGCGGCTCCGAGGCGACCGGTTCGGGTACGTCGGCCACCGAGGAGCCGGTACCGTCCGCCTCCCGCAGCCGGTCGCACTCGCGGTAGACGTCCGGCGTGGACAGGCCGCCGTCCGCGACGGCGAACACCCAGTGGAAGGTGCCGCCCACCTCCAGCGGCGTCAGTATCTCGCCCCGGCCCTGGCCGAGCGCGGCACCGCCCGCGAAGCTGAACGGCACGTCCGAGCCCAGCTCGGCGCAGAGCCCCAGCAGCTCCTCGCGCGGGGTGTTCAGGCCCCACAGCCGGTCGCAGGCCAGCAGGGCGCCCGCGGCGTCCGCGCTGCCGCCCGCCATGCCGCCCGCGACGGGGATGTCCTTGGCGATGTGCAGATGCACCTCGGGCGCCAGCCCGTGCCGTTCGGCCAGCAGCTCCGCGGCGCGCGCCGCCAGATTGGTGCGGTCCTGCGGCACCAGCGCGGCGTCCGGTCCGGAGACGGTCAGCCGGGGCACGTCGGCGCGGGTGGCGCTGACCGAGTCGTACAGGCCGACGGCGAGGAAGACGTTGGCCAGGCTGTGGAAGCCGTCGGGGCGCAGCCCGCCGACCGACAGCTGCACATTGACCTTGGCCGGAACCCGGACCGTGACCGTCCTGGTGGGCCCGGCGGGGGCGGCGGCGGCTGGCTGCGTCACGCGGTGTGCTCCTCGTCTCCGTTCCGGTCGTCGTCCACCTGGCTCCGGCCGTCGTCCGCCTGCGTGCTGTGACGGCGCGGGCCGGCTTCCGCGATCGCGGCGAACTCGGCGACGGTCAGCGACTCCCCGCGCGCCTGCGGGGAGACACCGGCCGCGCGCAGCGCCTGCTCAGCGGCGGCGCCCGAGCCCGCCCATCCGGAGAGCGCGGCCCGCAGCGTCTTGCGCCGCTGGGCGAACGCCGCGTCCACGACGGCGAACACCTCCTCGCGGCTCGCGGCGGTCGCGGGCGGGTGCGTGCGTCGTACGAGCGAGACCAGCCCGGAGTCGACGTTGGGCGCGGGCCAGAAGACGTTCCGCCCGATCGCCCCGGCGCGCTTGACCTCGCAGTACCACGCGGCCTTCACCGACGGCACCCCGTACACCTTCGAGCCCGGCGGTGCCGCCAGCCGGTCGGCGACCTCGGACTGCACCATCACCAGCGTCCGGGCGATGCTCGGGAACGTCGCCAGCAGGTGCAGCAGCACGGGAACGGCCACGTTGTAGGGGAGGTTGGCTACCAGCGCGGTCGGCGCCGGTCCGGGCAGCTCGGTGACCCGCAGCGCGTCCTCGTGCACCAGGGAGAAGCGCCCGGCGCGCTCCGGCAGCCTGGCCCGTACGGTCGCGGGCAGGGCGGCGGCCAGCACGTCGTCCAGCTCGACCGCGGTGACATGTGCCGCCGTCTCCAGCAGCGCCAGGGTGAGCGAGCCCAGCCCGGGGCCGACCTCCAGGACGACGTCGTCGTCGCGGACCTCGGCGGTGCGCACGATGCGGCGCACCGTGTTCGGGTCGATGACGAAGTTCTGGCCGCGCTGCTTGGTGGGCCGCACCCCCAGCGCTTCCGCCAGCTCCCGCACTTCTGCGGGGCCGAGCAGCACGCCGCTGCCGGAGGCGTCGGGCGTGGTGGACGGGTCGGAAGGGGCAGCGCTCACCGCGTCAGTTTACGGCCGCGCACGGGCCGCGGAGACCGCCGCCCGGGCCCGGCCCGCAGCAGCAGGGGCCGGTGCCTCAGTAGCCGAAGGCCAGCGCCGTGTTCGCCGCGACATGCCGGGCCAGCCGCTCCTCGTCCATGCCCTTGGTGCGGGCCATGGCGCGCAGCGTGAGGGGGATCAGATAGGGCGCGTTGGGGCGGCCCCGGTACGGCGCGGGGGTCAGGAACGGTGCGTCCGTCTCCACCAGCAGCAGCTCTGGCGGCGCCACGGCGAGCGCTTCCCGCAGCGGCTGCGCGTTCTTGAACGTGATGTTCCCGGCGAAGGACATGAAGTAGCCCTTGGCGGCGCACAGCTGGGCCATCTCGGCGTCGCCGGAGAAGCAGTGGAAGACGGTCCGCTCGGGGGCGCCCTCCTCGTCCAGGATGCGCAGCACGTCCGTATGCGCTTCGCGATCGTGGATGACCAGGGCCTTGTCCAGCCGCTTGGCCAGCTCGATGTGGGCGCGGAAGGAGCGCTGCTGCGCGGCGACGCCCTCCGGGCCGGTGCGGAAGTAATCCAGGCCGCTCTCGCCGACGGCCAGTACGTGGGGGAGCGCGGCGAGCTTCTCGATGCCGGCGAGCGCCTCGTCCAGCGCCTCCTCGCCGCCCTCGGCGCTCAGCCTGGGGGCCTCGTTCGGGTGCAGCGCGACGGCGGCCCAGACGTTCTTCCACGCGGCGGCCGTCTCGGCGGCCCACCGTGAGCGCTCCAGATCGCAGCCGACCTGGATGACCGTCGTCACACCCACGGCGGCGGCCGCGGTGAGCGCGTCGGCGACCGCGGACTCCTGCATGTCCAGGTGCGTGTGGGAGTCCGCGACCGGAACGGCGAGCGGCTCGGGCGGCGGCGGGGGTGCCTGCGCCGCCCGAGCCTTCGCGGCGTTCGTCGCTGCTGAGCTCGCTGCGCTGTTCGGGGTCGCGGAGGTGGACATACCGGCGATGATAAAGCGCGGTGCTGTTCGCCTTCCGGGGGAGGCGACCCCTCAGCGAGGTGACCCCTCAGTGGTGCGGAAGTGCTGACTCCGCGATGGAGACGCGCCCCGAACGCATGATGCGGACGATGTGTCCGTCACAAAAGCGGCACGTGGGTTTGGTGAGCGGCGAGGGAACGCGTTTGCCGTCCTCGTAATACACGACCAAGGGCCTGCCGTCGGTGTATTCCAGGTGCTGTATTTCGTACTCCTGCTCCCACCCGTGCCCGCACTTCATGCAGGCGAACGCGTACGCCTCGTGCACCGCTTTCCGCGCAGAGTCGGCGATGTCCTTGCCGATGCCGCTCTCGTCCTTCATGGCAGCTCCTTCCTGGGGGGCGAATGACGCCCACTGCCAGTGGACTCCTCGTATGAGCGCACCGGAAGGAAGCTCAGTAGTGCTTTTCCTTCGTTTGGGGAAATTTGGGCGAAGCGTCAAGGTAAAAGGCTTCCATGGACCTTCCCTTTGCTTTACCGCGCAACTTCTTTACTCGGCTGCCCGCCCTCGTGGGCCCGGGCCGGCGCCCGGCCGGGAGGTTCCTGCGGCGTTCTTGGAGGCGACCACCGCGTCGAAGACCTCCCGCTTCGGTGCGCCCGCCTCGCGGGCCACCTCCGCGATCGCCTCCTTGCGCGGCTGGCCCGCCTGCTCGCGCTCCGCCACCCGGCGGGCCAGCTCAGCCGCGTCCGCCTCGCCCGCCGCCGGCGCCTCGGCACCCCGTACGACGAGGGTGATCTCGCCGCGCACGCCCTCGGCGGCCCACTGCGCCAGCTCGCCCAGCGGACCACGCCGTACCTGCTCGTAGGTCTTGGTCAGCTCCCGGCAGACGGCGGCCTGCCGCTCCGCGCCGAAGACCTCGGCCATGGCGGAGAGCGTGGCCTCCAGCCGGTGCGGAGCCTCGAAATACACCAGCGTGCGCCGCTCTTCGGCCGCCTCCCGCAGCCTGCTGCGCCGCTCGCCCTGCTTGCGCGGCAGGAATCCCTCGAAGCAGAACCGGTCCACCGGCAGCCCGGAGACCGCCAGCGCCGTCAGCACCGCCGAGGGGCCGGGGACGGCGGTGACCGGCACCCCGCGCTCCACGGCCGCCGCCACCAGCCGGTAGCCCGGGTCCGAGACCGAGGGCATGCCCGCGTCCGTCACCAGCACCACCCGCGCCCCGTCCACCAGTGCCTCGGCCAGCTCGGGCGTACGGGCGGCCTCGTTGCCCTCGAAGTAGGAGACGATTCGCCCGGCCGGTGTCACACCCAGCGCCTGCGTCAGCTTGCGCAGCCGCCGGGTGTCCTCGGCGGCGACGACATCGGCGGCGGCCAGCTCGGCCGCGAGCCGCGGCGGGGCGTCGGAGGGGTCGCCGATGGGGGTTCCGGCGAGTACGAGGGTTCCAGTCACCCGTCCATCCTCGCAGCGTCCACCGGCAGTCCTGGCCGCATCACCCGTCCGACCGCGCACCGGCGGCGACGCGCTCGCACACGGCGCCCCCGCGATCCCTACGATGGCCCGCGTGACGACCAGTGACACCGTGGGGGACGCCGACCGCAAACAGGGCGGGCCTGACAGCCCGGACTGCGAGGGCAGCACCGGGAGCGGGCACGGCCCCCCGAGGCTCCCCAGGTGGCAGGCGCGGCTGCGCCGGTTCGGCTATGCGGCCCGGCCACGCGCCGGTGTCCGTGAACGGCTCACCCCGCCGTTCCCGGAACCGGATCCGCGGCCGGGCGCCGTCTTCGGGCTCGCCCCCGAAGTGTCGCTGCGGCTGGCGCGCTGGGCGGCCTGGGGCGGGCCGCTGCTGGTCGCGCTGGTGGCGGGGGCGTTGCGCTTCTGGCAGTTGGGCTCCCCGCACGCCGTCATATTCGACGAGACGTACTACGCCAAGGACGCCTGGTCGCTCATCCACCACGGGTACGAGGGGACCTGGCCGGACAACGCCAACGACAAGATCCTGGGCGATCCGCAGCGCATCCCCCTCTCGCCGGAGGGCTCGTACGTCGTCCACCCGCCCGTCGGCAAGTGGATCATCGGGCTCGGCGAGGCCCTCTTCGGGCTGAATCCGTTCGGCTGGCGGTTCATGATGGCGCTGCTCGGCACCCTCTCGGTGCTGATGCTGTGCCGTATCGGGCGCCGGCTGTTCCGCTCGACGGCGCTGGGGTGCCTGGCGGGCGCCCTGATGGCGGTGGACGGGCTGCACTTCGTGATGAGCCGCGCCGCGCTGCTGGACCTGGTGGTGATGTTCTGGGTGCTGGCCGCGTTCGGCGCGCTGCTCGTCGACCGTGACCGGACCCGGGAACGGCTCGCGGGGCGGCTGCCATGCGGCGGCACCGACGAGGGGCCCGACACCGGTGTGCCGCTGCCGGACGCCTTCGTGGGCGACCGGACGGGCCTGGGCCTGCGGCCCTGGCGGCTGGCGGCCGGGGTGTGTCTGGGGCTGGCCTGCGCCACCAAGTGGAACGGGCTGTACGTACTGGCCGCGTTCGGGATCCTGACCGTCCTGTGGGACATGGGCGCGCGCCGCACCGCGGGCGCCTCGCGGCCCCTCGTGGCGATGCTCCGCAAGGACGCGCTGCCCGCTTTCGTCTCGCTGCCGGTGGTCGCGGTGGTCACCTACATCGCCTCCTGGACGGGCTGGTTCGCCACGTCCGGGGGCTACTTCCGCGACTGGGCGGACAAGCAGGGCGCCGCGGGCCCCTGGGGCTGGCTGCCCGGACCGCTGCGCAGCCTGTGGCACTACGAGAGCGAGGTCTACGACTTCCACGTCAACCTCACATCGGGGCACACCTACCAGTCGAACCCGTGGAGCTGGCTGGTCCTGGGCCGTCCCGTCTCCTTCTTCTACGAGTCGCCCAAGGCGGGCACCGACGGCTGTACGGACAAGGCCGAGGGCTGCGCCCGGGAAGTCCTCGCGCTGGGCACCCCGGTGCTGTGGTGGGCCGCCTGCGCCGCGCTCGTCTACGTCTTCTACCGCTGGTTCTTCCGCCGCGACTGGCGCGCGGGCGCGATCCTGTGCGGGGTGGTGGGCGGCTATCTGCCCTGGTTCGCCTATCAGGAGCGCACCATCTTCCTCTTCTACGCCGTGATCTTCCTCCCCTTCCTGTGCCTCGGCCTGGCCATGGCGGCCGGCGCGCTGGCCGGACCACCGGGTACGGACGACAGACGGCGCACCATGGGCGTGATCACGGTGGGCGTCGTCGGGCTGCTCATCGTCTGGAACTTCGTCTACTTCTGGCCGATCTACACCGGAGAGACGATTCCGCTGGGGGAGTGGCGGCACCGGATGTGGCTGGATTCGTGGATCTGAAGGTGTCCGCGGACTGAACGCAGCACAACGTTCGGATGACTCGAAGATCGCGATTCGGACACATGGCCGTGATCTGGAACCGATCGCCCCACGCTGCTCGTCTGCCTCAGGGCTGCGGGCGCGCGGCCGCCGCGGTGCGGTGGTTCCGCTCTTAGGCAGGGTTTCCCGGAACCGGTGAATCCTGGAAGCCAGATCCGCGGAAGAAGGGGCCGAACGGGCATACCAGGACACGTTCTGTCATGGACGTGCTCTAGGGTGCCTCGCGTCAGGACTTCGGCCGCACAAGGCCAAGGCGGGGTGGAGGGGCAGAACTCGGATGCGCGACACACAGAAGATGGCCGTGATCGGCGGGGTCGCCGCCGTCGTCGTCGGGCTCACCGGCGTCGGCGTCTACGCCCTGGTCGACAGCGACGGTGAGGAGCCCAAGAGCACCGTCGCCGCCGACGACGAGGGCAAGGCGCCGCGCAAGGTCAAGAAGGGCCCGCTGAGCGCGCAGGAAGTGCGCACCGCCGCGAAGGAGTTCCTCGGTGCCTGGGCCGGCGGCGAGCCGCGGAAGGCCGCCAAGCTGACCGACGACCCCGGAACGGCCGGCAAGGCGCTGGCCGCCTTCCGCAGCAAGGCCCACATCTCCAAGGTCGCCGTCACGCCCAGGGCGGCCGACGGCGAAAAGGTGCCCTTCCACGTAGCGGCGCGGGTCGCCTACGGCCAGAAGCGCTCCGCCTGGACGTACGACTCCGCGCTGGAGATCGTCCGGTCCTCCGGCACCGGCGAGCCGGTCGTCGACTGGAAGCCGTCCGTGCTGCATCCCAAGCTCAAGGACGGCCAGACGATCAGGACCGACGAGTCGGGCACCCCGCCCGTCACCGCGGTCGACCGCGACGGCTCGACGCTCAGCACGGACACCTACCCCACCCTTGCCGACGTGATCCGCGACATCGGCAAGCGCTACGGCGACAAGACCGACGGCTCGCCGGGTGTGCAGACCCGCATCGTCGACTCCAAGGGCAAGACGAAGTCCGTGCTGCGGCAGCTGTCCAAGCCCACCCCGGGCAAGCTGAAGACGACCCTCGACGCCAAGGTGCAGCGCGCGGCCGAGGCCGCCGTACGCGGCAAGCCGAAGGCGTCCGTCGTCGCCGTCAAGCCCAGCACCGGCGAGATCCTGGCCATCGCCAACTCCCCCGCCAAGGGCTTCAACAGCGCCCTGCGCGGCTCGCTGGCCCCCGGCTCCACCATGAAGGTCGTCACCACCGCGATGCTGCTCGACAAGGGCATCACCTCGCCCGGCAAGCCGCACCCGTGCCCCAAGTACTCGACGTACGGCGGCTGGAAGTTCCAGAACCTCGACAAGTTCCAGATCAAGAACGGCAGCTTCGCGCAGAGCTTCGCCCGCTCCTGCAACACCGCCTTCATCACCCAGGCGCCCAAGCTGAAGGACGACGACCTCACCAAGGAGGCCCGCGACGTCTTCGGCATCGGCCTCAACTGGAAGACCGGCACCGGCACCTTCGACGGCAGCGTCCCCGTGCAGTCCGACGCCCAGATGGCGTCCTCCCTCATCGGCCAGGGCGGCGTGCGGATGAACCCGCTCACCATGGCGTCCGTCTCCGCCACCGTGCAGAACGGCGCCTTCAAGCAGCCGTTCCTGGTGTCCGCCTCCCTCGACAAGCGCACCCTCGCCAAGGCGTCGCGCGCCATGAAGCCCGGCGTCCAGAAGGACCTCAAGGCACTGATGAAGCTCACCGCCACCAGCGGTACCGCCGCCAAGGCCCTGTCGGGGCTCAGCGGTGACGTGGGCGGCAAGACCGGCTCCGCCGAGGTTGACGGGCAGAAGAAGCCCAACGCCTGGTTCACGGCGTACTCCGGTGACATCGCCTCCGCGGCCGTCGTGCCCGCCTCCGGACACGGTGGTGACAACGCGGGACCCGTCGTCCGCAAGGTCCTGGAATCCGCCGGGGGTTGATCCCCGCGCATGCTCGGCCCACCCGTCCCCTCAGGGGCGGGTGGGCGTCGGCACCCCCGCAGGAAGGGGGCAGGTCAACCCGGCGGTAGCGTCCCGTGCATGACGCATTCACCCCGCACGGGCGCAGTGGACGGCGACCGGTGACGCCGATAGTCGTCGCCGCGGTGCTGGCCGCGGCGCTCATCCATGCCACCTGGAACGCCCTGGCGCACGGCATCCGCGACCAGCTGCTCGCCTTCACCCTGGTCGGCGGTGGCGGCAGCCTGTGCGGCGCCGTGCTGGCCTGCTTCGTACCGCTGCCGGCCGCCGGCGCCTGGCTGCCCCTCCTCGTCTCGGCGGCGCTGCACGTCGTCTACCAGGCGCTGCTGATGCGCTCCTTCCGGATGGGGGAGTTCGGGCAGATGTACCCCATCGCACGGGGTACGGCGCCGCTGGTGGTCACCGTGCTCGCGGCGGTCTTCGTGCACGAGATGCCCGACCACTGGCAGCTCGCCGGGGTACTGCTGGCCTCGGCGGGGCTGGTCGGGGTCGCCCTGTGGGGACTGCGGGGCAAGGGGCGCAGCGGCGCGGGGCCGCAGTGGCCCGCGCTGACGGCCGCCGTGTGCACGGGGCTCGCCATCGCCGCGTACACCGTCGTGGACGGGGTGGGCGTACGGGCCTCCGGCACCTCGCTCGGCTACATCGCATGGCTGATGCTCCTGGAGGGCCTGGCGATCCCCGTATGGGCGATCGCCACCCGCCGCCGGGAGCTGGCCGCGCAGCTCCGCCCCATCGCGCTGCGCGGGCTGCTGGGCGGCGCGCTGTCGGTGCTGGCGTACGGGCTGGTGCTGTGGGCGCAGACGCTGGCGCCGCTGGCGCCGGTGGCGGCGCTGCGGGAGTCCTCGATCATCGCGGGGGCCGCGATCGGTGCCGTCTTCTTCAAGGAGCGCTTCGGCTGGCCCCGCACCGCGGCGAGCGTGCTGATGGTGGGCGGCATAGCGCTGATGCTGCACGGCAGCTGAGGCCCCGGCCCCGGCCGCTGCCCGGCGGCGGCCCGCGCGGGGCTACCCTTGGGGGCTGGTCCCCAACAGGAGTGAGATGGCTGGCAACCGCGTCAACCTGGTCAACATGGAAGCCGTCGACAAGGTGCACGGCACGCGCACCCTCCTCGACGCCGTCTCCCTGGGTGTCAGCGAGGCCGACAAGATCGGCGTCGTCGGCCGCAACGGCGACGGCAAGACCACCCTCATCAAGATCCTGGCCCGCGAGGAGGAGCCGGACGCGGGCCGGGTCACCCACGCCGGCGGTCTCCGTACCGGTGTGCTGACACAGCACGACTCCCTCGATCCGCAGGCCACCGTCCGGCACGAGGTGGTCGGCGACATGGCCGACCACGAGTGGGCGGGCGTCGCGCGGATCCGCGACGTGCTCACCGGGCTGTTCGGCGGCCTGGACCTGCCGGGCTTCCCGCAGGGCCTGGACACGGTGATCGGCCCGCTCTCCGGCGGCGAGCGCCGCCGGATCGCGCTCGCCAAGCTGCTCATCGCCGAGCAGGACCTGATCGTGCTGGACGAGCCGACCAACCACCTCGACGTGGAGGGCATCTCCTGGCTGGCCGGCCATCTGCGGGCCCGCCGCTCCGCGCTGGTGTGCGTCACGCACGACCGCTGGTTCCTCGACCAGGTCGCCACCCGGATGTGGGACGTGCAGCGCGGTGCGGTGCACGAGTACGAGGGCGGTTACTCCGACTACGTCTTCGCCCGCGCGGAGCGGGAACGTATCGCCGCACAGGAGGAGACCAAGCGGCAGAACCTGATGCGCAAGGAGCTGGCCTGGCTGCGGCGCGGCGCTCCGGCGCGTACCAGCAAGCCGCGCTTCCGTATCGAGGCGGCGAACGCGCTGATCGAGGGCGAGCCGCCGCCCCGGGACAGCCAGGAGCTGATGCGGTTCGCCAACTCCCGGCTGGGCAAGTCGGTCCTGGACATGGAGGACGTGACCGTACAGGCCGGGCCCAAGGTGCTGCTCAAGCATCTGACGTGGCAGCTGGGGCCCGGCGACCGGATCGGCCTGGTCGGGGTCAACGGCGCGGGCAAGACGTCCCTGCTGCGGGCTCTCGCCGACACGGCACGCACCGGCGGCGAGCAGACGTCATCGCTGGTGACCGAGGGCCGGGTCAAGGTCGGCAAGACGGTGAAACTGGCGTACCTCTCCCAGGAGGTCGCCGAGCTGGAGCCCACGCTGCGCGTCCTGGAGGCGGTGGAGGCCGTACGCTCCCGGATCGACCTGGGCAAGGGCCGGGAGATGACGGCCTCGCAGCTGTGCGAGCGGTTCGGCTTCGCCAAGGAGAAGCAGTGGACGCCGGTGGGCGACCTGTCCGGCGGTGAGCGGCGGCGGCTGCAGATCCTGCGGCTGCTGATGGACGAGCCCAACGTCCTCTTCCTGGACGAGCCGACCAACGACCTGGACATCGAGACCCTTACGCAGCTGGAGGACCTGCTGGACGGCTGGGCGGGCTCGCTCGTCGTCATCTCGCACGACCGGTACTTCATCGAGCGCACCACGGACCGCGTCCACGCGCTGCTGGGCGATGCGACGTTGCGGATGCTGCCGCGCGGTATCGACGAGTATCTGGAGCGCCGGGCCCGGATGGAGGCCAGGGCCGCCGCTGCGGTCCCCGCGGCGGCACCGGCCGGGAACGGGACCGCGGCCAAGGCGCCGGCCACGTCGGCCAAGGCGCCCGCCAAGCCCGCCGCGCTCTCCCGTGCGGCGCAGAAGGAGATGCAGCGGATCGAGCGCCAGCTGGAGAAGGCCGAGCAGCGCGAGGCGGCCCTGCACGCCGAAATGGCCGAGCACGCCACCGACTTCGAGCGGATCGGGGGCCTGGACGCGGAGCTGCGTGAGGTGCGGGAGAAGCGCGAGGAGCTGGAGATGCGCTGGCTGGAGCTGGCCGAGTCGGAAGGCGACTGAGGGAGCTCGGCGGCGGGCGGCGTGTCCGGCGGGATCTTGCGCCGCCCCTCCGTTTGCGGGGGCGCATCCCCCCGTACTACGCAGTCGCGCGTTCCGACTCGGTCCCGAGGTGATTGCGACTCGGTGTCACGCGGGCGGGGGCCGGGAACCGGCGCGGTGGCTGGATCGTGTCCGATGGTAGAAAGAACTTCCGCTCTGAAGTCTGCCATTGGCAGGCCACATGTCCGATTCGCTCGGCCCTACGGGGGTTTGCCCGTAAGGGGTTGAAGGTCCGGCGCCGGTCTGCCCGTAACGAGGGATTGTTCATGTCGCAGCCGCCTCCGCCGCCTAGCCAGCCGCCATCCGGAGGCTTCGGCGCACCGCAGGAACCGCCGCGTGATCCGCAGGATCAGTCGTCCTACGGCTACCCGCAGCAGCCGGACTCCGGCCAGTCGTCCTACGGCTATCCGCAGCAGCCCCCGCAGCCTCCGCAGCAGCCCCCGCATTCGCTCGGGAAGTCGTCGGAGCCGCCCACGCCCGCGGCGCCGCCCGGCTACGGCTACCCGCAGCAGGGCGCGCACGCGGCGCCCACGCAGGCCGCCTTCGGCGCGGTGCCCTCGCCCTCGGGGCCGCCCGGACCGCCCGGCCCGCCCCCGGGAACGCCCGCGCCCCCCGGCCCGCCGCCCGGCGGCTACGGGCAGCAGCCCCCGCCCGGTTACCCCTACGCCAACACCTCGGGCGGCATGCCCGGGGGCGGTGGCGGCAACAACAACTCCAAGATCATCGCGGTGGTGGCGGGCGTTGTCGTCGTCGCGTTGATAGCAGTTGCCGGTGTCTTCTTCCTGACCAAGGACGACAAGAAGAACGACGAGTCCAAGGACGGGGAGAACAACTCGCAGCAGAAGGACCCCAACTCGCCGCCGAAGGACCCGCAGGCGAGGCAGATCGTCGACATGAAGGCGCCCGAGGTCAAGGACGTCACCACCGTCGCCGGCGCCTGGGCCACCGACAAGGTCTTCGCCAAGTCCTCGGTCCGGGAGATGCTCGTCCAGGACCTCAAGACGAAGAACGAGACGAAGATCCCGCTCAAGGGCAACGTCTGCGCGGCCTCCAACGAGAAGACCAAGGACAACAAGGTCGCCGTCATCGTCCAGGAGACCATCTCCCCCAGCGCCGACTGCACCCGTATGGTCATCGTGGACCTGGACGCGAAGAAGATCGCCTGGGACAAGACGATGCCCAACTCGGACACCAGGTCCATCGACAACGTGGCCATCAGCGGTGACACCGTCGCCTCGGCGTGGATCGGCGGCTCGGTCGGCTACAAGATCTCCTCGGAGAAGAAGCTCTGGGAGGCCAAGCCCAGCAACTGCCGTGACACCGGCTACCAGGGCGGCAAGTCGCTGGTCGCCGTCGTGGAGTGCGGCAACGACTACGACAAGCCGCAGGTCTCCGTCCAGAAGCTCGACCCGGACACCGGCAAGGCCAAGTGGAAGTTCGAGCCGCCCAAGGGCGTCAAGAACGTCCGCATCGCCTCCACGGACCCGCTGGTGCTGGTCGCCGGCGCCGGTGACGAGCTGGCCAAGGACGTGTTCACCATCGGTGAGGACAAGAAGATCAAGGGCAGGATCTCGCTGGGCGACCGCTACAACAAGCCCTGCGAGCTGGAGGTCAACGGCTGCTACGGCATGGCGGTCGGTCCCGACACGGTCTACCTCTCCACGGCCGAGCACGACGGCAAGGGCGACAGCCTGTCCGACACCAACGAGATCATGGCCTTCGACTTCAACACGGGTAAGCCGAAGTGGAAGTCGCCCGCCGGCGCCGACCGCAACATCATCCCGTTCAAGATGCAGGGCACCCATGTGCTGGGCTACAAGACGCCCAGCCTGGGGAAGGGCGGCGAGATCGTCAGCGTCGACCCGAAGAAGGGCAAGCAGACGACGCTGCTGAAGATGCCCGCCTCCGACTTCGACGAGGGCGAGCAGGCGTTCTCCGTCGACGCCTACTCGGTGGACGCACCGCTGATCTTCGAGAACAACAGGTTCTTCCTCCAGGACAACCTGATCTCGGAGCGCTCGTCCATCAGCGACTCGGCGCCGCGGCTGGCCGTCGGGTTCGCGCCGACCAGCGGCTGAGCACAGCTGCCGGACGCCGGTTGAAAGACAGTTGAACCGGCGTCGAACAAGTGGTCCGAGCGACCGCGTTGGCCCGTCACGGTGCGCCGTGGCGGGCCAACCGGCGTCTTCAGGCACCTGGTTCAAGCCCTACCTTGGGGATTTCACCCCGTAAGGGGCGCGGAACGGCGAGTGAGCGTGTAGCTTCCCGAGAACAAAGAGGGGCTGCGTTTCGGGGGTGACGGGGCCATCGGGAGTGTTGTGGGGGGAGCGAGCTTGATGAGCGTGCGGCTCATGGTGGTCGACGACCATCGCCTGCTCGCCGAGGCTCTTGCCTCGGCGCTGAAGCTGCGCGGGCACCGCGTGCTCGCGGCTGCCGCGCCCAGCGGCGGCGCGGCCGAGCTGGTGATCAGCAGAGCACCGGAGGTGTGCCTGCTGGGTACGGCGACGCCCGCCGAACCAGGCGTCTTCGATCCGGTGGTGCGGATCAAGAGAGAGAAACCGCAGATCGCAGTGGTGGTGCTCGGTCCGGTGCCGAGCCCTCGCGGGATCGCCTCCGCCTTCGCGGCGGGGGCGTCCGGCTATGTACGGCACGACGAGCGGATCGAGGGCGTCGAACGGGCCATGGTCAAGGCCCGGGCGGGGGAGGCGGCCGTCGCACCGCAGCTGCTGACGCAGTCGTTCGCCGAGCTGCTGAACCCGGCGGCGGAGCCGGACGACGAGGGAGCCCGGCTGCTCCAGATGCTGACGCCGAGGGAGGTGGAGGTGCTGGTGCGGGTCGCCGAGGGCGAGGACACCCGGCTGATCGCCGCGGGGATGGGCATCGCGCCGTCGACGGCACGTACGCATGTGCAGCGCGTGCTGATGAAGTTGGGGGTCGGCTCGCGGCTGGAGGCCGCAGCCTTGGCCGCCCGCACGGGGCTGCTGGAGCGGGCAGGTGGGGCCGCGGGCGCGTAACCCGTGGGAACGACTGCGCAGGGCCGCGCCCCGTCAGGGGCGCGGGGAACTGCGCGAGCGGCCACGACGGGCCCGCGCCCCGCGGACAACGGGAAGGGTCAGCCCTTATTCGTCGTCTGTCGCCGGCGGCGGAATCGTCGGGCTCAGCCTCAACCAGACGAGGAAGGCCACGCCGAGTGCCAGCATGGCGAGGCCCGTCCACAGGTTGATGTTGATGTCCTGTGCCTTCTTGAGGTCCTCCTCCGAGGCGAAGATCCCGGCGATGGTGACGATCACGCCGTAGACCACGAACAGACCGCCGATGATGCGCCGTACGTCGAAGAGGCGGGCCGCGGTCTGGGAGCGCCGCTCCAGTTCCTCGACTTCCTTGGCCACCTGCTGGGCGGCGGGCTTTGGGGTGCTGTTGTCGCTCATTGCGCTTCAGTGTCCTTCGCGTCGCAGCTCAGAAGGAGAAGGGGATGTAGCAGAGGGCGGCGAGGATCATGGCGCCCCAGCCCAGCAGTGCGGGCTTGCGGTACCACGCGTCGTCGCCCTCGCCGGGCGGCTCCGGCTCGCCGGGCGAGCGGGTGCCGTAGACGAGCCCCGCGAGTTCCTCGGCCGGCTTGGGCTTGGTGAACAGCGTGACGACCACCATCACCACCGCGCCCACCACGAAGGCCACGATCGAGGAGACGAAGTTGGCGCCCTGGTCGCTGGGGATGTCGATGACGCCCTGCTTGTAGAACCAGAAGTAGTTCACCATCGCACCGACGGTGCCGGTCAGCAGTCCCCAGAAGCCGGCGGCGGGCGTGGTCTTCTTCCAGAACATGCCGATGATGAAGACGACGAACAGCGGCACGTTGAAGAAGGAGAACAGCGTCTGGAGGTAGTTCATGATGTTGCTGAACTCGGAGGCGATGAACGCCGTCCCCATGCCGATCAGCACGCCGACGACGGTGACCCAGCGCGCCGTGGCCACATAGTGCTCGTCGGCCCGGTCCTTCTTCAGGTACGCCGCGTAGATGTCGTTGGTGAAGACGGTGTTGAAGGAGGAGATGTTGGCCGCCATACCGGCCATGAACGCCGCCAGCAGACCGGTGACCGCGATGCCGAGCACACCGTTGGGCAGTAGATCGCGCATCAGTACCGGGATGGCGTCGTTGTACTGCAGCCCGTCCTTGGTCTTGCCCAGCGTCGGCTCCATGACGAGCGCGATCAGGCCGGGTATGACCACGACCGCCGGGATGAAGATCTTGGGGAAGGCCGCGATCAGCGGGGTGCGCTGGGCCGCGGAGAGGTTCTTGGCGGACAGCGCGCGCTGCACCTCGGCGAAGTTGGTCGTCCAGTAGCCGAAGCTCATCACGAAGCCGAGGCCCAGCACGATGGTCAGCCAGTTGGCGCCCAGCGGGTTGCCGGAGCCGATCCCGGTGCCGTCCCACGCGGTCATGAAGGCGCCGCCCTTCTCACCGGAGAGGGTGTCGGTGATGCCGCCCCAGCCGCCGACGCGCTTGAGGCCCACGACGGTGAGCGGGATCAGCGCGGCGAGGATCACGAAGAACTGGAGCACCTCGGTGTAGATCGCCGAGGAGAGCCCGCCGAGCGTGATGTACGCGAGCACGAAGAAGCCCGCGACCACGACGGAAATCCACAGCTCCCAGCCCAGCAGCGCCTTCAGCACGAGCGCGAGCGCGTAGAGGTTGACGCCCGCGATCAGCACGGAGGAGACCGCGAAGATGACCGAGCTGAGCAGGTGGGAGGAGGGCCCGAACCGGTGCAGCAGGAACTCGGGCACCGAGCGGACCTTGGAGCCGTAGTAGAACGGCATCATCACCAGGCCGAGGAAGACCATGGCGGGGATGGCGCCGATCCAGTACCAGTGCACGGTGTAGACGCCGTACTGGGCGCCGTTGGCCGCCATGCCGAGGATCTCGGTGGCGCCGAGATTGGCGGCCACGAAGGCCAGACCGGTGATCCAGGCGGGCAGCGACCGGCCGGAGAGGAAGAAGTCGAGGCTGGTCTTCACACTGCGCCGGGCGGCGAAGCCGATCCCGAGCACCACGACGAAGTAGATGCCGAGAAGTGTGTAATCGAGTCCGTTGGTGGGGAGCCGTAGCCCTTCGGCCAGGTGCAACATGGGTCACTCGCTTCATAGCGCGATCGGAACGGACGCGAACGTACCCCTGATGTTTCAACTTTTGAAAGGTCGTGTTGCAAGAGTTTGTTTGATTGTGATGATTCCCGGGGGTCGAGGGTGAAGGTCTGTGGTGGTACCTCCCGGTCGGAGGTTGGGGGAGGAGTAGGGGCAAGCCAAGCCCGGAACGTTCGGCCCCTATGTTGGCTCCTGGTTCCTTGTGTGTGATTATGTTTGAGGTCCAGGAACGAGGAGCCACCCGGTGAAGAAGACCTCAGGCCGTCTGGCCGACGGCCGCGAGATCGTTTACTACGACCTCCGCGACGATGCTGTCCGTACCGCCGTCGACCGGCGTCCGATGCCCGCCATGGAGGCGCTCTCCGAGATCCGGCACGATCCGCTGCTGGACGAGTGGGTCGGCGTGACCGCACACCGCAACGCCCGCACCTACCATCCGCCGGCCGACGAGTGCCCGCTGTGCCCCTCCCGCGAAGGGCGGATGAGCGAGATCCCGGAGTCCGACTACGACGTCGCCGTCTTCGAGAACCGCTTCCCCTCCTTCCGTGGCGCACCCGGCAAGGAGGAGAGCGAGGGCCCCTCCGGACTCTTCCGGCACGCGCCCGGCGCCGGCCGCTGCGAGGTCGTCAGCTTCACCTCCGACCACCACGCCTCCTTCGCCGATCTCGACGAGGAGCAGGCCCGCCTCGTCCTGGACGTCTGGACCGACCGCACCGCCGAGCTGTCGCAGTCGCCCGGCGTCGAGCAGGTGTACTGCTTCGAGAACCGCGGCGAGGAGATCGGGGTGACCCTCTCCCACCCGCACGGCCAGATCTACGGCTATCCGTTCACCACCCCGCGTACAGCGCGCATGCTGCGTTCCCTGGCCGAGTACGGCACCGGGCCCGGCGGCAACCTTTTCGACGAGCTCGTCGCGGCCGAACTCGCCGCGCGGGAGCGGGTCGTCATCGACGGCGCACACTGGACGGCGTTCGTCCCCTACGCCGCGCACTGGCCGTACGAGGTGCACCTCTACCCCAAGTCCCGGGTGCCCGACCTGCGGGCGCTCGGCGAGGAGGCCCGCGCCGAGTTCCCCGGGATCTATCTGGAGCTGCTGCGCCGCTTCGACCGCATATTCGGCGAGCAGGAGCCCCGCACCCCCTACATCGCCGCCTGGCACCAGGCGCCGTTCCTCCGCGAGGACGACCCCCGCCTCGCAACGCGCGAGGAGTTCGCGCTGCATCTGGAGCTTTTCACCATCCGACGGGCTCCCGGCAAGCTGAAGTTCCTCGCCGGTTCCGAATCCGGCATGAACGTGTTCATCAACGACGTGCCGCCGGAAGCCGCGGCGAGGCGCCTGCGAGAGGTGGCTTCGTGAAGGGTGGTTTCGTGAATCACACAGGGAGAGGTGGTTTCGTGGGCGTCGTGGTGGAGTGGCGACCGAACAAAGGACAGGCGCAATGGCTAAGTACCTGGTGACCGGCGGGGCCGGATATGTGGGCAGCGTGGTGGCGGCGCACCTGCTGCAGGCAGGACACACCGTCACGGTGCTCGACGACCTCGACACCGGCTTCCCCCAGGGCGTACCGTCCGGCGCCGAGTTCGTCGAGGGCCGTATCCAGGACGCCGCGCGTGTGCTGGACGCCTCGTACGACGGCGTGCTGCACTTCGCCGCGCACTCCAAGGTGGGCGAGTCCGTCGAGCAGCCCGAGAAGTACTGGCGCAACAACGTCGGCGGCACCGTCGAGCTGCTGGCCGCCATGCGGGAGGCGGGGGTCCGCAAGCTGGTCTTCTCCTCCACGGCCGCCGTCTACGGCGAACCCGAGCGCACCCCGATCACCGAGACCGACCCCGCCGCGCCCACCAGCCCGTACGGGGCCTCGAAGCTGGCCGTCGACCACATGATCAGCGGCGAGTGCCAGGCGCACGGTCTTGCCGCCGCCTCGCTGCGCTACTTCAACGTCGCGGGCGCCTACTTCACCACCGACGGCACCGCGTACGGGGAGCGCCACGACCCCGAGTCGCATCTCATCCCGCTGGTCCTCCAGGTCGCCCAGGGGCGGCGCGAGGCGATCTCCGTCTACGGCGACGACTACCCGACCCCCGACGGCACCTGTGTACGCGACTACATCCACGTCGCCGACCTGGCCAAGGCACATCTCCTGGCCCTCGACCACGCCGCGCCGGGCGCGCATCTGATCTGCAACCTCGGCAACGGCAACGGCTTCTCCGTACGGGAGGTCATCGAGACCGTCCGCAAGGTCACCGGCCATGAGGTGCCCGAAAAGGTCGCCCCGCGCCGGGGCGGCGACCCCGCCGTACTCGTCGCCTCCGCCGAACGGGCCCGCCAGGCGCTGGGCTGGCGGCCGGAGCGCAGCGGACTGGAGGAGATCGTGGCGGACGCCTGGCGGTTCGCGCAGCACGCCTCGGGTGTCGCACAGGAGCGCACGCCGGAGGAGACCCCGTGAGCCAGGACGCCCGGGAGGGGTTCCGGGAGGTCTACGGTGCCGAGCCGGAGGGTGTCTGGGCGGCGCCCGGCCGGGTCAACCTCATCGGCGAACACACGGACTACAACGACGGTTTCGTGATGCCCCTCGCCCTCCCGCACACCGTGCACGTCGCTGCCGCACGGCGCGACGACGGCGTGCTGCGGCTGCACTCGGCGGACGTACCGGGCGCCGCCTACCAGCTGCGCCTCGACGAGCTGAGGCCGGGCGCGGACGGCGGCTGGGCCGCGTATCCGTCCGGTGTCGTATGGGCGCTGCGGGAGGCGGGGCTGCCGGTCGGCGGTGCTGATGTGCAGATCTCCAGCACCGTGCCCACCGGCGCCGGGCTCTCCTCGTCGGCCGCACTGGAGGTCGCCACCGGCCTCGCGCTGTCCGAGCTGTACGAGCTGGGGCTGTCCCGGCCCCAGCTGGCGCGGCTGTGCCAGCGCGCCGAGAACGACTTCGTCGGCATGCCCTGCGGGATCATGGACCAGATGGCCTCCGCCTGTTGCACCGAGGGCCACGTACTCCACCTGGACGCCCGCAGCCTGACCCAGCGTCAGGTGCCCTTCGACCTCGCCGCCGAGGGGCTGCGGATGCTCGTCGTCGACACCCGCGTCAAGCACACCCTGGCCGACGGCGCCTATGCCGGACGGCGCCGGGCGTGCGAGGCGGGCGCGGCGGCGCTCGGCGTGCCGGCGCTGCGCGATGTGGCGTACGAGGAGCTCGACGCGGCCCTCGCACGCCTGGACGCCCGGCTGGACGATCCGGAGGTGCGCAGCTGTGTGCGGCACATCGTCACGGAGAACCGCCGGGTCGAGGAGACGATCGCGTTGCTGGACGCCGGCGACCCGCGCGCGGTGGGCGCGGTGCTGACCGCGGGGCACGCCTCTCTGCGGGACGACTTCCGCGTCTCCTGCGAGGAGCTGGACCTGGTGGTCGACGTGGCGCTCGCCGCTGGCGCGCTCGGTGCCCGGATGACCGGCGGCGGCTTCGGCGGCTCGGCGATCGTGCTGGCCGAGGAGAGCCAGACCGAGAAGATCGGCGAGGCGGTGACCTCGGCGTTCGAGGCTGCGGGCCACCTGGTGCCGCACGTGTTCGAGGCGGTACCGAGCGCGGGCGCGCGGCGCTTGTGAGGCGCGCGTGTCGCCGCCCGCATACGCGCGCTCCCGACGCGCCCTGGTGCACCCCCACGGGGTCACGAGTAGAACGACTTTTGTGATTTGCCTTCCGTTGTCACAGCTCGGACGTACTCTGAACCTTGTGTGCAGCATCGGTGGGGGCCGGTGCTGATCAGGGGGCGAGACAGCCGGGTACGACGCCCAGGGGCGGGGTAGACAGCGAACACGGCGGCGGCCGTGTCGATAGCGCGCTTTCCCGCGTATGGGCGCCGTGCCCGCACTGCCAGGGGGTGCCATGCAACGTATTCGCGTGCTGGTGGTCGACGACCACCGCATTTTCGCCGAGTCCTTGGCCGCCGCGCTCGCGGCCGAGCAGGATGTCGAAGTGGGCGCCGCGGGCAGCGGTGCGGCGGCGCTGCGTCATCTGGAACGCGGCGCGGCCGAGGGCCGCCGGTTCGACGTCCTGCTCGTGGACGCCGACCTGGGCGCGTCGCTGAACGGGACAGCACCGTCACCGTCCCACCAGGGCGCGCTGCCCGGACCGGGGCCGGTGCCCGGCCAGGGCGGGCCGCCCCACCCGGGCATGGCGCGGTCGAACGGCGAGAAGCCCGCCTCGGCACCCGCCCCTGCCCCCGGAAAGCTGCTCGGCGTGCCGGACGACACCGCGGTGGGCGCGAGTGCCGCCGGGCCCGCCGGCGGCGCGCCCGCAGCGGCCGACGCCCCGGCCGCCATGCCCGCAACGGGCGGGTTACCGCTGGTGGCGCGCGTCCGTGCCGACTATCCGGCGGTGCGCACCGTCGTCCTCGCCGAGCGCGACGACCCCCGGCACGCCGCCGCGGCGCTCCAGGCGGGCGCGGGAGGCTGGGTCGCCAAGGACTGCTCCCTCTCCCGGCTCCTCCAGGTGATCCGCGGCGTCCTCAAGGACGAGACACATCTGCCGCCCGCTCTCCTCACCGGCGTCCTCAAGGAGTTGACCGCCAGCCGCAAGCACCGCACCGAGAGCGAACGCCTCGTGGAGTCCCTGACCCCGCGCGAGCGGGAGGTGCTGCGGTGCATGGTGGCGGGGCTGGGCCGCAAGGCCGTCGCGGAGCGGCTGTATCTGTCGCCGCACACGGTGCGGACCCATATGCAGAACGTCCTGGGGAAGCTGGGCGTCCACTCCACGCTGCAGGCCGTCGCCCTGGCCCGGCGCGCCGGGGTGGGCCCGGCGGAGCTGGAGCCGGCGGGAGCACGCTGACGCGCTTGCGCCGTGGCGGCGGCCTGGTTGTCGGCCCCTCGCTCTAGGCTCTGCGGTCTGATCACTTCTGATCACATCGGAAGCCTGACGACCGTGGAGACGTGGCAATGCAGCAGATGACCGAAGCCCAGTGGCGCGACTTCGTCCTGACGGGCACCCGCACCGGCAAGTTGGCGACCACCCGCAAGGACGGGCGCCCTCATGTCACCCCGGTGTGGTTCCTGCTGGACGACGAGGGTCGGCTCCTCTTCAACACGGGCAGCAACTCGCTGAAGTACCACGGCCTGCGCCGCGATCCGCGCTTCGCCCTGTGCGTGGACGACCAGGAGCCCCCCTTCAGCTTCGTGATGCTGGAGTGCGTCGCCGCGGAATTCCTCGACGACCTGGAGCTGATGCGCGAGTGGGCCACCCGCATCGGCGGCCGCTACATGGGCGCGGACCGCGCCGAAGAGTACGGGCAGCGCAACGCCGTCCCCGGCGAGTATCTGGTCCGGGCTCGCGTCGAACGGGCCGTCGCCTACGCCGACATCGCCGACTGAGGAGGGAGGGGCGGGGCCCGCTCACACCGAGTTCTTGAAGACGCTCCAGCCCCCGTCCACCACCAGGCTCGCGCCGGTCACGAAGGAGGCGTCCTCCGAGAGCAGGAAGGCGATGGCGGCGGCGACCTCGTCGGGGCGCCCATGGCGGCCGATCACCGTCTCCGCCGCGGCCTGCCGCCGGTCCTCCTCCTCGACCCCGTCCCAGGCGGGCGTCATGATCGGGCCCGGCAGCACGGAGTTGACCCGTACCCGGGGGCCGAAGTCCGCGGCGAGCTGGCGGCCGAGCCCGGTCAGCCCCGCCTTGCTGGCGGCGTACGCGGGCCGCCCGTGCAGTCCGACCAGGGCGTGCACGGAGGAGGTCAGCACCACGGCGCCGCCCCGCTCGCGCAGATCGGGCACGCAGGCCCGTACCCCGAGGAAGGCTCCGGTCAGATTCACCCCGAGCTGGGCCTCCCAGTCGGAGAGGGAGATCTCGTCGGCAGCACCGGTGCGCACCAGTGCCGCATTGCAGACGAGCCCGTCCACCGGGCCGAACCCCTGACGTGCCGTCTCCACCGCGCGGGTCCAGGCCGGTTCGTCCGTGACGTCACCGAGGACGAACGCCGCCCGGCCGCCCGAGGCCGTGATCTCCCGCGCGGTGCGGTGCGCCCCGGCCTCCTCCTTGTCGAGGATGACGACGGCCGCCCCCTCGTCGGCCAGCCGGTGCGCCGTCGCGGCACCGATGCCGGAGCCGCCCCCGGTGATGACGACCGTACGTCCCTCGAACCGCGCGCCCATGGCCATGCGCGTGATCGTACGGCCCGGAACAGGCGCGGGGTAGGGCACTTGGCCGGCCGGGCCCGGTCGCGGAGAGAGCTCGGGCGGGGCGCCGTCGGGTGGGGCCGGGATCCGTGGCTCAGGTGGGGATGTTGTCGAACGGTGCCGTCAGCTGCCGCAGCAGCGAGGCCAGTTCGCGGCGCTGCAAGGGGGAGAGCTCGGCGAGGATGGCGCGCTCCTGGTCGAGCAGTCCGGCCAGCGCGCTGTCCGCGCGGTCCTGCCCCTCGATGGTGAGCCGGACCAGGACGCCTCGCCGGTCGCTGGGGTCGGGCAGCCGCTCGACCAGCCCTTTCTTGGCGAGGCGGTCGATGCGGTTGGTCATCGTCCCGGAGGTGACCAGCGTCTGGGTGAGCAACTGGCCGGGGGAGAGCTGGTACGGGGTGCCCGCGCGGCGCAGCGCGGTCAGTACGTCGAACTCCCAGGGCTCCAGTCCGTGCTCGGAGAACGCGATACGGCGGGCGCGGTCCAGATGCCGGGCCAGTCTGCTGACCCGGCTGAGCACCTCGAGCGGTTCGACGTCGAGGTCAGGGCGCTCCCGACGCCAAGCTGCCACCAAACGGTCGACCTCGTCCTCCATGGGATCAGTGTAGAGGTTGTGTCGACGTGAAGTCTCTTGACGTCAAGAGAGACTGCATGCACCCTGCTGCCATGTGGGACCCCCAGCAGTATCTCCGGCACTCCGGCCCTCGCCTGCGCCCCGTACTCGATCTTCTCGCACATGTTCCCCACCGACTGCCCGGTCATCCCCGCGTCCGGATCGCCGACCTCGGCTGCGGTCCCGGCGGTCCCAGCACGCCCCTCGCCGAACGCTGGCCCGAAGCGCACATCACCGGATTCGACAACTCGCCGGAGATGCTCCGCGAGGCCGAGGCGCAGACCCGGCCGGGCCGCCTCGACTTCGCCCACGCCGACCTCGCCCATTGGCGCCCCGACCCCGCCGAGAACTTCGGTCTGCTCTTCTCCAACGCGGCCCTCCACTGGGTGCCCGGCCACCAGCACGCCTTCCCCGACTGGATCGCGGCCCTGCCGTCCGGCGGCACCCTCGCCTTCCAGGTGCCCGGCAACTTCGCAGCGCCGAGCCACACCCTGCTGGCCGAACTGCGCGACTCCCCACGCTGGCGGCACCGCGTCGGCGCCCCCTTGCGCACCGACGCCGTACTCAGCCCGGCCGAGTACGCCGCCATCCTCGCGCCTCTCGGCCCCGACGGCTGCGAGGTCGACGCCTGGGAGACCACCTACCTCCACCGGCTGACCGGTCCCGATCCCGTCCTCGAATGGACCAAGGGCACCTCCCTCCGCCCCGTACTGGCCCGCCTCGCCGACGACCCCGGGGCGCGCGACAGCTTCCTCGCCGAGTACGCGGAAGCGCTCCGCGCCGCGTATCCGCGCGGCGCGGACGGGACGACGGCGTTTCCGTTCCGCCGCGTCTTCGTCGTCGCGGTGAAGCGCTGAGCCCTCACGCCCTGTTACCCCGCCCAGTTCTGGCAAGGGGGTGCCCCTGCCCGGCTCCCGCAGGCTGCAGAGTCGTTGTGGCTTGTCGCGCAGTTCCCCGCGCCCCTGACGGGGCGCCCCCTCACATCCGCTTGGCGGCTCGCCACTCCGGAGCGAGGATCGACCAGATCTCCATGTCGGCCCGTGTGCCCCGGTAGAAGAAGCTCTCCCGCAGCACGCCGTCCTTCGTCATGCCCAGCCGGCGGGCAACGGCGATGCTGGGCTCGTTCACCGAGGAGACGTGCCACTCGACGCGGTGGATACCGCGCTCCTCCACGGCCCAGTCGATGATGACGCGTGCCGCACGGGTCACCAGGCCCTTGCCCACCGCCGACGGCTCCAGCCAGCAGCCTGCCTCGGCGGTGCCCTGAGGCAGGTCCATCGTCCGGAAGAGCACCCCGCCGACCAGCTTGTCGTCCGCCGTCCAGATGCCGTAGATCCGCCCGGTGTCGGTGGCGGCCTTCTCCGCGTACGACTGGAGGAAGGCGCGGGCCGACTCCAGATCCTTGTTGGCGTCCGGCAGCCCCACGTGCTGTCCGATGAACTCCCGCCCCCGCTCGATGTGGGCCAGGAACTCCTCTGCCTGCCACGGTTCGAGGGGGCGCAGCTCGGCGCCGTCGTCACCCAGGGATATCGCGAACATCCTCGTCCTCCGCAGTGAACGTGTGCACACCTCGGGCACACTGCGAGGGGAGCTTCGCACACGCCGGCGCGCGCACCGAGGGATTTTCCGCGCAGCTCCGAGCAGCGCTGATCAGCGCTCCGTGCCGCCCTGTGCTCTCTCCAACCGGCGCCCTTCCGGGGCGATTTCGCGGGCGATGCCGTCCAGGACCAGCTTCAGACCGTGCTCGAAGTCGTCCTCGGTGAGACGGAAGGTGCTGTGCTCGCCGGTGAGGGCCGCAGCGAGGGTGGGACGGTTCGCCAACTCCTCGGAGGTGAACGGGATCCCGGGGCTGACGGCGGTCAACGTGGCGCCCAGCGCGTACGACTCGGTCAGCAGCACGGCACGGGCCGCGTCCTGCACCGGCCAGCCCGCTTCTGTCAGCACGCTGAGCACGGTGTCGAAGCTGTCGAGGGAGCGCTGGTTGCGCGTGGGACGGTGCATCACCAGCGGCACCGCGTTGGGGTGCCGGCGGAAGGTGCGGAAGTAACGGCGGGCCAGCCCGTCCAACTCCGCGCGCCAGCTTCCCGTCGGGCTCCAGCCCTCGTTGATCTCCTGGACGATCGCGTCCACGACCGCATCGAACACGCCCTCCCGGTCCCGTACGTACTTGTAGAGCGACGGGCTGGTCACCCCCAGGCGCTGCGCCAGCCTGCGCATCGACAGGGCTCCGATGCCCTCCTCGTCCAGCGTGCGCAGCGCCTCGTCGAGCACTGCGGGGCGGGAGATCCGGGGCGGGCGAGGCATGGGGGACGGCTCCAGGGGGTGCAGGGCGGCTTGTCGGAGCGGAGGCGGCGCGGCCGATTCTACGGGCGCCCGCTGCGCCGATCCGCTGCACGCCGGGACGCTGACCCTGCCGAGGCCCTGCACGCCATGACCATGGCCCTCGGTCTTCCCCATTCCCGTTTTCGTCACCGCTCCAGCCGGTGACGAAACAACGGCACCCCCCCCGACGGCGAGTGCGCCGCCACGCTCCCGCTCCCGCCCCCCGGGCCTCGCGTGTGGTCAGGACCGGCGGTGGCCTATCAGCCGGGGCTTCTGTTCCAGGCCGTCGAGGCCGTGCCAGGCGAGGTTGACGAGGTGGGCCGCGACCTCGGCCTTCTTGGGTTTGCGGACATTGAGCCACCACTGTCCCGTCAGGGCGACCATGCCGACGAGGGCCTGGGCGTAGAGGGGGGAGAGCTTGGCGTCGAAGCCCCGGTTCTTGAACTCGCGGCCGAGGATGTCCTCGACCTGGGTGGCGATGTCGGAGATCAGCGAGGCGAACGTGCCGGTCGACTGGGGGAGCGGGGAGTCCCGCACCAGGATGCGGAAGCCGTCGGTGTACTGCTCGATGTAGTCGAGCAGGGCGAACGCGGCCTGTTCCAGCAGCTCACGGGGGTGGCCCCCCGTGAGCGCCCCCGTCACCATGTCCAGCAGGCGCCGCATCTCGCGGTCGACGACGACCGCGTACAGGCCCTCTTTGCCGCCGAAGTGCTCATAGACGACCGGCTTGGACACCCCGGCCTTGTGGGCGATCTCCTCGACCGACGTTCCTTCGAAGCCGCGTTCGGCGAAGAGGGTGCGGCCGATGTCCAGCAGCTGCTCGCGGCGCTCTTTTCCGGTCATCCGGCGGCGGGCGCGCTTCTTGGGGCTGCTGCTGGACGGCGGCGTCCCGCCGCTGGACGGCGGCGTCGTCTCGTCGGTCGGCACGGGATGGGCCTTCCCTGTCGTATGGCTTGCTGGGAGCCCAGGGGTCTGGCCTGGCCCCTGGGTCAGCACAGCATCATGCCGCCCTGGCCGACTGCTCCGGACGGCGGGAGTCCGAGCCGGACGCCTCGTCGGCCGCCGAGTCCTGTTCCGGGCTGTGCGGGGCGCTCTGCTCCGGCTGTGCTGTCTTACGGCGCCGCGAGCTGTCCGTGTTGCGGCGCGAGTCCAGCCGGTCGTGCTTCGGCCAGCGCACGTCGTACGCCCAGCCGGCCTTCTCGAACCAGCGGATGATGCGCGCGCTGGAGTCGATCTGTCCGCGCTCGACACCGTGCCGGGCGCAGGTGGGGTCCGCGTGGTGCAGGTTGTGCCAGGACTCGCCGCAGGAGAGGACCGCCAGCCACCACACGTTGCCCGACCGGTCGCGGGACTTGAACGGGCGCTTGCCGACGGCGTGGCAGATGGAGTTGATCGACCAGGTGACGTGGTGCAGCAGTGCGACGCGCACGAGCGAGCCCCAGAAGAACGCGGTCACCGCGCCCTGCCACGACCAGGTGGCGAGTCCGCCGACCAGCGGCGGGATCATCAGGGAGACGACCGTCCACATCACGAACTGGCGGGAGACGGCGCGCAGCGCGGGGTCCTTGACCAGGTCGGGCGCGTACTTGTGCTGCGGCGTCTGCTCCTCGTCGAACATCCATGCGACGTGCGCCCACCACAGGCCCTTCATCAGCGCGGGGATCGTCTCCCCGTACCGCCACGGGGAGTGCGGGTCGCCCTCCGCGTCGGAGAACTTGTGGTGCTTGCGGTGGTCGGCCACCCAGCGCACCAGCGGGCCCTCCACGGCGAGCGAGCCCATGATGGCAAGTGCGATGCGCAGCGGGCGCTTCGCCTTGAAGGAGCCATGCGTGAAGTAGCGGTGGAAGCCGATCGTGATGCCGTGGCAGCCGATGAAATACATCGCGACCAGCAGCCCCAGATCCAGCCAGCTCACCCCCCATCCCCAGGCCAGCGGCACCGCGGCCACCAGCGCGACGAACGGAACGGTGATGAACAGCAGCAGCGCGATCTGTTCCGCGGAGCGGCGCTTCTCACCGCCCAGCGTCGCGGAGGGCAGTGGGTCGCGTGCCTGCGGCGAGTCGGGGCCCTGCGGCGAGTCGGCGGGGGCGGCCTGCGGCGAACTATCGAGCACGTCCGGGCTTGTCGTCATAGATGTCCCTCATTGGACCTCGGCTTGGCTACGGTTCCGTAACCTACGGCGACGTAAGTATGGCAGCCGTAAGTCACGGGACAAGAGGGGTGCGCGCCGGGGCGGGGTCCGCCGCGCTGCCCACCCCTCGGACGGGAGTCCTGTACCACGCTGAGGCCGACCTATCCTTGTTCCGTCGGACAGCGCGGTCCGCCACCTGCCCGAAGCAACCCCGCAAGGGAAGCAACCCCGCAAGGGAGCCGCACCTGTGAGCAGCGCCGACAGCAACCAGCGAACCCCCGAGCCGTCCGAGAACCTGCCCGGATCGAGTGACCCCGGGACGGTGGGAAGCGCCTCCGGCTGGAAGGCTTCCGGCGGGGCGTCCTCCGGGGAGTCACCGGGCAGCCACGGCGTCAGCATGGACAGCGTTGACACGGCCGAGTCGACCTCCGCGCTGCGTGCCGACATCCGCCGGCTGGGTGATCTGCTGGGCGAGACGCTGGTCCGCCAGGAGGGCGCGGAGCTGCTCGATCTCGTCGAGCGGGTACGCGCGCTCACCCGCAGCAACGGTGAGGCAGCCGCCGAGCTGCTGGGCGAGACCGATCTGGAGACCGCCACCAAGCTGGTGCGGGCCTTCTCCACCTACTTCCACCTGGCCAACGTCACCGAGCAGGTGCACCGCGGCCGCGAGCTGCGGCAGCGCCGTTCCGGGGACGGCGGGATGCTCGCCCGTACCGCCGACATGCTCAAGGACGCCGATCCGGGGCACCTGGCGAACACCGCGCGTCACCTCTCCGTACGCCCCGTCTTCACCGCGCACCCCACCGAGGCGGCCCGCCGCTCGGTGCTGACGAAGCTCCGCAAGATCGCGGAGCTGCTGGAGGAGTCCGACGGGCAGCTGGGCGGGGCCGAGCGCCGCCGTGCCGATCTGCGACTGGCCGAGAACGTCGACCTGATCTGGCAGACCGACGAGCTGCGGGTCGCCCGCCCGGAGCCCGCCGACGAGGCGCGCAACGCCATCTACTACCTGGACGAGCTGCACCGCGGCGCCGTCGGCGACGTGCTGGAGGACCTGGCCGCCGAGCTGGAGCGCGCGGGAGCGCCGCTGCCGTCCGGCACCCGCCCGCTGACCTTCGGCACCTGGATCGGCGGCGACCGCGACGGCAACCCCAACGTCACGCCCGAGGTCACCTGGGACGTGCTGCTGCTCCAGCACGAGCACGGCATCACCGATGCCCTCGCACACGTGGACGAGCTGCGCGGCGCCCTGTCCAACTCGATCCGTAACTGCGGCGCCACGCAGCCGCTGCTGGACTCCCTGGAGAAGGACCTCGCCCGGCTCCCGGAGATCAGCCCCCGCTACAAGCGCCTCAACGCGGAGGAGCCCTACCGGCTCAAGGCCACCTGCATCCGGCAGAAGCTGCTGAACACCCGCACCCGGCTGGCCGAGAAGCTCCCGCACACCGAGGGCTGGGACTACCTGGGCACCGGCGAGCTGCTGGCCGACCTCGCCCTCATCCAGGACTCGCTGCGCGAGCACCGCGGCGGCCTGGTCGCCGACGGCCGCCTGGAGCGCGCCATCCGCACGACGGCGGCCTTCGGCCTCCAGCTGGCCACCATGGACGTCCGCGAGCACGCCGAAGCGCACCACCACGCGCTCGGCCAGCTCTTCGACCGGCTCGGCGAGGAGTCCTGGCGCTACGCCGACATGCCGCGCGACTACCGGCAGCGACTGCTCGCCAAGGAGCTGCGCTCCCGCCGCCCGCTCGCCCCGAGCCCGGCGCCGCTGGACGCGGCCGGCGCCAAGACGCTCGGCGTCTTCGAGACGGTCCGCAAGGCGCTGGAGACCTTCGGGCCCGAGGTCATCGAGTCGTACATCATCTCGATGTGCCAGGGCGCCGACGACGTGTTCGCCGCCGCCGTGCTGGCCCGCGAGGCCGGGCTGATCGATCTGCACGGCGGTTGGGCGAAGATCGGCATCGTGCCGCTGCTGGAGACCACCGACGAGCTGAAGATCGCCGACGAGCTGCTCGACGCGATGCTCTCCGACCCCTCCTACCGCAAGCTGGTCTCGCTGCGCGGCGATCTTCAGGAGGTCATGCTCGGCTACAGCGACTCCTCCAAGTTCGGCGGCATCACCACCAGCCAGTGGGAGATCCACCGCGCCCAGCGCCGACTGCGTGACGTAGCACACAGGCACGGCGTGCGGCTGCGGCTCTTCCACGGCCGGGGCGGCACCGTCGGCCGCGGCGGCGGCCCCACCCACGACGCGATCCTCGCCCAGCCCTGGGGCACCCTGGAGGGTGAGATCAAGGTCACGGAGCAGGGCGAGGTCATCTCCGACAAGTACCTGGTGCCCTCCCTCGCCCGGGAGAACCTGGAGCTGACCGTCTCGGCCACCCTCCAGGCATCGGCCCTGCACACCGCGCCCCGCCAGTCCGACGAGGCGCTGGCCCGCTGGGACGCGGCCATGGACACGGTCTCCGACGCGGCGCACCGTGCCTACCGCGAGCTGGTCGAGGACCCGGACCTGCCCGCGTACTTCTTCGCCTCCACCCCTGTCGACCAGCTCGCCGAGCTCCATCTGGGCTCCCGCCCCTCCCGCCGCCCCGACACCGGCGCGGGCCTGGACGGGCTGCGGGCCATTCCGTGGGTGTTCGGCTGGACCCAGTCGCGGCAGATCGTCCCCGGCTGGTTCGGGGTCGGTACGGGCCTGAAGGCCGCCCGCGAGGCCGGGCTCGACAGCGTGCTCGAAGAGGCGCACACGCACTGGCACTTCTTCCGCAACTTCCTCTCCAACGTCGAGATGACGCTGGCCAAGACGGATCTGCGGATCGCCCGCCACTACGTCGAGACGCTGGTCCCCGAGGAACTGCGGCACGTGTTCGCCACCATCGAGGCCGAACACGTCCGCACGGTGGAGGAAGTGCTGCGTATAACAGGCGAGAGCGAGCTGCTGGAGGCCAACCCGGTCCTCCAGAAGACGCTGAAGATCCGCGACGCCTACCTCGACCCGATCTCCTACCTCCAGGTCTCCCTGCTGCACCGCCAGCGGCAGGCCGCGGCACTGGGCAAGGAGCCGGACGAGAACCTGAGCCGTGCGCTGCTGCTGACCGTCAACGGCGTGGCGGCCGGCCTGCGCAACACGGGCTGACGTCCGGCCGAGGGCCGAGGGCCGAGGGGCGAAGGCTGAGGGCTAGGGCCGGGGGCCTGGGGGCTGTCTCAGAAGCTGCGCAGCGCCCAGGCCCCGCCCACGCTATCTTCGCCGCGCCCTGTCTGACCACGTTCTGCCGTCTCGATGAACTCGGTCCGGAAGCCGTCGGGCAACGCCTTGAGCCGGATCAGGCGGTGATCGAGTGCCGGCGCGCAGTCGCGTTCACCGACTAGCGGCCAGCACTGCCGCGAGGCCCTCTTGCAGATCTTTGACGAAATACTCGGGAACCTCCAGCGACGGGAAATGTCCCCCGGTTTCGGGCGTCGTCCATCGGACGATCTGTCGGTACCGCTCCTGTGCCCAGGCGCGGGGGCACTTCTCGATGTCGCGGGGATACACGCTGATTGCTGACGGGACGTCGACCCGAAGTTCGGGGTCGAGCGAGTTGACGCCACCGTGGCTTTCGTAGTAAATGCGGGCCGCCGATGCGCCGGTCCGCGTCAGCCAATACAGGGTGACGTCGTCAAGAATGCGGTCTCTGGAAATCGTCTCGAACGGGCTGTCTTCGGTATCTGTCCACTCGGCGAACTTGTCGAGGATCCAGGCGAGAAGCCCGACCGGTGAGTCGACGAGCGAGTAGCCGATGGTCTGCGGTCGGGTCGCCTGCTGCTTCGCGTACGCCGCGTGGTGGCTCCAGAAATCGCGGGTGTCCTCGGTCCATTTGCGCTCGGCCGCCGTCAGCCCGTCCGTTGTCAACCCGGGCGGTGCCTGCGCGGTCACTGTGTGGATGCCGAGAACGTGCGCCGGGAACCTGCCGCCGAGGACCGTGGTGATCACACCTCCCCAGTCGCCGCCGTGGGCTACGAACTTGCTGTAGCCGAGCCTTCCCATCAGTTCCACCCATGCGGCCGCGATCTTTTCGATTCCCCACCCGGTGGTGGCCGGCTTGTCGCTGTAGCCAAAGCCTGGCAACGACGGGACCACGACGTGGAACGCCGGCGCGTCCGCGTCTTTCGGATCTGCCAGTTCGTCTATTACATCGATGAACTCAGCAATGCTGCCCGGCCAGCCGTGCGTCAGGATCAGAGGAATGGCATCCGCGCGCGCGGATCGGCGGTGCAGGAAGTGGATTCCCAGATCATCAATGGTCGTGCGGAACTGGTCGATCCGGTTAAGGCGCGCTTCGAACGACCGCCAGTCGTACCCGGTGCGCCAGTAGTTCACGACATCGACGAGGTCGGCGAGCGGAACGCCCTGTTCCCATCGGCGAGGGTCGGGCGCTGCGCGATGGACCGTCTCAGCTTCCGGCAGCCGCGCTGCGGCCAGTCGCGCGCGCAGGTCGTCGAGGTCAGCGTCAGTTGCGTGGGCTTCAAACGCTTGCACGTCGCTGGTTAGGCGGTTCATGGGCATGAGACCTCCTGGTCATCGTGGAACCGGCTACGATCTGTCGCGAACCGGCTAAGACGGTTCTAGCAGGTTGTCGAGCCACGCTGCAACCCCCTAAGGTGGTTCCATGAGCGCTCGGTTCCCTGACTTCCGCCTCGGTAGCGTGCTGGCGACCAGCTTCACGGGGACTCTGTCGGAGCGTCATGGCAACGCTGTGGAGCGCATTCCCACGCCGCACCGACTCGTCGACTGGCTGGCAGTGAGCGGCCTCGCCGTGGACTCCTGCACCACTGCCCAGCTCGACCTCGCTCGGGAACTGAGGGAGTCGATTCACGCCGCCGCGACAGCGGCCGCGATCCAGGACGCTCTCCCTGCATCTGCTGTCCAAGTCATCAATGACTGCAGCGCTCAGGGTCGGGCCGCAGCGATCCTGACGGCCGAGGGCAAGCGGCAATGGCGGCTCAGCTCGGCTTCCTGCGTGGAAGATGCCCTCAGCGTGATCGCCGCCGACGCGATCAGCATCATCGCGGGCGAACGAGACGGAAAATTGGCCTTGTGCGCATCACCAACATGCCAAGCCGCCTTCTTCGACACCAGTCAAAGTCGCACCCGCAAATGGTGCGACATGAACACGTGCGGGAATCGTCAGAAGAAAGCGCGCTTCAATGCCAACCAGCGCAAAAACCCCAGATCAGCGGAGTGATCGTTACCCTCGGTACGTCCGAGTGTGGCCCCACGCCTGAGGCACATCTGTCGCGCACTGGGGCACCGCGATCCTCGTCTGTACCCGCGCCGCGCCGCGCGCTCCGGCGCACCCCGGTCCTCTTCGGGGACATCAGAAGCTGAGCAGCGCCCAGGCCCCGCCCATGATCAGTGCCCCGCACACCCCGATGGCCACGGCCGTCTTCCGCATCCGCAGGCCGCCCGCGATCACCAGCGAGGCCAGCAGCAGCGCACCGCCCAGCGGCACCCACGCGTACAGAACCCCGGCGGGCCCGGTCCGTATGACGTGGTCCGTACCGGGCTGTACGGCCACATCGAGCGTCTGGCCCTTGCCGCCGGAGACGAACTCGGAAACGGTTACCTTCTCGGGCTTCGACGTCTTCTTGTTGAGGAACGTCCCGGTGCACTCGTCCTCCCCGCACTTCTTGACGGTGACGGTGCCGCGCTCGGCCCCCGACATGGCGGTGGTCGCGGTGTCCCATGACGTCCACACCCCGGCCACCACCAGCACCAGCGCAATCAGCGCCATCAGCCCGGCCCGCGCCAGCAGCAGCATCCCGAAGGCGCTCTCGCCGAGCCGCCGCATCCGGCTGCGCCTGGCTTCTGTCTGTGCGGCTCGTGGAGACATGGCGGAGATCCTGGCCACTTGACGGTAGTCGGTCAACCTCGGCTGACCGGCTTGCGCATGCTTGGGTCACTATCGGAGTCGCGTCTTCCGGTGCCGAGGGGCAGACTGCTCGCGATTCCGGAGATGCGCGCTCCCGGAGATGCGCGATTCCGGAGATGAGGGATTCCGGAGACGAGGGGGATGACATGGCGGCGGACTCACCCACGCGCCCGTGGCGCCGACTCAACGCCGCATCGCTCCCCGAGACCCTGCGGCACGAGCCGAGCCGGCGCTTCCTCACCGAGGTCGGCCTGCCCGAACAGGCCGCCGAACTGGACTTCACCAGCGTCCGGGACGGACATCTGCCGCCGCTCACCGAGGATGTGCTGGCGGCCGACGCACCGGTCGCGCTCGACGGACAGTTCCTCGTTCTCGGCCGCACCGATCACTGGGAGGCCCGGCTGGTGCTCGACGGCGACGGAGGCGGAGTGCACCTGGTCGCCTGGGAGGGCGAGGACCTGTGCCACGACCTGATCGCCTCCGGGCTGCCCGAACTGGCCGGGCTGATCCGCGAGATCGAGGCCGTCTCCGGCTCGCCCCTCGACCCCGTACCGCCCGGTCGGTCGCGCGGCGCCGCCGCCCTCGCGCAGGTGCGCGCGGAGACCGAACAGCGGCTGCGCCGTGCCGACCCACGGCTCTACGAGCTGTACGACGCGGAAGAGCCGGTCCGTGAGCCCGCGCACTGGGGCACCGCACTGCTCGTCCGCACCCTGCACCGGGCGGCACGGCCGGGCGCGCCGGGGGACCTCGCGTACGAGATCGAGCCGGAGATGGTCGCAGAGCTCGCCGAAGGCGGAACCGGAGGCGGAGGCGGAGGCGGCGGCGGGATACGCCGGTTCACCGAGGCCGAGCTCCCCGCCGAGCTCACCCACGCGCCCACCCGCCGGCTTCTCACCGAGATCGGGCTGCCTCGCGTGGCTGACATGTTCGCCCTCTTGGACGGCCCCCTGCGCACCATGGCAGAGGCCCACCCGCACTACTTCGAGGCCGACGCCGAACTGCCCACCCGCGGTTACCAGCGCGACTTCTTCGCCCTCGGCTGGTGGGCGCCGGACGTCGCGCTCGCCCTGGACGGCACCACCGGCCGCGTGGAACTCCCCGACTGGTTCGACCACGGCAGCCCCGCCGCCTATCTCCACCAGGACCTGTCGGCCCTGCTGTTCGCCTGCTGGACCTACCAGCAGGCGCACCGTGCCTGGGCCCGCTGGGACATCGGCGCGGGCGGCGAGCCAGCGCCCTGGCTCGTCTACTCCCCGAAGCACCTCCTGGAGTGCCGGGTGGCCTCCCTGGTGGAAGCCGTCGACCCCGCCGCGTGGGCCACCGAGTGGCACTCGTGGCCCCAGATGGAGAACGACGACCACACCGGCGGCCTGCTCTGTTCCTGATACGTCGTCTTCCGCGTATCAGGGTCCGCTCCCCCCTCCGCGTATCAGGGTCCGCTCAGGGTTCCGTTACCAGCCAATGGCTACGGGCATCTGCTAATGTTTTTTTGCAGGTAATGTGCTGCCACTGCTGGTGCGGGATGGTGCGATGAGAGACCCCACGTCGACGGGCGACGACCTGGTGCGGGTGCTGGCCACCCTCTCCAACCCGCACCGGGTGCGTGTCGTAGCGGCTCTCGCGGGCGGGCGGAACTACGTGAGTCGGCTGGCGCGCGAGCTCGACATCAGCAGGGCGCTGCTCCAGGTCCATCTGAAAAAGCTGGAGGCGGCCGGTCTGGTCTCCTCCCAGCTGGAGCTGTCGGAAGACGGAAAGGCAATGAAGTTCTACGAGGTGAACCCTTTCTCGGTCCACCTGACACCGGAACTCCTCGCGAGCGCCGCCGAGACGCTGACCATCGAGAAGGGATCACCGCGATGAACGAGCACGAGTGGCAGGAAGTCATAGGCACCATCGGCATGTTCACTCTGCTCATTGCCGTGGTCGTCACTGTCATCTGGCAGACCGCAGCCGGTCGGCGGGCCAAGGCTCAGCTGGCCCGGGAGAGCGAGTACAAGAAGCTCGCCGAAGCCGCTGCCGACAGACAGCAGCGGATCGAGCAGCAACTGACCGAGATCGGCAGCCAGGTCTCCGACCTGCGGAACCGAACCGACACGATCGAACGGGTCCTCAAGGACGTCGAGTAGCCCCGTGAACACACCCCGGGCCGTCGAGCTGCAACTCGACGGCCCGGGCAACGCGGAGCCGAACCACCTCGCCGCGGGCGAGTTTGCGCAGGAACACTCCACCGAGAAAGAGGAGAGCAGCTCATGCTGCCCAAAAGCAAGTCTGTCCACAGCCCACCCGACAGCACTGCCGCGGGCAGTACCAGCACTGCGGACGGCAGCGCGGACCCTGCGGACGACGCGGACGGCGGGCGCCTGCCGCCCGGGTCTGGGGAGGGGACGGTCACGCCGGAGCGCCGGGGAGTGATCGAGGCGGTGGCGGTGTGGTCGGCGCGGCACCGCGCCCTGGCGATCAGCGGGTGGCTGGTGCTGGTCGTGCTCGCCGTACTGTCCAGCATGCCGGTGACGGGTGACGCGGCCCGCGCGGTCGATCCGGGGGAGGCCGGTCGCGCCCAGCAGCTGGTGGAAGCCCAGCGCAGCGGTGACTCGATCCGGGAGAACGTGCTGATCCAGTCCCGTGCTGCCGATGGCGACCGGCAGTTCGCAGCCGATCCCGAACTGCGTGCGGCCACCGAGGACCTGGTGGCCGAGCTGCGTCGGGAGCCGGGCGCGGTACGTGACCTCGGCTCCCCGCTGGAGGGGCAGGGCCGGCGCTGGATATCGAGGGACGGCAGCTCCGGGCTGGTGACCTTCGAAGTGGCCGGACCTGACGACCGGTTCGAGAAGCACTACGCGGCTGCCGTCGAGGCCGTGAAGCAGGTACGGGAGCGCCACCCGGGCGTACGGCTCGCCCAGGCGGGCGACCGTAGTCTCTCCGAGGCGGTCAACGAGGGGATCAAGGACGACTTCAGGCGTGCGGAGACGACCTCCCTGCCGCTCACGCTCCTCGTTCTGCTGGCCGTCTTCGGTTCGCTGATCGCTGCGGGGATACCTCTGCTCCTGTCGGCGACGACTGTCGCGGCCGCGTTCGGGCTGCTGCAACTGGTCAGTCACTGGGTGCCGTTCAACAGTGCCGCCTCCTCCATCGTGCTGCTGATCGGCATGGCGGTAGGCATCGACTACTCGCTGTTCTCGCTGCGCCGGGTACGCGAGGAACGGGCAGCCGGACACTCGGTACGCGAAGCGCTGCGGATCACGGCACGCACCTCGGGCCATGCCGTCGTGGCCTCGGGCTTGACCGTGATGGTCTGCATGGTCGGGCTGCTGTTCACCGGTGTGGATGTCTTCAAGGGCCTGACCGCCGGAACGGTCCTGGTGGTCGGCCTGGCGGTGCTCGGCTCGGTGACGGTGTTGCCCGCGCTGCTCGCCGCACTCGGCGACCGGGTCGACAAAGCCCGTATTCCCTGGCTGGGCCGGCGCAGGATCGCGGCACAGGAGTCGCACTTCTGGGGGCGGGTGGCGGGCTCGGTCGTACGGCGGCCCTTGATTGCCGGAACATCAGCGGCCGTGGCCCTGCTGGTCATGGCGCTGCCCGCGCTCGGTATCCGGCTCCAGGACGCCGCCGTCACGGCCAGCCTGCCCCCCGGCGCCTCGGCGGCGGTGGACGCGGCGACCGACATGCAGGAGCAATTTCCGGGGTCGGCCACCGCAGCCCGGGTGGTCATCGACCGTACGGACGGCGCGTCGGCCGACACCCCCCGGATACGGGAGTCGATCGCCGAGCTGCACGAGCAGGCAGCCGACAGCGGCGGCGCGCTGCGGGAGCCGATCACGGCCGTGCCGGTCGGCGACGCCATGGTGGTACGGGTACCGCTCGCGGGCGCCGTCACCGATCCTGCCGCGGACCGCGCCCTGACGGCCCTGCGCGATCAGGCGCTTCCGGCCGCCTTCGGCACGGTGGAGGGTGTCGAGTACGCAGTCGCGGGCAAGACGGCCATGCCGCACGACTTCGCGGAGCGGGTGAACAGCCGGACCCCGGTCGTCTTCGCCTTCATACTCGGACTCGCGTTTCTCCTGCTCATGGTGGTGTTCCGGTCGTGGACCATCCCGCTGGCGTCGATCCTGCTCAATCTGCTGTCCATCGGCGCCGCGTACGGTGTGCTGGCCTGGGTCTTCCAGGACGGCAACCTGGAAGCACTCCTGGGATTCAACTCCTACGGCGGCGTGGTCAGTTGGCTCCCGTTGTTCATGTTCATCATTCTGTTCGGCCTGAGCATGGACTACCACATCTTCATCCTCAGCCGGATCAGGGAGCGGTGGCTCGCGGGTGCGGGGCCGCGCGAGGCGGTCGTCGGCGGAATCGCCGCCAGCGCCGGCGTCGTCAGCGGTGCGGCGCTCATCATGATCGGCGTCTTCTCGGTCTTCCTCACCCTGTCCGCCATCGAGTACAAGATGCTGGGCCTCGGTATGGCATCGGCCATCCTCATCGACGCGACCGTCGTGCGCGGTGTGCTGCTGCCGGCCGTGATGTCCCTGCTCGGCGAGCGTGCCTGGCGGCTGCCGCCCCCGCTCCGACGCGGCCCGGGCACATCCGCGCCGCCGGCCCCCGGGCCCCGGACGCCTGAGCCCATGTGACAGCTCGGCAGCTTCGGCGGCCCGCAGCCCGCAGCCCGCAGCCCGCAGCCCCCAGTCCGCAGCCCGCAGCCCCGCCTCACCGCAGTGGCGGGGCTGCGGCATTTCCTGCTCCCTCCGCGCGTTGCGGCGCGCTCCGGGCGGCCTCAACTCCACTGTTGGGCTGTTCGGAACCGAGAGGGAGGCCAAGGCAGATGTGGCACGACATGCTGACGATCCAGATCCCGGTCGTCGAAAAGATCCTGCGGACCGTTCTGGTGTACGCCGTCATCGTCGTGCTGTTCCGGCTGGCCGGTAAGCGGGGGCTGGCGTCGATGAACACGTTCGACTTCGTCGTGATCTTCCTGCTGTCCAACGTCGTGCAGAACGCCATCATCGGCAACGACGACAGCCTGCTCGGCGGCATCGTGGGCGCCGCCACGCTCGTGGCGGTCAACGCGCTGGTCAACCGGGTGCTGGCAGTCGAGGGGAACGCCGCCCGGCTGCTGGAGGGAAGGCCGACGACAGTCATCGACAACGGCAGGATCGTGCGGCGGGCGGTGCGGCACCTCGGACTGCGCTCCGGGGAGGTCGAGATGGCAGTACGACTGCAGACGGGCAGCGGCATCGATCGCGTCGAGCGCGGCAGCCTGGAACCGGACGGCCGGCTGCTCGTCGTACTCCAGCCGAAAGCCCTCCAGGCCACCCGCGCCGACATCGATGACCTCGCGCAACGACTGGCTGCCATCGAGGAGTTGCTGCGGGCCGACAGGGATGGTGGCAGCCGCTGAGATACGCGGAAATCCCCCCGGCGGGCACGCCCTTTCGCATACTGACCGGCATGGCCACCTACGACTCGCTGGGCGCGACCTATGCCCGGACACGGCAACCCGATCCGCGGATCGCCGCGCAGATCCACGCCGCACTCGGAAACGCCTCCGACGTGGTCAACGTCGGAGCGGGGAGCGGCTCGTACGAACCGCCGCAGACGGTCCTCGCGGTCGAACCCAGCCAGGTCATGCTCGCCCAGCGCCCGCCGGAATCCGCGCCCGCCGTGCAGGCGGTCGCCGAGCACCTACCGCTGCGCGACAACGCCGCCGACGCCGTCATGGCGCTGCTGACCGTCCACCACTGGGCCGACCTGGCAGCCGGAATCAGCGAGCTGCGCCGGGTCGCCCGCCGCCGCATCGTCATCCTGACGTGGGACCAGCGCATCTTCCGCGAACGGTTCTGGCTGGTGCGGGACTACCTCCCGGAGGCTGCCGCCTTCGACGACACCCGCACCGTGCCGACCGACCGACTGGCCGGTCTGCTCGGCGGGGTGCGCGAGGAGCCGGTCCAGGTCCCCCATGACTGCGCGGACGGGTTCGGCGCCGCATTCTGGCGCCGTCCGCACGCCTACCTCGACCCGCAGGTGCGCGCGGGGATCTCCATGCTCGCCCAGACCGGAGAAGACGCCGTCGCCCCTGGCCTGGCCCGCCTCGCCGACGACCTCACGACCGGCCGCTGGCACACCCGCTACGCCGAGCTGCTCACCCACGAAACCATCGACGTCGGCTACCGGCTCCTGCTGGCCGACCTCTGACCTGTGCCCCGTAACTCCGTACCCGGAGTGCCGTAATCCTCTCCCCAGAGAGTGACAAGGCCACTACTCTCCCCGAGAGTGCCTGTACGTAACAGTAGAGACACGCCCCGTGGGTGACAGCCCGGGATCGGATGGAGCGGTGGACGGAATGTCCTTCGAGCAGGAGTGGAACAACCTCAAGAGCGACGCGGGTGGGACGGAATCGACTGCCATGCGACTCGATCAGGCCACCACGCCCGACACCGGACCAGCAGGCGGTAGCCGTACGGACGGATCCGGATGGCTGCTCGTCGAGCGAGACGATCTCGGACACGATTTCCAAACTGCTGCACTGAGCACTGAGCCATCGCCATGCGAGGGGGATCGGCGGGGGATGAAGGAGTCCCGGATCACATACAGCGACCTGGTGTCGGTGGACTTATCCAGCTTCGGATCAGCCGTGGCGGGCTGGAAACAGATCCAGAGCGAACTGAAGACGCGGGCTTCCGAAGCCGAGAACGATATGAGCCGGAAGGCGCGGAACGCGACATGGGAGAGGGGCGGCGCCCTCGAAGCCGCCACGACAGGACGCCCACCGGGTGCCGAGGGCCCACCGCTGAGACCCACGCAGGACCAGGCGGACTTGTTCCGGCGTGTCGTTGAACGGCTCGGGAGTAAGGAAAATGCTCCGCTGGTGGAGCATGGAGGGCCTTGGAACCACTCCAGCCCCATACGGGGAGTATGGCTGCCGATTACATACGTGATGAGCTCAACCGCTTCCTGTGGACGGCTTCTCAGGGCCCGGACGGTTATGCCTCTATTACGCATTCCTTCCACGCGGTTTCGGCGGAAGTTCTTCGCAACTCGATGCAACCCGCCTGGAGACAACAGTGTTTCGGACGCGGCAGTGAAAGGGGTCGAGCCGACGGAATCGGGCTGCCGAAGACAAGGTGGGAGCCGCGAAACGTTAGAACGCGGCGTCGAAACTTGCAGACCTCACCGGCTACGCAGCCCGCACCCTCACCCAGAAGATCTACAAGTGCAAGGGCGCCGATGAGCTTCCTAAGGGGCCGGTCAAAATAAAGAGAGGGGAAGGTAGCCAGTGATTTCGGTTAGCCGAGTGGTGATGACGACGGTGGCGGTATCCGGTCTCGTGTTGCTGAGTGCCTGCGGTGGTGGTGACGGCTCCGGCAAGGGCGACGACATCGAGGGGGCGAAGGACGGTAAGAAGTCGGCCTCGGCGTCGCCGAGTTCGAGTGCGTCGGAGGATTCGGACGCTCCGAAGTTCGACCTTCCCAATGGCGTCCACACTGTTTTCGATGACGACGACATGACCGGTGATCCGAAGAAGGACGAGGTTCTGCGTGCCCACGAGAACGCTGTCAAAGCAATGGGCTCTGCGTACTCGGCAGACAAGCCTGACTGGTCGGTAATCGGCCGTTACTACCAGGACTCCGCTGGCGCGCGACTCCGTGCCAACGTCAAGAGTTATCGAGCGGAGGGAAAGGTGGGCACGGGCACGTACCGATACTACGACCGCAAAGTGACCGTCGGAAAGAGTGCTGCGGCCGTCACGTTCTGCGAGAGCCAGCGCGACGCGTTCGCCAAGATGGTGAAGACAGGGAAAGTTGTTCGGACCAAGCCGAGCCTGAGCGATTTCACCAGCGCCAAGGACATTCTCGAAAAGCGCGGCAACACCTGGGTGGTCATCCACATGACGTCCAAGGGAAGTGATGAGAAATGCGCGCGCTGAGTCGCAAGCTGACAGCGGCGGTAGCGCTGGCCAGCGCGACGTTATTCGCCGCAACGCCTGCTGCCTTAGCGGGAGGCGGCGGAAGCAGAGGAGATGACGCAGATCAATCGCCGGCCCCACAAAACAGCAACCCCAACGACATCACCTCCCGCGTCCAGTTCTCCCTCCATAACGTCCCGGAATCCGGCGGAACTCCCATGGCCCCCGGCCAAGGCGTGGAATGGGAGCCGCCCGCGTGCTGGTACGAGCCTCGGTACTCGCCCGAGGAGTTCTCCGCGTACGCGACGCAGGTGGATGTCCGGCATGGGGAAGCGAGGAACGGGAAAGGTGGGGTGCGGGAGAAGTACCCCGATATGCACATCGGGGACAAAGGCGAGTGGTACGTCATGCGGTACGACACCGACACAACCGGTGGCACCCCCAAGGAGTGTCTGGACCAGAACGGCTTCGTCTTCATCGGGCCCGACGACCCGGCGCCGCCGAACGCACCGGTCCTCGATCCGGAAATCCTTGCGGGGCTCGCCTACAAGAAGACCACGCTGCCCGCGCCCCCGCTCACCCTTTCCCCGAAGCCCGGGAATCAGGTGGTGAACCTCGACACCCATGCCCGCTTTTCCAAGAAACTGAGCCGCGTGTGGGTGACTGCCCGCATCCAGGAGGCGGGGCTGGGTCTGGCCGCGACCACGGTCGCGGAACCCGACCGGCTGCGGCTGGAGGCGGGTGCGCGCGACGCGGACCCCGCCTCGTGCACGTACGACCTGGGCAAGGGCAGCGACGGCGGCTATGCGGTGAACACCAAGAACGCCGACTGCAACATCACTTACCGCCGCGCCACCGCAAAGGGAGCGCCCCGCACGCTCAAGGCGTATCTGATGTGGCGCGTCTCCTGGGCGGAGGGGGACAGTCCGGACGGAACCCCGCGCCATGGGATGCCTCAGGGGGAGTCCGTCGAGGAAGTGGCCGTCACTGTGCGGGAGATTCAGTCCATCAACCGCGACTGAAACAACAACCGGGCGTCAGCTGTTGTATGTGCTCTGAGCCCTCTCCAGGCCGTCGGTGATCAGGGACTCGCAGGCGTCGGCCGTGCGGTCGACGAAGTAGGCAAGTTCCTTGCGCTCCGCGGAGGAGAAGTCCTTGAGCACATAGTCGGCGACCTGCATACGGCCGGGGGGCCGGCCGACGCCGAAGCGGACGCGGTGGTAGTCGCGGCCGAGGACCTTGGTGAGGGACTTCAGGCCGTTGTGGCCGTTGTCGCCGCCGCCGAACTTGAGGCGGAGGGTGCCGTAGTCGATGTCGAGCTCGTCGTGGACGACGACCAGGCGGTCGGTCCCGATGCCGTAGAAGTCGAGCAGTGCTTTGACGGGGCCGCCGGAGACATTCATGTACGACATCGGCTTGGCGAGCACCACGCGGGTGCTGGTGGTGCCGGGGATACCGATGCGGCCCTCGAGCACCTGGGCGCGGGCCGCCTTGTGTGACTTGAATGTGCCGCCCATCCGGCCGGCGAGCAGGTCCGCGACCATGAAGCCCACATTGTGGCGGTTGCCGGCGTAGTCGGGGCCCGGGTTGCCGAGTCCGGCGATGAGCCACGGGGTGGTGGCCGACATGGGTGGTCCTCCGGTCGTCAGATGTTGCCCGGCTGCGCCGGTCCCCTTGGGGTTCCCGGTCCGCGAGCGCCGGACGGACCTCTGTCAGCAGGCCGTCCGGCGCTCGCGGAACACAGGGGTGCACACAGGGGTGCGAGGGTCTTACTCGGCGGCCTCGGCAGCCGCGGCCTCGCCCTCGGCGGCCTCTTCGGCCTCGGCGGCCGGCTCCTCGGCCTGCGCGGCGAGGATCTGGATGACGGTCTCGTCGCCCTCGATGGCGAGCGTGGTGCCGCTCGGCAGGGTGATGTCCTTGGCGAGGATCTGGTCGCCGGCGTTCAGGCCCTCGACGGAGACGGTCACCGACTCGGGGATGTGGGTGGCCTCGGCCTCGACCGGCAGCGAGTTGTAGACGTGCTCGATCAGGTTCTGGCCCGGGGCCAGCTCGCCCTCGATGTGGATCGGGACCTCGACCTGGACCTTCTCGCCGCGCTTGACCGTCAGCAGGTCGATGTGGACCAGGAAGCCGCGGATGGCCTCACGCTGGACGGCCTTGGGGATGACGAGCTCCTTCTTGCCCTCGACGTCCAGGTGGATCAGGACGTTCGGGGTCTTGAGCGCCATCATCATGTCGTAGCTGGGCAGGGCCACGTGGACGGGGTCGGCGCCGTGACCGTAGATGACGGCGGGAACCTTCTCCTCGCGGCGGAGACGACGCGCCGAGCCCTTGCCGAACTCGTTGCGGATGGTCGCGCTGATGTTGACGTCAGCCATGCTGCGCTCCTCGTAAGCGACGGTGATACGGATGTCTGCGGTGCCACTCGGTCCCGACGGACCTGCTACGAAGAGCGCGCGTCGATAACGGAGCATCCGAGCCGGAGATACGCCGTACCGAAGTGCGTACGCAAACCGACCGGCCTCCCTCGCCGAGCGACTCGCAGAGTCTACGCGGCGAGGGAGGCCGGTCGGAAATCGATCACCGGGCGGCGATCAGTGCGGTCGGCCGGACCCGGCGGACCGCAAGGCCTACGCCTGCTCGTCGAAGAGGCTGGTCACCGAGCCGTCCTCGAACACCTCGCGCACCGCGCGGGCGATCGTCGGTGCCATCGACAGCACCGTGATCTTGTCGAGTTCCAGCTCGCCCGGGGTGGGCAGCGTGTTGGTGAAGACGAACTCGCTGACCTTGGAGTTCTTCAGCCGGTCGGCGGCCGGGCCGGAGAGCACGCCGTGCGTCGCGGTGACGATGACGTCCTCGGCGCCGTTCGCGAACAGGGCCTCCGCCGCTGCGCAGATGGTGCCGCCGGTGTCGATCATGTCGTCGACCAGGACGCAGACCCGGCCCTTCACATCGCCGACGACCTCGTGGACGGTCACCTGGTTCGCCACGTCCGGGTCGCGGCGCTTGTGGACGATGGCCAGCGGGGCGCCGAGCCGGTCGGCCCAGCGGTCGGCCACCCGGACCCGGCCCGCGTCGGGCGAGACGACGGTGAGCTTGTCGCGGTCGGTCTTGGCCGCCACGTAGTCCGCCAGCAGCGGCAGCGCGAACAGGTGGTCGACCGGGCCGTCGAAGAAGCCCTGGATCTGGTCGGTGTGCAGGTCCACGGTGAGGATGCGGTCCGCGCCGGCGCACTGGAACATGTCCGCCATCAGCCGCGCCGAGATCGGCTCGCGCCCGCGGTGCTTCTTGTCCTGCCGGGCGTAGCCGTAGAACGGGACGATCACGGTGATGCTCCGCGCCGACGCCCGCTTGAGGGCGTCGATCATGATGAGCTGCTCCATGATCCACTTGTTGATGGGGGCCGTGTGGCTCTGCATCAAGAAGCAGTCGGCGCCGCGCGCGGACTCCTGGAAGCGGACGTAGATCTCACCGTTCGCGAAGTCGAAAGCCTTGGTCGGGACCACGCCGATACCGAGCTGCTTGGCGACCTCTTCGGCGAGTTCGGGGTGGGCGCGGCCGGAGAAGAGCATGAGTTTCTTCTCGCCGGTCGTCTTGATCCCGGTCACTGCTGTTGTCTCCCTGTGTGTGCGCCGCACGGCGGCTCAGCGGGGGGCGGCGTCGGTTTGCGGGGCCGCATCGGTCAACGGGGGGCGGCGTCGGTTTTCGGCCGCATGGCCAATCAGGCTCCCCATAACCGTACGCCCAGCGTCTTACAACCGGATACCCGGTCTTAACCCTCCTCGGCGGGAACGTGCCCGGACGTGGACCTGGCGGAACGGGCGGTTTCGGCCCCGTCGGAAGCTGTTCCGGAGTGTGCTCCTGCCGCCCCCTGGGCACCTGCCGCAGAGTCCTTCCGCGCCCCCCGGGGACCTTCCGCGTGCCGCTCCTGGGCTTCCTGGGCGGCCTGCGCCGAGGCGCTGCCCGGGCGCTTCCGGGCCACCCAGCCCTCGATGTTGCGCTGCTGGCCGCGCGCCACGGCCAGCGAGCCGGGCGGCACATCCTTGGTGATCACGGACCCGGCAGCGCTGTAGGCGCCGTCCCCGACCGTGACAGGAGCCACATACATGTTGTCCGCGCCCATCCGGCAGTGCGAGCCGACGGTCGTGGTGTGCTTGTTCTCACCGTCGTAGTTCACGAAGACGCTCGCGGCGCCGATGTTGCTGTGCTCGCCGATCACCGCGTCACCCACGTAGGAGAGGTGCGGCACCTTCGTGCCCTCGCCGATCTCGGCGTTCTTCATCTCCACGTAGCTGCCGGCCTTCACCTTGCGGCCCAGCCGGGTGCCCGGACGCAGATAGGTGTACGGGCCGACGGAGGCGTCCTCGCCGATCTCCGCGCCCTGCGCGACGGTGTTGCTGACCGTCGCGCCCGTGCCCACCCGGGTGTCCGTCAGCCGGGTGTTCGGGCCCACCTCGCTGTCCGCGCCCAGATGTGTGCTGCCGAGCAGCTGGGTGCCCGGGTGGACCAGGGCGTCCGGCTCGTAGGTCACGCTCACATCCAGCCAGGTGGTGGCCGGGTCGATGACCGTGACCCCCGCCAGCATGGCGTCCTCCACCAGTCGGCCGTTCAGCATCCGGCGCGCCTCGGCCAGCTGCACACGGTTGTTGATGCCCGCGATCTCCCGGTGGTCGCCTGCCACCGCTGCGCCCACCCGGTGACCGGCTTCCCGCAGGATGCCGAGTACGTCCGTGAGGTACTCCTCGCCCTGGCTGTTGTCCGTACGGACCTTGCCCAGCGCCTGTGCCAGCAGCCGGCCGTCGAACGCGAACACTCCCGAGTTGATCTCCCGGATCGCGCGCTGCTCCTCGCTCGCGTCCTTGTGCTCCACGATCGCGGTGACCGGGCCGCCGCCGCTCTCCCGCACGATGCGGCCGTAACCGGTCGCATCCGGGACCTCGGCCGTCAGCACGGTCACGGCGTTGCCGTCCGCGGTGTGGGTGTCCGCCAGCTGCTGCAGCGTCTCACCGGTCAGCAGCGGGGTGTCGCCGCAGGTCACCAGTACGGTCCCGGCGGGGCCGTCCCCGCCCAGCTCTTCCAGGGCCATCCGGACCGCGTGACCGGTGCCGTTCTGCTCGTGCTGCACGGCGGTCCGGATGCCGGTGTCCAGCTGCGCCAGATGCGCGGTGACCTTCTCCCTCGCGTGCCCGACGACCACGACCAGCTGCTCGGGGTCCAGCGCCTGGGCGGCGCTCACCACATGGCCGAGCAGCGAACGGCCGCAGATCTCGTGCAGGACCTTGGGGGTCGCCGACTTCATGCGGGTGCCCTCACCCGCTGCGAGAACGACGACGGCTGCCGGGCGAGTGACGCTCACGGGTGTGCCCTTCGGCTTCGGGGGTGGGTGCTGTCCCGCAGGATACCGGTGGGTCGGCGCGCGGCGGCGTCGACGGGTACGCGTGGCAGCGGTGAAGGGAAGGGGAGATCACCCGTGAAGGGAGGACAGGGCTCCCGGGGAGGGATTCGAACCCCCATCGACGGCACCAAAAACCGCTGACTTGCCCTTAGTCGACCCGGGATTAACTGTACGTCCGATATGCCGTTCCGGCTGATCGGGCACCCCATACTATGCCGCACGATCAGGCCCGCACGCGACGGTAATGGCGAGCAGGCAGGGGTGTTGTCCGGTCGCACCGCCCTCCAAGTTGCCCAGTGAAACCGTCCGGTCACGGACGAACGAGCGGAATGGGATGTTCCGGGGATCGGCCGGACAAGGTGGCGGCCTGCGGTCGTAGGGTGGTCGGTATGACCGAGACGGGGGAAAACCGTACGCGGGGCGGGCCGTGGTGGTGGGAGAGACCACGGAGTGCGGTGCTCGATATCACCCTGGGCGCGGCCTCCGCCGCGGAGTGTGCCATCCAGGGGCAGGGCTTCGCCCAGGAAACGGGGATCCCCGGTGTGCTCGCGGTGCTGTTGGGTGCTGTCGCGGGGGCGACACTGGTGCTGCGCCGCCGCTGGCCGATAGCCGTCGTCCTGGTCGCCATCGCCGTCATACCGGCCGAAATGGGCACCTTCCTCAGTGTCGTCGGCCTCTACACGCTCGCCGCGACCGAGGTACCGCGGCGGATCACCGGCCTGCTGGCCTCCATGGCCGCCATCGGGATGCTGGTGATCACCACCTTCCGGCTCGAGCAGAGCATCGGACAGGACCCCGACTTCAACCCCTCGGCCTGGTTCGTCCCCCTCGTCTCGGTTCTCATGTCGATCGGTGTGACGGCCCCGCCCGTGCTGGCCGGCCTGTACGTGGGGGCGCGGCGGCGGCTCGTGGAGTCGCTGCGGGAGCGCGCCGACGGTCTGGAGCGCGAGCTGTCGCTGCTGGCCGACCGGGCGGAGGAGCGTGCCGAGTGGGCGCGTAACGAGGAGCGCACCCGCATCGCGCGGGAGATGCACGACGTGGTCGCACACCGGGTGAGCCTGATGGTGGTGCACGCGGCGGCGCTCCAGGCGGTTGCGCTCAAGGACCCGGAGAAGGCCGCCAGGAACGCCGCACTGGTGGGCGACATGGGCCGCCAGGCCCTCAACGAACTGCGCACCATGCTGGGCGTACTGCGGTCCGGCGAACCGGAGAAGGGGGAGAAGAAGACGGAGAGGGCTGAGAAGAAGGCCGGGAACGGGGCGCGGGCCGGTCTCGACGGTGCCTCCCCGGCCGATGTCTCCGCCTCCGGCGCCTCCTCCGGCGCTTCCACTGCCTACGCCGGTTCCGTCGCTTCTGGGGCTTCCCGTGCCACCGGAGCTTCCGGGGCATCCGGGACCTCGGAGGCTTCCGCTCTCCGGCAGTCCGGTGACGGTGCTGCCGAGGCGTCCTCGCGGCTGGCCGAGTTCGCCTCGGCGGCAGCCGGGCGGGTGAGCGCAGGTGCTGCGGACGCCCGGAAAGAGGGAGCGCACCCGGGAGCGCAGGACGGCGCGCTCCGCGCCGACCACGGTGCGGCGTCCTCCGGCGCACCCTCGCTCGCGCAGCTCGACGTACTGGTCGGGCAGTCGCGTGCCGCGGGGATGACCGTGGAGCTCAGCGTCGAGGGGAGCCCCGACGGCTCCTGCCCGCCGCCCGTGCAGCAGACCGCCTACCGGGTGGTGCAGGAGGCGCTGACCAATGTGCACAAGCACGCGGCGGGCGCTGCCACCCGGGTCCGGGTCGCGCACCGCGCGGCAGAGGTCGCGCTCCAGGTCGAGAACGACCCGGCTGCCGACGGCGCGGCCGACGCGGGCCTGCCCAGCGGCGGCAACGGCCTGGTGGGAATGCGGGAGCGGGTGACGGCGCTGGGCGGTGGCTTCGTCTCCGGGCCGACGGACGCGGGCGGCTTCCGCGTCTCGGCGATCATCCCGTACGCGCGCCCGTAAGCCTGATACGCCTTCGTGAGCACCCTCGGTCATCCCGTATGCGCGTCCGTGAGTCCCTCGGGCCCGGTGCTCTCCTGGTGGGGGACGGGCGGCGGCGGGCTGGTGCTCAGTCTGGCCGGGACCAGGCCCATCAGCAGTGCCGAGAGCGCGGAGTCGAAGTCGGCGCCCAGATACCAGTCGCCGGTCGCATCGATGCTGTAGACGCGGCGCTCGGCGTCGATGGCCAGCAGCGCCTCGTCCTCGCCCTCGGTGCCGATCGGGCAGACCTGGGTGCCGAGCGCGCGGCCCAGGTCGGAGAACGTGCGTGCCGAGTACAGCCCGGGGAGCGGGTCGATGTACACGGCGGAGGGCGCGAGGTGGCGGCCGGGGCCCGTGGGGGTGATGTGCAGGGTGCCGAACTCGGCCCACACCTCGACGGCGGCGGGGAAGACCGCGTGCCGGTGGCCGCCGGCCGAGATGTGGCCGCGCAGGGCGTCGGCCCACTGCTCGGCCTGCCGGATGTCCCAGCGACCGGGCTTCCACCCGGCGTTGCGCAGCGGGTCGTCGACGGCGACGGGGAAACGGGTTGTCACTGCGCGCTCTCCTGTGCCGGGTCGACGGCCCGCACCCCGAAGTGGGCCAGCAGGGCTCCGCAGGAGCGGCATGGCGGCGCGTAGCTGCCGTGCAGCGGGTCGCCGTCCTCGCGGATACGGCGCGCGGTGAGCTTGGCGTGTTTGAGCGCGCGCTTGGCCTCGTTGAGCGTGAGCGGCTTGGGTGCCTTCGCGGAACGGGACGCCCTGCCTGCCGCACCCCGGCCGCTCCTGGCGCTCTTGGCGCGCCCGCTGCGCTTCTCCGCGCGGGCGGCCTCGGTGGCGGTCAGATAGCGCGACAGCAGTACGGCCTCGGGACAGCGGCCCGTCTGGCGGGAGCGGCGCTCCGTGGTGAGGGTGTCCAGGAAGTCCTGCACCAAGGGGTGGTGGGTGGGCGGACGTTCGCCCTTGCTGCCGGTGCAGGTGAGGGTCTCGCCCCGAATGGACAGCGCGGCGGCGACGGCTGGCAGAATGCCGTCGCGGCGCTGGAGCAGTACCGGTGCGGTGGCGCTGAGGGAGTCGACGGCGGCTATCCAGCCGACGCGCGGGTCGCCGCTGCTGTACGAGGTGGCGTACGAGCCGTGCTGCGACTGCGGCGCTTCTTGCTGCCGCGGCGTATGCGCCTGTGGTGCCGTGTGCAATGGAGCTTCCTCCCGAAGTGTCCCCTCTGCGCCGGGGCTCGCCCAAGTATGCAGTGTGGCGCACGAGTCGATCATTCCGCCGGTGATGTCATGGAATTGTGGCGGTGGTGATGGTGCGGTGAAGGGTGCCTTGTCGCCCCCCAGGGGGCAACGGATGATGGCCAGTCCCAACTGAGAGGTGTGGCCATGACCCGCACGACGAGGCGTGCGCGTTCCCGCGCGCTGCGCCGTACGTTCGCGGCTGCCGCCGTACTGCCCGCGCTGCTGCTGCCGCTCGCCGCCTGCGACAGCGGCGGAGACGACGGCGGGGGAGCCAAGAGCAGCGGCAAGAAAAGCGGCGGCAGCGAAGACAGCGGCAAGGGTGGTGAAGCAGACGGCGGAAAGGGCGGCGAGGACAACGGCACGGGCGGCGGCAAGGGCGACGAGACCGGCAAGCCCGACAAGGGCCCCGCGAAGCCGCTCAGCGAGGAGCAGTTGCGCTCCGCGCTCCTCAACGCCAAGGACGCACCGGGCTATCGGGCGCAGGAGAGCAAGACGGCGCTCGACGACGACCCCCCGCAGACCGGCGAGGAGTGCCGCCCGCTGATCGACCTCTTCAGCAAGGACTCCGAGCAGAAGCGCACCGCCTGGGTGGCTGCCAGCCTGGTCAAGGGCGGCAAGGGCCAGTTCAGCACCCAGAGCACGATCCACCAGATCCTGCTCTCCGCCTACAAGCCGGGCGATGCCGAGACGTTCCTGGGGAACCTGAAGACCGCGACGGACAAGTGCCCGGAGATCGTCGATACGCCGGACGGCAGCGGGAAGCAGGAGAAGGTGATGGTCGAGCCGCAGCCCTCGCCGGGACTGGGAGACGATTCGGTCCGGTTCGCCATGACCAATACCGAGAACAAGCCCTATGGGGTTCAGGTGACGGTTGTCCGTTCCGGTGCCAACACCATGACCTTCATGTCGACCTCGCTGACGGGCAAGGGGGGCGAGTCGCCGAAGCAGCTGGTGGACAAGCAGTTGGCGAAGCTGGAGAGCGCCGGGGAAGGCTGATCACGGGCTGATCACGGGCCGACCACCAGGGGCGGTGTCTGCCTGCTGCCGTACCGCATAGGCTGTTCGGTACCAGCCAGAAGCAGCAGGGAGCCAACGCCATGACGACAGGTCGGCTTGGGGTGGGGGCACCTCCCGGCCCCCAGGGCCGGGGGAATGCCGCCGCACCACCGAACCGGGCGTACGCCGGGCAGGTTGTGAATTTCCCGGATCCCGTCAGGGCGGCCCGCTACCCCCAGGGGGTGCGGGTCGACCACAGCGGGTTCCCGGACTTCTCCGCGTACGCCCGTGCGGCTGCGGAGATCGCGGAGCCCCCGGAGGGCTTCGGCGGCGACGAACTGCGCCTGACGGACTACGTGTCGGCCAACGCCGCGCTGCACGCCGAGGGGCACGAGCTGTGGGCGGACCTGCCGCCCGTGGCGACCCCGCACGGCTGGACGTGGCACCACGTACCGCACAGCCGCCGGATGGAACTCGTCCCGGTCGAGGTCAAGGCGCTGCTGCGGCACCACGGAGGGCTGACGACGGCGGCCGTGGATCATGAGAAGACCGGTACGCGTCCGCTCCAGGAGACCCGGCCCGCGCACTTCGCCGTCCCGCACGGCCCCGAGTCGGCGGTGAGCGAGCGGCAGATCGTGGACATCGAGGAGCGGCTGGGCTACCGGCTGCCGGGCGCCTACCGGACGTTCCTGAAGGTCGCCGGCGGCTGCGCCCCGCAGGGTGTCGCGCTCGACGCGGAGCTGGGCTTGCTGGTGGACCAGCCGTTCTTCACGGTGCGCGACGACGCGGCCGTCAACGACCTCGTCTACATCAACAAGTGTCTGCGCGACCACCTCACCAAGGACTACCTCGGGGTCGGCTTCGTGCAGGGCGGGCTGGTCGCCGTGAAGGTGAAGGGCGACGCGCTCGGCTCGGTGTGGTTCTGCGCGTACGACGATGCCCGGGACGCCGACGGCATACCGGTCCAGGAGCGGGTGGAGCGGCTGCTGCGGCCGTGCGGCGCGGACTTCGACGAGTTCCTGCTGCGGCTGGCCGGTAACCCGCCGGAGCTGGAGACCGTGGCGAACCTGATGGTGGACGGCGGCTTCGCCCGCGCCGTCCCGTTGGAGAGGTGAGAGCGCGATGGTGACCTTGGCGCAGGCCCAGGAGCGCGCCGAGCGCTGGGTCAACGGTGACGTACCCGCATACCAGCACCGCGAGGTGCGCGTACGCGAGTTCGACCTGGGCTTCGTGGCCTGGGCCGAGGACCGCGAGAGCGGACCGGCCTCGGACGGCGGCAACGTCCGGCTGGTCATCGCCCGCGACAGCGGGGAGACGACGCTGTGGCCCGCGCTGCCGGTGGGCGAGGTCATCCGCCGCTACGAGGAGGAGTACGGCGAGGAACCGGCCGCGACGCCCCCGCCGCCTCAGCAGCGGCTCGACCTGGAAGCGACCTCGTTCCTGCTGACGCCGCCCGAGTGGCTCCAGCAGGCGGCCGACAAGATGGGCATCCCGGACCGGCGCACGGACAGCCCGTCCGCTCCCGCCGCCTCCGTAGACGACTCGCTCGGTGGGAAGGCCGCCGGAGCCAGCCCCTGGGACGGCGCCGACACCGGGGGTGCCGGAAGCGGTGAGGCACAGGCCCCGCCGGCCACCGTGTTCGCGCCGCCGTTGATGGGCAGCGACGAGGACGACACCCCGCCGCCGCCCGGCTCGGAGGCGCGTACGGCACTGCTGCCGGAGGGCAGCGCGCTGCCCAGGACGACTGTGGCCCCTGCGATCGACGCCGGTCCGGGCGCCGACTTCGGACAGTCGCTGTCCAAGGCGCCGGACCAGGCCCAGCCGCCGCAGATGCCGCCGCCCCAGCAGCCCCAGCAGACTCCGGGGCAGCCGCCCCAAGGTGGTGTGCCTGGCAACGACACCGGTTCAGGCGGTGACGGTTCGGGTGGTGGCGGAGTGCATCACGCCGCCACCATGCTGGCCGACCCCTCCCAGGGCGGCCTCCAGATGCCGGGCGCGCCCGGCGCCGATGACCTCTCGGATGCCGCGACCAGCCGTGCCCCGCGCGGTGCAGCGCCCGCGCGGCCCGCGTCCCGCGGCCCGGGCCCCTCCGTACCGCCGCCGCCCGGTGCCCCGGGCGCCCCTGGCACACCGGGCGCCCCCGGTTCCCGCTCCGGCGCCGGCGGCCACGGCACCCCGCCGCCGCCCTCCGCGCCCGGAGCGCCCGCCGCGCCCGCCGCGCCTGCCGCACCCGGTGCTCCGAGCGCCCCGGGCGGCGGTGGCTACGTGCCGACGCAGATGGTCTCGGCCGACGAGCTCGCCGAACAGATCAACCAGAGCGGGCAGCAGCCCAAGGTGGACACCCCCGGCGAGTCCGCCACCCCGCCGCCCGGCGGCACGGGCGGCGGCGTGCACCAGGCGGCGACGATGCTCGCCGGCCCCGGTCCCGGCGGCCCCACCGCGCCCGTACCCCCCGGTGCACCCGGCGCTCCCGGTACGCCACCGCCCGGCGCCCCCGGCATGCCGCCGCCCGGCGCTCCCGCTCCCGCCATGGGGCCCGGCATGGGCGCACCGCCGCCCGGCGCTCCGCAGCCGCAGCCGGGGCAGCCCACGGTCGGCCCCGGCTATATGGCCGTGCTCCGCTACCGCGCGCCCGACGGCTCCGAGCAGCAGCTGATCCGCCGCTCGGCGCCGGGCACCCCGCACCCGGAGTGGCAGCTGCTGCACGAGCTGCGGGCCATGAACGTGCCCCCGCAGCAGGTCGTCGAGCTCCACACCGAGCTGGAATCGTGCGACCTGCCGGGCGGCTACTGCGCGCGCATGATCCGCGAGAACTGGCCGCAGGTGCGGGTCAGCCACACCGCCTCGTACGGCACCGATCACACCTCCCGGCAGCAGGGCATGCGGCATCTGATCGAGCATCAGGGCGAGCTGCACCAGGTTGCCGACGGGCCCGCGCGGCCCGCGCCCAACCGGGTGCCGCTGCCGCCGCCCGGCCAGATCCCGCCGGCCCCGCCGATCCCGCCCGACGCCATCGGGCAGGAGCTCATGCAGGCGTTCGGCCCGCAAGGCGTCTTCCGCTTCGACCAGCGGGCCGTCTCCCGCGCTGGAGTGCCGGACATCGTGGCGCAGACGCTGGTCTGGGCGGGCGTCCCCATCGACATGGGGCCGTTCTTCTGGGGCCAGGCCCAGCCTGGCCGCCCGGTGCCGACGCTGGCCGAGCTCGCCCAGGAGCGCGGCGTACAGCCCGCTTCCGACGCGGGGTCCTATCTGGTGATGGGGACGGACTTCGGGCGGCAGCTGTGCGTGCAGTACGGTACGGCGAACATCGTCGCCGTACCGCTGGAGGCGGGGCCCGGTGGGCAGCCCGCACCGCCGCAGTTCGTGAACACCGGGCTGCCGGAGTTCGTGCGGTGCATGGCCATGCTGGGGCGGATGTGGCGGCTGCGGTTCGGGCTGACCCCCGATCAGGCCGGCCGCTGGACCGTCGACTTCCAGACCCAGCTCGCCGCGCTGGACGCCGCCGCTCTGGCCTCGCCCGAGAACTGGTGGTCGGTGCTCCTCGAACAGATGTGGGACGGCTTGTTCTAGCTGTCGGCGGACTCCGGCGGACGGACCGTTCCGGCGTGCCGACGGGCGCACTCTGCGGGACGCTCGGTCCATGTACGGGGAGAGCAGCACCCTCTACCGCGCAGGTGGCCCGCGGGGGCGGCGCAAGTGGCCCCGGGTCGCACTGCTCGTGCTCCTGGTGCTGCTGCTTGCCTGCGCGGTCGGGCTCTCCGTCACCTACGGCTGGGCGGAGAGCCGGGTGCGGCACACGGAGGCGTTCCCCGGCTATCCGGGCCGACCCTCTCCGGGCAAGGGCACCAACTGGCTGATCATCGGCACCGACACCCGCGCCGACCTCAGCCCGCGGCAGCGCGAGGAGCTGCACGTCGGCGGGGGCGGCCGGCGCAACACCGACACGGTGATGGTGCTGCACTACGGCAAGGCGGGCCCGTATCTGGTGAGCATCCCGCGCGACTCGTACGTCACCGTTCCGGGGCACGGCCGCGGGAAGATCAACTCGGCCTATGCGCGCGGCGGCCCCCGACTGCTCACCCGCACCGTCGAGCAGGCCACCGGGCTGCGTCTCGACCACTACGCGGAGATCGACTTCCTCGGCTTCACCCGCGTCGTCGACGCCCTCGACGGCGTACGGATCTGCCTCGGGAAGCCACTGCGTGACAGCAAGTCGGGCGCCGATCTGCACGCCGGTTGCCAGCGGCTCGACGGCGAGCAGGCCCTGGCGTTCGTCCGGGCGCGCTACAGCGATCCGAAGGGGGACCTCGGACGGGTCGAACGGCAGCGCCGGCTGCTGAGCGCACTCGTGAGCGAGGGGACGGGACCGGCCACTGTGGGGAACCCGTTCCGGTTCTATCCGTTCCTCGGTTCGGCCCTGGACGCGGTCACCGTCGACAAGGGGAGCTCAGCGCTGTCACTCACACGAATGGGCTGGAAGATCAGGCGGCTGACGGAGGGCGACGGGGGTACGACGACCGTTCCCGTGGCGAACCCCGGGCTCAGCGTGCCGGGCGCCGGAAGCGTGGTCGCTTGGGAGCCATCCGGGTCACGTTCTCTTTTTCATCAGTTGCGGCAGGATGTGCCGATTACGGCAACCCCTGTGAAATAGCGCATCCTGGGGCGGGCCGGTCTCGTACGTGATCGTGGGGATCGACGAGATCGCAGAGAGTGACGGGATAGCCGAGATAAGGGGCTCGATATGAGTGCGTCGTCGCCGCACGGCTTCACGGTCGTCCGGGGCCGCGGATACCGGCCCGAACAGGTCGACGTCCGCGTGGCCGAACTGAACGCGGAACGCGAGGCCGCCTGGCACCGCACCGCACAGCTCACCCAGCACACCCAGGAACTGGCCGAGGAAGCGGAACGGCTGCGCGGCGTGGCCGCCGCGCTGCCCCCGCAGACCTACGAAGCGCTCGGCCCGCGTGCCCAAGGGCTGCTGGCCACCGCCGAGTCCGAGGCCGCCGAGGTACGGACAGCGGCCGAGACAGCGGCACAACAGCTGACCGAGCGCGCCGAGGAAGAGGCGCGCGACGTACGCGACGCCGCCCGCGAGGCGGCCGCCCGCCGTCGCGCGGACGCCGAGGCCGCCGCCGCCAGGACCCTCGACGCCGCCCAGGACCGCGCGGACGAGCTGCGCGCCCAGGCGCGGACGCAGGCCGAGAAGATCAGCCAGGAGGCGTCCGATGCGCTGAGGGAGATGTCCCGCAGGTGCGCGGCGCTCCTCACCGAACAGGAGAAGGAACAGGCAGCCCAGGCGGATGCCACCGACCGGGAGCTGGCCAAGCACGAGGCCGACTTCCAGGCGTACGCCGCCGAGCTGGAGGAGCGCGGCCAGCGCGCCCTCGCGGACGCCAAGCGGGAGCACGCGGAGGCCGAGGAGGCGGCGCGGCACCGGCAGGAGGACGCGGAGGCGCGTGGCGCGGAGATCCTGGCGGAGGCCAGGGTGCGGGCCGAGGGCATCGAGCGGGAGACCGAACGGGTGCTGAGGGAGCACGCCGAGCGGGCCGAGGAGTTGCGGCAGCACATGGCGCATGTCCGCTCCTCCCTCGCGGCCCTCACCGGCCGCACCCCGGAAGACACCGCCCTCCCCGCCCAGCAATCGGCAGCCGCGACGGACTGAGAGGGCCCGTCCCGGTCGGGGCCTCCTGCGGCCGGGCGGGGGTGTCACCGGTGCGGCGTACCCTGGGAGGAACCCGGTTTGCTTGCGAGCCGGGCTCTCGTTGTGCGCGCCCAGCACGACGGAGCCCGCACACGCGCCTCGCGCAACAAACCGTGCGCCCCCGGACGGAAAGCCGAAAGCGAAGCCCTCATGAGCCTGCACGGTCTGCTCGATGCCGTCACCAAGGACCCCGCGCTGGAGGAGGCCGTCAAGGCCGCCGCCGACGGCAATCGGCACCACGTCGACATCGTCGGCCCGGCGGCGGCCCGCCCCTTCGCCGTCGCGGCGCTGGCCCGCTCGGCCGGACGGCCGGTGCTGGCGGTGACGGCGACCGGCCGGGAGGCGGAGGACCTGGGGGCCGCACTGCGCTCGCTCCTCCCGGAGGAGGGCGTCGTCGAGTACCCGTCGTGGGAGACGCTGCCGCACGAGCGGCTCAGTCCGCGGTCCGACACGGTCGGCCGCCGCCTCGCCGTACTGCGCAGGCTGGCGCACCCGGACCCGTCGGACCCGGCGACCGGCCCGGTCTCGGTCATCGTCGCGCCGATCCGTTCGGTGCTCCAGCCGCAGGTCAAAGGGCTGGGCGAACTGGTGCCCGTATCGCTCAAGCAGGGGCAGAGCGCAGATCTGGAGGAGACGGTCGACGCGCTGTCGGCTGCCGCGTACGCACGCGTGGAGCTGGTGGAGAAGCGCGGCGACTTCGCGGTACGCGGCGGCATCCTGGACGTCTTCCCGCCCACCGAGGAGCACCCGATCCGGGTGGAGTTCTGGGGCGACGAGGTGGAGGAGGTCCGCTACTTCAAGGTCGCCGACCAGCGGTCCCTCGAAATCGCCGAGCACGGGCTGTGGGCGCCGCCGTGCCGCGAGCTGCTGCTGACGGACGACGTCCGGCGGCGCGCGGCGGAGCTGGCCGAGGTCCACCCGGAGCTGCACGAACTGCTCGGCAAGATCGCCGAGGGGATCGCGGTGGAGGGCATGGAGTCCCTGGCGCCGGTGCTGGTGGACGAGATGGAGCTGCTGCTGGACGTGCTGCCGGCGGGCAGCATGACCGTGGTGTGCGACCCGGAGCGGGTGCGTACCCGCGCCGCCGACCTGGTGGCGACCAGCCAGGAGTTCCTCCAGGCGTCGTGGGCGGCGGTGGCCGGCAGCGGCGACGGGGAGGGCGGAAAGGCGCCGATCGACGTGGGCGCGGCCTCGCTGCGCGGCATCGCCGAGGTCCGCGAGCACGCCCGCGAGCTCGGCATGATGTGGTGGACGGTCAGCCAGTTCGCCGCGGACGCCGAGGCCGAGGCCGACGGGGACACCCTCCAGCTCGGCCTGCACGCCCCCGAGTCGTACCGGGGTGACACGGCCCGCGCGCTCGCCGACACCAAGGGCTGGCTCGCGGAGGGCTGGCGGTGCGTGTACGTCACCGAGGCGCACGGTCCCGCAGCCCGCACCGTCGAGGTGCTCGGCGGGGAGGGCGTGCCGGCTCGGCTGGGGGCACCTCCCGGACGAAGTCTGGGGGAGGGAGCTGAGCTGGCGCTGGACCCCTCACTGGTGCACGTGGCGTGCGGCTCCCTCGACAACGGTTTCGTCGCCCCGGGCCTCAAGTTGGCGGTGCTGACGGAGACGGATCTGTCGGGCCAGAAGGCGGCGGGCAAGGACGGCACCCGGATGCCGGCGCGCCGCCGTAAGCAGATCGACCCGCTCACGCTTCAGCCGGGCGACTACATCGTGCACGAGCAGCACGGCGTGGGCCGCTACATCGAGATGGTGCAGCGCACGGTGCAGGGCGCCACCCGCGAGTATCTGCTGGTGGAGTACGCGCCCGCCAAGCGCGGCCAGCCCGGCGACCGGCTGTTCGTGCCCACGGACCAGCTGGAGCAGATCACCAAGTACGTGGGCGGCGAGCAGCCCACCCTGCACCGGCTGGGCGGCGCCGACTGGACGAAGACCAAGGCCCGGGCCAAGAAGGCGGTCAAGGAGATCGCCGCCGACCTGATCAAGCTCTACAGCGCGCGGATGGCCGCGCCGGGGCACGCGTTCGGCGCGGACACCCCATGGCAGCGGGAGCTGGAGGACGCGTTCGCATACGTGGAGACCCCGGACCAGCTCACCACCATCGGCGAGGTCAAGGAGGACATGGAGAAGTCGGTCCCGATGGACCGGCTGATCTGCGGCGACGTCGGCTACGGCAAAACTGAGATCGCTGTGAGAGCCGCCTTCAAAGCGGTGCAGGACGGCAAGCAGGTGGCCGTCCTGGTGCCGACGACGCTGCTGGTGCAGCAGCACTTCTCGACGTTCACCGAGCGGTACGGCCAGTTCCCCGTCAACGTCCGTGCGCTGTCCCGGTTCCAGACCGACACCGAGGCGCGGGCCACGCTGGACGGGCTGCGGGACGGCACCGTCGACATCGTCATCGGCACCCACCGGCTCTTCTCCTCGGAGACGAAGTTCAAGGAGCTGGGCCTGGTCATCGTCGACGAGGAGCAGCGCTTCGGCGTCGAGCACAAGGAGCAGCTGAAGAAGCTGCGCGCCAACGTGGACGTGCTGACGATGTCCGCGACGCCGATTCCCCGGACGCTGGAGATGGCCGTCACCGGCATCCGCGAGATGTCCACCATCACCACGCCGCCGGAGGAGCGGCACCCGGTGCTCACCTTCGTCGGCCCGTTCGAGGAGAAGCAGATCGGCGCGGCGATCCGCCGTGAGCTGCTGCGCGAGGGGCAGGTCTTCTACATCCACAACCGGGTCGAGTCCATCGACCGCGCCGCGGCGCGGCTGCGGCAGATCGTTCCGGAGGCCCGGATCGCCACCGCGCACGGGCAGATGAGCGAGCAGGCGCTGGAGCAGGTGGTGGTCGACTTCTGGGAGAAGAAGTTCGACGTACTCGTCTCCACGACGATCGTGGAGAACGGCATCGACATCTCCAACGCCAACACCCTTGTCGTCGAGCGTGGCGACACCTTCGGGCTGTCCCAGCTCCACCAGCTGCGCGGCCGGGTCGGGCGGGGCCGCGACCGCGGTTACGCCTACTTCCTCTACCCGCCGGAGAAGCCGCTGACGGAGACCGCGCACGAGCGGCTGGCCACCATCGCCCAGCACACCGAGATGGGCGCCGGTATGTATGTGGCGATGAAGGACCTGGAGATCCGCGGCGCGGGCAACCTGCTCGGCGGCGAGCAGTCCGGGCACATCGCCGGGGTCGGCTTCGACCTGTACGTACGGATGGTCGGCGAGGCGGTCGCGGACTACCGCGCGGCCCTGGAGGCCGGGGAGGCGGGCCCGGTGGAGGAGGCGCCGCTGGAGGTCAAGATCGAGCTGCCGGTCGACGCGCACGTCCCGCACGACTACGCGCCGGGCGAGCGGCTGCGGCTCCAGGCGTACCGGTCGATCGCCTCCGCCAACACGGAGGAGGACATCGCCGCCGTACGGGAGGAGCTGACCGACCGCTACGGACCGCTGCCCGAGCCGGTGGAGAACCTGCTGCTGGTCGCCGGACTGCGGATGCTGGCCCGCTCCGCGGGGGTCACCGACATCACCCTCCAGGGCAACAACATCCGCTTCGGCCCCGTCGAGCTGCGGGAGTCCCAGGAGCTCCGCCTCAAGCGCCTCTACCCGGGCTCTGTCGTCAAGCAGGCCACCCGCCAGGTGCTGGTCCCCCGTCCCAAGCCCACCAAGATCGGCGCCAAGCCCGTCTCGGGTCGCGAACTCCTCGCGTGGGTGGGGGAGTTCCTGGCCACGGTGCCGGGGGCCTAGTCAGCGTTCCTCCTCCCATTCCAGTTCGCGCTCCTCCTCCTGCTCGCGTTGGCGGGCGCGTTCACGGTTGCGGAACTGGCGGATGCGGCGGAGGACGGGGTTCTTCTCGCGCTGCTCGCGGGACTGGCGGTCCAGCTCCTCCCACAGGCGCTCGGAGCGCTTCTCCACGTCCAGCTCGTCGAGGAGCCGGTCGGCCTCGGCGAGCAGGGCGCCGTGCAGCTGCCACTGCCGGGGATGCTCGCGGACCTTGTCGAGGAGGAGGAAGGCGACGGTGTCCCGGCTGGCGCGGCTGGCCTCCAGCTCCTGGACGAGCCGGTCCTCGGCCTCCTCCGCGTTGGCGCTGACCGGCGTGGTGATCAGCACGGCGAACGCCTCGACCGCGGCGGACATGTGGACGTACAGCTCCCGCATGCTGGTGGCGATCTCCTCGCTGAACAGCGGCTCGTCCAGACGCTTCTTGGCCAGGTCGGTCACCGTCCGGGCCGTCGTACGCAGCACGACGGCGCAGATCTCCAGGGCGTCCAGCCCGGTGCGCATCACGACGCGGGAAAGCAGACCCTCGCGGACGCGCGGGTTGAGCCGCAGGCTGTCCTCGGCGCGCCGCAGCTCGACGTCGACCTCCACGATGTCGTGGTCGAGCTGGCGTGCCTGGTGCAGCCGGTCGGCGGCCTGGCTGACCGGGGTGAAGCCGCACACGTCCTCGCCGAGGCCCACCAGCAGGCGCCGCATCCGGCCCGCGAGGTCGATGACCGCCTCCCCGGCGGGCTGCACCCATACGGGTGGGACGAACAGCACGTTGAAGCCCAGTCCGACGATCGCGCCGATCAGTGTCTCCAGAATCCGGTCCCAGGCCATCTGTGCCACCTGGTTCTGGGTCACGCCCAGCACCAGCATGGCGCTGATCGCCGTCTCGGGGACGAACTCGCCGGCCTTCACGAAGCGGCCGACGATCAGCGCCATGAGGATGACCACCCCCAGGCTCCACCAGCTCAGCCCTACCAGTGCGCTGAAGCCGCTGGCCAGCAGCACCCCGGCGACCACGGAGTTGACGCGGCGCATACCTGTCCGCAGCGTCGTGTAGAGGGTCACCTGGGTGACCAGCAGCGCGGTCAGTGGCGCGGTCAGTGGCGCGGGCTCGCTGCTGAGCTCGAGGGCGACGGCGTAACTGATCACGGCGGCGATGGTCGACCGGGCCGTCTGGGCGACCACGGGCTCCCGGTGCCGCCGCACCAGGTTCAGCAGTGGGTCGGTGACTTCGCGCACCCTGCGTCCCTCCCCGCTTTCCCTCCCGTTGCCACAGGAAGAGCGCCGTCGGGGTGACACCGGGCCGCTCCGTGCCCGCCCGGTGCTGAGTCGACCGGCCGACGAGTGCGGGGAGGAGAGCTACCCAACCGCTTACGAATCGTTGGTCGATTTGACGTCGAACCGGTGGTCATGGACCCGTTCGACTCCCTACCATCGATCACCGCCGGGTCGCGCGAGGACGCGTGACCGTCGCCGCCGCCGGGAGGCCCCATGGAAAGCCGTCACCGCAGGTCCGCGCTCACCCTTTCCGCCGTCGCGGCGCTCGTCGCCGCGGCACCGCTGCTCACCGCGTGCGGTGACGACGCGCACCCCGGCGCCGCAGCGCTGGTGAAGGGCGACCGGATCAGCATGGCGCAGCTCCAGTCCCGGGTCGGGGCCGTGCGGGACGCGCAGCGCGAGGCGCCCCAGGGCGAGCAGATGATCAAGCAGAGCGGCAAGCTGACCCGGTCCACACTGGACGGCATGATCCGCGAGCGCATCGTCGAACAGGCGGCCGACGAAGCGGGGGTGGGCGTCAGCCGCCGCGAGGTCCAGCGCATCCGCGGGCAGCTCGAAGCGCAGGCGGGCGGCAGCAAGCAGCTGGAGGCGGTGCTGCTGCGGCAGCAGAGCGTCGCGCCCCGCGACATCGACGACCGCATCCGTATGCAGCTCTTCGTCGAGAAGATCGCCAAGGCCAAGGGCATCGACCCGACGTCCCCGCAGGGGAACCAGCAGCTCACCACGGAGCTGGCCAAGGTCTCCAAGAGCATGAAGATCAATGTGAACCCGCGGTACGGCAGGTGGGACACGGGCCGCTCCACGCTCACCGGGGCGAAGACCCCGTGGCTGCGCGACCTGACCGGCGAGGCGGCGGACCGGGCCCAGGCCCAGCAGCTGTAGCCGCGGGCACTCCCCGGCCTCGCGATGTCGGTCCGGGGCAGTACGTTCGTAGGGTGAACGAGATCCCCGAGACCGGCCGTGTCGTCCTGCTGACCACCACCCACCGGGTGGCGCCCGGACTGCTGTCCTGGCCCGCCTGGGAGGCGCTGCGCACCGCCGACCGCGTGCTGTGCGCGGACCCGGCCCACCCGCAGCTGCCGTACGTACGCGACGCCGGCATCAAGGCCGAGGCCGGCGTCGAGCTGGACGCGCGCGCCCTGGTGGAGGAGTGCGCCCAAGGCGGTGGCCGCTCGGTCGTGGTGCTGGCCACCGCCGAGGGCGAGCCCGCGCTCACCGACGGCCTGGCCCGGCTGGCGGGCTCCGGCCGGCTGTCCATGCCCGAACTGGAGCTGCTGCCCGGCTCCTACGACCTGCCGGGCGCCCGGCTGCTGGACGCCGTACAGGTCATGGACCGGATCCGCCGCGAGTGCCCGTGGAGCGCCCTGCGCACCCACGTGGATCTGCTCAAGTACGGCGTCGAGGAGGTCTACGAACTCATCGACGCCATCGAGCGCGGCGACCGCGCAGAGCTGCGCGAGGAGCTCGGCGATGTGCTGCTCCAGGTCGTCTTCCACGCCCGTATCGCCCAGGACGACCCCGACGAGCCGTTCGGCATCGACGATGTGGCCGGAACCCTGGTGGAGAAGCTGGTGCACCGCCACCCGCACGTGTTCGGCGACGATGTCGCCGAGACCGCGGCCGAGGTCGAGACGCACTGGCGGCGCCGTAAGGCCCTGGAGAAGACCGAGCGGGTCTCGGTGACCGAGGGCATTCCGCTGGGCCAGCCCGCCCTCTCGCTCGCCGCCAAGCTCGCGGGCCGCGCCCGCACGGCCGGCCTCGCTGCGCCGGAGGGCTCCGGCAGAGGGGTGGGCTACGCCCTGCTGGCCCTGGCCGCGGAGGCCGAGCGGGAGGGCGTCGACCCGGAGTCGGCGTTGCGGGCCGCCGCCCGCGAGTACCGCGAGCTGATCCGGGAGAGTGAGCAGCAGTAGGGGAGCGGCTATGCAGGCGACTCGCTCGCCGCGTAGAACCCGATGCCGTCCAAGATGTCGTGTTCGCTGACCACGACCTCCTCGGCGCCGATCCGCTCCATGATCGTCAGCAGTACGAGGGCACCCGCGCTGATGACGTCGACGCGGCCCGGGTGCATGACCGGGATGGCGGCGCGTTCGTCGTGCGTCGCGGTCAGCAGCCGGTCGGTGAGCTCGCGGACCCGCGGCAGCGGGATGCGGGTGTGGTGGATGCGGGACGAGTCGTAGGCGTCCAGATCCAGTGCGACACCCCCCAAGGTGGTGACGGTCCCGGCCAGGCCCACCAGGGTGCGGGCCCGCTCCAGCGGCACGGTGCGGGCCACCTCGTCCAGCGCCGCCTCGACATCGGCGCGGACCGCCTCCACCTGCGCCGGGGTCGGGGTCTCGGTGAGCACGCCGTCCACCGTGAAGTGACGCTCGGTCAGCCGGACGCAGCCGATGTCCACGCTGCGGGCCGTCTCGACGCTCTCGGCACCCAGCACGAACTCCGTCGAGCCGCCGCCGATGTCCACCACCAGATACGGCGGTGCGAACGTGCCCTCCGCCAGCTCCTTGGTGGCGCCCGTGAACGAGAAGTCCGCCTCCTGGTCGCCGCTGATCACCTCCGGCTCGACGCCGAGGGTGTCCAGCACGCCGCGGACGAACTCGTCCCGGTTCTCCGCGTCCCGGGACGCGGAGGTGGCGACGAAGCGGGTCCGCTCGGGCGGTACGCCGAACTCGGCGATGACATCGGCGTACCGGCGGCATGCCGCGAACGTCCGCTCCAGCGCCTCGGGTGCCAGCCGTCCGGTGCGGTCCACGCCCTGCCCCAGCCGGACGATCTCCATCCGGCGGTCCAGATCGGTCAACGCGCCGGTCTCCGGGTCAAGGTCCGCCACCAGCAGGCGGATGGAGTTGGTGCCGCAGTCGATCGCGGCCACGCGGCTCATCGTCATGCCTGACCGTCCTCGCTCTCCTCCGGCACCGTCACGCACGGGCCCTTGCGCCACCACTCGGGCAGCATCGCCAGTGCCTCGTCGCCCAGCGGGTTGACGCCGGGGCCCGCGACCAGCGAGTGCGCCACCAGTACGTGCAGGCACTTCACCCGGTCGGGCATCCCGCCCGCGCTGGGGAAGCCGACCAGCTCCTCGATGGCGTCGCGGCGCGCCAGATAGTCCTCGTGCGCGGCGCGGTAGGCGTCGGCCAGCTCCGCGTCCTCGCGCAGCCGCGCCGTCATCTCCTTCATCACGCCGTCCGCCTCCAGCGTCCCGATGGCGGAGGCGGCGCGTGGGCACGTCAGGTAGTACGTGGTGGGGAACGGCGTACCGTCCTCCAGCCGGGGCGCGGTCTCGACCACGTCGGGCAGTCCGCAGGGGCAGCGGTGGGCGATGGCGCGCAGCCCGCGCGGCGGGCGGCCGAGCTGCTCCTTGAAGGCCGCGATGTCCGCGTCGGTGGGCGGAGTCGGCTCGGTCCGGGGCGGTGGGGTGTCCATGGGTGAGGGTGCTCGTCGCTTCGTCTCGTCGAGGGAGGGTGTGGCCAGTTCACTCGGCCTGGCCGGCCTGGTCCGCGCTGTCCACACCGTCCCACATGTTCTGGTACCAGGCCCGGTCGGCGGGCCCGTGCTCGCGGGGGCGGCGTACCTCGGCCGTGCCGTCCCGCATGGTGTAACCGGTCTCGCCGGGCCGTACGAAGTGCAGATGCGTGCGTGCCTGCCGCTCCACGTACGCGGGATCGCGCCAGCGGGCCCGCTGCTCGCGCAGCCGCTTCACCTCGGCCCGCGCATGCTCGGCCTGCCGCCGCTGGTCGGCGATCTCGGAGCGCTGGGTGACGTACTGCCGGGTCGGATACGCGAGCGCCACGACGAGGGAGCACAGTACGAGCGCCAACAGCGCGGCCCGGCCGGTGAGCCGCCCCTTGCGCGGGGTGCGTACTTTCCGCCCCTGCGCGCGGTACACCCGCTCGGCGGCCTGGGCGCCGAGGGCGCGCAGGCGCGTCGCGGTGGAGAAACGGTCCCGGTCCGCTCCCATATCTCTCCCCTGCGGGTGCTACCTGCGGTGCCGTACCCCCTCGACCACGAGGTGGTACGGCACCGTGGGTCGGCCGACTGCTCAGCGTCCGATACTCAGCGCTTGTAGCGCGGGAACGCCGAACGGCCGGCGTAGACGGCTGCGTCGTCCAGGATCTCCTCGATGCGCAGCAGCTGGTTGTACTTCGCGACGCGCTCGGAGCGGGCCGGGGCGCCCGACTTGATCTGGCCGCAGTTGACCGCGACGGCCAGGTCGGCGATCGTCACATCCTCGGTCTCGCCCGAGCGGTGCGACATCATGCACTTGAAGCCGTTGCGCTGCGCCAGCTCGACCGCGTCCAGCGTCTCGGTCAGCGAACCGATCTGGTTGACCTTGACGAGCAGCGCGTTGGCTGCGCCCTCCTCGATACCGCGGGCCAGCCGCTCCGGGTTGGTGACGAACAGGTCGTCGCCCACCAGCTGCACCTTGTCGCCGAGCTTGTCGGTGATGGTCTTCCAGCCGGCCCAGTCGTCCTCGAACAGCGGGTCCTCGATGGAGACCAGCGGGTAGTCGGCGACGAGCTGCTCGTAGTACTCGGTCATTTCGGCGGCGGAGCGCTTCTGGCCCTCGAACGCGTAGACGCCCTCCTCGTAGAACTCGGAGGCGGCCACGTCCAGCGCCAGCGCGATGTCCTGGCCCGCGTTGTAACCGGCCTTCTGGATGGCCTCGATGATCAGATCGAGGGCCTCGCGGTTCGAGCCCAGGTTGGGCGCGAAGCCGCCCTCGTCACCCAGCCCGGTGGCCAGGCCGCGGTCCTTGAGCACGCCCTTGAGCGCGTGGTACACCTCGGCGCCCCAGCGCAGCGCCTCGGAGAACGACTCCGCGCCGATCGGCGCGATCATGAACTCCTGGATGTCGACGTTCGAGTCCGCGTGCGAGCCGCCGTTGAGGATGTTCATCATCGGCACCGGCAGCTGGTGCGCGTTCGGGCCGCCGAGGTAGCGGAACAGCGGCAGGTCGGACGCCTCGGAAGCGGCGTGTGCGACGGCGAGCGAGACACCGAGGATGGCGTTGGCACCCAGCGACGACTTGTCGGCGGTGGCGTCCAGGTCGAACATCGCCTGGTCGATCAGGCGCTGCTCGGTGGCGTCGTAGCCGACCAGCTCCGGGCCGATCTGCTCGATGACGGCGAGGACGGCCTTCTCGACGCCCTTCCCGTTGTAGCGCGCGGCGTCACCGTCGCGCAGTTCGAGCGCCTCGAAGGCGCCGGTCGAGGCGCCGGACGGTACGGCAGCACGGCCGGTGCTGCCGTCGTCGAGGCCGACCTCGACCTCGACGGTGGGGTTGCCTCGCGAGTCGAGGATCTCGCGGGCTACGACGACGTCGATGGACGGCACGAGGTTTCTCCTTCGTCTGGGACGACTTTCTCCGCCCCGAGCCTAACCGCCCCACCCAGCCCACCCACGCGGCTGTCCCATTTCCTCCCCGGGTGTCCCACCCGGGGCCCTCGACCCGCGCCGCCGACGGCGGGCAACAGGGGTCAGAACTTCAGGTGCTGACCCGGGCGGAGGAGGTCGGGGTCGTCGCCGATCGCCTCGCGGTTCCGCTCGTAGAGCTCGGCCCAGCCGCCCGCGACGTTCTGCTCCGCGGCGATCCGGGAGAGGGAGTCCCCGGACCGGACGGTGACCCGGTGCTTGCCGCCGCCCTCGCGGGAGTGATCGCGGTCCTTGCCGCGCGAAGCGCGGTCGTCGTCGGCAGGGCGCCCACGATGCTTGCCCTTGCCGGACTTTCCGGGCTTGTCGGGTTTCTCGGCCTTCTCGGACGGGGACTGCAGCCGGTCCGGGCCGCCCGGCCCCAGGCCCGACCAGCCGGAGGTGTCCGAGTCGGGCGAGTCGCTGTCGGACGGCTTGGGGTCGGGCGATGCGGGGTCGGAAGCGCCCTCGTCGGACGAAGCGTCGTCGGACGGCTTCGACGGCTGCGGCGACTCGGAAGGCCCGCCCTCCGGGGCGTCGGTCTCCTTGTCCGACGGCGACGAGCTCGCGCTGTCGTCCGGCGTCGGCTTCGCGTCCGGCGAGTTGTTGTCGGGCTTGCCGGAGTCTTCCGGCTCGTCGGACTTGCCGGAATCATCGGAAGGGGTCTCGGACGGAGTCTCCGACGGCGTCTCGGACGGCGCCGGTTCCGCGTCCTGCGATTCGTCGTCGTCCAGACCCGGTACCTCGATCTCCAGGCCGTCCCCGCACTGCGGGAAAGCGCGCGGGCCCTCGGCCTCGAGAATCTTCTCGCCGACGGCTATCTGCTGGCTGCGGCTGGCCAGGTCAGGGCGCTCGGCGTACATCGTGCCGCCGTAGTACTTCCAGGTGTCCAGGTCCAACTGGAGCCCGCCGTAGTACCCGTTGGAGTCGTTGGCGCTCCAGACCCCGCCGCTCTCGCAGTTGGCGACGCGGTCCCAGACGCCGGCGTCGGCGGCCTGGGCGCCGGTGGCGCCGAGCAGCGGAATGGCGATCCCGGCACCTGTGACCCCGGCGGTGACGAACAGAGCGGGGGCTTGGCGGGGGCGGCGATGCCGACCGTTCCCGGAGCGCATGGTTGACCTCTCGTAAGCGGACAAGCGGGACGACTACCGAAGTCGCTGAGGATAGTCGATGACCGAAGTCGGTGACCGAACGTAGCTGCGAACGCCGACAGTCACAAGCCAATGTCGTCCACATCACGCCGTGATCACATAAATGACGCACCATCACATCACCCGCACAAACCCCGGCCTCAGTTGTCGGCCGCGGTGAACTCCACCGGCAGTGTCCGCAGCCCGCGCATGATCAGTCCGCCGCGCCATCGCAGCTCGGCGGGGTCGGCGGCCAGCCGCAGATCGGGGAGCCGGCGCAGCAGCGCGGCCAGCGCGGTCTGCCCTTCCAGCCGGGCCAGCGGTGCGCCGAGACAGTAGTGGATGCCGTGCCCGTATCCGAGGTGCTGATTGTCCTGCCGGGCGAGGTCCAGGGTGTCGGGCGCCGAGAACTTCTCCGGATCGCGGTCGGCCGCCGCGAGGACGACCAGCACCGGCTCGCCCTCCCGTACCCGCTGCCCGCCGATCGTCAGCTCGCGGGTGGCGAAGCGCCAGGTGGCCAGTTCGACGGGGCCGTCGTAGCGCAGCAACTCCTCGACGGCACCGGCCAGCAGCCCCTCGTCCCCGTCGGCGACCGCGCGCTGGAGGATCGCCCGCTGCTCGGAGTGGCGCAGCAGTGCGTACGTACCGTTCCCGATCAGGTTGACGGTCGTCTCGAACCCGGCGAACAACAGGATGAACGCCATCGCGGCGGCCTCGTTCTCGGTGAGGTGCTCGCCGTGGTCGGAGGCGCGGATGAGCCCGGAGATCAGATCGCCCGACGTCAGCTCTTCGCCGCCCTCGGCACCGGCCGGTTCCGCACCGGCCAGTTCGGCGCGCTTGCGGTGGATCAGCTCAGCGAGATAGGCGCGCATCCGCTTGACCGCGCGCCCCACGCCGCCGCGTGGGCTGCCGGGCTGATGGAGCATCATGCCCGCCCAGGTGCGGAAGTCCTCCTGGTCCTCACGCGGTACGCCGAGCATCTCGCAAATTGCGTAGATCGGCAGTGGAAAGGCGTACTCGTGGATCAGATCGGCCTCCCCGCGCGTCGCGAAGGAGTCGATGAGACCGTCCGCGAGTTCCCGTACCCGGGGCGCGAAGGCGGCGACCCGGCGCGGGGTGAACGCCTTGGAGACCAGCCGGCGCAGCCGGGTGTGGTCCGGCGGGTCGATATTGAGCAGATGCGTCATCAGGTTCGCGCTGCGCTCGCCCGGAATGCCGACCTTGCCCTTGCCGTGTGCGCCCTGTTCGCCGTGGTGGTGCGGGTTCTTGCTCAGCCCCGGGTCGGCGAGCGCCTGCCGCGCGTCGGCGTACCGGGTCACCAGCCACGCCTCCACCCCGCTGGGCAGCCGCGTCTTCCGTACGGGCGCGTGCTCGCGCAGCCAGGCGTACGCGGGATAGGGGTCCGCAGCGAACCGCCAGTCGAAGAGCGGCGGCATGGGCGGCGCGGACGCGGGCACAGAGCTGGGGGCGTTCGGGTCGTGCACGTCTACGACGGTATGCGCTGACCGCGGGTCGCGCTCAGGCTGGTGCGGGGGACGGTACGCGCTCCAGCCAGCCCGTCGTGATGAGGTACTGGCCCAGCAGATACCCCGCCATGATCAGCACCTCCTGGGAGGGGAACTCGTACCCCGCCGCCTGGAGCCCGATCAGCGCGTCCGAGGCGATGAACGCCAGGGCGCCGGTGGCGACTTTGCCGCCGACGCCGAGCGCCGCGGCGCCCATCGCGGCGAGCGCGAGGCTGTAGCCCGCCACCGGGAGCCGCAGCCGGCGCTCCAGCGTGGGGGCGAGCACCGCGTTGACGGCCCCCCATGCGGCGAACGCGACGGCGGCGCGCTTCGGGCGGGTGCGCAGCCCCCGTACGGCACCGAGCTGCGCCGTCATCCCCGCGGTGTAGCTGACCTGGGTGCCGAGGAAGGCGGCCATACCGGTCAGCAGCGCACGGTGGTGGCGGTCCCAGAGCAGTGCGGTGTCGCCGGCGGTGGCACAGCCGAGCCCGGCCAGCAGCGCTGCGGGCGGGCGTCCGGGCTGTGCGGTGCGCCGGGCGTGCGCCGCGAGTGCGGGCATGAGGAAGGGCTTCGCCGCGCGTGCCGGGCCTCTCGGGGCTTTCGCGGTGGCGTACAGGTCCGCGGCGGCCAGCGCGGCGAACGTTCCGAGGGTCTTCCCCTTGGTGATCGCCATCCGGGCAGTGTTACTGCCGAGTAGAGCGCCGTCAACCCTGCGGCGGGACGCCGGTGAGGGGGCGGCAAGCTCTCACTTGAGCAGAGCATCTCTCTGCTGATAGGTGTTGGAGGGGCCTCACGAGGGCCCGTGAGCGCTGCGGCGCACGAGTTTCGTGAATTGTTTCACATGAGAAAGTGCCCGGTGAGCCCAGGTTTTTGGGTTGGAAGGCAGGGTTCCGGATGTGCCCTCGCCGCAACGGGCACGCGCCGTCCGGTCGGCCGGGTGTGAGCGGCTTCGCCGCCGCCGCGTGGTCTACCCGATGCCCTGCTGATACCCGCAGCTCAAAAGCTCCAGCAACGCCTCACGCCGCCCGGTGGTTCCCCGTACGCCTCATGAAAAGGGTGTGGGCTCGATCACGGGGCGGCGCAGTGTAGCAGAGGGTGCGCCCTTGCTTGTGAAGACCCTCACGAGGTGACCCCCGCAGGTGGGTGGATACTCGATTTCATGAGCACCACGGAGCGTCCCCGAATCCTCGTAGTGGGTGGCGGGTACGTCGGTCTGTACGCAGCGCGGCGCATCCTGAAGAAGATGCGCTACGGCGAGGCGACCGTCACGGTCGTCGACCCGCGGTCGTACATGACGTACCAGCCCTTCCTCCCTGAAGCTGCCGCCGGCAGCATCTCACCCCGCCACGTCGTGGTCCCCCTGCGACGCGTGCTCCCCAAGGCTGAGGTTCTCACCGGCCGCGTCACCTCCATCGACCAGGACCGCAAGGTCGCCCACGTCTCGCCGCTGGTCGGCGACGCGTACGAGCTGCCTTTCGACTACCTGGTCATCGCGATGGGCGCGGTCTCCCGTACCTTCCCGGTTCCCGGTCTCGCCGAGAACGGCATCGGTATGAAGGGTGTGGAAGAGGCGATCGGCCTGCGCAACCACGTCCTCGAGCAGCTCGACAAGGCGGACTCCACGCAGGACGAGGAGGCCCGCCGCAAGGCCCTCACCTTCGTCTTCATCGGTGGCGGCTTCGCCGGTGCCGAGACGATCGGCGAGGTCGAGGACATGGCGCGTGATGCCGCCAAGTACTACCCCAACGTCAGGCGCGAGGACATGCGGTTCGTCCTCGTCGACGCGGCCCCCGGGATCCTTCCCGAGGTCGGCCCGAAGCTGGGCGAGTGGGGCCTCGAACACCTCAAGAAGCGCGGCGTGGAGGTCTATCTGAACACCTCCATGGAGTCCTGCGTGGACGGCCATGTGGTGCTCAAGAACGGGCTGGAGGTCGACTCCAGCACCATCGTGTGGACCGCGGGCGTCAAGCCCAACCCGGTGCTCTCCCGCTTCGGCCTGCCCCTCGGCCCCAAGGGCCACGTGGACGTGGACGCCAGCATGCAGGTCAAGGGCGTGGACTACGCCTGGGCCGCAGGCGACAACGCGCAGGTTCCGGATCTGGCCGCCGGCAAGGAGGGCGCGTTCTGCCCGCCCAACGCGCAGCACGCGCTGCGGCAGGCCAAGGTGCTCGGTGACAACGTCATCTCCGGGATGCGCGGCTTCCCGCAGGGCAAGTACAAGCACGCGAACAAGGGCGCCGTCGCCGGGCTCGGTCTGCACAAGGGCGTCGCGATGATCGTCTTCGGCAAGACCAAGATCAAGCTGCGCGGCCGGCTGGCCTGGTACTTCCACCGTGCCTACCACGGCATGGCCGTACCGACCTGGAACCGCAAGATCCGGGTCTTCGCCGACTGGACGCTGGGGATGTTCCTCAAGCGCGAGGTCGTCTCGCTGGGTGCCATGGAGCACCCGCGCGGCGAGTTCTACGAGGCGGCGGCACCGGTGTCCGCAGCCGCGCTCGGCAAGTCGGAGGCGTCCGCGCCCGCCGACACCAGCAAGGCCACCGCCGACAGCCGGGCCGACAGCCCGGTGGGCGGCAAGAGCGAGAAGGCAGCTGCCTCCTCCTGACCTCGTGACCTGCAGGCCGGCCCGCAGCAGGGCCGGCCGAAGGCACCCCGAGAGGGGCGTGCGCCATCCGTGGGGCGCACGCCCCTCTCGTCGTATTCGTCAGTACCGAATCGGCCGTTCCGTTGGGCACAGTGGGCATACACCCAGCCCCGCACACGTTATGTGTACGGGGAACCCACCCCTTCCTGACACGGAGGTGTGCTCAATGGCCGGTGACGCCCAACGGATTGTTGCGCTCGCGGAGCAGCTGCTGGGGAACCCGCTCCCGGTCAGGGTGCGGGCGTGGGACCACAGCGAGGCGGGGCCGCCCGGAGCCCCCGTACTGGTCGTACGGAGCCGTCGGGCACTGCGCCGGGTGCTGTGGCGGCCGGGAGAACTGGGGCTGGCGCGGGCCTGGGTCGCCGGGGAAATCGATGTCGAGGGCGATCTGTACCAGGCGCTCGGCCTGCTGGCCGGACTGATCTGGGAGCGGGACGAGGGACCCGCGGCCGCGGCCGAACCGGACAACACCCCTGCGATCGGCCCCGGTTGGGCACGGGGCGCGCTGTCGCTGGCCCGGAACTCGGCAGCGCGGCAGGCCGCCACCGAGCTGCTGCGCATGGCAGGGCCCGGGCTGCCGCCCCCGCCCCCCGCCGAGGAGGCCCGGAGCCGCACCGGGCTGCGCCACACTCTCGGCCGCGACCGCAAGGCCATCAGCCACCACTACGACGTCGGCAACGACTTCTACGAGCTGGTGCTGGGTCCCAGCATGGTCTACTCCTGCGCCTACTGGCAGCCGGACGCTTCCCCCGGCTCCTCCCCCAGCCTTCGGCCGGGCGGTACCCCCAGGGAGGCCCCTTCACTGGAGGACGCTCAGCGCGACAAGCTCGACCTGATCTGCCGCAAGCTCGCACTGCGCGAGGGCCAGCGGCTGCTGGACGTCGGCGGCGGCTGGGGCTCCCTCGTGCTGCACGCGGCGCGCGAATACGGAGTACGCGCCGTCGCCGTCACCCTCTCCCGCGAGCAGGCCGTCTACGGCCGCAAGCGGATCGCCGAGGAGGGACTGGCGGACCGCGTGGAGATCCGTGTACAGGACTACCGTCAGATCGACGACGGCCCATATGACGCCATTTCGTCGGTCGGCATGGCCGAGCACGTCGGCGGGGCGCGCTACCGCGAGTACGCCGACAATCTGAACGCCCTCCTGAAGCCCGGCGGGCGGTTGCTGAACCACCAGATCGCGCGACGGCCGGTCGCCGACGAAGAGTCGTACGAGGTGGACCCGTTCATCGACGCCTACGTCTTTCCCGACGGGGAACTCGCGCCCCTCGGGCAGACCGTGGGGCTGCTGGAGCAGGCGGGCTTCGAGGTGCGGGACGTCGAGTCGCTGCGCGAGCACTACGCGCTGACGCTGCGCGCCTGGGTCCGCAATCTGGAGGCCGACTTCGCGCGGGCCGCGCGGCTGACCACGCCGGGCCGCGCGCGGGTCTGGCGCCTCTACATGGCGGCTTCCGCCTTGGCGTTCGAGCGTAACCGTATCGGCGTCAACCAGGTGCTGGCCGTGAAGACTCCCGAGTCCGGCGCCTCGGGGCTGCCCTTGCGGACCCGCCGGTGGACGGCGGACGCGGACGCGCTCCCCTGAGAAACGGATAGGGGTGGAGCAGGGGCCAGACCAACCCCTGCCCCACCCCGGTCGGGGTCCGGGGCCCCGCGAAAGGGGCCCCGGAGGGCTCACTCCGTCTTGATGGCGGCCAGCATGTTGAGCCGGGCCGCCCGGCGTGCGGGCCACAGCGCGGCGAGGACGCCCACCAGCGCGGCCAGCCCGAGGAAGATACCCATACGCCCCCAGGGCAGGACGAGCGAGTAGGTCCCCAGCGAGCTGGCGATCAGCTCACCGGCGGCCCAGCCGAAGAAGACGCCGAGGCCGATCCCGAGCACCCCGCCGAACAGCGAGATGACCAGCGACTCCAGCCGTACCATCCGCTTGACCCCGCGCCGGTCGAGACCGATGGCGCGCAGCATCCCGATCTCCTGGCCGCGCTCGAAGACCGACATGGCGAGGGTGTTGATCACGCCCAGCACGGCGACGATGACGGCCATCGCGAGCAGCCCGTACAGCATGTTCAGCATGATGTTGATCATCTGAGCGATGCCCTCGGAGATGTCCTTCTTGTCCTCGACCTTGACGGCGGGATTGTCGCCGAGCTGCTTCTTGAGGGAGTCCTTGACCGCGTCGGTCGTGCCGTCCTTCGTCTTGGCGAGGACCTGCATGTCCATGACCTTGGTCATGTGCGGAGTGACGGTCTTGTTGTCGACGAGGATGCCGGTGATCAGCTCGTTGCCCTTGTAGAGCCCGCCGACCGTCAGCTGCCCCTTCTTGCCGTCCTCGTACGTCATCTGGAAGCGGGAGCCGGGCTTCCAGCCGTACTTCTTGGCGGTGTCGGTGTCCACGACGACCCGCTTGCCGCTGCTGATGCCGGACCAGCCGCCCTGGGTGAAGTCGAGCGAGGTGAGCTTGCTGATGGTGGCGCCGTTGACGCCCGTGATGTTGTGGCTGTCGCCCTCGATGTCGGTGCTGACATTGCGCAGCGGAGAGGTGTCGCTGACCTCGTCCATCTGCGCGAGCTTCTTCTCCACCGTCGGCGACAGCGGGGTGAAGTTGGCCATGGAGATGGTGTAGTCGGCCTTCAGCGAGTCGGACGCCATCTTGTCGATGGCATGCTGCACGCCGCTGGCGATGACCGTCAGACCGGTGATCAGGGTCAGGCCGACCATCAGCGCGGAGGCGGTGGCGGCCGTGCGGCGCGGGTTGCGTACCGCGTTCTGGCGGGCCAGCTTGCCGCTGACGTTGAAGAGCCGCAGCACCGGGGCCGCAGCCGCGATCAGCGGGCGGGACAGCAGCGGGGTGAGGACGAACACGCCGATCAGCAGCAGTCCGGCGCCAGCCCCCATGGGGGCCTTGCCGCCGTCGTCCATCTTGGTCGCCATCAGCACCAGCACCGCACCGGCGGCGGACAGCAGCGCGCCGATGATGTTGCGGACGATCAGCGAGCGGGTCGTCGCGGGGGCGTGGATGCTGCCCATCGCCGCGACCGGCGGGATCTTGGCCGCGCGCCGTGCCGGCAGCCAGGCCGCCAGGACGGTGATGACGACGCCGACGAACAGCGAGATGACGACCGTGTTCGGCTCGATCACCAGGGGTCCGTCGGGCATGGTGCCCATGCTGCCGACGAGGGAGCGCAGTCCGATCGCGATGCCGACGCCCGCGGCCATCCCGGTCAGCCCCGCGACGACGCCCACGGCCAGCGCCTCGATGAGCACCGAACGGGTGACCTGGCGGCGGCTGGCACCCACAGCGCGCAGCAGCGCCAGCTCCTTGGTGCGCTGGGCGACCAGCATGGTGAAGGTGTTGGCGATGATGAAGATGCCGACGAACAGCGCGATCCCGGCGAACGCCAGCAGGCTGGTCTTCATGCCGGACATGCCGTTCTCGATCTGCTGGGACTCGTCGTCGGCGAGCTTCTTGCCGGTGACGGCCTCGGCGTCGGAGGGCAGGATCTTCTCGGCCCGCTGCTTGAGCGCGGCCTGCGAGACGCCCGGCTCGGCCTTGAGCTGGATCTCGGTGTACTCACCGGGCTTGGCGAACAGCTTCTGCGCGGTGGCGTTGTCGAACAGGACGAGAGAGCCCCCGGCGGAGACGTTGCCGTCGTCGGTGGTGTAGATGCCGGTGACCTTCTCCTTGCGTACCGGGCCGTTCACCGACATGCGGACGGTGTCGCCGACCTTGTAGCCGGTGCGCTCTGCGGTCTTGGCGTCCAGCGCTATCTGGCCGGGGGCGCGCGGTGCCGCGCCGTCCTTCATCGGATAGCGGGGGTCGCTGCCCTTGCCGTCCCGGCCGGCGTAGTAGTTGGCGCCCTCGGTGGAGAAGCCGTCACCGACGAGCTTGCCGTCCTTGTCGGAGAGGGCGGCGAAGCCGGAGACGACACCGGTCGCGGACTTGGCGCCGGGCAGCCGGCCGGCCCGGTCGAGGGTGCGCTGGCTCAACGGCGAGACGCTGCCCCGGTCTTCGGGGGAGTCGCCGTTTTTCTGGCGTATGGAGACGTCGACGTTCGCGTAGCCCTTTTCGGAGCTCTTCTGGAAGGCGTCGGAGATGGTCGAGGTGAAGACCAGGGTGCCGGAGACGAAGGCCACGCCGAGCAGCACGGCGAGCATGGTCATCAGCAGCCGGGCCTTGTGCGCGAAGACGTTGCGCAAGGCTGTTCGGAGCATGAGGAAGTCCTGGAAGGTCCTTCTGCGAGAGGCGAGAAGCCGGCGGCGGGAGGCCGGCCGCGGAAGCGTGTACGGCGCGCCGAAGCGTGTACGGCGCGAACCGGGTGCGGCGCCCGAGCGTTACGGCGCGGAAGCGCGTACGGCGTGAGAGCACGTACGGCGCGGACCGGCGCCGCGCTGACCGGCGCCGGACGGCGCGGGAGTGCGGAGCGGGCTCGCCCGGCTCAGCTCGTCCGGGCCTTGGCGTCGAAGGACTTCATCCGCTCCAGCACGCTGTCGGCCGTCGGACCGGCCATGTCGTCGACGATGCGGCCGTCGGCGAGGAAGACGACCCGGTCCGCGTAGGAGGCGGCCACCGGGTCGTGGGTGACCATGACGACGGTCTGGCCCAGTTCGCGTACGGAGTTGCGGAGGAAGCCGAGGACCTCGGCGCCGGCGCGGGAGTCGAGGTTGCCGGTCGGCTCGTCCCCGAAGATGATCTCCGGTCGGGAGGCGAGCGCCCGAGCCACGGCGACCCGCTGCTGCTGACCGCCGGAGAGCTGGTTGGGCCGGTGCTTGAGCCGGTCGGCGAGGCCGACGGTCTGGATGACGCGGTCCAGCCACGCCTTGTCGGGCTTACGGCCCGCGATATCCATCGGCAGCGTGATGTTCTCCAGGCCGTTGAGCGTGGGCAGCAGGTTGAACGCCTGGAAGATGAAGCCGATGCGGTCGCGCCGCAGTTGGGTCAGCTTCTTGTCCTTGAGCGCGGTCAGTTCGGTGTCACCGATGCGGGCGCTGCCGCTGGAGATCGAGTCGAGCCCCGCCATGCAGTGCATCAGCGTGGACTTGCCGGAGCCCGAGGGGCCCATGATCGCGGTGAACTCGGCCTGCCGGAACTCGACCGATATCCGGTCGAGCGCTACCACCTTGGTCTCGCCCTGGCCGTAGACCTTGGACAGGTCCGTGGCACGCGCCGCGGCGACGCCGGTGCTCATACGGTCGGCGGGGGCTCCGGGGTACGGGCCGCCCGCGGTGTGGTGCTGACGGGTGCTGGTCGTCACGGCGCGGTGCTCCTGTCGGATGTTGGTCTGGTGAGAGACGGAACTTTCCATGTGCCTCCATCGTTCCGTCGGATCCGCGCGGCTGGATCAGCCCCGGCTCTTGTTTCCGGGGCAGCCTTCGGAGGGACCTCCGGTCCCCGCGGTCATCCTTGGGTATGACGGCCGACCCTGAGACGGAGGAGGGAGCTGCGGCGGCAAACGCCACTGGCATATGACCCTGGTGGACTTGGGTCGCGAACTCCCGTGACTGAACGGCGACTTTCCGTCATTCCTGGCGAGCCGGGCGCGGAGGGGAGACCGCTGCGAAGTGGTGCATGTGACACTGATGGCCCGTCAGTTGCCAATAAAATAAGACAACATCGGTCTGTCGATCCGCTGTTCGGGGGATGACCCTGGATAGGCTCGTCCCGCGCCCTGGGGAGGGCCGTCTGCGCCCGGCGGCGTACGACGCGGTCCAGGAGCCGGTGCCCGGATGGTGGAATGCAGACACGACGAGCTTAAACCTCGTTGGCCCTAAGGGCCGTGCCGGTTCAAGTCCGGCTCCGGGCACCAACCGGCCGAACGCCGACCCGTTGGAGCCATCCCAGCCGTACGGAATCTGCATCGCGCTCGTATGGAATGGGCAGCAGCGACGTTCGCAAGCGCTCGTACCGAATCCGCAGTAGCGACGTTTGCGAGCGACCCTACGGAATCCGCAGCAGCGACGTTCGCAAGCGATCCTACGGACTCCGCGCCGAGGAGCTCAGCGTGCGTTCAGCGGGTCTCCAGACGGAGCCGGAGCTGCTTCTCCTGGTCGCCGGCGACCTCCAGCACCTCCACCACGCCGAACGCCTCCAGCAGTACGCGGTGCAGTCGCTCGACCGCCTGCGGGGAGCCCTGCAGCTCCGCCGTCACCTGCGCGCCGAGCGTCACGGCCTCCGGGCGCCCGCTGTCGCCTGAGACGTCGAACCGCGACAGCCATACGTTGGCCTTGCGGCCCTCGGGTTGCAGCTCCGTCCAGTCCGAGGGGAACAGTCCGCTCAGCACCCCGAAGACCGCCTCGGCGTCCTCGCAGGCACAGCCGCTGAGCTCCACGGATACTTCCATCTCCCCTTCGGACATCTCCGCCGTCATGGTGCGGGCCTCCCTTTCTCGCGAATTCGCTCCAGGGCCCAATATCGGCCCGCAGGTACCCGTTCGGCGTGACCCCAACCGGCGATTCGCGCCCCCGGTGCGGCGCGCGTGCCGAAGCAACCGTGCCGGAGCGATGAAGAAGGGTGCGATGGATGGTCCGTATCCGAAGGTCCGCAACCACTCCCAGGAGGTACCCATGGCAGCCACCCGAACGCTCGGAGCCGTCACCGTCAGCCTGCCCGTCGCCGAGCGCATGACCTCGTACACCTTCTACCGGGACGGGCTGGGCCTGGAGGCTGTCGGAAAGCTCGCCGAGGACGGGGTGCCCGAGCCGCTGCGGTTCATCGTCAACGACGGGCTGCGGCTGATGCTCATCCCCACCGGCGGTTTCGACTGGGTGACCGGCGACCACACCGTCGCGGAGCCCGGTCAGAGCGAGTGTGTCCTCGCGGTGCCGGTCGGCGAGGAGAGCGACGTGGACGAGATGATCGCCCGCGCCGTCCGTGCCGGTGCCCGGACGGTCAGCGAACCGGCACACCAGCCCTGGGGCTATTCGGGCGCCTTCGCCGATCCGGACGGCCACATCTGGCTGATCCAGGCCGGGACAGCGGGCGAGGGCCACTGAGGCGAGCGGGGCGGGGAGGGGTCCTGGGCCAGGTGCCGCCGTCGGAAAACCGGTTGAGCGGGTCAGGGTCCGCTGTCACGGTCAAGTGATGATCGATCCTGGACTCTCCGGACGCACCGTGCTGGTGACCGGCGCCGTGGGCGGGATCGGTGAGGCGACGGCGCTCGCCTTCGCCCGCCTCGGCGCCCGGGTCGCCGCGCACTGGTATCCGGCCGACGGCAGCCCGCAGAGCGTCCCGTTCGCGCACCGGACGCCGGGGCGCGAGGAAGCCGAGGCAGCGCTGCGGCGGCTGCACACCGCGGGCGCGGCGGCGGCCGAGCTCTTCCCCGCCGACCTCGCGGACGGTGCGGCGGCGGGTCCGCTGCTCGACGCCGTCGCCGCCCGCCTCGGCCCCGTCGATGTGCTCGTGAACAACGCGGCGCACTGCGAGGTCGTCGACAGCGCCGACGAGCTGACGGCCGAGTCCCTGGAGCGCACCTACCGGGTCAACACCTACGCGCCCGCCCTGCTGATCGCCGACCTCGCCCGGCGGGGCCGGGAGGCAGCGGTGGTCAACATCTCCACGGACGCAGCCCGCGCCTTCCCCGGACAGACCGCCTACGGCACCTCCAAGGCGGCACTGGAGGCCCTCACCCGGGCGACGGCACTCGACCTGGGCCCGCGCGGCATCCGCGTCAACGCGGTCGCACCAGGTCCGGTGCAGACGGGGTGGATGCCGGACGAACTCGTCGAGCAGGTCGTCCCGCAGATCCCGCTGCGCCGGGTCGGGCTGCCGGACGACATCGCGGACGCGGTGGTCTTCCTCGCCTCCCGCCAGGCCCGCTGGATCACCGGTCAGGTCCTCCAGACCGCGGGCGGTCACGCGCTCTGAAGCGGCGGACCCACGCCCGCTGTCCACGTTCCGGAAACCACTGGGGCGGTTCCGCAGGACGCTTCTAAGCTGCGGGAATGACTCCCAGCACGCTCCCGGGGCCCGCTCCCGCCACCGTTCCCGCACCCCCGCTCGCCGCCCGCGCCGCCTCGGTCGGCTCCTCGCCCGTACGGGAGATCCTGGCGCTGACCCAGCGGCCCGAGGTGATCTCCTTCGCCGGTGGGCTCCCGGCGCCCGAGCTCTTCGCCGCCGAGGCGATACGGGCCGCCTACGACCGGGTGCTCGCGGAGCAGCCGCAGCGGGTGCTTCAGTACTCCACCTCCGAGGGCGATCCGGCGCTGCGCGGGGCCGTGGCGCGGCGGCTGGGGGAGCGCGGCCTGCCGACCGGGCCCGACGAACTGCTGGTGACGACCGGTTCGCAGCAGGCCCTCACCCTGCTGGCGACCGCACTGCTGGAGCCGGGCGACACCGTGCTGGTGGAGGACCCGACGTATCTGGCGGCGCTGCAGTGCTTCGGTTTCGCGGGTGCGCGCGTGGTGCCCGTCCACGCCGACGACGAGGGTGTCGACCCGGTGGCGCTGGCGGAGGTGGTGGAGCGCGAGCGTCCCAAGATGCTCTATCTGATCCCCACCTTCCAGAACCCGACCGGACGCACCCTCCCGCTTGCCCGCCGGCAGGCCGTAGCAGAGGTCGCCGCGCGGTACGGGATGTGGATCGTGGAGGACGATCCGTACGGGGAGCTGCGCTTCGAGGGCGAGCACGAGCCGTGGGTCGCCTCGCTGCCGCAGGCCGCCGACCGCACGGTGCTGCTGGGCAGCTTCTCCAAGGTGATGGCGCCCGGACTGCGGCTCGGCTGGCTGCGCGCCCCAGCCGATCTGCGCCGCGCCTGCGTCATCGCCAAGCAGGCGCTGGATCTGCACTGTTCCACCGTCGACCAGGCGGCAGCCGCCCGCTATCTGGCGGACAACGACCTGGACGCGCATCTGACGCGGGTCCGCGACGCCTACCGCGACCGCCGTGACGCGCTGCTCGACGGGCTGTCCGCCGCACTGCCGCCGGGCAGTACGTGGAACCACCCGCAGGGCGGCATGTTCGTCTGGGCACGGCTGCCGGAGGGGTACGACGCGACGGAGCTGCTGCACGAGGCCGTCGCGAAGGACGTCGCCTATGTTCCGGGTGCGCCCTTCTTCGCGGGCTCTCCCGACCCTGCCGCGCTGCGGCTGTCGTTCACCACGCACACCCCTCAGGAGATCCGGGAGGGGCTGCGGCGGCTCGGCGGGGTGCTGCGGCCGGCCGAGCGGTAGCCGTCCGGGCCCGGAGCGGGCCGGGCGCGGGGGAGCGCGAGCAGTGCGATGACGCCGAGCACGCCTGTCAGCGCGACGAACACGCGGCCGGTCTTTCGCTTCTGCCGTTCGTCCGCCGGATCCCGGGAACTCTTGAAACAGAGGGCACGCGGCCGGTTGAATAGCCAACCGTGCCGCGTGCCGCTGTCGCTTGTACGGCAGTGTCATGGAGGCACCCTGACGTGAGGAGTGCATCGTGGGTACACACACCGCAGGGCTCGTCTGACACGTGATCTCTGACGGCCTGCGCGCAGCGCAGCCGCCGTCCCGCGCCGCCTGCTGACAGAGCGAGCGCGCCCTTTCTCTTCCACTTTCCTCGCCGGGCTCTCCCCTGCCCGGAGGTGCCCGCGTGCCGTTCCGGCCACCCGTGCGCTCACCCATGCCCTGGGGAGAGCTCCCTTTCCCATGGAGCTGCTTTCTTGACCCCTTCACCCATCCAGTCCGACCCGCCCCGCGTCACGGACTTCAACCGCGCTGTCATCGAGGAGTTCCGCGCCAACTCCGGCCGGGTCGGCGGGCCGTTCGCCGGCGGTGATCTGCTGCTGCTGACCACTCGCGGAGCCCGTACCGGCCTGGAGCAGACCTCACCGCTCGCGTTCGTCCGCGACGAAGACGGTCACCTTCTCGTCGTCGCCTCGGCGGGCGGCGCGCCCCGCAATCCCGCCTGGTACCACAACCTCCTCGCACACCCGATGGTCCGCGTGGAGGTGGGGTCCGACTCGTTCGGCGCCGTGGCCGTGCCCACCGAGGGGGCCGAGCGGGCACGGCTGTTCGCGCACGTGGTGCGGCAGCAGCCCGGGTACGCCGACTACCAGGCGCGGACGGACCGACCGCTGCCCGTGATCCGGCTCGAACGCCCGTACGCGGACGCACCCTTCACCGGCCTCGTCGACAAGCTGCTCGAGGTGCACACCTGGCTGCGTGAGCAGCTGCGCCATGTGGCGGCCGAGGCGGAGGCGCACTTCTCGGCGCGGAGCGCCACCGATGACACCCCGCCGCCCCCGCTCGGACTGCAGATCCGGCAGCACTGCCTCGCCTTCTGCGAGTCCCTGCACGTCCACCACACCTCGGAGGACCAGGGGGTCTTTCCCGTACTGGCGCAGAAGTTCCCGCACCTGGCCCCGGCGCTCGAACGGCTGCGTGCCGAGCACCGCACGGTGGAGCGGATCCGTGGCGAGCTGGAGGCGTTGCTGGCCGATCTGGCGACGGCCGATCCGGACCGCTTCCGGGCCGAACTGTCCCGGATGACGGGCGAGCTCGAAGCACACCTCGACTACGAGGAGGAGGTGCTGATCCCGCCGCTGGCCGCCATGCCCGGGCCCTGATCCGGAGGCCGCAGCCGCGCGCCGACGCGGCCCAGCGCGCGGGCGACGGCATCGAGTTCGTCCCGCTCCAGCACGTCGATCAGGGCGGCGCGGACGGCGGCCACATGACCGGGGGCCGCGGCACGCAGCGTGTCGCGGCCCTCCGGGGTGAGCACCGCCAGAACGCCCCGTACGTCGGTGGGGCAGGAGCGGCGCTCGACCAGGCCGCGCTTCTCCAGCTGGCTCACCTGGTAGGTGAGGCCGCTCTTGGAAGTGAACAGGCCGTGTGCCAGATCGGTCATCCGGGCCTCGCCGTCGGGTGCCGTGGCGAGCTTGACGAGGATCTCGTACTGCGCATGGGAGAGCCCCGCCTCGTCCTTCAGCTGCTGCTCCACATGGCGGGACACCCGGCTGGTGGCCTCCAGAAAGCCCAGCCAGGCCGCCATTTCGCGCTCATCGAGCCACCTGGTTCCAGCCATGGCATCCATCCTACTCGGTTGTTCAAATTCGAACCTCTTGTTACGGTCGAGGCCCGCCATTCAAATCTCAACAACCTGTCCGGCCTGTCCCGCCGCACAGGTGCAGGAGGCTCCGCTCATGTCGTCCCCCCACGCCCCAGAGACCACTGACACCGCTCGGTACGCCCCGACGGCCGGCGTCCCAGGCAGTCCCGACGCCGCACCCGCCGAGCAGTCCGGCTACGACGCCGGACTGCTCGTGCTGCGCCTGGCGGTCGGCCTCACCATGGCCGTGCACGGATCACAGAAACTGTTCGGCTGGTTCAGCGGTGGCGGGATCGACGGGACCGCGCAGTTCTTCGGCGCCTCCGGCTACCCCTCGGCGAAGACCATGGCCGTCGTCGCCGGGCTCACCGAAACCCTCGGCGGCCTCGGCCTCGTGCTGGGCCTGCTCACTCCGCTCGCGGGTGCCGCGGTGTTCGGCACCATGCTCAACGTGCTCGCGGTGAAGTGGGGCGGCGGCTTCTTCGCGCCCGAGGGCGTCGAGTACGAACTGCTGCTTACCGCCGGCGCCGGGGCGCTCATCCTCACCGGCCCCGGTCGGCTGGCGGCCGACCGGGTGCTGCCCCTGCCGCGCCCCCACCGGCTCACCCACGGCGTGGCCCTGCTCGTGCTCGGCGCCGTACTCGCGGGCGCTGTGCTCCTCATGCGTTCGTGACCCTCTCGGGGGCGACATGAGATCCGCCCGGGTGAGGTCGGCGCCGCGCAGGGGAAGGGAACAACAGACAGCTTTCGCTCGTTCTTGACTCTGCACTAGCGTGCTGTTTTTGCTAACGCATTACGCTGTACTGCAAGGCCGCGCAGTGTGGCCATGGAGGAGTGAGATGAGGAGCAGCAACCCGGTCTTCTCGCGACGGGGGTTCAGCCGCTCAGGCGGCTATGCCGGTTTCGACGCCCAGCAGCAGCCGCAGCAGGCCGGGAACCCCTACGCGACCAACCCTTACGCCGCGAACCCGTACGGACAGCAGCCAGGTCCGTACGCCGCCCAGCAGACCCAGGCCCCCGGCCAGCCGTACGCGCCGCCGGCCGCACCGCCGTCCGCCGGGCGGATGACGATCGACGATGTCGTCGCCCGTACGGGTATGACCCTCGGCCTCGTCATCGTCACCGCCGCCCTCGCCTGGATCACCGGACTGTCGCTGCCACTCGCCCTCGGCGCGGGCCTCGTGGCGATGGTGCTGTCGCTCGTGCAGGCGTTCAAGCGCAAGCCGTCGCCCGCACTCATCCTGGCGTACGCCGCCTTCGAGGGTCTTTTCCTCGGTGCGCTGAGCAACTTCGTCAACCAGTTCGTGAACGGTGCCGCGATGCAGGCGGTGCTGGGCACGCTGGCGGTGTTCACCGCCGTCCTGGTGCTCTACAAGACCCGCATCATCCGCGTCACCCAGCGGTTCTACCGCTTCGCGATGGCCGCCGCGATCGGCTTCGTGCTGCTGATGGCCGTCAACCTGCTCTTCGCCGCCTTCAACGGCGGTGACGGGCTCGGCTTCCGCAGCGGTGGCCTGGGCATCCTCTTCGGCGTCATCGGCGTCGTGCTCGGCGCGCTGTTCCTCGCCCTGGACTTCAAGCAGGTCGAGGACGGCATCGCCTACGGCGCCCCCAAGGAGGAGTCGTGGCTCGCCGCCTTCGGGCTGACGCTGACCCTGGTGTGGATCTACCTGGAGTTCCTGCGTCTGATCGCCATCTTGCAGGGCGACAACTAGCCGTCGTCGGCGGCAGGTGACGAAAGCCGCCGGTCCCCGACGCCGAAGCACCGCGAGGGCCCGGGAGGTAACTGAACCTCCCGGGCCCTCGGCGTGCTCGCGTCCTTTGTCCTAGGGTCTTCCGGGTCTTCCGGGTCTTCGGGTCGTCTGTCCGGACCGGGGCACGAGGCCCGGCCTAACGGTGGCGCGCGGCGCGCCGCAGATCGTGCTCGTGGATGATTGCTTTGGCGTGCCCGTAGGCGAGGTTGTGCTCACCGCGGAGCCAGCTCACCTTCTCCTCGAAACGGAGCAGGGCAGGGCCCTCGTCGACCGCGCGGAGCCATTCTGAGACTTCACGACCAGTGCACTGAGGAATGCGGGACAGCATGTTCCGGTGGGTCTCTTCGGAGAAGACTTGGGACATCGGCGCCTCCGGACGCTTCTGCAATGAGTCCTTGACGACACGTTGCCTGAGCGTTCGTGTGTTGGCAACAGTGCGGAGGCGCTGCGCCGGAGCACGGCCGAATAAGGTGGGGATGTGCCCTGGCTCGACACCCGCCCCCTGACCGATGCCGTGGAACGGCTCGCCGACCGGCTGCGGACCCTCCCGCAGAGCACCTTGCAGCGGGGGGCCGCTGCGGAAGGGCTCGCGCTCGCGAGGGAGTTGGCGCTGCTGGCCCAGCGCCTCGAGTTCCCCGGGGACTGCATGTCCCGGGTGCTGCCCGACGCCGGTGTCTTCGCCGTCGGAGATCAACTCGCGGTCGCAGGTCACGATGTGGTTGCGGCCCTGGAAACGGCCCCTCCCGCCGTTGCGGAACCCGCCCTGCGGGAAGCCCTCCATCTGCTGGCGAGCTCCCCGCTGTCCTCGCGGAGGGCTTTCCCGCGGGGCGCTACAGGGGCGTGATGATCCGGTCGGCCAGCAGGTAGGCGGTCCTGCCGTCGGGGAAGCCGAAGGTGAGTGTGTAGGAGCCGGCGATGCCGGAGCCGCCCATCAGAACCGGTGGCTCGCCCCGGCGTATGCCGTCGGCCAGCGCCTCGCTCGTGGCGCGATGGCCCGGCGACAGACACACCGTCGTACCGTCCTCGAAGACGTATACGTCCAGCGTCCCCAGCGGTCCGGGGCGAACGTCGGCCAGCGGTGTACGCGAATCGGCGAGCTCGGCCAGCCGCTCGACGGTGCGCTCGTGGAACGTGACGGTGGGGGTCGCCGGAGACGGAGCGGCACCGGGGGTGACCGGCTCCCCGTTGAGGTTGTAGTCCGGCTGGGACGGGTGACGGCGCCGCGCCGCTGCCAGCCCCGGGGACTCCGCCTCCGCGGTGTCGTCCTCGTCATCGGTACGGGCCGCGTCGGATGCCGCGCGGAGTTCCTCGTCCGCACCGCGCTCGTCGTCCGCGCGGTCGTACGGGGCGGCATCCGGCTCGATGTCCGTGTCCCCGTCCTCGGGGCCGAGCTGGCGGGGGATGAAGAGTCCGCGGGCCTCGGGCTCCAGCAGCGCGTCGAGGTCGTCGGTGAACTCGTCCCCGACGTCGTCCGGTGCCACCTCGTACTCCGTGCCATGGCCGGCCAGCAGCGAGCCCGTCCCGGGGCCCGCGTCGCGTGCCTCCTGGGCGGCCCAGAAGGCGCGGGCCTCCGCCAGTTCGCGCTCGCGCTCGTCGGCCAGCGCGGCGGCGACAGCGGCCCGGATCTCGTGCGCGAAGGCGGCGGCCGGCTTCTCCCCGTCCGCACCGTGTTCGTCGGCTTGCCGGTCGGCCGTCGCGGCGTCGCGGGCCCGCGGGATCGCGGTGGCCCGGGCCGCCGTCGGTGCCGTCTCCAGCTGTGCACGCAGCGCCGTCAACTGGCGGCGCAGACCGCGCGCCGTGTGCAGTGCCGCACCGCCCAACGCGGTGGCCGCGGCCGCCGCGCACAGCAGGATGAGGGATATGGCGCTCACTGACTTGACTCCCGGTTCCGGTTCGGTCCCCTGACGCGGTCCCCCCGGTCATTGCCCCTGCATTCCTACAACAGCGCTGTATTACAACAACAGCGTCGTCGGGAAGGTTGTTCAAGGTTCTTCGACCGTAGTGCAAATCCCGTCGAACTGGACAGAGGAACTCCGGAACCCGCCTCGCACGCACCGCTGTGACCTGCGAGAACGCCGCGCCCTCAGGGTGTATATCACATCCTGAGGGCGCTTCGGTCTCGTCGTTGTATACCGGTACGTGGCGACTTCTGTGCGTCAGCTCAGCCGCTCGAGCACCATCGCCATGCCCTGGCCGCCGCCCACACACATGGTCTCCAGGCCGAACTGCTTGTCGTGCCACTGGAGCGAGTTGAGCAGCGTCGTGGTGATACGGGCGCCGGTCATCCCGAAGGGGTGACCCACGGCGATGGCGCCGCCGTTGACGTTGAGCTTGTCCAGGTCGATACCGAGGTCCTGGTAGGAGGGGATCACCTGGGCCGCGAACGCCTCGTTGATCTCCACCAGGTCGATGTCGCTGATCGACATGCCCGCGCGGGCCAGCGCCTGCTTGCTCGCCTCGACGGGGCCGTAGCCCATGATCTCGGGGGAGAGCGCGGAGACGCCGGTCGAGACGATCCGGGCAAGCGGCGTCAGGCCCAGCTCGCGGGCCTTGGTGTCGGACATGATGACGAGAGCGGCCGCACCGTCGTTGAGCGGGCAGCAGTTACCCGCCGTGACCATGCCATCGGGGCGGAAGACGGGCTTGAGCCCCTCGACGCCCTCCAGCGTCACGCCAGCACGCGGGCCGTCGTCCTTGCTGACCACGGTGCCGTCGGGGGTGGTCACGGGCGTGATCTCGCGCTCCCAGAAGCCGTCGGCGATGGCCTTCTCGGCGAGGTTCTGGGACCGTACGCCGAACTCGTCCATCTCACGGCGCGTGATGCCCTTGTGACGCGCCAGGTTCTCGGCGGTCTGGCCCATGGCGATGTAGACGTCCGGGACCTCCCCCTCCGCACGCGGGTCGGCCCACCCCTCACCTCCCTGCTCGGCGCGGGCCGAGGTGCGAGCCTCGGCCTCGGCGAACAGCGGGTTGTGGGTCTCGGGCATCCCGTCGGAGCTCCCCTTCACCGAGCGGGAGACCATCTCGACGCCTGCCGAGAGGAACACATCGCCCTCGCCGGCCTTGATCGCGTGCAGCGCCATCCTGGTCGTCTGGAGGGACGACGAGCAGTAGCGCGTGATGGTGCAGCCCGGCAGGTGGTCCATGCCCAGCTGGACGGCCACCACCCGGCCGAGGTTGTGGCCCTGCTCGCCGCCCGGGAGGCCACAGCCCAGCATCAGGTCGTCGATGTCGGCCGGGTCCAGCTCCGGCACCTTGGCGAGCGCCGCCTTGATGATCTCGGCCGTCAGATCGTCCGGGCGGACGTCCTTGAGGGAGCCCTTGAAGGCGCGGCCGATGGGGGAGCGGGCGGCGGAGACGATCACTGCTTCGGGCATCAGGGCTCCTGAGGGAGTCGGCGAGTGGCTACGCTGCGGAAGCTACCCGCCCGTAGGGTGCGGGTCACGGCCCCGGCGATGTGATGCGGGCCTCTTATAAGCGTTTGCTTTTTCCGCCTCCCGGTCAAGAGAGCGCCGCCACCGATGGGGCCCGCGCTCAATGGGGCCCCCAAGTGGGGGCCCGCGCTCAATGGTGGGCCCGCGAACTTTCGCCGCCCCACCTTCCCGCCGCAGCGGGGGCACCCTCCGTGGCGGCTGCAATCCGTTGCGGGCCCGCATGAGAGCCGGTCGTCAGCGGTTTTCGGCGACGCCCTCGGGGGGTTTGGGGCGGGCCTCCTCCGGAGGCGGCAGCCGGCGTCGGCGGCGGTGCTTGAGCAGGGCCCAGGGGCCGCGCATCCCGGCGACCTCGGTGCCGCCCTCGGCGGCAGCCTCCGCCGCCGCGCGGGCGACCGGCAGGATGCCCTCGCGCCGACGGGCGTCCGGCCGCTCGTCCTCGGTCGGCCACAGCCCCAGCGCCACGCACAGCGTGGGCAGTATGGCCATCGCGGCCGTGGCGTACCCCTCGGCGGAGGGATGGTAGTTGTCGGGTCCGAACAACTCGCGAGGATTGGCGGAGAACTCGGGTCCCAGCAGATCGCCCAGCGAGACCGTACGGCCGCCCTCCTCGACGACGGCGATGGTCTGGGCCGCCGCCAGCTGACGCGACAGCCGCCGCGCGATCCAGCGCAGCGGCTGTCCGACCGGCTCGACGCTGCCCAGATCGGGGCAGGTGCCGACCACCACCTCGCAGCCGGCCGTGCGCAGCCGCGCCACCGCGTCCGAGAGATAGCGGACCGAGCGGGCCGGGGGAATGCGATGGGTGACGTCGTTGGCCCCGACCATGATGACGCATACGTCCGGCGCCTCGGACAGCTCCCGCTCGCTCAGCAGCAGGGTGATCTGCCGCTCCAGATCGTCGGACATGGCGCCGGAGAGGGCCACGTTGCGCAGCTCGACGGGGCGTTCGGCGATGGCGGCAAGCGCCGAGGCCAGCAGCGCGCCGGGGGTCTGGCGCGGGCGATGCACACCCTGGCCCGCCGCCGTGGAGTCGCCGAGGAAGGCAACGCGCAGCGGCCGTCCGGAGTAGAGCCTGCCGAAGGCGCTGCCGTACAGACCGTCGGCCCTGGGCGGCTCGTCCTCGGAGCCGCCGATATGACGTTTCGCCAGCTGGAGCTCGGTGAAGAGCAGCCCGACCGCCGCTCCACCGACCAGGCCGAGTCCGCCGCCTCCGTAGGCGGCTGCGGTCGCGATTCGCCGGGCTACTCTCGCGCTCGACGCCTTCGACATCGGCATTGTGCTGTTCCGCCTCCCGAATTTTCGGTCCCACCGGTTCTCGCGGTCATGGGTTCGTGGCTGCTTGGTACGTCTGCTTGGTACGTCCGTCTGTTCATGAGGTCGTGCGTTTCCGGTCCTTGGGTTCCGGGTCCGGTGTGCTCCGGGAGCGCACTGTCCGTACGTGCGCCGGGGCTCGCAACCCCCATGACTGTGTTGCCCCGTGCGGCCCGCCCTGCAACGCGCCTGAGGTGTGCACGTGTTGCCCCATAGGCTGTCGGGAACGGGCTCGCGACCCCGCGGCCCTGCGACCACGACTACGCGCGGAGACCACGGTGCAGTATCACGAGTCGATGATCGAGCTTGTCGGAAACACCCCGCTGCTCAAGCTCAACAGTGTCACGGACGGCATCCAGGCCACCGTCCTTGCCAAGGTCGAGTACTTCAATCCAGGCGGTTCCGTGAAGGACCGGATCGCGCTGCGCATGATCGAGGCGGCAGAGGAGTCCGGCGAACTACGGCCCGGTGGGGTGATTGTGGAGCCGACCTCGGGAAACACCGGCGTGGGACTGGCCATCGTGGCGCAGCAGAAGGGGTATCGGTGCCTCTTCGTCTGCCCCGACAAGGTCTCCATGGACAAGATCAATGTGCTGCGGGCCTACGGAGCGGAGGTCGTCGTCTGCCCAACGGCCGTCGATCCCGAACATCCCGACTCTTACTACAACGTTTCCGACAGGCTTGTCCGCGAAACCCCGGGCGCCTGGAAGCCCGACCAGTACAGCAACCCCAACAACCCCCGCTCCCACTACGAAACGACGGGCCCCGAGCTGTGGGAGCAGACCGCCGGCCGGATCACCCATTTCGTGGCGGGCATCGGCACCGGCGGCACCATCAGCGGCACCGGGCAATACCTGAAAGAGGTCAGCGGTGGCCGGGTCCGGATCGTGGGCGCCGACCCGGAGGGCTCGGTCTACTCGGGCGGTTCGGGCCGTCCGTATCTGGTCGAGGGAGTGGGTGAGGACTTCTGGCCCGACGCCTACGACCGGGACATCACCGACGAGATCGTGGCCGTCTCCGACAAGGACTCCTTCCAGATGACGCGGCGGCTGGCCAAGGAGGAGGGGCTGCTGGTCGGCGGCTCCTGCGGGATGGCCGTGGTCGGTGCGCTGGAAGTGGCCAAGCGGCTCGGACCTGACGATGTGGTGGTCGTGCTGCTGCCGGACGGCGGGCGTGGCTATCTGAGCAAGATCTTCAACGACGAATGGATGAACGACTACGGGTTCCTGGAGGAGGGCGGCACCACCGGGGCGCGGGTCGGCGAGGTGCTGCGGTTCAAGGCGGGCCCCATCCCCTCCCTCGTGCATATGCACCCGGAGGAGAAGGTGGGCGAGGCCATCGAGGTGCTGCGCGAGTACGGCGTCTCGCAGATGCCCGTCGTCAAGCGCGGCGCCGGGCACCCGGATGTGATGGCCGCCGAAGTGATCGGGTCCGTCGTCGAACGGGAGCTGCTTGATGCGCTGTTCACTCAGCGGGCCTCCCTGGATGATCCGTTGGACAAGCACATGAGTGCGCCGCTGCCGCATGTGGGCGCGGGGGAGAGCGTTGCCGACCTGATGGCCGTACTGGAGGGGGCCGATGCGGCGATCGTCCTCGCGGAGGGCAAGCCGAGCGGGGTGGTGAGCCGTCAGGACCTGCTGGCGTTCCTGGCGAACGAGGGCCGGTGAGGGCGCCGCGCGTGCGGTGAGATGTGCGTGTGGTGAGACGTGCGTGGGTGATGTGTGATGTGGCCCCTGCGCCTGTCCTCCCGTTCTTCGACGGTGAGGCGGCGCGGGGGCGCTGTCGCCGGGCGCGCTCGGAGCCCTGCTCGGCCGGGCCTTACCGGGCCCTACTCGGTGTCCTTTCCGCCGCGTTCGCCGTGGGAGAACCAGGAGCGGCTGGCCTGGAGGCCGTTGACGGCGACGATGCCCGCCCAGCAGGTGACCAGGCCCGTCAGCCCCGCGTTGGCCACGGCTATCGCCGAGAGCGGGATCGCCAGCACCAGGGAGGCCACCGCCAGGCCCAGCCGGGCGCCGATCCCGTCCGGCAAGCCGTGCGGCGGCGTCTGCCGCTCCTGCCGTACGCCGGTGCTGCCGCCCCGCGCGACCACCATCTGCTGCTCGGCCAGCTGGCGGCGCACCCGTTTGTCGACGACGTTGTCCAGCCGCTGTTCCACCTTCTCCAGGAAGGAGTCCAGCAGCTCGTCCTCGTACTCGGGGCCCAGTTCCCGGCGCGTCTGCACGGTCGCGTCGAGTTCCTTCTTCAGCTCGGGGTCGGGTGCGCTCATACCCGTTACAGTACGGGCGCCGCGCCCCCGGGGCAGTGGTGCTAGCACTACTTCTGCCGGACGTCCGTTCCGGCTGCGCCTTGCCGGAGGCGGCCGGTGCTGCATAGCCTTATGCAGGGGAGGAGCGGGCTGAATGAGAGGTGCGGGATGAGCAGCGCGAGCGCGCGGTTGCTGAAGCTCTTCGAGGGGCACCGGCTGACCCCGACGCAGCGCCGTATCGCGCACTGCATGGTCCGCAGGGCAGGCGACGCGCCGTTCCTCTCCAGCGTCGAGCTCGCCGAGCTGGCCGGGGTCAGCCAGCCCTCCGTGACGCGGTTCGCGGTCGCGCTCGGTTTCGACGGCTATCCGGCGCTCCGCCGCCACCTGCGGGAGAGCGAGCCGCCCGAGGGGGCCGAGTCCACCGGCGAGGGCGAGGGGCCGGGCGGGTTCAACGAGTACCAGCAGGCCGTGCACGCCGAGATCGAGAATCTGCGGCACCTGGCCGCGCTGCTGGACGACCCGGCGCCGGTCGAGCGTGCCGGAGCACTGCTGGCCGCCTCCCGACCGCTGCCCGTACTCGGGCTGCGGGCCGCAGCCGCGCAGGCGAGCGGCTTCGCGTACTTCGCCGCCAAGGTCCACCCCGACGTACGGCTGCTCACCGAGGGCGGCTCCATGCTGGCGGACCGCATCGACGGCTGCGTACGGGCCGGGGCCGACGCGCTGCTGTGCTTCGCGCTGCCGCGGCACCCGCAGGAGACGGTGGAGGCGCTCGACAGTGCGCGGCAGGCGGGGCTGTCGATCGTCACCGTCGCCGACAGCGCCTTCGCACCCGTTGCGCACCCAGGAGATCTGCTGCTGCCCGCCGCCGTCGGTACGGGCCTGGCCTTCGACACGGCCTGCGCCCCCATGCTGCTGGGGCGGGTGCTGCTGGAGGCGATGTGTGACGGGCTGCCGGACGCGCAGGCTCGGCTGGAGGAGTTCGACGCGAGGGCGAGCGAGCGCGGCCTCTTCGCGGAGTGAGCGCAGGGCCGAAATCCGGGTGCTCCAGGGCGCGTTCTGTCGTACTGTGCGCGGCCGTAAGCCATGCATCGCATGCGCGTCATATACGCACCTCATGCGCATCCCATAGGAGAGCCCTGATTGCACGACTCCCGTTTTACGGGTCTGCCGCACCCTGCCGCGGACCCCGAGCTCATCAGGAACTGGGTGGCGGGCTGGGCCGCCTCCCGAGGTACCCCCGCACCGGTGGAGCGCCCGTGGGGGGTCTACATGGCGGTAGGCGACGAGCGTCTGGTGGGGCGGCACGTGCTGCTGCACGCCGACGAGGCGACGGTGCACCAGGCCGCCGCCGCGGTGACCGTGCCGCAGACCTGGCTGATGGTCTTCGACGAGCCGGAACAGGTCGCCGCCTGGCTGCCGCGCGGCTGGGAAGTGGACCACGCGGAAACCGGCCACCTCATGACCGTTGATCTGCAGGTGACCGGGCCGGTGCCGCCCGAGGGCTATTCGCGTACGGTCGAGACCCGCGACGGTGTCACCTATGTGTGCGTACGCGACGACGCGACAGACGAGAACGCGGCCTCCGGCCAGGCGTCCGTGCTGGGCGGGAACGCCGTCATGGACCGCATCGTCACCCAGGAGGCACACCGCCGCCGCGGCCTGGGCAGCCTCGTGATGCGCACCCTCACCGACAGCGCGGTGGCCGCGGGCGCCACCCTCGGCCTGCTGGGCGCCACTCCGCAGGGGCGGGCGCTCTACGAGACGCTGGGCTGGAAAGCGCACAGCATCCTGACGGAGTGCGTCTACCGGCCGTAGGCCGGATCGCGGCCGAGGAAGGCCAGTAACCGGTCCCCCGGTGGGGCGCCAGGTGCGACGGGGGCCTCCGGCGCGAACAGCGGATGCCGGGCACCCTCGTGCGGCACCAACTGCCGGGCCACGGGCAGCAGCCGGGCCGCCAGCGGCGCCGGGATGGGCCGGTCGGCGCTGCCGGTGGCCCGTGCGATGTCCCACCCGTGCACCGCCATCTCGACCGCGCCCGTCAGCGCCAGGGCCGTCGCCGTCAGTGGTGCGTCGGCCACCACGATCAGGCGGCGGCCCGGACCGGCGGCGGTCCACGCCCCCAGCAGCCGGGCCGCCCGCAGCCGGAAGGCCGCCGCGGGGTCGCCCCCCGCGGCGTCCCCGGGCTCCGCGGTGCACCCGCTCTCTGCGGCATCCCCGCTCTCCGCGGTGGTCCCCGGCGCCCGGTTCGGGTGCAGCGAGACAGTGCCCTCCGCGATGCCCTCGTGCAGCGCCGCCAGGGAGTCGTCCGCATGGGCCATCAGCCCGCCCAGGTCCCACTCCGTGCACGGGGTGGGCAGGTGCAGCAGGGCCGGGGTCACGCACTGCGCGGTGCCCAGTGCGTAGCCGACCGCGTGCCGCAGCAGTTCGGTCGCCCGCGCGGTGCTGTCCCGGCTGCCACCACCGTCCCGCGGTTCTCCGTCTTCCTGCTCGCGGAACATGTCGCTAGGAGGACGACTTGGTGTCGGAGCCGTCGGTGGTCTCGAAGAGCTGCACGTAGTTGCCGTCCGGGTCCTCCAGGGTGCCCAGCAGGACGTGCTCGTCCGCTGCCTCGACAGGTCGCACCCAGCGCGGATCGAGCTGCTCGGTCAGCCGCTCGGCCATGCCGTGGATGTCCGTCACCTCGAAGTTGACCAGGATCCTGCCGGGCTCGACGGACCTGCGGCCCACGTCGTCCCGGCTCTCGAAGATGAGATACGTCCCGGACAGCTCCAGGGCGAGCACCGGCCCGTCGCCGTCCTCCGCGTCCGGGGCGAACGCGGCGCGATACCACTCCCACAGCTTCTTCGGGTCCGTGCTTCCCAGCACGATGCCGCCCACCCGGGGACCGGTCGCTTCGGTCATGAGGTCTGCCTCCCGCAACTGTCGGACGCCGGGCACGTTGCTCCGGCTCTTGAGGAGATGGACCGGGACCGGCCGGAAAACTCATCGCCGGGTGCCGATTTCCCTTGTTCCGGTGAGGGGTGTGCCCCTGCCCGACGCTTGTGGGGTGCACGTGAGTTGTGGTTGGTCGCGCAGTTCCCCGCGCCCCTTCGGGGCGCAGCCTCATGCCACGTACCTCACACCTGGACCGCGGCCGCCAGCTCCTCGAACTCCGCGTCGGTCAGTTCGATCCGGGCCGCCTGCGCGTTCTCCTCCAGGTGCGCGAGCCGTGAGGTGCCCGGGATCGGCAGCATCACAGGGGAGCGGCGCAGCAGCCAGGCCAGAGCGAGCTGGGAGGGGGTGGCGCCGTGCTGCTGGGCGGCGGTCTCCAGTGGGCCGCCCGGGCGCGCGAGTTCACCCGTGGCGATGGGGAACCAGGGGATGAAGGCGACGTTCTCCTGCTCGGCGTACTCCAGCACCGGCTCCGCGCTGCGGTCGGCGAGGTTGTACAGGTTCTGTACGGAGACGACGTCCGCCAGTCTCCGGGCCTCCTCCAGCTCTGCCACCGAGACCTCGGACAGTCCGATGAACCGGATCTTGCCCTCCTGCTGGAGCAGTGACAGCTCGCCCAGCTGGTCGGCGACCGGCACCTCCTCGTCGATGCGGTGCAGCTGGTAGAGGTCGATACGCTCCAGGCCCAGGTGACGCAGGCTCAGTTCGCACTGCTGGCGCAGGTACGCGGGCCGGCCCACGGGGCGCCAGTCGTCCGGGCCGGCCCGGGTCAGTCCGCCCTTGGTGGCGACGACCAGCCCGTCGGGGTACGGATGCAGGGCCTGGCGGATGAGGCGCTCGCTGACGAACGGGCCGTAGGAGTCGGCCGTGTCGATGAAGTTGACGCCCAGCTCGACGGCGCGCCGCAGCACCCGTACGGCCTCGTCCGGGTCCCGGGGCTCGCCCCAGACGCCGGGGCCGGTGAGCTGCATGGCGCCGTAGCCGAGCCGGTTGACGGGCAGCTGTCCGCCGAGCGAGAAGGTTCCGGCGGCGCCGACGGGCCGGCCGGCGTGGATTGCTGAGGCTGCTGGGGAGTCGGACACGAGTCGTTCCCTTCGTCGGTGACGCCTGACGATTCGGCGCCGGTGACGCCTGAGGGGTTGGGCGGCGCGGTGACGCCTGAGGGGTTCGGCGGCGTGGTGACGCCTGCCGATTCGGCGGGGGTGACGCTGACCGATTCAGCCGAGCATCTTGATGACCTCGGCGGCCACCGGCCCCGCTGACGCCGGGTTCTGACCGGTGACCAGGTTGCGGTCCACGACCACGTGCGGCGCCCACGGCTCACCCGCGTCGAAGTGTGCCCCGGCCTCGACGAGCCGGTCCTGGAGCAGCCACTTGGCCTTGTTGGCCAGCCCCGTCTGGTGCTCCTCGGAGTTGGTGAAGCCGGTCAGCCGGTACCCGTACACCGCGCTGGCGCCCTCTTGGGTGTGGGCGGCCAGCAGCGCCGCGGGCCCGTGGCAGACCACGCCGAGGGGCCTGCCGGAGGCCAGCGTCCGCACCAGCAGCGTGCCGGAGTCGGAGTCGGTGGCCAGGTCCTCCATGGGGCCGTGCCCGCCGGGGTAGAAGACGGCGTCGAAGCCTGCCGGGCCGCCGCCGCTGTCGATCCGTACGTCCTCGATGCTCAGCGGCTGGCCCAGCTCGGTGAAGGACTCCAGCCCCCCGGCCACCCGGTCGGCGCCTGCCTGTCCGCCGTTCGCGTCAGCGGACAGGCTGGCCTGGTCGACGCTGGGGAGCACCCCGCCGGGGGTGGCGACGACGACCTGGTGGCCCGCCGCCTTGAACGCCTCGTAGGGGGCGACGGCCTCGTCGGCCCAGAAGCCGGTGGGGTGCTGGGTGCCGTCGGCGAGCGTCCAGTGGCGGGCGCCGGTCAGCACGAAAAGGATCTGCGGCATGTCGTTCTCCGGGGGCTGCGAGGGAGGGCTACCCGACGACGGTAGGCCGCTGCGGGCGCCCACAGCGGCTGACGTCACCGGGCGAGCCCGCCGCATCCCCTGGCCGCCGCAGCCCGGGGAGGCCGAGGACCCCGTTGACTAGAACTATTCAGCGCGTATCGTTGGTGAATAGATTCGTTACGCGACCACAGGCGTGCGCGTCCGGCACGACACCACTGGCGTGCGCGTACGACGCGAGTCGAGGAGGCAGGGCCAACATGACCAGCACCGCAGGACCGCGCCCGGTCAGGGCACCGCGCGGCAGCGAGCTGAGCGCGCTCGGATGGCAGCAGGAGGCCGCACTGCGGATGCTCCAGAACAATCTCGACCCCGAGGTCGCCGAGCACCCCGACAAGCTCGTCGTCTACGGCGGCAGCGGAAAGGCTGCCCGCGACTGGGCGTCTTTCGACGCGATGATCCGCACCCTGCGCACGCTGCGCGGCGACGAGACGATGCTCGTACAGTCCGGCCGTCCCGTCGGGGTGATGACCACCCACGAGTGGGCCCCGCGCGTGCTGATCGCCAACTCCAACCTGGTCGGCGACTGGGCCAACTGGGAGGAGTTCCGGCGCCTGGAGCAGCTCGGTCTGACCATGTACGGCCAGATGACCGCGGGTTCGTGGATCTACATCGGTACCCAGGGCATCCTCCAGGGCACCTACGAGACGTTCGCGGCGGTGGCCGAGAAGCTCGCTTCTGAAAACAAACACAGCGGTGGCTCGCTGGCCGGGACCATCACCCTGACCGCCGGGCTCGGCGGGATGGGCGGCGCCCAGCCGCTCGCCGTCACCATGAACGACGGCGTCGCCATCGTCGTCGAGTGCGACCCCTCGCGCATCGAGCGCCGTATCGAACACGGCTATCTGGACGTCCGGGCCGCGAACACCGCGGAGGCGCTGCGGCTCGCCGTCGAGGCCAGGGACGCGCGCCGCCCGCTGTCCATCGGGCTGCTGGGCAACGCCGCCGAGGTACTGCCCCAGCTGCTCGCCGACGGTGCCCCCATCGACATCGTCACCGACCAGACCTCGGCCCATGATCCGCTCGCCTATCTGCCCGTCGGTGTCGACTTCGCGGACATGGCCACGTACGCCGCCGAGAAGCCCGCCGACTTCACCCGGCGCGCACGGGAGTCGATGGCCGCGCATGTCGAGGCGATGGTCGGCTTCCAGGACGCCGGCGCCGAGGTCTTCGACTACGGGAACTCCATCCGCGGCGAGGCGCAGCTCGCCGGGTACGCGCGCGCGTTCGACTTCCCCGGCTTCGTCCCCGCCTACATCCGCCCGCTCTTCTGCGAGGGCAAGGGCCCGTTCCGCTGGGCGGCGCTGTCCGGCGACCCGGCCGACATCGCCGCGACGGACCGGGCGCTGCTCGACCTGTTCCCGCAGAACGCGTCGCTGGCGCGCTGGCTGAAGCTTGCCGGTGAGCGCGTGCACTACCAGGGGCTGCCCGCGCGGATCTGCTGGCTCGGCTACGGGGAGCGGGCCGCGGCCGGCGAACGGTTCAACGACATGGTGGCGGCAGGGGAGCTCAAGGCCCCGCTCGTGCTGGGCCGTGACCACCTGGACTGCGGGTCCGTCGCCTCGCCCTACCGCGAGACGGAGGCCATGCGGGACGGCTCCGACGCCATCGCCGACTGGCCCATGCTGAACGCCATGCTCAACGTCGCCTCCGGCGCCTCCTGGGTCTCCCTCCACCACGGGGGAGGGGTCGGCATGGGCCGCTCCCTCCACGCCGGCCAGGTCACGGTCGCCGACGGTACGGCCCTGGCGGGCGAGAAGCTGCAACGCGTGCTCACCAACGACCCCGGCACGGGAGTGATCCGTCACGTCGACGCGGGGTACCCCGAGGCCGAGGCGGTCGCGGAAACCCGCGGAGTCCGCATTCCGATGCGGGAGGGAGAGCTGTGATGGACGGGGACGGCCCACCGTCCTTCCACCAGATGTGGAAAGAGCTGCTCCCGCTCGGCCAGGCGAGCGGCGGCGGCTACCGCCGGTTCGCCTGGTCGGGGCCCGACATGGAGTGCCGGGCGTGGTTCCGGGAGCAGGCGGAGGCCAGAGGGCTGGCGTACGAGGTCGACGGGAACGGCAACCAATGGGCGTGGGCCGGTGACAGGAGCGCCGGGAACGCGCTGGTGACCGGCTCCCACCTCGACTCCGTACCCGAGGGCGGCGCCTTCGACGGCCCTCTCGGCGTCATCTCGGCGTTCGCCGCCTACGACGAACTCCGCAACCGCGGCGTGGAGTTCACCCGTCCCTTCGCGATCGTCAACTTTGCCGACGAGGAGGGCGCCCGCTTCGGGCTGTCCTGCGTGGGCTCCCGCCTGCTGACCGGCGCCCTCACCCAGGAGGGTGCCCACGCGCTGCGGGATGCCGACGGGGTGACCCTCCCACGGGCCATGGAGGCGGCGGGGTACAGCCCCGAGGCGCTCGGCCCCGACCCCGGGCGCCTCGCCCGTATCGGCGCGTTCGTGGAGCTCCACATCGAGCAGGGCCGCGCGCTGTCCGAGACCCCGCATCCGGTCGCCGTCGCCTCGGCGATCTGGCCGCACGGGCGCTGGCGGTTCGACTTCCGGGGCGAGGCCAACCACGCGGGCACCACCCGGCTCGAGGACCGCCGGGATCCGATGCTCACCTACGCCAACACCGTCCTCGCAGCCCGCAAGAAGGCTCGGCTGGCGGGCGCGCTGGCCACCTTCGGCAAGGTGGCGGTGGAGCCGAACGGGGTGAACGCCGTTCCGTCCCTGGTCAGCGGGTGGCTCGACTCGCGGGCTCCGGACGAGGAGACACTGGCCGCCGTCGTTGCCGAGATCGAACGCGCGGCCGGGGAGCGGGGCGGGCGTGACGGCGTGGACGTCGAGGTCACGCGGGAGTCTCAGACGCCGCTGGTGGAGTTCGACCATGTGCTGCGGGACCGACTGGTCGGTCTGCTGGGCGGCGATGTACCGGTACTGCCCACCGGCGCCGGACACGACGCGGGTATTTTGTCCGCTTCGGTGCCCACGGCCATGCTGTACGTCCGCAACCCGACCGGTGTCTCGCACTCGCCCGCCGAGTTCGCCGAGGAGGACGACTGTGTGGCGGGCGTCAGCGCGCTCGCCGACGTACTGGAGGGTCTGGTGTGACCACGAGGACCAGGACGAACCCCAACGCGACAGGCCCCGATCCCGGCGGCGTTCCGGCGGAGAAGGTCTACTGGTGCGAGCACGCGTGGCTCAACGGCACCGTCGAACCGCACGTCGTCCTGGAGGTGACCGCACAGGGCCGGCTCGGCGCCATCCGTACCGGCGTGCGGACACCGCCGCCCGGTGCGGTCACCCTGCAAGGGCTGACGCTGCCCGGGCTGGCGAACGCCCACTCGCACGCGTTCCACCGGGCCCTGCGCGGCACCGTCCAGGTCGGCTCGGGCACCTTCTGGACCTGGCGCGACGCCATGTACCAGACGGCGTCGCTGCTCACCCCGGACAGCTACTACGCGCTGGCGCGCGCGGTGTACGCCGAGATGGCACTGGCCGGGATCACCTGCGTGGGCGAGTTCCACTATCTGCACCACGCGCCGGGCGGCGAACGCTACGACGACCCCAACGCGATGAGCCATGCGCTGGTCTCCGCCGCCGCGGACGCCGGTATCCGCATCACCCTGCTGGACACCGCCTACCTCGCCTCCGGCATCGGCCAAAAGGGCCGCGGCGAGCCGCCCACCCGGCAGCAGCTCCGCTTCAGCGACGGCACCGCCGAGGCATGGGCCGAACGTGCCTCCGCCTTCAGCCCGGACGGCAGCCACGCGCGGGTCGGCGCCGCGGTGCACTCCGTACGTGCCGTGCCCGCACGGGAGTTGCGCACTGTCGCCGAGTGGGCTGAACAGCGTGGCGCGCCGCTGCACGTCCATCTGTCCGAGCAGACCGCGGAGAACGAGGCGTGCCAGGGCGTGCACGGCATGACGCCGACCGCGTTGCTCGCCGAGCACGGCGTACTCGGTCCCCGGACCACCGCCGTCCACGCCACCCATCTGTCGGCGGACGACATCCGCACGGTGGGCGGCTCCGGAACGGGTGTGTGCATGTGCCCGACCACCGAACGCGATCTGGCCGACGGCATCGGCCCGGCGCCGGCGCTCGACCACGCGGGGGCCGGGCTGTCGCTGGGCAGCGACAGCCACGCCGTCATCGACCTGTTCGAGGAAGCCCGTGCCCTGGAACTGAACGAGCGCCTCGCCAGCCGTACGCGGGGCCACTGGACCGCGGGGCAGCTGCTGCGGGCCGCCACCGAGGGCGGGCACGCCGCGCTGGGCTGGCCCGAGGCGAGCCGCCTGGAGACGGGGGCGCTGGCGGACTTCGTCACCGTCGCGCTGGATTCGGTGCGGACGGCCGGGCCTGTGGTGCGGCTGGGCGCCGAGACGGCGGTGTTCGCCGCGACCGCTGCCGACGTGCGCCATACGGTGGTGGGCGGCCGGCATGTGGTGCGGGACGGCTCCCACGCCCGCGTCGACTCCGTCCCCAAGGCCCTCGCCGAAGCCGTCGCCGCCCTCCGCCCCTGACACCTGCGCCAAGGACAACCGACCCATGCCTCACGCCACGTCACGCTCCCTCTCCCTCACCGACATCGCGACCCTCGTCACCAACGACCCCGGCCAGGGCGACGGAAGCCCGCTCGGCATCATCGAGAACGCCGCCCTCGTCATCGAGGGCGGCGAGGTGGCGTGGGTAGGCCCCAGCGACAAGGCGCCGGCGGCCGACGAGACGTACGAAGCGGGCGGCAGGGCCGCGATCCCGGGCTTCGTCGACAGCCACTCCCACCTGCTCTACGCGGGCGACCGCACCCAGGAGTTCAACGCCCGGATGTCCGGCCGCCCCTACACGGCGGGCGGCATCCGCACCACCGTGCAGGCGACCCGCGAGGCCACCGACGAGGACCTGGCGGCAACCCTGGAAGCCCATCTGCGGGAGATGCGCTCCCAGGGGACGACCACTGTCGAGACGAAATCGGGCTACGGGCTCTCTCCCGAGCACGAGGCCCGCGCCCTCCGGGTCGCGGCGGAGTCGGGCGTGGACGAGGTCACCTACCTCGGTGCCCATATCGTTCCGCCCGAGTACGCGGCGGACCCCGACGCGTACACCGCGCTGGTGGCGGGCGAGATGCTTCAGGCGTGCGCCCCGTACGCCCGCTGGGTGGACGTCTTCTGCGAGGAGGGCGCGTTCGACGAGGACCGGTCGCGTGCCATCCTCCTGGCGGGCAAGGCCGAGGGGCTCACTCCCCGCGTGCACGCCAACCAGCTCACCCACGGTCCGGGTGTGCAACTGGCGGTGGAAGTGGGTGCGGCATCGGCGGACCACTGCACGCACCTCACGGACGCAGACGTCGACGCACTGGCGAACAGCGAAACGGTGGCGACGTTGCTGCCCGGCTGCGAGTTCTCCACCCGTGCCGTCTATCCGGACGCCCGCCGCCTCCTGGAGGCAGGCGTCACGGTCGCGCTGTCCACCGACTGCAACCCGGGCTCCTCGTACACCTCCTCGATGCCGTTCTGCATCGCCATCGCCGTACGGGAGATGAACATGACGCCCGACGAGGCGCTCTGGTCCGCGACGGCGGGCGGGGCCCAGGCGCTGCACCGTACGGATGTCGGCCGGCTGGCTCCCGGCTCCCGGGCCGACATCGCGCTGCTGGACGCTCCCTCCCATGTCCACCTCTCCTACCGCCCGGGCGTCCCCCTGGTCGCGGAGGTCTGGCGGCAGGGCGTGCGCCAGGTGTGAGACGGGGCGGTTGCCCCTACGGGCGCCGGGAGCGGCCCAGGGCTTCGCTGCGGAAGTCCTGCGGGGTGATGCCGTAGGCCGCGCGGAAGGTGCGGGTGAAGTCGGCGGCGCGTGGGAAGCCCCAGGTGGCGGCGACGGCCTGGATGGTGTGGTCGCCGAGCTGCGGGTCGGCCAGATCGCGGCGGGCGCGGTTCAGCCGCTGGCGGCGGATCCAGGAGCTGACGGTGCAGCCCTGGCTCTGGAAGAGCCGGTGCAGGCTGCGCGTGGAGATGTGGTGAGCGGCGGCGACGGCGTCGGGGCACAGGGCGGGGTCGCCCAGGTGTTCCCAGATGAAGCTCTGGATCCGGGCGAACAGGGCGCGGCGGTGGTCGACGGTCTCCTGGGCGCCGGCCGCCGTCGCCACCGGGCGCTCCTGCCGGCAGATGTGCACCATGTCGTCCCCCCGGAAGGTCAGAAGCTGTTCCAGCCCTCCGGACGATAGGAAGCCGCAGGTCGCGGCGAATCCCGTGCTGGTTCCAACTCCGGGTCGAACCAGGGGTTGAGCCGGCGCCCGGGTCGTCCCGAGGCGGTAGTCGGTGGCTGGTTGTAGAGTTACAACTGTTGTAGCTCTATAAGCAATCGGGGGCCGCCTTGCCCGAAGCCGAACTCACGCCGCGTCGCCGGACGTTGGTCCTGGCGATCTGCTGCATGTCGCTGCTGATCGTCAGCATCGACGTCACCGCGCTCAATGTCGCACTGCCCGCGATCCGGGAGGACCTGCACACCTCCGTCTCCGGGCTGCAGTGGGTGCTCGACGCGTACACGCTTGTGCTCGCCTCGCTGCTGATGCTCGCGGGCTCGATTGCCGACCGGATCGGGCGGCGCCGGGTCTTCCGTACGGGGCTCGTGCTCTTCGTCCTCGGCTCCCTCGCGTGCAGCCTCGCGCCCAGCCTGGGGTGGCTGGTGGCGGCGCGGGTGCTCCAGGCCGTCGGGGGCTCGATGCTCAACCCCGTGGCGATGTCGATCATCACCAACACCTTCACCGAGCCCCGCGAGCGCGCCCGTGCGATAGGGGTGTGGGGTGGCGTCGTCGGCATCAGCATGGCGGCCGGGCCGCTGCTGGGCGGGCTGCTCGTGGACTGGCGCGGCTGGCAGGCGGTCTTCTGGGTCAACGTTCCCATCGGCCTCGCGGCCCTCGCCCTCACCGGGCGCTACGTCCCCGAGTCCCGCGCCCCGCGCGCCCGCCGCGCCGACCCCGTCGGGCAGACGCTGATGATCGTCCTCCTCGGCTCCCTGACGTACGGGATCATCGAGGGCCCGCAGCACGGCTACGCCTCCCCGGTGGTGCTGGGCTGCGCCGCGCTGGCGGTGCTGGCGCTGCTCGGCCTGCTCCGGTACGAGCCGCGCCGCGCCGAGCCGTTGATCGACCTGCGCTTCTTCCGCAGCGTGCCGCTGGCCGGGGCCACGGTCATCGCGGTGTGCGCCTTCGCCTCGCTCGGCGGCTTCCTGTTCCTCAACACCCTCTACCTCCAGGGGGTACGCGGCCTGAGTGCCCTGCACACCGGGCTGTATCTGCTGCCGATGGCCGCGATGACCCTGCTCTGCGGACCGCTCTCGGGGCGCCTCGTCGGCGCGCGCGGGCCGCGCCCCTCGCTGCTCGTCGCGGGCGTGACGATGACGGCCGCCGGCGCGCTCTTCGCGCTGACCGCATCGAGGGACCTCCACCCGGGCGTGCTTCTCGCGGGCTTCGTCGTCTTCGGCATCGGCTTCGGGCTGGTCAACGCGCCGATCACCAACACCGCCGTCTCCGGCATGCCGCGCGCCCAGGCCGGGGTCGCCGCCGGGCTCGCCTCCACCAGCCGCCAGGTCGGCACCTCGCTAGGCGTCGCCGTGATCGGCGCGGTCACGGCCTCGGCGACGGTGACCGGCGGGGGCGCCACGGGGAGCTTCGTGGCCGATCAGCGTATGGCGTGGTGGATCATCGCGGCCTGCGGCCTCGCCGTTCTCGTCCTTGGGGCGCTCACCACGGGCCGCCGGGCACGTGCCACGGCGGAGCGGGCCGCGCGGAATCTGGAGGAGGAAGGGCCCGCCGCACCGGCCGCGCCCCGGCAGAGCGAGGTGACACCGCGATGAGTTCCAAGGACACGGAGCCGGAGGCGGCCGTACGCGCCTGGCGTGCGATGCGTACGTACGTCCTGGAGAGCGCCGACAAACGCAAGCAGGTCATGGACGCGCTCGGCATGAGCTTCTTCCGCGCCAAGGCACTGCGCCTGATCGCCACCGAGGGGCCCCTCACGCTGAAGCAGCTGTCGACGGGGCTGATGGCCGACGCGCCCTACACCACGATCACCGTCGACCACCTGGTCAAGCGCGGTCTCGCCACGCGCACCCCCCATCCCGAGGACCGCCGCTCGAAGCTGGTCCAGGTCACGGAGGAGGGCGCGGCGGCCGTGGCCGAGATGATCCGGCTGACGGACACCCCGCCCCAGGCCCTGCGCGCGCTCGACGCCGAGGACCTGGCGGCCCTGGACCGCATCCTTACGAAACTCACCACCCAGGAGGGAAACTCATGACGCAGGACGACCAGCCGTTCGTCACGTTCATCAACATCTTCGAGGTGGCCGCCGAGGACGCCGACGCGGTCGCCGCCAAGTGGCGCGAGCGCGCCGCGGTGATGAGCACCAAGCCGGGCTTCCTCGACTCCCGGCTGCACAAGGCCCGTTCGGCCCAGGGCCGCTTCCAGCTTGTGAACGTCGCCCACTGGGAGAGCCAGGAGGCGTGGGAAGCGGCCAGCACCGACATGGACTTCGCGAGCCGCGCCCAGGCGGCGCAGCAGGCCACGGACACACCGCTGCGCCCGAATACCGGGCTGTACGACATAGTCGCGCAGTTCTGAGCGGACTACTCAGCGGAGCCCTGAGCAACGCCGAGGGCCCGGCCGGACTGTGCTGCAAAGTCCGGCCGGGCCCTCGGCACGCGGAGTCGCCGCACCACGCTGGGCGGCGCCCCGTGTCACTCCTCGATCATCAGCCCCTTGCGGAGCTTGCCCAAGGTCCGGGAGAGCAGGCGGGAGACATGCATCTGGGAGATGCCGAGCTCCTCACCGATCTCCGACTGGGTCATGTTCGCCACGAAGCGCAGCGAGAGGATTCTGCGGTCCCGCGCGGGGAGTTCGGCGATCAGCGGCTTCAACGACTCGACGTACTCGATGCCTTCGAGCCCGTGGTCCTCGTAGCCGATCCGGTCGGCCAGCGCGCCCTCGGTGTCGTCCTCCTCGGGCTGTGCGTCCAGCGAGCTGGCGGTGTAGGCGTTGCTCGCCGCCATGCCCTCGATGACTTCCTCGCTGGAGATGTTGAGCCGTTTGGCCAGCTCATCGGGGGTCGGCGACCGGTCCAGCTTCTGGGCGAGTTCGTCGCCCGCCTTGGCCAGATCCAGCCGGAGCTCCTGAAGGCGCCGGGGTACCCGCACCGACCAGGACGTGTCACGGAAGAAACGCTTGATCTCGCCGACGATGGTCGGCATCGCGAAGGTGGGGAACTCCACGCCGCGGTTCAGCTCGAAGCGGTCGATCGCCTTGATGAGGCCGATGGTGCCGACCTGGACGATGTCCTCCATGGGCTCGCTGCGCGAGCGGAACCGGGAGGCCGCGAACTTCACCAGGGCGAGGTTGAGTTCGACCAGGGTGTTGCGTACGTACGCGTATTCGTGGGTGCCCTCTTCGAGGTTCTCCAGCCGCTCGAACAGCGTCTTGGACAGGGCCCGCGCGTCCAGCGGACCGACCTCGTCATAGGGTGGGATCTCGGGAAGCTGGAGCTGGTCGAAGAGGTCGGCTTCGACCGCATCCGCGATCTGCTCGGCGCTCGTCTGCTCGGTGAGCGCTTCGTGGGTCAGGGACTGGGAATCCGGCAGCCGGTCCGTGCTGTGCTGCTCCGGAACGGCGGGAACGGTCGCGACCTGCGAATGCGCGGGGTCGGATATCCCGTGGTCGAGCCGGGGTGACATGGCTGTCCTCCATGGTTTCTCGGCATATGGCTGCCGAAGCCGTGACGTGCACTGCGGGGTGCGGCGCCTCCAGAGCCGACGTGGTTCGGTATCCCTACTAGACCTACCTGCTCCTGTACAGCAAGAGCAAGCTGCTTATGTCCGTATCTGACCAATATGTCCAATGTTCGGCTACCGGTGAGGGCCACGAAGGCGTAGGGTTCGAACCGCTCGACGGGGGGAAGCAGTGAAGGCCCTCACGCGAAACAGAAGGGGTGTGCATGGACCGCGGGATGCCCGGCAGCACGAGCCAGGGCCGGCTGACGGTCGAGGTACGGCACGAGGGAATCAGTGCCGTAGTGACCCCCGAGGGTGAGCTCGATCACCACACCGCGGAGCTGTTGCGCGAGCCGCTGGAGCAAAGCGTCGAGGAGGGCTACAGCCGCCTCGTCGTGGACTGCTCGCGGCTCGAGTTCTGCGACTCGACGGGGTTGAACGTGCTGCTCGGCGCCCGCCTGAAGGCGGAGGAAGCCGGTGGCGGCGTACATCTGGCGGGAATGCTCCCCGTAGTCGCCCGTGTCTTCGAGATCACCGGCGCGAGCGCGGTCTTCACCGTGCACGACGATCTCGAGTCGGCGCTGGGGAACTCCTCGGGCGCGGAAGGCCGGCCAGAGGCGTAACCAGGGCGTTACGCGCATCACACAGGTCCGGCTGAATCCGTAAGTGTTCTCACGGTGCGTCCGGGCAGGAGTCCTTCGAATCTGTCAGACATTCGCATACAGCGCGTCAAGGTCCCGTCGAACGCGGGACGGCGCGGGACGGCGAAACGTAACCGGTGATCGGTGAGGTGAACCACTGATGAGCACCACCCGGCCGCAACCGGCGGGCGACCGCGGTCCGGAGCCCGAGGGCACTCCGGCGACCGCGGGCCCGGGGTGTGCTGCGGCCGGGGGTGCCGACGCACGGGTGCGTGCCGGTACGGACACGGGGCGGGAGTCGGCCCCCGGGATCTCCGATTCCGGCGGTGCTCCCGGAGGCGCTTCCCTTTCCGGGAGCGCTTCCACGCCCGCACCCGAACCCGAAGGGGGGAGCGGCGCCATGGGGACCGCTGCGGAGAGTGCGGCCTCGGCCGCCGCGGGGGCCACACGCCAGGCAGGGCAGCCGATGCGGCAGGTCCGCAGGCTGCGGCTGGTCGGCGCCAGCGGTGCTGTGCCGCGCGCCCGGGACTTCACCCGCCGGGCCCTCCAGGACTGGGGCTGGCTGCCCGCAGCCACGGCCGATCAGCGCGCGGCCGCGGAGGACGTCCTGCTCGTCGTCTCGGAACTGGTCACCAACGCGTGTCTGCACGCCAACGGCCCTGAGGAACTGCGGGTCGGCGCCACCGCGAAGGTGCTGCGCCTGGAGATCGTCGACCTGGGCAGCGGCTCGCCGGCCCCGCGGACCCCGCACCGTGCCGGCCGGCCGGGCGGGCACGGGATGTTCATCGTGCAGCGGCTGTGCCTGGACTGGGGCGTCGTACGCAACCCGGAGGGCCCGGGCAAGACGGTATGGGCCGAGCTCGCGGCTCCGCACTGATGCGGGCGTGTGCGCGGAGCTTGCGTTCCGCTGACCCGAGCGTGTGGGTGGAGTTTACGGCTCCGCACTGACGCGATGTCGGCGCGTGCGTTTCTCACCGAACTCGTGGCCGGCCCCCTGCTGACTCGACGGCGCGGGGGCTCTTCCCTCTCCAAGGGGCTGGGGCTACTGTCGGCGCAAATCTGATGTGTCGTCAGTAACTTGCGAGTCCGGATGAAGGGGGAACCCCCGTGTCCCACAGCAAGAAACGCCACACCCGCACCGCCGCCGCCACCGTGGCGGCAACAGCCCTCGCAGGCTCGGCCGTACTGCTGTCGGCCCCCGCCGCGAGCGCCACGACGGTCGACGTCGACTACCAGTGCAAGACCCCCATCGGGAACAAGGGCGCTGTCTCGCCCATCGACATCAAGTCGACCAAGAGCGGCGGCGGTTACAAGCTCACCATGTCGTTCGAGAAGGGCGTCTCGTCCAGCCCCGTCGAAATCGGCAAGGGCGCGATGAAGCCCAGCGCCAAGATCAAGCTCGGCGGCGCCGAGACCGGCAGTGTGCCGGTGAGCGGGCCGGCCAACGACAAGGCCATCCCGGCCAACACCCCGATCAAGATCCCGGATCTGAGCGGGACCTACACGCCGAAGAAGAGCGGCAAGGTCACCTTCACCGCCAGCACCCTCACCATCAAGGCGCTGGGTACGACCACCACCTGCGAGCCGAAGAACAACCCCAAGCCCTCCCTCACCCTCGATGTGACGGCGTCGGGCGGCAGCGGCGGTTCGGGTGGCAGCGACACCTCCGGCGGCGCGGCTAGCGGCGGCGGTGACGCCTCCGGTGGTGCGGCGGCGTCCGGCGGCAGCCAGCCGGCGCCCAGCGGCGGCGAACTGCCCAAGACCGGTCCCGCGGACTCCGCCGTCGCCCTCGGCACCCTCGGCGGCACCGTGCTGCTGGCCGGAGTCGGCGGAGCGCTGTGGGTGACGCGGCGCAGGGCCGCGGTTCGGCACTAGCCCGTGGTGGGCCGCACCCCGCCCCATCATGGCGCCGGCATCGCACCGACCCCCCGCACCCGGGGAGTGCTCCCGGGCCGCACCCGGGGGGTGCTGGTCTGTGCACTCGTGGTGCTCTGCCTGCTGGGAGCGGGCAGCCCCGCAGCCTCGGCGCCGCCCGGCAAGGGCGAGCCTCCGTGGTCGGCGGCACCCTCCCCGCCCGCGGGTACGGCCACGGCCGACGCGCGCTCGTACTTCTATCTGGAGGGCGACCCGGGCACCGTGCTGAAGGACTCCGTCGCGCTCACCAACGAGAGCGACGCGCCCCGTACCTTCCGGCTGCGCGGTGCCGATGCGTACAACGCACGCGGCGGCGGGTTCGCCGTACGGGACGAGGGTCGCAGCCGGGGGCCCGGCAGGTGGATCGCCCTCGCCGAGGACACCGTCGAGGTGCCGCCGCACACCCGGGCCGAGGTGCCGCTGAGCGTCACCGTCCCCGACAGCGCCGTCCCGGGTGACCATCCCGCCGCGGTCGTCATCAGCGACGGCAAGCGGAGGGTGGGGGTACGGATGCATCTGCGGGTGAGCGGGCCGACCCTGGCGGCGCTGGGCGTCGAGAACGTCCGAGTCGAGGAGGCGGACGACGGCGCCGCGGTGATCGGCTACACCTTGGTCAACCGTGGCAACACCGCGTTGCGGCCCCGGCTCGCCGTCGACGCGGACGGGCTGTTCGGCCCGCTGATCCGGCAACCGGCCCGTGCCCTGCCCGTCGAACTGCTCCCCGGCCAGCGCATCACCCGCCAGGAACGGTGGCCCCACCCGCCCGCTGCGGATGTGGCGGACGTCCGCCTCACGGTGACGGCCGAAGACGGAGCACGGGATTCCGCCGCGACCTCTTACACGGCCGTGCCCTGGGGCTGGGCAGCCGGAGCGCTGCTCGCCCTGGCGGGTGGATGTGTCGCTTGGTACGCCCGTCGCAGACGCCGCGCCTCATCGGGCGAGCGCGAGCGGCCTACCCCGGCCGGAGGCCAGGGACGGACGACACGACGGCCTCAACCCCGACGTCCGGCGCCAACCACAGGAGCCGCGAAGTGAGGACGAACATCCGGCGAACCGCATGCCTGTTGGGCGCCTTGGTGGGCTGCCTCGTCACGGTGGCCGTACCGAACGAAGCGCCGGCAGGCACCGCCAGAACGCCGCAGCCTAAGATCACGCTCTCCCGGAGCGAGGCGGGCGCCGGGGCGAACGTCACGGTCCGCGGCAGCGGCTGGCGCCCCGACACCCTGCTCACCCTGCTGATGTGCGGCCAGAACGCGATCGGCGGCACCAACGCCTGCGCCAACGCCGAAGGGCGGGCCGTCACCACGGACAAGAACGGCCGCTTCCGCAAGAAGATCCCCGTCGCGGAGCCGCCGAAGCCCTGCCCGTGCGTCGTACGGGCCACCACGGTGACCGGCGCCTACGCGGCGGCGAACGCGAAACTCCGCGTCGCGGGACACCCGGTGGAACCGCTGCCCGAGAAGCGCACGGGCGGACGGCTCAGTGTGCTGGCGGCGCGGCTGGAGGGCGACAGCGGGCTGCTCAACTGGTTCGGCGCCCCCGAGCAGCGGAAGCTGGTGCTGACGGTCGGCAATCTGGGCGCCGACCGCGCCCGCGACCCGGTCTTCGAGGTGGGCACCTCGCACGGCGTCCTCGCCCCCGGGTGGGAGCGCCAGCAGTGGCGGGGCACGATCGATCCGGGCAAGAAGGCGCGGGTCGAGCTGCCGGTCGAGCTGGCCTCGGGGGCTCACGGGGAGTACACGGTCGCGGCCAAGCTCGACCGGCGCGTACTGACCGAGCAGCCCTGGGAGGTGGGGCGCCCCTGGGGGGTGACTCTTTTCTGGGTGCTGCTGTGTGCGGTGGTGCCGCTCGCCGTCTTTCGGCTGGGGATGGTGCTGGTTGCGCGGACGCGTTCTCCCAGTGAGGGCGCCCCCTCTCGTGGGGCCGCCACTCCTTCCCGCCGCAACGGTGGGAAGGAAGACGGCGAGAATCCGGCGGAATGACGACGTCGCTGAACCAGTCGCGAATTCCTCCCCCAGCCTCCGGCCGGGCGGTGCCCCCAGACCCCCCAGTGACTACTTCACTTCTGTCATCGTCGCGGTGATCTGCCGCCGGTACATGTACACCGCGAAGCCGGCCAGCGCAGCGAGTGCCGCTTCGACGGCGACGACGCCCGTGGTGCTGAGGTCGGCGCCGCCGATGGACAGCAGGCCGGTGATGCTGTCACCCGCGGTCACGGCGAGGAACCAGACACCCATCAGCTGGCTCGCATACTTCGCGGGGGCCAGCTTGGTGGTCACCGACAAGCCCACCGGCGACAGGCACAGCTCCGCGACGGTGTGCAGCAGGAAGATGAGGACCAGCCACATCGGGCTCACCTTCGTACCGTCGGATGCCATGCCCATCGGGATGACGAAGACGAAGAACGACAGGCCGGTCACCACCAGCGCGAAGGCGAACTTCGCGGTGGTGGTCGGCTCCTTGCTGCGCCGGTTGAGGGACAGCCACAGCGCGGCGAAGACCGGGGCCAGCAGGATGATGAAGAGCGGGTTGACCGACTGGAACCAGGTCGAGGGGAAGTGCCAGCCCAGAACCGAGGTGGACGTCTTCGCGTCACCGAACGCCTGCACGGTCGAGGCACCCTGGTCGTAGATCATCCAGAAGATCGCCGCGGCGGCGAAGAACCAGATGTACCCGGTCATCCGGCCCTGCTCGACCTGGGTGAGGTCCTTGTCGCGCTTGATCCGCACCAGCATCGCGAGCGGGATGAGCAGGCCCAGGACGGTGAGCGGGATCATCGCCCAGTTCAGGGTGAAGGTGCCGGTGGCGACCACGACGCCGTAGAAGATCACGGCGACGACCAGCCACAGCAGCGCCTTGCGCAGCACGGTCGTCTTCTCCTGCGCCGTCAGCGGCGAGGGGACCTGGCTGCTCCTGGGGTCCAGGTGGCGCGAGCCGACCAGGAACTGGATCAGGCCGAGGCCCATACCGACGGCGGCCATGCCGAAGCCCAGGTGCCAGTTGACGGTCTGGCCGACGGTGCCGATGGCGAACGGGGCGAGGAACGAACCCGCGTTGATGCCCATGTAGAAGACCGTGAAGCCGCCGTCACGGCGCGGGTCCTCGGGGCCGTTGTACAGGTCGCCGACCATCTTGGAGATGTTGGCCTTCAGCAGCCCGGAGCCGGTGGCCACGCAGGCGAGGCCGATGAAGAACGATGCCTCGCCCGGCATCGCCAGGGTGAGGTGGCCGATCATGATGATGCCGGCGCCGACCGTGACGGTCTTGCGGGGGCCCCAGAGCCGGTCGCCGAACCAGCCGCCCGGCATGGTCAGCAGATAGACCATGGCGTTGTAGACGGAGTAGATCGCCGTGGCCGTGGCCAGGGTCATGGCGAGGCCGCCGCCCTGGTGGCCCGCGCCGCCCTCGCCCGCGTCGGGCCCGCCGGCCACGAGGTAGACGACGAGCAGTGCGCGAAGCCCGTAGAAGCTGAAGCGCTCCCACATCTCCGTCATGAAGAGCGTGGCCAGACCTCGTGGGTGGCCGAAGAAGGTCCTGTCGCCGGTGGTGCCGGGAGCGTCCTTCGTCAGGCTGGGCGCCATATCGGTGTTCCTTGCCATTGCGCTGCAGGGGCCGCGCTGCTCAGCGGCGCTGCTCGCAGGCGGGACCCGTACACGGGAAAGGACCCCTGGCCGATGGTGCGTGGCGTCAGGAGTCCTCGACGTTCACTTACATAAGTGCATTCACCATAAGTCACCGGCCACGGCTCCGGGGAAGAGCTTGCGAGATACATCACAGGTGAACCGTGCAACCTGCCCCGACTTTCCTTGGCGTCGTGTCCGTCTCACCTGGAGATCGTCGGTGTCGCTGGAGGAGCGCACCGTGTCCCCACTTGCGCTCGGCCACGCGGACTACCATCGGTGCATGACCCGTGTACTGCTCGCCGAGGATGACGCGTCGATCTCGGAGCCCCTGGCCCGCGCCCTGCGCCGGGAGGGATACGAGGTCGAGGTGCGCGAGGACGGCCCCACCGCGCTCGACGCGGGACTGCGCGAGGGCATCGATCTGGTCGTGCTCGATCTGGGACTGCCCGGCATGGACGGTCTCGAGGTATGCCGCAGGCTGCGCAACGAGGGCCACGCCTTCCCCGTCCTCGTCCTGACCGCGCGCGCCGACGAGGTGGACACCGTCGTCGGGCTCGACGCGGGGGCCGACGACTACGTCACCAAGCCCTTCCGGCTCGCTGAGCTGCTGGCGCGGGTCCGCGCCCTGCTGCGCCGCGGTACGCCCGCCGAACCGGCCCAGCCCCCGGCCACTCATGGCGTACGGATCGACGTCGAGTCGCACCGGGCCTGGATGGGCGACGAGGAGCTGCAGCTGACCGCCAAGGAGTTCGACCTGCTGCGGGTGCTGGTGCGGGACGCGGGCCGGGTCGTCACCCGGGACCAGCTGATGCGCGAGGTGTGGGACACCACCTGGTGGTCGTCGACCAAGACTCTCGACATGCACATCTCCTGGCTGCGCAAGAAGCTCGGCGACGACGCGGCCAACCCGCGCTACATCGCCACCGTGCGGGGCGTCGGCTTCCGCTTCGAGAAGAGCTAGGGCCGCTCCGGCGGAGTCGTACGTTTGGGGTACGCCCCCTGTTACAGCTAGGAAAGAAGCCAGCACGTGCGTCGTCGGCTCATCCTCTCCATCCTCGCCGTCGTCCTCGTCGTTGTCGCGGTCTTCGGTGTCTCGCTCGTCATCGTCGAGTCCCGCACGATCGAGAACAGCACCAGGGAGAACGTCCGCTCCGAGGCGGTCCGCCTGGTCTCCACCGTCGAGAGCCGGCTGATGGCCGAGGAGCAGGTGACGAAGGAGTCCATCGGCGTCACCACCTCCAAGGACCGCATAGTCCGCTATATCCGCATCGACCTGCCCGGCCGGCCGTCCATCGAGGTCGGCCACCGGCCCTCGGGCGACGTCGTCGAGGCGCAGGAGACCGGTGCGCACGGCGAGCGCGTCACCGTACAGGCGTCGCGGTCCGCGGTGCGGGCCGAGGTCGGCCGCACCCTGCTGATCATCCTCGCGGTCGCGCTGCTCGCCGTGATCGCCGCCGCCGTGCTGGCCGTACGCCAGGCCCACCGGGTCGCGGCGCCGCTCACCGACCTGGCCGAGACCGCCGAACGGCTCGGCTCCGGCGACCCGCGCCCGCGGCACCGCCGCTACGGGGTGCCGGAGCTGGACCGGGTCGCGGACGTGCTGGACGCCAGCGCGGACCGGATCGGCCGGATGCTCACCGCCGAGCGACGGCTGGCGGCCGACGCCTCGCACCAGCTGCGCACCCCGCTGACGGCGCTGTCCATGCGGCTGGAGGAGATCATCGCGATGGCCGACGGGGATGAGCCGGAGAACCGTGCCGTCGTCAAGGAGGAGGCGACCATCGCGCTCGCCCAGGTCGAACGGCTCACGGACGTGGTGCAGCGGCTGCTGACCAACTCCCGGGACCCGCGTACCGGCTCGGCCGTCAGCTTCGACCTGGACGAGGTCGTCAAGCAGCAGATGGAGGAGTGGAAGCCCGCCTATCGCAGCTCGGGCAGGGCCATCGTGCGCTCCGGAAAGACCGGACTGCGCGCGGTGGGTACGCCCGGCGCGGTGGCGCAGGTGCTGGCGACGCTGATCGAGAACTCGCTGATGCACGGCGACGGTACGGTCGCGCTGCGCACCCGGGTCACCGGCAACCAGGTGGTGGTCGAGGTCACGGATGAGGGCCCCGGGGTGGACGAGGCGCTGGGCTCGCGGGTCTTCGAGCGGACCGTCAGCGGCCACAACTCCACCGGCCTCGGCCTCGCCGTCGCCCGCGATCTCGCGGAGGCGGACGGCGGGCGGCTGGAGCTACTTCAGCAGTTGCCTCCGGTCTTCGCGCTGTTCCTCAGCCGCGAGGCCGCCGATCTCGATGCGTCCGCCTCCGGCTGAGGTCGCCGGTTCGACGGGGACGCGGCCGCTGGGGGCACCTCCCGGGCGAAGCCTGGGGGAGGGTTCACCGTCCGCCTCGGCGTCGGTGTCGGTGCCGGTCTGGGCGCCCACCCGGAACACCCAGGTGCGGTACGCCCAGAAGCGGAAGGCGGTGCCGATGGCGAGCCCGATGACGTTCTTGGCGATGTTGTCCGCGAGCGGTGAGGTGTACCCGAAGCCGTAGTGCGACAGGGCGAGGATGCCGTTCTCCAGCACCAGCCCGACGCCGCTGAAGAGGAAGAAGAGGACCGTCTCGCGGTGGATACGGCTCTTGTCGATGTGCCGGTAGGTCCAGTAGCGGTTGCCCAGATAGTTGGTGCCGATCGCGACGACCTGCGAGATGACACCGGAGCGGATGGGGGCGAGCTGGAACGTGTGGATGCACAGATTGAAGATCGCGACGTTCACCAGGAAGCCCAGCGCACCCACGGCGCCGAACTTGGCCAGTTCGCGCACGAGTCGTTCCAGTCCCGGGCGCATCGTGCGCCATTTCCCCATAGCGATACTGAGCCCCGTTTCGTTCGGTCGTCGAAGGCTGACCCATGCTAACCAGCCGTACATTCGCTCTGTATGGCGATTGACGCAGCCGGAGCGAACACGGTTGCGAGGGGCCGCTCAGCGGGCGGGGCATACCTGCGCCGCCGTCATTGCCGGTAGCTGCCGCCGCACGCTGTGGCGGCCGGCGGAACGGCGACCGCCAGTGTGGCTGGTTTCATACGCCGCACATCGTCCCCCGAAGTCCGCAGCTCCCTCTCCCGATCGAGCGCGCCGAGCATGCGAGGAGGCGCGGGGAGGCGGACGGGGCGGGCGGAGCGCTCCCCTGGGCCCCGTACCCTGGAACCGTGACATTCCCGGTAGTCGGCATGGTCGGCGGCGGCCAGCTCGCTCGTATGACGCACGAGGCAGGCATCCCGCTCGGCATCAGATTCAAGCTCCTTTCCGATACGGCGCAGGACTCGGCGGCACAAGTGGTCAACGATGTTGTCGTTGGTGACTACCGAGATCTGGACACGCTGCGGCGCTTCGCCGAGGGCTGCGATGTGATCACCTTCGATCACGAGCATGTGCCCACCGAGCACCTTCGCGCGCTGGAGGCGGACGGCATCCCCGTCCGCCCGGGCCCGGGAGCGCTCGTCCACGCGCAGGACAAGGGCGTGATGCGCGCCCGGCTCGCCGAGCTCGGGGTGCCCGCGCCGCGCAACCGGATCGTGAGCGGTCCGGACGACGTCGCCGCGTTCGCGGCGGAGGGCGCTGAAGGAGAGGACCGCGGCTTCCCCGTGATCCTCAAGACGGTGCGCGGCGGCTACGACGGCAAGGGCGTATGGGTGGTGCGCGGCGCCGAGGACCCGATCGCGGCCGAGCCCTTCAAGGCGGGCGTCCCCGTGCTCGCCGAAGAGAAGGTCGACTTCGCGCGCGAGCTGGCCGCGAACGTCGTCCGCTCCCCGCACGGACAGGCCGTCGCCTACCCCGTCGTGGAGTCCGTCCAGGTCGACGGCGTCTGCGACACCGTGATCGCCCCCGCGCCCGAGCTGGCCGAGGACGCCGCGCTGCGCGCCCAGGAGATGGCGCTGCGCATCGCGCACGAGCTGGGCGTGGTCGGACATCTGGCCGTCGAGCTGTTCGAGACCAAGGACGGCCGGCTGCTCGTCAACGAGCTGGCCATGCGGCCGCACAACTCCGGGCACTGGACCCAGGACGGCGCCGTCACCTCGCAGTTCGCCAACCATGTGCGGGCCGTGCTCGACCTGCCGCTGGGCGATCCGCGCTGCCGGGAGCGCTGGACCGTGATGGCCAACGTGCTGGGCGGTGACTACCCCGACATGTACGCGGCGTATCTGCACTGCATGGCGCGCGACCCCCAGCTCAAGATCCATATGTACGGGAAGGACGTGAAGCCCGGCCGCAAGGTGGGGCACGTCAACGTCTACGGGGACGACCTCGCCGACGTACGGGAACGCGCAGCGCACGCCGCGGGATACTTGCGGGGCACCATCGCGGAGTGAGCGTCCCGCTGAGCCGTTTCTCTCTTTCTAGGAGCCGCATTGAGTACAGCCAGCCCTCTCGTGGGGATCGTCATGGGGTCCGACTCGGACTGGCCCGTCATGGAAGAGGCGGCCAAGGCGCTGGACGAGTTCGAGGTGCCGTACGAGGTCGATGTCGTCTCCGCGCACCGGATGCCCCGCGAGATGATCGCCTACGGCGAGGACGCCGCCGACCGCGGCCTGAGGGCGATCATCGCGGGCGCCGGCGGCGCGGCACATCTGCCGGGCATGCTGGCCTCGGTCACCCCGTTGCCCGTCATCGGCGTACCCGTGCCGCTCAAGTACCTGGACGGCATGGACTCGTTGCTCTCGATCGTGCAGATGCCCGCGGGCGTGCCGGTCGCCACCGTCTCGGTGGGCGGAGCGCGCAACGCCGGGCTGCTGGCCGTACGGATGCTCGCCGCGCACGAGGCCGGCGAACTGCGTGAGAAGATGCGCGACTTCCAGCAGGAGCTCAACGCGCAGGCCACCGAGAAGGGCAAGCGGCTGCGTGCCAAGGCCGCCGGGGAGACGGGGTTCGGCTTCGGCAGCCCGGCGGGGGGCAACCGGTGACGCCTGCCGACGGCCCCGGGCGCCGACCCGACAGCCCCAACCTGGAGCGCGCCCGCGCGCTGCTGACCGAGCACCCTGTCGTGGACGGCCACAACGATCTGCCGTGGGCACTGCGCGAACAGGCGCACTACGACCTCGACAAGCTCGACATCTCCCAGGACCAGCGCGAGAAGCTGCACACCGACCTCGCGCGGCTGCGCGCGGGCGGCGTCGGGGCGCAGTTCTGGTCCGTCTACGTCCCGGGCGAGCTGACCGGGGACGACGCGGTGAGCGCGACCCTGGAGCAGATCGACGCCGTACGGCTGCTGGCGGCGCGCTACCCCGACGACCTCCAGTTGGCCTTCACCGCAGAGGACGTGGAGGCCGCCCACGCCCAGCGCCGCATCGCCTCGCTGATGGGCGCCGAGGGCGGGCACTCGATCAACAACTCGCTGGCCGCGCTGCGCGCCCTCTACCAGCTCGGGGTGCGCTATCTGACGCTCACCCACAACAACTCGCTGGACTGGGCCGACTCGGCCACCGACGCATCGCGCGCGGGCGGGCTGAGCCGCTTCGGCGAAGAGGTCGTCCGCGAGATGAACCGGCTCGGCATGCTGGTGGATCTCTCGCATGTGGCGGCCGAGACGATGCGGGACGCGCTGCGGGTGACCGAGGCACCCGTGATCTTCTCGCACTCCTCCGCGCGGGCCGTCTGCGACCACCCGCGCAACATCCCCGACGACGTGCTGGGCCGGCTTCCCGCCAACGGCGGCGTCGCGATGGCCACCTTCGTGCCCAAGTTCGTCCTCCCCGAGGCGGTGGCCTGGACCCGGGCTGCCGACGAGAACATGCGCGCGCACGGCCTGGACCATCTGGACCTGAGCGACGAGGGCCGCAAGGTGCAGCGCGAGTTCGAGCAGGCCAACCCGCGGCCGGTCCCGGACGCCGGTACGGTCGCCGACCACCTCGACCACATGCGCGAGGTCGCCGGTATCGACCACATCGGCATCGGCGGCGACTACGACGGCACCGCCTTCACCCCGGCCCAGCTGGAGGACGTCTCCGGCTATCCGCACCTGGTGGCAGAGCTGCTGGACCGTAAGTGGTCCGAGACGGATCTGGCCAAGCTCACATGGTCCAACGCCCTGCGGGTGCTGCGCGAGGCGGAGGAGGTGGCCCGGACGCTCCAGACGCAGCGCGGGCCCTCGATTGCCACGATCGGTCAGCTGGACGGCTGACGGGCTGAACTGGCGTCAACTCCCTGGGCACTGCGGCATCGCGGCAGCGGGCCCCGAGGCGGCGAGCGGTCTTGACCTTGCCCCCGGGGCCCGCGAGCATCAGCGGGCCCACTCCTTGTGTCCAGGGAGGACCATTGGCCACCTCGGAACCGTCCGGCTCGCACACCACTCCCGCAACTTTCTCCTCCTCCGATTCCTCCGGCGCCCTCGCCCGGCGCCGTCTCCTCAAGGCATCCGCCGCCGCGGGCGGCGCCCTGGCCGTGGGAGGCACCGCCCTCACGGCCCCGGCCGCCGCCGCACCAGCTCCTCCGGCCGCCGACCTCGCGAAGGCCGCCACCAAGGCCCGCACCGTCTCCTTCTCCGCCGCCACCAACGGTGCCGCAACGCTCGTGCCCGGCGCCGACCGGTTGATCGCGGAGATGCAGAACATCCTGTGGTCCATCCCCCGTTCGGGAGGTGCCGCCCGCGCACTGACCGTCCCGGGGCTGGAGCCCACCCGTCCCGTACTCGCGCCCGACGGCAAGACCGTGGCCGCGTGCGCCTACCACGACGGCGGCTTCCATATCTGGACCCTGCGCCCGGACGGCTCCGGCCTGAAGCAGCGCACCGACGGGCCGTGGGACGACCGCGGCCCCGCCTGGTCGCCCGACGGCAACCGGATCGCGTTCGCCTCCGAGCGCGAGGGCGACCCGGTCAAGGGCAGCCCGTACCGCATCTGGGTGCTGGATGTCCGCACCGGCGAACTGACCCGCATCACCGGCCGCAAGGGCCAGGAAGGGCCGCTCCAGGACGGCGCCTGGGAGGACTTCGACCCGGCCTGGTCACCGGACGGTGAGCGGGTGCTGTGCGTACGCGGCAGTGTCGTCAAGGGTGAGACCGGGCCGCAACTCCAGGCGCGCACCCTGGTCTCCGTCGCCGCGGACGGCTCCGGAGACGTCCGCACCGAGCACGAGGACGGCACCGAGGGCGTCTCGCTGATGACGCCCGCCGTCTCGCCCTCCGGCAAGGTGGCTTACCTGCGCACCACTGCCGCCCCCAAGGCGTCCTGCACGCTGGTCGTCGAGGGGAAGGCCGTACGGATCGAGGGCGACCTGGCGCCGGTGCCGCCCCGCTGGACCGACCGCGAGACGCTGCTGCTGACCGTTTCCGGCACCTTCCGGCTGCTGCGCCCGGCCCGCCCCGAGTCGGCCGAGCGCATCCCCTTCACCGCCGAACTCCCCATCCAGCGGCCCCGCTACCGCGTCAAGGACTACGGTTTCGAGGCGCCCGGCAGCCACCGGGTGCGCGGGGTGCAGCAGCCCGTGCTCTCCCCGGACGGCAAGCACCTCGCCTTCGTCGCCCTCAACGCGCTCTGGCTGGCCCGCACAGACGGCGGAGGCCGCCCCCGCAAGCTCGTCCAGGCGCCCGAGTCCCGCTACATCTGCGCGCCCTCCTTCACGCGGGACGGCAAAGCGCTGCTCTACAGCGACGACCGGGACGGACTGCTGGCCGTACGCCGTAGAGAACTCGACTCCGGCAAGGAGAAGGAACTCGCCGCAGGAGGACGTGTCTTCGGCGCGCTCTCCCCGGACGGCGACAGGCTGGCCTGCCTGGACATGGCGGGCAACCTGCTCGTCAAGGACCTGGCCGGCGGCCAGGAGCGCACCCTGGCCAAACCCCTGGGCGGCGGCGGCATCCCTGGCCCGCCCAGCTGGTCGCCGGACGGCCGCCGCCTGGCACTGTGCGACCGCAACCGGCTCAACTACCGCTTCCGCGAGGGCTACAACCTCATCCGTGTCCTCGACGCCGACAGCGGCGCTGAGGCCCTACACCCCCTCGCCCCGCACGCCTCACTCGCCGACCGCTACGCCGCCGGGCCCGTCTGGTCACCGGACGGGAAGTGGATGGCGGCCGTGTCCGAGTCGGCACTGTGGGTGCTGCCCGTACGCGAAGACGGCAGTCCGGCGGGGGAGGCCCGCCGGCTGTCCGACGAGAGCGCCGACCACCCCTCCTGGTCCGGCGATTCCCGCACCCTGCTGTACCTGTCAGCGGGCAAGCTGCGGCTGCGCGATGTGAAGGGTGGAAAAGCGCGCACCGTCCGGCTGGAGATGTCCTGGCGGCGGCCCGCTCCCAAGCAGACCGTCGTGCACGCAGGACGGCTGTGGGACGGCACAGGAGAGGGCGTACGCGAGGACGTCGATCTGGTGCTGCGGGACGGCCGGATCGCCGAGATCGCCCCGCACCGCTCAGGCCGCCGCGCGGAGCGCCGCCTGGACGCCTCCGAGCTGACCGTACTGCCGGGCCTGTGGGACACCCACACCCACCCCTGGCAGACCACCTACGGCGGCAGGCAGACGGTCGCCCAGCTCGCCTACGGCATCACCACAGCCGTCTCCTTCGGGGGCTTCTCCTACGAACAAGCCCGGCTGCGTGAGGCGGTGGCCGCCGGACAGCTGGCCGGACCACGGCTGCTGGCCACCGGCGAACTGCTGGACGGCGCCCGCGTCGCCTACAGCATGGGCAGGGCCCACCGCACGGCCGAGGGGCTACGGCGCTCCCTGGAGCGGGCAGGCGCGCTCGACTGGGACTTCGTCAAGACGTACGTACGCGCATCCGCCACGGCGATGCGCCAGGCGGCGCAGTACGCGCACGAGGAACTCGGCGTCCGCTCCGGCAGCCACCTGTGCACCCCCGGCATACAGGTCGGCCAGGATCTGACGACGCACCTCCAGGCCACCCAGCGGCTGGAGTTCGGGCACGCCACGACCGGCACCGGGCACGTCGACGAGGACGTCGTCGGGATCTACTCAACGCCGGGCGACTTCCACCTCGTCGCCACGCCCTTCACCGCGGCCCCGCTGCTGGGCGCCCACCCGGAGCTGGCCGAGGACGAGCGGGTGACCCGGCTGCTGCCGCCGTGGGACGTGCAGCTCGTACGCCAGGGCGCGGCCACTCCGCCCACCGCGGAGCAGCTGGCCACCCTCGATGTGGAGACCGCCGTCTACCGGCGCGTTCTTGCCGCGGGCGGCATCGTCGCGCTCGGCACCGACCAGCCCCTGGTGCCGGTCGGGCTCCACCTCCACCTGGCGCTGCGCGCCCTGCTCCGCGCCGGGCTCAAGCCGCACGAGGCGCTGCGTACGGCCACTGTGCTGCCCGCCAAGGTGTTCGGCGCCGAGCGCGAACTGGGCACCGTGGAGGAGGGCAAGCTGGCCGACCTCACCCTGGTGGACGGCAACCCGCTGACCGACTTCGACTCACTGGTGCGCACCGTGACGGTCGTACGCGGCGGCGTCCCGTACGAGCAGCAGGATCTGATCGACGCGTACAGCACCGACAAGCAACTGCGCGCACACGGCGACGGACAAGACGAGGCACAGGAGGGACAACAGGAGCACTGGCGGCAGGTGAGCCGCCAACTGCGCCGGGACGGCTGCTGCGACATGGGGCACTGACGTGCGTGAGGGGCCGACGTTCCGCACGTCGGCCCCTCACCGCTGGTCACACGGGACCCCTCACGGCAAGTTGCGCGCCATCACGATGCGCTGCACCTGGTTGGTGCCCTCGTAGATCTGCGTGATCTTCGCGTCCCGCATCATCCGCTCGACCGGGTAGTCACGGGTGTAGCCGTAGCCGCCGAGCAGCTGGACGGCGTCCGTGGTGATCTCCATGGCGGCGTCCGAGGCGTAGCACTTGGCGGCGGCGCCGAAGAAGGTCAGATCCTCCTTGTCGCTGCCTTCGGAGACCCGCTCGGAGCGCGCGGCAGCCGCGTAGGTCAGCTGCCGGGCCGCCTCGATCTTCATGGCCATGTCGGCGAGCATGAACTGCACGCCCTGGAAGTCGCCGATGGGCTTGCCGAACTGCTTGCGCTCCTGCACATACCCCTTCGCGTAGTCCAGCGCGCCCTGCGCGATACCGAGGGCCTGCGCGGCGATGGTGATGCGGGTGTGGTCCAGGGTCTTCATGGCGGTGGCGAAGCCGGTGCCCTCGGCGCCGATCATCCGGTCGGCCGGGATCCGCACGTTGTCCAGATAGACCTCGCGCGTGGGGGAGCCCTTGATGCCCAGCTTCTTCTCCGGAGCGCCGAAGGAGACGCCTTCGTCGTCCTTCTCCACGACGAACGCGGAGATGCCCTTGGTGCGCTTGTCCGGATCGGTGACGGCCATCACCGTGTAGTAGTCGGAGACGCCGGCGTTGGTGATCCAGCGCTTGACGCCGTTGAGGACCCAGCTGTCCCCGTCCCGTACCGCCTTGGTCTTCATACCGCCCGCGTCCGAACCGGCGTCCGGCTCGCTCAGGCAGTACGAGAACATCGCGTCGCCCTTGGCCAGCGGCGTCAGACAGCGCTTCTTGAGCTCCTCCGAGGCGGAGAGGATCACCGGGAGCGAGCCGAGCTTGTTGACGGCCGGGATGAGGGAGGAGGAGCCGCAGACCCGGGCGACCTCCTCGATGACGATCACGGTGGCCAGCGCGTCGGCGCCCGCGCCCCCGTACGCCTCCGGCACGTGCACCGCGTGCAGGTCGTTGGCGACCAGCGCGTCCAGCGCCTCCTGCGGGAACCGTGCCTCCTCGTCCACCTCGGCGGCGTACGGCGCGATCTTCGCCTCGGCGAGCGCGCGCACCGAGTCGCGGAGCATCTCGTGCTCCTCGGACGGCCGGTAGAGGTCGAAATCAGACGCCAAGGTGTCTCACTCCTTTGAGAGCATGCGGAATGCCTGCGGGGGTGCCTGTTCGGGGATTGCTAATTACCGTTAAGTAACCCCGATTTTAGTGGTCTGGGGCTCCCTGGGGGTACGTGAGGTTCACGACAGCGGAGGCCCCGTTATGCTCGCGGACAGCGTTCCGCCGTCACAAGGAGCTACCCGCATGGCCTCGCCCAAGATCACCGTGATTGGCCTCGGCTATCTCGGCGCCACCCACGCGGCCGCCATGGCCGAGCTGGGCTTCGAGGTGCTGGGCCTGGATGTCGTCCCGGAGAAGATGCGCAAGCTGGAGCAGGGGCAGACGCCCATGTTCGAGCCGGGCCTGGAGGAGCTGCTGCGGGCCCACGTGGCCGGCGTCGAGGGGTCCACCGGGCGACTGCGCTTCACCGACTCCTGGGAGGAGATCGGCGCCTTCGGTGACATCCACTTCGTATGCGTCAACACCCCGCAGAAGCACGGCGAGTTCGCCGCCGACATGAGCTACGTCGAGCGTGCCGTCGACTCCCTCGCGCCGCATCTGCACGGGCCCGCGCTCGTCGTCGGCAAGTCGACCGTTCCGGTCGGCAGCGCGGAGCGGCTCGCGGCCCGGATCGCCGGGCTGGCGCCCGCGGGCGAGGAGGCCGAGCTGGCCTGGAACCCCGAGTTCCTTCGGGAGGGCTTCGCCGTCAAGGACACCCTGCACCCCGACCGCCTCGTCGTCGGAGTCGGCGGGCCGCGCGGCGAGGGGCTGCTGCGAGAGGTGTACGCACGGCCCATCAGCGAGGGCACGCCGTTCCTGGTCACCGACTTCCCGACGGCCGAGCTGGTGAAGACCTCCGCCAATTCGTTCCTGGCCACGAAGATCTCCTTCATCAACGCCATGGCCGAGGTCTGCGAGGCCGCGGGCGGCGACGTCGTGAAGCTCGCGGAGGCCATCGGCTACGACGACCGCATCGGCCGCAAGTTCCTCCGCGCCGGGATCGGCTTCGGCGGCGGCTGCCTGCCCAAGGACATCCGCGCCTTCATGGCCCGCGCCGGTGAGCTGGGCGCCTCCGAGGCGCTCACCTTCCTGCGCGAGGTCGACTCCATCAACATGCGCCGCCGCGCCCAGATGGTCGAGCTGGCGCGCGACGCGCTGGGCGGCGCGCTGCTGGGCAAGCGCATCGCCGTCCTGGGCGCCACCTTCAAGCCCGACTCCGACGACGTACGCGACTCGCCCGCGCTCAACGTCGCGGGCCAGCTGCACCTCCAGGGCGCGCAGGTGACGGTGTACGACCCGAAGGGGATGCAGAACGCGCGGGCCGTCTTCCCCACGCTGGGCTACGCGGACAGCGCCCTGGACGCCGCCCGCGGGGCCGATGTGGTGCTGCACCTGACGGAGTGGTCCGAGTTCAAGGAGCTCGACCCGGCGAGGGTGGGCGAGGTCGTCGCCACCCGCCACATCCTCGACGGCCGCAACACCCTGGATCCCGTTCTCTGGCGCAAGGAAGGCTGGACCTTCCGCGCCCTCGGACGGCCCACGCTGTGATCCCGCACACCCACCCCTGAAGGCGCCCCCTCTCGGAGTGCTATCGAGCTCGGCGCGCTCGATAGGTGCGCATTTTCGCGCGGCTGCCGCAGACGGCCATGGTGCACCAGCGGCTGCGGCCGGCCGGGCTGCGGTCGTAGTAGACCCATTGGCAGTCGTGTGCTTCGCATGCCTTCAGGCGCTGCCAGGTGCCGTCGCCCGCCGCGGTGGCGATCCGGGCGGCCAGATGGGCGGTCAGCGCTGGGAGGCCCGCGAGGCCCGGAGCAGCCGCCAGTACGGCCTCGCCCTGCGCACCGATCCGCAGGGCGAGCGGTGCCGCGCGCAGGCGCCGCTCCAGCGCTTCGGCCGCTTCCGGCGGCACCGGAGCGCCCGTATGGGCCAGACAGGCGGCACGCAGCGCCTCGCGGAGCTCACGCAGCCCCGCCAGATCGGGTTTGCCCAGCCGGAACCGCGTCAACTCGTGGTCGTCGGCGAACCGGTCCAGATCCTCCGGCGTGGCGAGGCGGTCCGTACCGGACTCGATGTCCAGGGTGTTCGCCAACTCCTGCACCAAAAGGAGTGATTCCGGCGCTTGTCTGTCTCCCACTCTTGCGACGTTACCGGTCTATGGCCATCATGAGGTAACCGAAGCCGTTACCCCTAGAAGTCCTATAGCGGTAACCACCGCGCCCGCAGCCGCAGACGGCGAGCGACCGAGAGAGGATTCACGATGGCCATCCCCAAGATGGGCGTTGTCGTGCTGGACTGCCCCGACACCGGGCGTCTGGCTGAGTTCTACGCACAGATGCTGGGCTGGAAGGTCGACCCGGACGGCGACAGCGAGTGGACGGAGGTGCTCGACGAGGACGGCCGCAGGCGGCTGGCGTTCCAGCAGGCGCCGGGGTTCATCCCGCCCCAGTGGCCGAGCGAGGAGCACTCGCAGCAGTTCCATCTCGACCTGGACGTGCCGCGGGCGCGGATCGAGGAGGCCGAGCAGGAGGTGCTGGCCCTGGGCGCGCGGCTGCTCCAGGGCGACGGGGACGGTGCGCGCGACTGGCGCGTCTATCTCGACCCGGCGGGGCACCCCTTCTGCCTGTGTCTGTGCGACCGCTGAGCCGGGCGGGAGCAGCAGCCGGAAACACTGCGGCCAGGCCCCGTATGCAGGGCCTGGCCGCACAGTGCTCGGATCACATGCCGCGCCTCAGCGGTGCGCGGTCGCGCCTCAGCGGTCGGACGTCACCGTGACCTTCTCGTCGTTGTTGAGCTGGCTGACGAGCTGCTTGACCTTCGCCTTGTCCCACTGGAGATTGCCGCCCGGCGCCGAACCGGAGATCGGCATGTTCATCGACTTGCCCTCGCCGCCCGAGACGCCCTTCATGGCCCAGAACATCGAGGCGACGTTCCACAGGCTCATGTCCTTGTCGACCTTGAGGGTGTCCAGGCCGGCGCCCATCGTCGGGTAGAGCTTGAACGGGTTGAGGATGGTGCTCGGCGTCGCCGTCTGGTTCGCCAGCGCGGAGAGGAACTTCTGCTGGTTCTTGGTGCGGTCCAGGTCGCTGCCGGGCAGCGCGTACCGGGTGCGGACGAACGCGAGGGCTTCCTGACCGTTGAGGGTCTGCTTGCCCTTCTTCAAGTCGGCGCCGGACTTCTCGTCCTTGATGTCGCGCGGAATGTCCATCTCCACGCCGCCGACCGAGTCCACGATCTTCGCGAAGCCGCCGAAGCCGATCTCCGCGTAGTGGTCGATCTTCAGCCCGGTGTTGTGCTCGACCGTACGGACGAGGAGCTCGGGCCCGTCCATCGCGTAGGTCGCGTTGATCTTCGTGTGCTTGCCCTGCGCCGCGTAGTGCTTGCCGGAATCGGAGCCGGTGAAGGAGGGAATCTCGACGTCCGAGTCACGCGGCAGCGAGATCATGGTGTTCCCGCTGCTGCCGACGTGCAGGATCATGATCGAGTCGGTACGGCCCTCGTCGGTGGGCCCGCCGGTGTGCAGCTTCTGCTTTTCCTCGTCACTCATGCCTTCGCGGCTGTCCGAGCCGACGATGAGGTAGTTGGTGCCGTCACCGCCCTCGGGGCGGTCCTCGACGATGCTGAGATCCACCTCACGGCGCAGCTTGGAGTCGGCCCAGAAGTAGGTGCCGATCGACCATGCGAGCACGACGACCACAAGTGTGATCACCGTCCACTTGGTGCGGCGGCGCCAGTCCGGCCGGGGCCGGTCGTCGTAGTCGCCGCGACCGCCGCCCCGGCCACCGCCGTAGACCTGGCCCTCGCTGTATCCGGAGTCGTAGCCGTCCTGCGGCTGACCGTGGCCGGGGTCGTATCCGGGCCCTCCCTGGCCGTAACCACCCTGACCTGGGCCTCGGGTCTGCGGAGGGACACCGGGGGCCGATGTATGGGGCATGACACGTGTGGGGTCGGGACGGGACGCGTCGCGGCCACGACCTTCCCGGCCCCGCGAGCTGTCGTTCCAAGCATCGGGCCACTCATTCATGCACCGCAGTGTGCCTGCACCCGGACGGAGGAACACAGGGTGGGTACCACTTCGGGGTAAGGCTGTAGCAGTTCTGATGCAAAATGCTTCGGTCTGAGGGGCTTCTTCCCCGCGCATAAGGTGGTGGCCATGACCCACCAGGCGCACACGGCGCACGGCGAGCTCCCGGGCAAGCCGACGGCCGCCTCCCGCACGACCCTGTCCCACATCATGACGGCGAGCGACACCAACCTCCTCGGGACCGTGCACGGCGGCGTGATCATGAAGCTGGCCGACGACGCGGCCGGTGCCGTCGCGGGGCGCCACTCGGAGGGCCCGGCCGTCACCGCCTCCATGGACGAGATGGTTTTCCTCGAACCGGTCCGGGTGGGCGATCTTGTGCATGTGAAAGCGCAGGTCAACTGGACCGGGCGAACCTCCATGGAGGTCGGTGTACGGGTGCTCGCCGAGCGCTGGAACGAGTCGACGCCCGCCACCCAGGTCGGCTCGGCCTATCTCGTCTTCGCGGCGATCGACGAGAACGGCAAGCCGCGGTCCGTCTCGCCGGTGATACCCGAGACCGACGTGGACCGGCGCCGCTACCAGGAGGCGCAGATCCGGCGGACCCACCGGCTGGCCCGCCGCCGCGCCATCAAGGAACTCCGCGCCAGCCGCTCCGCGGGGTGACGCGGCGCACCCCCATGCCGGGTGCGCAAGACACTCTGGACAAGCCTTAGTCGCAGTCGACCTCGTCCCCCCGCATCGGGGCCTCGCCCGGGCTGCTGTTTCCGGCCGGGGGGCGGACGGGGCGCACGGGCTGGTACGGGTCGCCGATCGTGACCTTCATCCGCGCGCCCCGGTGTTCGGCCTTCACCAGCTTTGCTCCGGGCAGGGCGGCGGCCAGGGAACGGGCGGAGCGGTCCCAGCGGGGGTCGTAGGTGATCGTCGTACGGTCGCGCTCGGTGTGCGGGGCGTTGGCGGGGACGCCGGTGGTGGCGAAGCCGATGCCGCGCAGTCTCCGGTCGGTCCGGGCCCCGAGCCCCTGCCGTCCGGTGGCGTTGGCGACCTCGACGCTGATGTTGCGCGGGGCGACGTCGACCTGCGGCCGGCCGCCTCGCCCGGGTGGCGTCGGCGGTGCGGAGAGCGGCCGGTCCTCGCGCAGCGCGTCGAAGAGTTCGGCCGCCTTGCTCGCGTCCCATTTGACCGTCGAGCCGAGGCCGGGCACCTGGTGGTCCGGGTCGGCCAGGGGCACGGAGGCGAACTCCGAGGAGGCCGGGCGGAAGCCGCGCATCGCCTGCCCCAGGGCCATCATCTGCTCGGTGCCGAAGCCCTGGTCGGCGCGTACGGACTCCAGCAGGGTGGCGGCGACCTTGTTGAAGCGCACCGGGTTCATCAGCACCCCGGTGTCGGTGGCCCGCGAGATGAACGAGGCGAGGAAGTGCTGCTGGCGCTTCATCCGGCTCAGGTCCGAGCCGCCGTCCAGATGCCGCGCCCGTACGTACTGGAGCGCCTGTCCACCGCTCAGCTTGTTGGTGCCCTTGGGCAGATCGAGACCCGAGTAGCTGTCCTTGAGCGGTTTGGTCGTACAGACCGGCACGCCGCCGAGCACGTCCACGGTGCTCATGAAGCTGGTGAAGTCGACCTCCAGATAGTGGTCGACGTGCACATCGGTCAGCTTCTCCACGGCCCGTACGGTCAGTGGGGCGCCGCCGGCCGTGTAGGCGGCGTTGAGCTTCGCGGACCGCCCGGTCACCTGTTTGCCGGTTGCGCGGTCCTTGTGCGGGGGCAGCCGGGTATAGGTGTCGCGGGGGAGGCTGACGACGGTGGCGCGGTGCCGGTTGCCGGAGAGGTGTACCAGCAGCATCGTGTCCGTGCAGTCGCAGGCCGTGCCGCCGAGTTTGTATGTCTCCTTCTGGCCCGCCGAGAGTCCGTCCCTCCGGTCGGTGCCGACGACGAGGAAGTTGATGCCGTTGTCACTCTTGGGGCGGCTGTCGAGACCATGGAACGGGTCGACCCTGCGCACGTCCGCGCTCAGCCCCGTCACCATCGCGTGCCCGATGCCGCCGGCGGCCAGCAGCAGCACGGAGGTGCCCGTGGCGATCCGCAGGCCCCAGCGCGGGCCTTTGTGGGGGGAGGAGGCGCGACGAGGCAACGGTGGCCACCTTCCACAGAGGGAGTGTGAACAAGAACAGTACTCAGCGTAACAATTTCGTCACTTAGAGTTCCCACACTGTATGCCGGTACGATCTCCGGATCGTGAGTACACGCCGTCGCGTCCCCGGACCGGCCTCCGGAGGGGCGCGTACGTACGGACAGTTCGCCCGATCGCGGTAACGTGAGCGCCGTGACTCGCGAGAACCGACGTCCTTCCCCGGACTCCTCCCCGGACGCAGCCCAGCCTCCCGTCTCCGTGATCATGCCGGTCCTCAACGAGGAGCGGCACCTGCGCAGCTCTGTGCGGCACATCCTGGAGCAGCGCTACGACGGTGAACTGGAGGTGGTCATCGCGCTGGGGCCCTCCACGGACCGCACGGACGAGATCGCCGCCGAGCTGGTCGCCGAGGACCCCCGCGTGCACACCGTGCCCAACCCCACGGGCCGCACCCCGGCCGGCCTGAACGCCGCGATCAAGGCGTCCCGTCATCCGGTGGTGGTGCGCGTCGACGGGCACGGCATGCTCTCCGCCGACTACATCGCCACGGCCGTACGGCTCCTGCAGGAGACCGGCGCGGCCAACGTCGGCGGCATCATGCATGCCGAGGGCGAGAACGCCTGGGAACACGCTGTCGCGGCGGCGATGACCTCGAAGATCGGTGTGGGCAACGCCGCTTTCCACACCGGTGGCACAGCGGGCGAGGCCGAGACGGTCTATCTGGGCGTCTTCCGCCGCGACGTGCTGGAGCAGCAGGGCGGTTACAACGAGGAGTTCATCCGCGCCCAGGACTGGGAGCTGAACTTCCGCATCCGCGAGGCGGGCGGGCTGGTCTGGTTCTCGCCCGAGCTCCGGGTCTCCTACCGGCCCCGGCCCAGCGTGCGGGCCCTGGCCAAGCAGTACCGCAACTACGGCCGCTGGCGGCACGTGGTGGCCCGCTACCACGCGGGCTCCATCAACCTGCGCTACCTGGCGCCGCCGGTCGCCGTGTGCGCCATCGCGGCGGGCCTCGTGGTGGGCGTCGCCGTCACCCCGTGGGGGCTGCTGGTGCCCGGGGGTTATCTGGCGGCCATCGTCGCCGGTTCGCTGCCCGCGGGGCGGGGACTGCCGCTGAAGGCCCGTGCCCAGATCCCCGTCGCGCTCGCCACCATGCACATGTGCTGGGGGTGGGGCTTCCTGACGAGCCCGAAAAAGCTGGCCCGCAAGGTCATCGCGAGCCGCCGCCAACCGGTTCCCGCAATTCAGTAGCGGACAAACGAAGGTAAGGGGCGCCCTCCCTGGGAGGGCGCCCCTTACATCTGTCCTCTTACGTCTATCCCCGGACACGTGTGGAGCGTCACCACGTGTAGTTCGGGTTGACCTCCATGCACGCCTTCTTGTTGTCCCCCCGCAGCGCGTCCGCGCTGTCCGGTGCCTTCTGGTCGTCCTTCTTGCCGTCGCCGCCCTTGTCGCTCTTGGGGTAGACCGTGCCGTCCCGCCAGTCGGCGCCGACGATGAGGGTGACGCTCTGCACGCCCGTGGAGTGCTTGACCAGCCGCTCGGGGACACCCAGCGCCTTGGCGACGGCCAGGGCGTCGCCGCGCTGCTCCTCGCGCGGGTAGCTGATGGTGGTGTCCGCCCGTGACTGCGGCGTCTGGTCCGCCGTGGCCTGGCTGAAGCCCTTGCGGGCCAGGGCGTCCGCGACGACGCTCGCCCGGCCGGTGACCGGCTGCTGGAGCGCGGTACCGGTGCCGTTCATCACGTTGACCTGGATCTCGGCCTTCGGCTGCGACGGCTCCGTGGGCTGCGCCGACTTGCTGGCCTCCGCCTTCTTCTTGTCCTTGCCGTCCAGCGCCACATCGTTGCGGATGAGGGAGAAGATCTGGTCCGAGTCGTTCTTCTTGGGCAGCACATAGCTGCCGCCGGACCCGTACTCCCACGGCATGGTGGCCATGGTGATGCGCTTGGTGGGTACGCGCTTGAGGTCGTTGCCCAGGTCGTAGAGCTTCTTGACCGAGCCGATGCCCTTGTCGACGGTGAGCGCCTTGGTGGCGGCCTCAGCCAGGCCGCGCAGCTTGCCCGGATCGGTCAGCTTGGTGCCCGCCTTGAGCTGGCGCACCATCGAGTTCATGTACATGTGCTGCGCCTTGGCGCGGCCGATGTCCGTACCGTCGCCGAAGCCGTGCCGGGTGCGCAGCCAGTGCAGCGCCTGCTCGCCCTTGACGACCGAGCTGCCCTTCTTCAGCTTCAGCTTCGACTTGGGGTCGTGGATGTTCTTGTCGACGCAGACCGGGACACCGCCGACCGCGTCGGCCATGGAGACCACACCCGAGAAGTCGATCATCATGAAGTGGTCGACCGGAATGCCCGTCATCTCCTCCCAGGTGGCCACGGTGCATCCCGGGCCGCCGTGCTGGAGGCTGGCGTTGATCCTGTCGGTCGTCTCCGGATAGACCTTCCCGTCGTCCGGGTCGGTGCACTTGGGAATCGTCGTCCTGGTGTCACGAGGCACCGAGAGGACCGACATGTTGCTCCGGTCGGCCGAGACGTGCAGCAGCATCTGTACGTCCGCCAGCGGCGGGCGGTCGCGGTCGGCGCGGGAGCCGCCGAGCCGCACGTTCTCCTTGGAGGCGCGTGAGTCGGAGCCCAGCAGCAGGATGTTCATCGGGGTCTGGCCCGCGGCGTTGGGGTCGGACCGGTGGAGCTTGTTGTCCCCGAGGTTCAGTTCGTCCTTGTTGAGATTGCCGTTGAGGTGTTGGTAGTAGAGATAGCCCGCTCCCGCGGTGCCGAGTATGAGTACCGCGAGGACGGCGGCTGACCAGCGCAGCAGGCGCCTGCCTCGGCTCGGACGCTTGGCCCGGCTCACCGCCGCAGCGCTCTCGCCGGCCTTGCCGGATCCGGCCACGGCGCCGTTCGTGCCCCCGCCGTTCTGCCTGCGCCGGCGACCGCGATCGCCACCGGTCCCGGGCCGGGAAGCGGATACGGATGCGTTCTCGGGGTTCGGGCCCTGCTGCGCCGGGTGCTCCTCGTACAGGCTCTCGTCCCAGCCGCGGTCGGCGGCGGTGGGGGCGCCGCGCTGCGCCCCCCTGCCGCCGTCGGTGTCGTTCTGCCGCACGGGACCTCCCCGAGATGTTCAGGTTGTGCTGCCCTCGGCCGCCTGGCGGGACGTACCGGAGGGGTCGGAGTCACTTCGCACACACTTTCTTGTCATTGGCATTGACCTTCTCGACTCCGGAAGGCGCCTTGTCGGGTGCGCCGAGCGGCTTGCCCGGCGCCGTGAAGTCCCTGCCCAGCGTCAGCGCCATGCTCTTGCCCAGGCTGTCGGACTTCTTCAGCGCGGAGGCCGGCAGCTTCAGCATGTCGGCAAGCCTGGCCGCCTCGCCCTCCTTCGAGGGGGCGAACTCCAGCCGGGTCTTCTCCAGCTCTTGCGGCGCGTTGCCGCCGGACGCCGCGCTGCCCGCGCCCTTGTTCAGCAGGTAGTCTGCTGTCGTGGCCGCCGCGCCGGAGGGCCCGCCACCGTTGAGGATGGACACGTTCACCTTGGACGCGGGGGCCTTCTTCGCCTTCGGCTTGGCCGCTGCCTGCTTCTTGGCCTTCCCCGTCATGGACTTGTCCTGCTGGACCATCTTGAACAGCGGCTCTGCCTTCTGCTTGTTCAGAATGACCGTGGCCGGGTCGTTCGGGTTGTCGATGACCGGAACCGTGGCAAACGTGATGTTCTTGACGTTCACCCGCTTGAGGTCGTTCGCCAGGGCCATCAGCTTCTTGACGCTGCCAATGCCCTCGTCCACCGTCAGCGCCTTGGTCGCCACGTCGCTCAGGTCGAGGAGCTTGGACGGGCTGGAGAGCGTGTCACCGGACTTCATCTTGCGGATCATCGAGCTGAGGAACTGCTGCTGCAGCTTGATCCGGTCCAGGTCGCTGCCGAAGCCCACCGCGTGCCGGGTCCGCACGAACGCGAGGGCCTGCTCGCCCTTGACGGTGTGCTTGCCCGCCTTCAGGTTCAGATGGGACTTGGGGTCCTTTATCGGCTTCCGCGTGCAGACCTCGACGCCGCCGACCGCCGTGGACAGCTCCTTGACGGCGTTGAAGTCCGCCATCATGAAATGGTCGATCTGCACCCCGGTCAGCTTCTCGACGGTGCGCCAGGTGCAGCCCGGGTCCCGCTCCTCCTGGCCCAGGCTGGTGTTGAAACGCACGCCCTGTTCTCCGGGGATGGTCTTCTTGACGCGGCCCTGCTCCCGGAGCTCGCAGTTGGGGATGTCGGTGATCATGTCGCGCGGAATGGACAGCGCGGTGGCGTTGGTGCGGTCCTTGGAGACGTGGAAGAGGAACGTGGTGTCCGCGTGGCCGACGCTGCCCTTGTCCCCGTAGCCGGTGTTGCCCTTGCCCGAACGGGCGTCGGTGCCGATGACCAGGATGTTGACCGGGCCGTTCTTGACCGCGGGGTTGTTCTCACCGACGTCGACCTTGTTTATGTTGCCGTTCAGCCGCTGGTACCAGACGTAGCCGCTGATGCACCCGGCCACCAGCGCGAAGCCGACGATGCCGCCGCCGATACGGAGCGCCTTCTGCTTGCCCGAGAGCTGCCGCTTGGCCTTCCTGCGCCCCCGGCCGCCGCCCTTGCCATCGGCGGAGCCGGCCCGTTCGGCGGCGCGGCCCCGTCGCTGGGAGGGAAGCCGGGACTCGGCGCGCCGCGCCGAGCGGGACCCGGGGCGGTCGCCGGCACGCTCACCGGAGCGTTCCCCGGCGCGGGTACGCGCCCGATCGCCGGCCCGTCCGCCCGGGCGCTCCCCGGCGCCGGGCTCGGCAGGTGTAGTGGCGCTCTCGCCGGGGGAAGTACTTCTCTGGCGCGGGGCGGAGGTGTGGCGGGAGCCGTACCGACTCTGAGAGTCGTCGGCGACGGGGTTCAGTCGCAGCTCGTAGCTGCCGGTGTTCGGGTTGAACACCCACTGATCTGCGGGGTCGACATCTCCCGCATGCCCACGGCCTTGCGCGTCCACGATTGCGAAAGTCCTCCATAGAACCGGCTGCTGATGCCGCCCCGGGGCCGACCGGAGCGCTCACACTATCCGGCAGGTTCTGCGGCTAGCGACGCCGGTGACAAATTCAGTACGACCAGAAACGGTCAATTCGCCTCATTCCCAGCGTCATTCGTTCGCGCAGATGTCCAGGTCCGCCGTCGTCCCGCGGTACGACCCGTCCTGCTTCTGCTTTCCGTCCTCCTTCTCCTCATCCCTGTCCGTCACCCGCACCGGTCGGTCCTCGCGCAGTGTGGTGAAGAGCTCGTCGGCGTCGGGCTGCACCAGCTCGTCACGGTTGATGTCCAGTTCGTACGACTGTCTGGGCACCGTAAGAAAGCGGATGCGGTCTTCCGGGATATCCCGGATGCTCCGCGCCAGTTCGTACAGTTCCGAGAGGGAATCAAGACCGGAATCCGCAGTCAATGACGAGGTCGCAGCATCAAGTACGGGATAGGCCCGCGTCGGGTTCAGTAGTACTCCCTTGCTGCGCACCTTCTTCACCAGAGACCCCAGGAATCGTTGCTGCCGGTCGATACGCTGCGTATCGCTGCCGTTACCCAGGCCGTGACGCGCCCGGACATATCCGAGTGCGTCCTCACCGTCCAGCGTCTGCCGCCCGGCCGGCAGATCGAGCTTCGCCTCCCGGTCGTGCACCGGCTCCGCCAGACAGACTTCCACCCCGCCCACCGCGTCCACCAGCTTCTTGAAGCCGCGGAAGTCCACGACCAGGTGGTGATCGACGCGGATGTCCGTCATCTTTTCCACCGTACGGATGGCGCAGGCCGCGCCGCCCGTCTGGAACGCCCAGTTGAACTGCGCGAACTGTGCGCGGCTGAGCGAACCGTCCGGCCGCCGGCAGTCCGGGATGTGCACCATCAGATCGCGCGGTATCGACATTCCCGTCGCGCTGCGCCCGTCGGCCGCTATGTGCAGCAGGATCGCGGTGTCCGAGCGCTGGCTGCCCTCGTCACGGCCGTAGGCGCCGTTGCCGTTGCCGCGGTTGTCCGAGCCGAGGAGGAGAATGTTGCGCGCCTCACCCGCCGCCCGTGCCGGCACGGGGCGCTCCTTCTCGTACGGCGCCAGCGCCTGTGCGGTGCCCGAGTCGGTACGGATGTTCCCGTCCAGCTTCCGGTAGAGGGACCAGCCGGTGGCGGCGACGGCCAGTACGAGCACCGAGGCGCCCAGCGCGGTCCAGCGCAGCCAGCGGCGCCCATGAGGGCGGGCGGAAGCCGTGCTGGACGCGTCGGGATCGGCTTCGGTGGTGCCGGGGTCGGTCACGGCTGTTCATCCCTCGGGTGGCGGCGACACCGGAGCACACGGAGTACAGGGCGTACACACGTACGGGCGCGCCGGTCACGAAGACAGACGCCCGAACCGCTCGCAAGGTTGTACGGGCCACCGGCCCGCGGGCCAGGGCGCCCGCTCGGCCGGGGACGTCACCCGGCGGTGTGCGTCACCCGCTCGTTCTCCTTGCGCTGCTCGAGAGAAGCGGCGTCCAGCCGCTCCAGCCGCGGTGCGAGCACCACCGACCCGCCCGCCGCCAGCGGCGCCAGCAGCCCCGCGCTGATGCCGTCCCAGCCGTCGTACGGCAGCGCCGACAGCAGCCGCGCACCAGGCCCCAGCCCGCGCGCCGCGGCATCCGCCCGCGCCCGCTCCACCACCTGAGCGCCCGTCAGCTCACTGCCCCCGGACAGCACCAGCGCGGGAGCTTCCGGATCAACGGGAACGTACGGGGCGAACTGGTCGCCCTGTCCCGGTACCTCCACCGCGTAGTCCATGAACCCCTCCGGCGGCTGCGGAAACCGCCCGCCCATCGGCCGCAGGCTGAGGGCCACCCGCTCGCCGGAGCAGGTGCGGGCCGCCTCCAGTGTGTCCGGCCCGCTCACCGCCAGGTCGGCGCGGGCGGCGTCGCCACCCAGCTCGGCGACGACGCCCACCGAGGAGCAGGCCAGCAGCCAGACGGCGGTCTGCCAGTGCGCGGGCAGCAGCAGCGCGAGCCGGTCGCCCGGCTCGGCCGAGAGCTCGTCCTGAAGGAGGTTCGCGGTCTTCGACACCCAGTTGGCGAACGTCGCCACGGACAGCTCGACACGCTCACCCGTGGCGTCGTCGTAGTAGGTCACCAGGGGACGTGACGGGTCATCGGACAGTGCGGTCCGTAGTAGATCGGCGGGGGTGCGAGCGGAGTCGTTCATCCGCGCAAGCGTACGCGGGCGCCCAGCTGGCGGTGCGTCAATAGACAGGAATGATCACATATGTCCATGATCACGGGTATGCGTGCGAATCTGGCTCAATCGATCGGTGTCGCGAGTGCGGCGGCCCTCCTGCTGCCGCTCACCCCCCTCGCCACGGCAGTCGCGCTGTCCCCCTCCACGGCCTCCCGGGCCTCCTCGGCTGCCTCTACCGCCTTGTCGTCCTCGTCCTCCTCCTTGTCGTCGAACTCCCCACCCGCCCCGTCCGGGGTCCCCGGCCACACCCAGTCGCTCTCCTTCGGCGAGTCGGCCGAGGGGTCGGCCGGGGCCCGTGCGCCGGGTGACACAGGCTCAGCGGTACGGCTCGGGGCCCGTACGGTGCGCCCGTACTCCCTGGTGGGCGCCGTCTGGGACCGCGCGGACGAACTGTTGCCAGGGCGCGTCCAGGTCCGCACGCGCAATGCAGACACCGGCCGCTGGTCGGGGTGGCAGCAACTGGACGTCCACCCCGGCGACGCACGGGGCACCGGAGAGGGCCGTCAGGCACGGGGCGCGACGGCCCCGCTGTGGGTCGGGCCCTCCGACGGGGTCGCGGCCCGCCTCCTGCCCGAGGGAACCGCCTCTCACCAGCCGCTGCCGGAAGGGCTCCGGCTGGAACTGGTCGACCCAGGAGCGGGCGAGACCCCCGACCCCGACAAGGCGCCCGGCACAGGCGGAACACCCAAGGACGGGGCACGGGACAACGCGGCGGCCGGTTCCGGCGCCGACGGAGCCGGAACCGGAACGGAACCGGGGACCGGCCCCGGAACCGAACCGGGAACCGATCCCGCGGCCGAGCCCAAGTCGGAGCCCGGAACCGAACCCGGCACCGGGGCCGACACCGGCATCGGCGCCGCGAGCCCCCAGGTCGCGAGCGGCGCCGTACTGCCTGAGCTCTCCAAGGACGCGACCCAGGCTCAGTACCCGACCACCCAGTCGCTCGTCGGTCCCCGCCCGCGCATCGTCACCCGAAAGGGCTGGGGCGCCGACGAGAAGCTCCGCGAGGCCGGATACGCCTACACCAAGACCGTGAAGGCCGCCTTCGTGCACCACACCGCAATGACGAACGCCTACGCGTGCCGTCAGGTGCCCTCCATCATTCGCGCGATGTACCGCTACCACGTCAAGAGCAGCAAGTGGCGGGACATCGGCTACAACTTCCTGGTCGACAAGTGCGGAACCATCTACGAGGGCCGGGCCGGCGGTGTGGCCAAGGCCGTGAGGGGAGCCCACACTTACGGGTTCAACAGAAGCAGCACAGGAATCGCTGTCCTCGGCTCCTTCGACAAGAAGAAGCCCCCCAAGCGCGCCGTCAAAGCCATCGCCCGGCTCAGCGCCTGGAAGCTGGGCCTCTTCGGCGTCAGCGCGGGCGGGAAGACCTGGCTCAAATCCGGCGGCGGCAAGTTCAAGAAGGGAAGCAAGATCAGGTTCCACACGGTCTCCGGGCACAAGGACGGGTATGTCACCGAGTGCCCCGGCGCCCGTCTCTACGGCAAGCTCGGCGTGATCCGCACCGCGGCAGCACGCCTGCAAGGCCGCTGAGTCACCGGCCCGGCCAACGGCTCAGCAGCTGGACCGGTGAACCACCGAGCCGCCGACGGCGTCTGCCGGGGACGGGCGTAAGGGGCCGCCCACGCGTCCGTACGTGTCTGCATACACTGTCCGGCGGCCACCCGAAGGGCGGTCGGCGGACCCCGGCAGGAAGCAGAGACAACAGGTGACAGAAGCGATCCTTCTGGTCGGGGGCAAGGGCACCCGGCTGCGTCCGCTCACGGTGAACACCCCCAAGCCGATGGTCCCCGCCGCAGGTGTGCCCTTCCTCAGCCACCAGCTGGCCCGGGCCCGCGCCGCGGGCGTCGACCACGTGGTGATGGCAACCTCCTACCTCGCCGAGGTCTTCGAGCCGTACTTCGGAGACGGGTCCCAGCTGGGACTGCACCTGGAGTACGTCACCGAGGAGGAGCCGCTCGGCACCGGCGGAGCCATCCGCAATGTCGCTTCCCGGCTCTACTCGCGCCCCGACGAACCGGTGCTCGTCTTCAACGGCGACATCCTCTCCGGCCTCGACATCCGTGCCCTGGTCGACCAGCACACCCAGGCCGGTGCCGATGTCTCGCTGCATCTGACGCGGGTGACCGACCCGCGCGCCTTCGGGCTCGTCCCCACGGACAGCACGGGCCGCGTGACGGCGTTCCTGGAGAAGCCGCAGACGCCGGAGGAGATCGTCACCGACCAGATCAACGCCGGTGCCTACGTCTTCACCCGTTCCGTCATCGACACCATCCCCGCGGGGCGGCCCGTCTCCGTGGAGCGGGAGACCTTCCCCGGGCTGCTGGCGGCCGGAGCGCAGCTCCACGGTATGGTCGACTCGACCTACTGGCTCGACCTGGGCACCCCCGAGTCGTTCGTACGCGGCTCGGCCGATCTCGTACTGGGCCGCGCCCCCTCGCCCGCCGTACCGGGCAGATGCGGTGAGCGGCTGATACTGGAGAGCGCAGCAGTGGCGGGGGACGCGAAGCTCACCGGTGGAACGGTCGCCGGGGCGGGAGCCGAGGTCGGAGCGGGGGCCCGGATCGACGGCAGCGCACTGTTGGACGGTGCGGTAGTGGCACCCGGAGCACGGATCCGGGACTCGCTGATCGGCGCAGGAGCGCGTATCGGAGCCGACACCGTGCTGGACGGCGCTGTCATCGGCGACGGGGCCGTCATCGGTGAGGGCAACGAACTGCGCGGCGGCATCCGCGTGTGGTGCGACGCCCGTATACCGGCCGGCGCGGTGCGCTTCTCCTCGGACCAGTAGCCCTCCCGGCGGCCGGGCGGCGGGGCTGTCAGTGCCGGCCCGTACGCTTGCTGCCCGTGTCACTCACCCGCACCTGGACCCCGCCGGGCCCGTACGACCTGTACGGCAACCTGCGTGTGCTGCGCCGGGGCCCGTACGACCCGACGTACCGCACCGAGGGCGGCACGATCTGGCGCGGCACCCGCACCCCGGACGGCCCGGCGACGCTCCGGGTGGGCATGCAACAGGGCGGCACGCACGGCGTCGTATGTGCTCAGGCGTGGGGGCCGGGGGCAGCGTGGCTGCTGGACGGACTGCCCGCACTGCTCGGCGCCGAGGACGACCCGGCCGCCTTCGTCCCGCACCACGACATCGCCTACGAGGCGCACCGCCGCAACCCCGGGCTGCGGCTCATCCGTACGGGGCGGGTGCTGGAGGCGCTGATCCCCAGCGTCCTGGAGCAGAAGATCACCACCGAGGAGGCATACCGCGCCTGGCTGCTGCTCGTCCGCCGGTTCGGCGAGCGCGCCCCGGGACCGCACCCGAATCTCTGGGTGATGCCGCACCCCCGCGACTGGCTGCGCATCCCCTCCTGGGAGTGGCACCGCGCCGGTGTCGACCAGAAGCGCTCCGCCGCGATCCTGCGCGCCCTCCAGCGGGCCGGCCGGATGGAGGAGGCGGCACACATGGACCTCCAAGCCGCGCTGGCCCGACTCCAGGCCATCCCCGGCATCGGTCCCTGGACGGCAGCCGAGGTCCTGCAGCGCTCGAACGGGGAGCCGGACGCCATCACGGTCGGAGATCTGCATCTGCCGCGCCTGATCGGCTACGCCCTCACCGGCGCCCGGGGCACCGACGACGACGGCATGCTGGAGCTGCTGGCCCCCTACGAGGGACAGCGGCACCGCGCCGGCCGTCTCATCCTGCTGGGCGGCCCGCGCATGCCGCGCCGTCAGCCCCGCTTCCCGGTGGGGAACATAGCCCCGCTGTAAGGCGCAGGAGCGCGGGTCAGCGCTCGACGACGAAGTCCGCCGCTGACCGCGCCGGGCGCTCCCGGGGCGGGGCCGCCGGGTGGCCGATTGCGACGGCGCCCATCGGGTCCCAGCCCGCGGGCAGATCGAGCACCTCGCGCACCACGTCGCGGCAGAACATCGTGGAGGAGATCCAGGCAGAGCCCAGCCGCTCCCCGGCCAGGGCGACAAGGAAGTTCTGGATGCCCGCGCCGGTCGCCACCACGAACATCTCCCGCTCGGCGGCGTTGCGGCGGTCGTCCGGATAGGTGTGCGAGCCGTCCATCACCAGGCAGGGCACGGCCAGACAGGGAGCGTTGCGCAGTACGTCGCCGCGCTTGACGCGCTTGGCGATGCTCTGTTCGCTCTTGCCGTCGCCGCGCAGATCGGCGGTCCAGGCGTCCCGCATGGCGTCCAGCAGCCGGGTCCGGGACTCGGCGCTCTCCAGCAGGACGAACCGCCACGGAGTGGTGTGGTGCGGCGCCGGAGCGGTCACGGCGGCGGCGACCGCGCGCCGTACGGCCTGTCCGTCCACCGGTTCCGCGGTGAACTCCCGTACGGTCCGGCGTAGCGTCACCGCTTCGCGTACGGCCTCCGAAGTGCCCAGCCGGAACATGTCGTTGGCGGCGTCGCGCACCAGCGCCCGCGCCGTCTCCGCGTGGCCGGCGCCGCTCCGCTCGTCCGCGGGCAGCACATGGTGGGACAGCCCGCGCACCACCGCGACCGGCAGCCCGCTCGCCTTGCCCTTGACCAGTTCGCCCGCCGCCGCCAGCTCGTCGCCGACGGCGGTGACGGTCACCCCCAGCGGGTTGCCGTACATGTCGACGCTGCCGCGCAGGTCCTCCAGGACCCGCACCCCTGCGGCGCCGATCGCCACGTCGGTCTGCCCCTCGCGCCAGGGCCGCCCGAAGGTGTCGGTGACGACGACGCCGACGGTGATGCCGAGCGCCTCCGTCACCCCGTCCCGTATCTGCCGGGCCGTGGCATCGGGGTCCTCGGGCAGCAGCAGCACGGTGCCTTTGGGCGTGTTGGAGGCGTCGACCCCGGCTGCGGCCATCACGAAGCCGTGCCGGGACTCCACGATCCGTGCCGGACCGCGCCGCGCGACGACGCGTACGGTCTCGGCGTCGATGGCGGCCTCGCGGTCGTCGGCCTGCACGATGCGGCCCTCGGCCTTGCTCACGATCTTCGAGGTGACGACGAGCACGTCGCCGTCCACCAGCCCCCGCCCGCCGGGAGTCGCGGCGGCATCCACGACGAGCCCGACCAGGTCGTCGCCGGGGTGCACTTCCGGAATACCGGGCAGCGCCCACACCTCGTACGAGGTGCCGGGAACGCTCCCGCCGGCGCCCGCCCTCTCCGTCACCTCCGCGGCCTCAGCCGTGTCCGTCGTCCCGGCCGCCTCCGTGGTCACCGCCGCCGTCACGCCCGTACCTCCTCGGCCAGCTCCAGCGCCTGCCGCGCCATTTGAGCCGTGGCCTGCTCGTCGCGCATCAGCAGCGGTACGGCACGGCAGCGGATGCCCGCGTCTTCGACAGCCTGGACGGCGCCCGCGTCCACCGTGTCGACGAGCCAGCCGTCCAGCAGCCCCGAGCCGTAGTGCATGGCGACGGCCGCGGCGCTGGTCTCCACCCCGACGGCCGCCAGCACCTTGTCCGCCATCCCGCGCACCGGCGCGTCGCCCACTATGGGCGAGAGCCCGACGACGGGCACGCCCGCGTCGGCGATGGCCTCGCGGATGCCCGGTACGGCCAGGATCGTGCCGATGCTGACGACGGGGTTGGACGGCGGGAAGACAATGGTGTCGGCCCCGGCGATGGCTTCCAGCACACCCGGCGCCGGCTTGGCGGCGTCGGCGCCGACCGGTACCACGGCGTGTGCGTCCACGGAGGCCCGCAGCCGCACCCAGTACTCCTGGAAGTGCACCGCCTTGCGGCCGCCCTTGCCGCCTTGGCCGTCCGCGCCGCCCTCGCCGTCCTCCGCGTCCGGGTCGTCGATCAGCACGTGCGTCTCGACCCGGTCGTCCGTCATCGGCAGCAGCCGCACCCCGGGCTGCCAGCGCGCGCACAGCGCCTCGGTGACGGCGCTGAGCGGATACCCGGCGGAGATCATCTGGGTGCGGACGATGTGCGTGGCGAAGTCCCGGTCACCCAGCCCGAACCACTCGGGGCCCACGCCGTAGGCGGCCAGTTCCTCCTTCACCACGAAGGACTCGTCCGCCCGTCCCCAGCCCTGTTCCTCGTGGATGCCCCCGCCCAGGGTGTACATCACGGTGTCGAGGTCGGGACAGACCTTCAGGCCGAACAGATGGATGTCATCACCGGTGTTGCCGACGACGGTGATCTCCGCGTCGGGCACCGCGGACCTGAGCCCGCGCAGAAAGCGGGCACCGCCGATGCCCCCGGCCAGAACCACAATGCGCTGCATGGGCACCAGTCTCGCAGCCCGGCGCCCGCCCCCGACATCAGGTCCGCCGCGTCACCGGCGTCGGCCCGCCCCGCATCCGGCATCACGTCACGGCATCAGGCCAGGGCGCCCTGCGCGACATCGCGCGCGGCGGGGCCGACGGAGCAGTGCTGCGGCATCTCGGTCAGCCCGGGTGCGTAGACGTGCACGCTCACGGCCGGATCCAGCCCGTCGTTGACCACTTCGTGCACATATCCGGGAGCGAAGACCCGCACCGTTCCGGCGTCGAGCACACGTTTACCTCGCCCGTGTTCGGTCAACTCGCCCTCGAGCACGCCGAACACACCGAACGAGCGTCCGTGATCGTGTCGTCCACTGCCCTGTCCGGGCAGCCAGCTGAGCAGCCATACCTCGTATCCGGGCCCCGTGCGCAGCCGGTGGTACCAGCGCAGGGTCGGGTCGTAGCGCACCAGTGGCGCCCAAGCGGTGCGGTCGGCGGCGAGTTCACGGATCAGCCCGGCGAAGTCCGCGACGGTGGCGGGGTGCGCGGGGGCAGGGGGGAGAAGGTGCGGAATGGCGAGCGGGTCGCCCGCGATTTCGAGGTCGCTGTTCACGTGCGGGAGTGCCTTTGTACGAGAGCCGGCCAGACGCCGGGACGAATCGGATGCCGGCGCCGGCGGGAGGCCGGACACGGCGGCGGGAAGTGCGCAAGGGCGCGGCGGGGAGTGCGGAAGAACGCGGCACGCTCAGCCGGAGCAGATGCTCGACGGCGGCGGGGCCGACGCTCGGCTCAGGCCGAGCCGGGCCTCAGCAACAGCGTGCGTGACAGCCGCGCGGACAGCGACAGCGGTGGGGCTCCAGGACGTGAGAAGCGACGCGGGGGAGCACGGACGCACCCCCGGCAGACCGCGCGGCGAGGGCGCCACGGGCCGTACGGGTCTCAGAGGTCACTGCCATGCGCTCCAGAACAGCGCCCCCGTGCCCCAGGTGTCAACCTGTTGTCGCGTTTGTGGCGAATCTTTCATCCGTTCCGGCCCCTATGGGTGGCGAAAGGTTTGTGCCCACCGGCGCCGGAGAGATGGCGCACCAGCCACGCCCGTACGCCGTTGCACTTCCGTGATCAGAGTGTGATCAGGGCCATCCGGGGGGTGGTGCGGAACGTGATCGCAGGTCACCACGTTCTGAAATCAGGAGTCGGGCAAAACCCCCCGGCGCCAACCGCGAGTGTCATAGTTCGTAGTGATTTGAACACTTACTGCGAAGGCTTGGTTCCGCCGGGTGAATAACGGGCTCAATAGCAGATCTCGGCTTGACTGCCCCGGATCGGCACACTTGTAATTTCACTCGTGTCGTTCAAGAGGGTTCGATAACGACAGCATCACGGGGTCGAAGAGACGGATCGAGGGGCGCACATGACCGAGCTGTTCCAACAACTGCTGGTCGAAGAGGCGGACGAGGAGCTGGGCTGGCAGGAGCGCGCCTTGTGCGCTCAGACCGATCCTGAGTCGTTCTTCCCCGAGAAGGGCGGATCTACCCGCGAGGCGAAGAAAGTCTGTCTCGCGTGTGAAGTCCGCTCCGAATGCCTCGAATACGCGCTCGCCAATGACGAGCGTTTCGGCATTTGGGGCGGCCTGTCCGAACGTGAGCGGCGCCGTCTGAAGAAAGCCGCTGTCTGACCCGGATCCGTACCGGACTGCCGACCAGCCGAAGCTGGCAACACCCCAGCAACCCGAGCCGTGCCCCTCGCACCGCTCGCCCGGAGAATCATCGAGCCCGCCCCGGGCTGTTGCGACGGACCGCCGGACGCGTAAGGACTAGCCGTTAGTGTGGGGCCGTCCGCGACGCACCACCCTGGCAAGGGCGTGCGTTCACCGCTCCGATACGCGTCTTCCGGGGGCTTGCAGCCACCGCGGCACTGCCGCGAGGCGCCCCGGCACCCGGGGAGGGCCCCTACCTCGATGTCCGTGCACAGCCACATGGCGGCCCACTACGAGGCGGCCGCAGCAGGGTTGGCCCCCTTGGAGCCACCCGAGTTCCCCCGGCACGTCGTCACTGCCGTCCTCGTCGCCCACGACGGCGCACGCTGGCTTCCTGACGCGCTGAGCGGGCTGCTGGAGCAGAGCCGCCCGGTGCAGAACATCATCGCCGCCGACACCGGCAGCGCGGACAGCTCCGCCCAGTTGCTGACCGACGCGCTCGGCGCCGAACGCGTACTGCACATGGCGCGACGCACCGGCTTCGGTACCGCCGTCGAGGAGGCAGCCCGCACCGCGCGCTGGCTCACCCCAGAGGACCTCCCGTATCTCAAGCGGCCCAGCGGCTGGGACCCGGTCAACCGCACCTGGCGCGACGACGCCTACGACATGCCTGAACTGCCCTACGGCGAACCCGTGCAGTGGCTGTGGCTGCTGCACGACGACTGCGCGCCCGAACCGGACACCCTGGCGCAGCTGCTGCGCGTCGTGGACGCCGATCCGTCGGTCACCATCACGGGGCCCAAGCTGCGCGGCTGGTACGACCGCAGACAGCTGCTGGAGGCGGGCGTCACCATCGCGAACAGCGGCCGGCGCTGGACGGGTATCGAGCGGCGCGAGCAGGACCAGGGCCAGCACGACCAGGTGCGCCCCGTGCTGGCCGTCTCCTCCGCCGGAATGCTCATCCGCCGCGACGTCTTCGACCAGCTCGGCGGGTTCGACCGCCGACTGCCCCTGATGCGGGACGACGTCGATCTGTGCTGGCGCGCCCAGGCCGCCGGGCACCGGGTGCTGACGGCGCCGGACGCCGTGATGCGGCATGCCGAGGCGGCCTCGCGGGAGCGCCGCCCGGTCGACTGCGTCGGCCGCGCCAGCCGGGGCGGTGCAAGCCCGCACCGGGTCGACAAGGCGGGCGCCGTCTACACACTGCTCGCCAACATGCCGGGCGCACTGCTGCCGTGGGTACTGCTGCGCCTCGTTGTCGGCACACTGCTGCGCACCCTCGCCTATCTGGTCGGCAAGGTGCCCCGGCAAGCACTGGACGAGATCGCCGGACTGTCCGGCACCCTGCTGCTCGGCGGGCGCATCCTGACCGCACGCCGCAGGCGGGGCAGACCGGCGGTGACGCACAAGGACCTGCGCCCGCTCTTCCCGCCGCCCGGAGCCACTCTGCGGGCGACCGTGGAACAGGTCACCAGCAACTTCACCGGACGCTCCGAGCCGGAATCCTCCGCCGGGGGCCGGCACGGCGCCGTGGAGTCGGGCCCCGGGGACGAGGACGCGGACTTCCTGGAGGTCGAACAGTTCGCGCGCCTCAAGCGGCTCGCGCAGAAGCCGGGCCCCGTCCTCTTCGCCGTACTGCTCGTCGTCTCGCTGGTGGCCTGCCGGGCGCTGCTCGGCGGTGGCGCACTGGCCGGCGGTGCGCTGTTGCCGGTGCCTGACGGAGTGTCTGGCCTGTGGGCGCGGTACGCGGAAGGCTGGCATCCCGTCGGCACGGGCGGCACCCAGTCGGCGCCGCCCTATCTGGCCGTCCTCGCCGCGTTCGCCACCCTGCTGTTCGGCAGTACGAGCCTCGCGCTGACGCTGCTGCTGGTGTGCTCCGTCCCGCTCGCCGGGGTCACCGCCTACTTCGCCTCCCGTCCACTGGTCGACTCGCGCCTGGTACGCGCCTGGGGGAGCGTCGCGTACGCGTTCCTGCCCGCCGCCACCGGCGCGCTCGCCCAGGGGCGGATCGGCACCGCCGTGCTCGCCGTACTGCTGCCCCTGATGGCCCGTGCCGCTGTGGCGGCCAGCGGGCTGCGCGGCAGGGGCGGCTGGCGGGCGGCGTGGGCGTACGCGCTGCTGCTGACCCTCACGATGGCGTTCACCCCTGTCGTGTGGCTGCTTGCCGCTGTGCTCGCGGTCGCGGCGCTCGGGGTGCGCAGGGCGGACGGTGCCTCGTTCGGTGCGCTCGCCGCCCGGCTGACCACCGCCCTGGTGACGCCGCTGGTGCTGCTGGCCCCCTGGTCGCTGTCGCTGTTCACCGACCCCGGGCAGTTCCTCGGCGAGGCGGGCCTGGAGTACGGCACGGGTGCGGCTTCCGCCGTCGATCTGCTGACCCTCACGCCAGGTGGACCGGGCACCACTGACGGGCTGTTCCTCGTCGGCCTGGTGCTGGCCGGACTCGCCGCACTGCTGCGCACCGAACGGCAGCTGGCCGTACGGGCTGCCTGGGCCGTAGCCCTGGCAGCGCTGCTTGCCGCAGCGCTGTCCAACCGTTCGGCCTGGGCCGGGCCTGCCACTCTCGTTTACGGGCTCGCGCTGCTGTGCGCCGCCGCGGTCGGTGCCGAGGGGGCTAAGGAACGGGTGGCCGCGCAGAGCTTCGGCTGGCGCCAGCCGGTTGCCGCCCTGATCGCTGCAGCCTGTGTGCTGGCCCCGCTGGGCGCCGCCATCGGCTGGATGGTGCGCGGCGCCGACGGTCCCCTCTCGCGGCGCGACCCGGTGCAGGTGCCCGCCTTCGTCGCGGAGGAGAGCACCACCAGTGACCAGGCGCGCACCCTGGTGCTCGACCAGCCCGAGGGCACCTCAGGCATCACATACACGCTGGCGCGCGGCTCCGGCGCCCGGCTGGGTGACGCCGAGCTCGCAGCAGCCGACGGGGAGGGCACGCGCCTGGACCACGTGGTCTCCAATCTCGTCGCGGGCTCCGGCGCCGACCAGTCCAGCCAGCTGGGCGGTTACGCCGTGCGGTACGTCCTGCTGCGCGACGGCGCCTCACGCGAGACGAGCCGCACCCTGGACGCCACGCCAGGGCTGACCCGGCTCAGCCAGGCGGACGGCAGCGCCCTGTGGCGCGTCGACCGGCAGGTCTCCCGTCTCTCCATCGTCCCCGGCCGGCAGGAGAACGGCTCAGCCGGCGCGGTGACCGCCCCGGTGGCTGTTCCGGCTGGGCCCGTCGACTCGCACGCGACGCTGCCGTCCGGCCCCTCGGGGCGGGTCCTGCGGCTCGCGGACCGCGCCGACAGCGGCTGGCAGGCCACGCTCGACGGCAGCCCGCTCAAGAGCGTCACCGTCGACGGCTGGGCGCAGGGCTTCGAACTGCCCACCGATGGCGGCAAGCTGGAGCTCAGCTACGAGACCCCGCTCACGCACACGGCCTGGGTCTGGACGCAGGGCTTCCTCCTGCTCGTCGTTCTCGTCCTCGCGCTGCCGGGCCGCCGTCGCGACGTGGACGACGACCTCCCGGACGCCCCGCCGGCGCCTGAGCTGTCCGCCGCCGGTGACGGCCGCAGGGCCCGCAGGCTCCGCGCCGCCGCCGAGGCGGCCGAGGCCCCGCCTGCACCCCCGGCCCCGCCCGCGCCGCAGGGTCCGCCGCCCGTGCCCGGGCAGCCGGAGTACGACCCGTACGGCCAGCAGCAGCCCTACGTGCCGCAGCAGGCCCCGTACGCGGACCAGGCGGGCTACGGTCAGACAGCCCCGTACGAGCAGCCCTCCTACGACGCCTACGGCGAGCCCTCCTACGGCCAGGTCCCGCAGCAGCAGCCGTACGAGCAGCAGCCGTACGAGCAACAGCAGCCCTACGAGCAGCCGCCCTACGACCAGCAGTCCGCATACGACGCGTACCAGCAGCCTGCCTCCTACGAGGACTGGCAGGCCCAGCAGTACCCGGCCCAGCAGCCCGCCGACCCCTACGGCTACCAGCAGGGATACGAGGGGCCGGGCGCACCCGGCTACGACAGCAGGTACGGCAACGGCAACGGGAGCGAGCAGCAGTGAACCGCACAGTCCTCAGCTTCGGAGCCGTCGCCGTCGCGCTCGCCGCGGTGACCGGGGTCGCCGCGCTCTCCGCACCGGACGAGGCGGCGCAGAGCGGTGAGAGCGCCAAGGCAGCCGCTCACAAGCCCGTGGAGCGCTCCACGCTGGTCTGCCCGCAGCCGAGCGCGTCCGACGTCGCGGAGACCTCCTACGAGGCGTTCACGCCCAAGGGCGGCCCCGGCAAGAAGGGCAGCGCGGCCCTGTACCCCGCTGAACTCGCCGAAACGGACACCCCGCAGAGCCCCGACGACGACAAGGACCGCGGCAAGGACGGGAAGAAGGGCAAGAAGAACGAGAAGGGTAGGAGGGACGCCGGAAAACAGGGCGAGCAGACCGAGCAGCACCAGGACGCCGGGACGGCCGACAAGGGAAGCGGAAAACCCTTCCTCCCTCTCAGCAGCCCCGGCACGCCTGTGACCGCCGACACGGACGACCCGAAAGCGCCCGCACTCACCGGCACTGCTGACGGCCCCTTCGCACCCGGCTGGACGGTGCAGCAGACGACGAGTATCGGTGCCGGTGCGGGGCGCGGTCTGCAGGGCACGTCCTGCTCGGTGCCGGACACCTCGTTCTGGTTCCCCGGTGCCAGCACGGCCGAGGACCGGCAGGACTACGTGCACCTCGTCAACCCGGACAGCACCACCGCGGTCGTCGACCTGGAGCTGTACGACAAGAAGGGCAAGGAAAAGGCGAGCGAGGGCGCCGGTGAGGACGTGACCGTTCCGCCGCACTCCACCGTCCCCGTACTGCTGTCCACTCTCACCGCCGAACCGGTGACCAATGTGACACTGCACGTCACTGCGCGGACCGGCCGGGTGGGAGCACAAGTACAGGCCCTCGATCGTAAGTTGGGCGGTGACTGGCTGCCGCCCGCCACCGACCCGAGCCCCCGCCTGGTGCTGCCGGGAATCCCCAAGGACGCGGCCTCGGTCCGGCTGGCCGTCTTCGCGCCGGGGGACGAAGACGCCGACCTCAAGGTGAAGCTCGCGGGCCGTACCGGGCAGATCAGCCCCGCCGGGTACGAGACCCTGCATGTGAAGGCGGGCATGGTGACCACTGTCGACCTTCAAGGACCTCACCAAGGGCGAGGCCGGTTCGCTGGTGCTCTCTTCCGCGGAGGGTGGCGAGGACGCTCCCGGCGTGGTGGCGGCAGCACGGGTCCTCCGCGGCAAGGGCAGCAAGCAGGAGACGGCGTTCATCCCCGCTACGGAGCCGGTGCGGAAGCAGGCCACTGCCGCCGGCACCAGTCCGACCGGCGCCACCCTGGCGCTGACCGCGCCGGAGACCGGGGCGAGGGTGCGGGTGACCGCGTCACCTGGCAGCGGCGGCAGCCCCAAGAGCACCACCGTCTCCGTCAAGGCGCACACCACCAAGGCGTTCACCCCGCCCCGCCCCACCGGCGCCAAGGGCACCTACGCGGTGACGGTGGAGTGCCTCTCCGGCGGCCCGGTGTACGCCTCCCGCACCCTGGAGCGCGAACAGTCCGGACTTCCGGCCTTCACCGTGCAGACGCTCCCGGACGACAGGAGCATGGTGGCGGTACCCGGCTCGACGCAGGACCTGTCGGTACTGAACGACGACAAGTGAGCCCTGCGGACAGCGAACCGCTTGGCCGCGCTTGGGCACACGCCTGAGGTGCGGTGGGCACAGGGAAGGGCAGGACCGTCAGTCCTGCCCGTACCGAGGGTCGACCGACTCCGGTGCGAGCCCCAGCAGTTCGGCCACCTGCTCCACCACGACCTCGTGCACGAGAAGAGCCCGCTCGTCCCTGGTCCGGCTGCGGATCTCCACCGGGCGCCGGAAGACGATCACCCGGTCCGGGCGCTCGCCCACGCCCTCGGTGACCCGTCCGAGCGGCACGGCGTCGTCGCCCTCGCGCACCTCGCCGTTGTCCGACCGCGGCACCTCCTGGACGGCGAACTCGACGCCGGCCAGCTGCGGCCAGTGCCGCTCCAGGCGGACCACCGAGTCACGCACCAGGTCGTCGAACGCCTCTGCCCGGCTGATGGCGAGGGGCACTTGGGGAGGTGCGATGGGGCCGCGCATGCCACGGCCGTGGCGGTCTCGGCGGCGCGGCCGGGAATCGGCCCGGCGCGGCGGTACGGGGCTGTCCATCACCTCCGAGCCTAGCCCGCCGCAGGTCCCACGCGGGGCACGACGGGCGCGTGCGGAGCATCTCCCGCATATCAGCGCATGAAGACTCTTCGCCCTTTCTGTCGCTTTGATCGCCTTTTTTGGTGGAGCTGAGCATGGGAAATGACCGGAATCAGGTGAATGGCGAACGCTTCGCGAGGTGACCCTGATCACGGGCTCTCGGTCAGGGGGCGCTCACCCGGTCGCCGTGCGCGCCTTTCAGCAGATCAGGCGTTTCCGGCGAACGCGGACGACACGGCAGGGTGACGTCATGGAGAGTCGTCGCAGCCCGCTCAAGAGTGCGGTACGGTCCAACGTCGTGAGCCCTGTACGTCGCTGTTCGCGCACCGCTTGCGGTCGTCCCGCCGTCGCGACGCTGACGTACGTCTACGCGGACTCCACCGCCGTTCTGGGCCCCCTCGCCACCTACGCCGAGCCGCACTGCTACGACCTGTGCGCCGAGCACTCCGAGCGGCTCACGGCACCCCGCGGCTGGGAGGTGGTCAGGCTCGCCGTCGACACGGCGGCGGCCCGCCCCAGCAGTGACGACCTGGAAGCCCTCGCCAACGCCGTTCGCGAGGCGGCCCGGACGCCACGGCACGAGCCGCAGGACCCCGCCCCCAAGGACCGGCTCAGCGGACCGCACGGACGTGACGCCGACCCGATGGAGGTCGCCCGGCGCGGCCATCTGAGGGTCCTGCGGTCCCCGGAGTCGTAGCACACCGTGCTGCCTGGCGGCGGCCCTCACCCCCGCGGGTAGATTTGGGGCCGTTGCCGACCGACGACCCCAGGAGAGGCTGGCCGTGGCTGATCTGTCTCAGATCGTTAAGGCGTACGACGTGCGCGGTGTGGTGCCGGACCAGTGGGACGAGACGACAGCGGAGCTCTTCGGCGCCGCGTTCGTCCGCATCACCCGGGCCTCCGCCATCGTCGTCGGACACGACATGCGGCCCTCCTCTCCCGGCCTCGTCCGGGCGTTCGGAAAGGGCGCGGCCGGCCAGGGCGCCGACGTCACCGAGATCGGACTGTGCTCCACCGACGAGCTCTATTTCGCCAGCGGCAAACTCGGCCTGCCCGGTGCGATGTTCACGGCCAGCCACAACCCCGCCCAGTACAACGGCATCAAGATGTGCCGTGCCGGCGCGACACCGGTGGGCGAGGAGACCGGACTTGCCGAGATCCGCTCCCTGGCGGAGCAGTGGTCCGCCGCGGGCGGCGCGCCTGCCTCCGACAAGCCCCAAGGCACCGTCAACGAACGGAACATGCTGGAGGAGTACGCGGCACACCTGCACTCCCTGGTCGACCTGTCGGACATCCGCACCCTCAAGGTCGTGGTCGACGCGGGCAACGGGATGGGCGGCCTCACCGTCCCCTTCGTGCTTGCCGGGCTGCCGGTCGAACTGCACGAGATGTACTTCGAGCTGGACGGCAGCTTCCCCAACCACGAGGCCAACCCGCTCGATCCGAAGAACCTGGTCGACCTCCAGCACAAGGTGCGCGAGGTCGGCGCCGACATCGGCCTGGCCTTCGACGGCGACGCCGACCGCTGCTTCGTGGTGGACGAGAACGGCGACCCTGTCTCCCCGTCCGCGATCACAGCGCTGGTCGCCTCCCGCGAGCTGGCCAAGGAGCCGGGCTCCACCGTGATCCACAACCTGATCACCTCCTGGTCCGTCCCGGAGGTCATCAGGGAGAGCGGCGGCCTGCCCGTCCGTACCCGGGTCGGTCACTCCTTCATCAAGCAGGAGATGGCCAGGACCGGGGCGATCTTCGGCGGGGAGCACTCGGCGCACTACTACTTCCGCGACTTCTGGAACGCCGACACCGGCATGCTCGCGGCCCTGCACGTACTGGCCGCGCTCGGCGGGCAGGAGGGCCCGCTTTCCCAGCTCGTCGCCCGCTACGACCGCTACGCCGCCTCCGGCGAGATCAACAGCACCGTCCAGGACCAGTTCAACCGCACAGCAGCCGTCAAGGCGGTCTTCGCCGGGCGCGAGGGCGTCACCATCGACGAGCTGGACGGACTCACCGTGACCGGCGTCAACTGGTGGTTCAACCTCCGCCCCTCCAACACCGAACCGCTGCTGCGGCTGAACGTGGAGGCCCGTGACGTCGCCACTGTCGAGCGCATCCGCGACGAGGTGCTGGCCATCGTCCGGGCGGAGGGCGAAACCACCTCCGCGGTCTGACAGCCGCCCCGGTACCGTCGGCCGCCCCCGGCGGTACCCTGACCGCACAAGCCAGCACACAGCTGCACAGTCAGCCCACAGCTGCCGCGCACCGCACCTGGAGGAACACATGCCGCTCGAAGCCGGACTCCTTGAGATCCTCGCCTGTCCGGCGTGCCACGCGCCGCTGCGCGAGGAGGGCGACGAACTGCTGTGCACCGGGGACGCGGAGTGCGGCCTGGTGTATCCGGTGCGCGACGGCATCCCGGTGCTCCTGGTGGACGAGGCCCGCCGCCCCGCCTGACCCGGCGCACAGTTGAGTTCCGGTGCGCGACGGCCGGGACGCCCAGCAGGCGCCCGTACGCGCAGCACCGGAAGCCGATCGGAGGCCACGGAAGATGCTCGACGAGACGCTCCTCGACGCCCCCGAGGCTCTCGCCCGCGCCGACGTACGCGGTCTGCTGCGCGGCGCCGCACAGGCCGGAGCACGCGTTCGAACGGGGCTGCGCCAGGCCACCGAGGCAGGTCTGGACAAGCTCCAGCCGGAGGGCCGCCCCCGCGCGCTCCTGGTCGCCGGACCGGGGCCGGCCACCGCGTGTGTCACCGACCTGCTCGGCGCTCTCACCAACGGCGCCGTACCCGTCACCAGACTGCGCCCCTCCGGCGCCCATGCGGCCACCGGAGCACTGCGCTGGCCGCTGCCCGGCTGGGCGGGCCCGGTGGACCTCCTGCTGCTCGTCACTCCGGACGGCACCGAACCCGGCCTCATGGCCCTGGTCGACCAGGCGTACCGCCGCGGCTGCACCGTCGTCGCCGTCACCCCGCAGGGCGCGCCGCTTGCCGAAGCGCTGGGTGAGACCCGGGGCCTCGCGGTGCCGCTGGCGCCGGGCCCGTACGAGGTGTACGCCTCGCCGGACGTCCCCGAGCACCCGCTGGAGGCGGATGTTGCCGATGGGCCGCTCGGCGGGAACGGCCCGAACGGTGGCAGCGACCGGAACGGCGAGACCGACCGGGACGGCCAGGACAGCGACCGCGGGTCGCGACGGACCCCCGCGACGCTGGCCGGACAGCCCGTCGGCGCCCCCGGCACGTTCTGGGCGCTGCTGACTCCGCTGCTGCTTCTGACCGACCGTCTCGGGCTCACCCAGACCGGACCGTCAGCCGTTACGGCGGTCGCCGACCGGCTGGACGAGATCGCGGAACGCTGCGGCCCCGCCATCCCGCCCTACAGCAACCCCGGCAAGACCCTGGCTGTCGAACTGTCGGGTGCGGTGCCGCTGCTGTGGAGCGAGGGCGGCATCGCGGGCGCCGCTGCGCGCCACTGGTCCGCCGTCCTCGCCGCGCTCTGCGGCCGGCCGGCCCTCGCGGCCGAACTGCCCGAGGCCATGACCGCGCACGGCGCACTGCTGTCGGGTCCTTTCGCGCCGGGCTCCGACCCGGACGACTTCTTCCGCGACCGGGTCGAGGAGCCGGAGACGACCCGCGCCCGTATCGTCCTGCTGCGCGAGGAAGCACCCGGCAGCGAGTCCGCGACCGTGGCAGCCCGCGATCTGGCCTACGCGCACGAGGCGGCACTCAGTGAGCTGGAACCGGCCGAAGGCAGCAGCCCGCTGGAGGCGGCGGCCGAGCTGATCGCCACCGCTGATTTCTCCGCCGTTTACCTCACGCTCGCCGACAGCGACTCCCCTTGGGCGTGACCGAGTACCTGCCGCCCCCTACCCGACATCCCGCAGCCCCAATGGACTTCCGCAGCCCGCACGGACTCCTCTGAGCACGACAGGAAACAGCACACCTCATGGACCGTCTGGAGAACACCGTCAGGCCGTACGCCTGGGGTTCCACCACCGCCATCCCGGAACTGCTCGGCGAGAAGCCCACCGGTCAGCCCCAGGCCGAGCTGTGGATGGGTGCCCATCCAGGTGCGCCCTCCCGCATCGACCGGGGCGCCGGACCGCTCCCGCTGTCCGAGGCGATCGCCTCCGACCCGGAGCGCGAACTGGGCGTCCCGGCAGTGCGCACGTTCGGGCCCCGACTGCCGTTCCTGCTGAAGCTGCTTGCAGCCGCGGCCCCGCTCTCCCTCCAGGTGCATCCCGACAGCACGCAGGCGGTCCAGGGGTACGCCGATGAGGAGGCACGCGGCATCCCGCTGGACGCCCCGGAGCGCAACTACAAGGACGACAGCCACAAGCCCGAACTCATCTGCGCCCTCACCCCGTTCGAGGGGCTGTGCGGCTTCCGTCACCCCCAGGAGGCCGCGGCGCTGCTGGAGGGCCTCGGCGTGAACGGTCTGAAGCCGTACGTCGACATCCTGCGAGCCCGCCCCGAGAGCGAGGCGCTGCGTGAGGTCCTGACGGCCCTTCTGACGGCCGACAAGGACGCGATGGCCGCCACGGTCACCGAAGCCGCCGAGGCGGCCTCCGAGCGCCCTGAGTACGCCGTGTACGCGGACCTCGCGCACCACTACCCGGGCGACCCCGGGGTGCTCGCCGCGATGCTCCTCAACCACGTCGTCCTGCGCCCGGGCGAAGCGCTGTTCCTCGCCGCCGGCGTTCCGCACGCCTACCTCAGCGGCCTCGGCGTCGAGATCATGGCCAGCTCCGACAACGTGCTGCGCTGCGGCTTGACGCCCAAGCATGTGGATGTGCCCGAACTGCTGCGCATCGTCCGCTTCGAGCCGACGGAACCCGGCATCCTGCGCCCCGAGGCGGACGACGCGGGCGGCGAGGAGGTCTACGAGACACCCGTCGGCGAGTTCCGGCTCTCCCGCTTCCTCCTCGTCCCCGGCGCCCGTCCGCACACCCTGCACACGCCTGCCCCGCAGATCCTGCTGTGCACCGCGGGAGCCGTCGTACTGCACGCAGGTGAGGACAACGGGCAGGATGACGCCAGAGCGGGCGGCGGGGAGGAACTCAGCCTCGGCCCCGGGAAGTCCGCGTACGTTCCGGCAGGGGAGCCGGTACGAATCTCGGGTGACGGTACGCTCTTCCGCGCCACCGTGGCCGTCTGACCGGACGGTCGCACAGCAGTAGGAAGGACCCGGGACTCGTGAGTGCATCAGGCGGAACAAAGGCGATCGTCGCCGCGCTGGGCGCCAACCTGGCCATCGCCGTCGCCAAGTTCGTCGCGGCGGGCTTCAGCGGCTCGGCCTCGATGCTTGCGGAAGGCGTCCACTCCGTCGCCGACTCCGGAAACCAGGCGCTCCTCCTGCTTGGCGGGAAGAAGGCCAAGAAGGAAGCCAGCGAGGAGCACCCGTTCGGATACGGTCGTGAGCGTTATATCTACGGCTTCCTCGTCTCCATCGTCCTGTTCACCGTCGGTGGCGTCTTCGCGCTCTACGAGGGCTACGAGAAGATTGCTCACCCACACGAAGTCGAGCACTGGTACTGGCCGGTCGGCGTACTCGTCTTCGCCATCATCGCCGAGACCTTCTCCTTCCGTACCGCCATCCAGGAGTCCAACCAGGTCCGCGGCAAGCTCAGCTGGGGCCAGTTCGTCCGCCGCGCCAAGGCGCCGGAGCTCCCCGTCGTCCTGCTGGAGGACCTCGGCGCGCTCGTCGGCCTCTTCCTCGCCCTCGGCGGTGTCGGCCTCGCGCTGCTGACGGGCAACGGCGTCTGGGACGGCATCGGCACCATGTGCATCGGTGCGCTGCTGGTCGTCATCGCGCTGGTGCTGGCGGTGGAGACCAAGTCGCTGCTGCTGGGCGAGTCCGCCGACCCGGCCGAACGGGAGAAGATCAACGCCGCGCTCGTCGACGGCGAGACCGTCACCCGCGTCATCCACATGCGCACGCTGCACCTCGGCCCGGAAGAGCTCCTGGTGGCCGCCAAGGTGGCTGTCCAGCACGACGACACGGCCACACAGATCGCCCGCGCCATCGACGCGGCCGAGCACCGCATCCGCGAAGCCGTGCCGATCGCCCGGGTCATCTACCTGGAGCCGGACATCTACCGCGCCCAGGAGGCCGGTGCGGAGTCCGTCTCCGAACCGTCTGACGTGACGGGCCCGAGCGCCTGACCACAGCCACAGCACGAGGAGGGCCCGCCCTAGGGTTTCGGGGCGGGCCCTCCTCGTGACGTGCTTCAGCTGTGCGGCTGCCTCATTGGATCTCGGCCAGCGCGTCCAGCACGGCCTCCTTGTCGGGCGCCTCCAGCAGACGCGTGCGGAACGCGGGGTCCATCAGCTTGCGGGACAGCAGGGCCAGGATGCGCAGATGCTCGTCACCGGCTGCCGCCTCGGGCACCGCGATCATGAACACCAGCCGCGCCTTCGTCCCGTCCAGTGCGCCCCACTCGATGCCCTCGGCCGACCGTGCGAACCCGACGACCGGTGCGGTGACCGCGTCCGTCTTGGCGTGCGGGATGGCGATCTCCTCGCCGAGCCCCGTGGTGCCCTGCTCCTCCCGGGCGAGCGCTGCCTGCACGAGCGCCGCACTGTCGGCAACCTTGCCGCTGCGCTCCAGCAGTGCGGCCATCTCCCGGATACCGGCGTCCTTGTCGACAGCTGAGAGCTGCTCGCTGACGGTCTCCGCGGTGAGGTATCCGGAGAGCACTTCGGCCGCCGCCCCGGCGGCTTCCGTGCCTTCTGCTGCGCCCTCTGCTGCCTCGCTCCGAGGGGGTACTGCTGCACCGCCTTGAGGCGGTACGACGGACTGCTGCACCGCCGCGGCAGGAGGCTCCGCCTTCGCACGCTCGTCGCCGTCGCTCTGTGCGCTGCCGGCGCGGTCCGCACTGTCCGGCTTGCGCGTTGCTGGTGCGCCTGCTCGTACGGCGCTGTCCGTACCGTCCGGGCCGCGCGTTTGGGGTGATCCGGTCCGGGAACGACGTGCCCCGAGCGTCACCAGGCCGGCCGTGGTCAGCGCCGTGACGGCCGTACCGATCAGCACTGCCACGAAGAACATCGCCACACCGTCGACCGCGCCCAGCACCGCCACGATCGGCCCGCCGTGCGGCACGTTGTCCCCGACCGCGGCCAGTCCTGCGATACAGCCCGCGACGGCGCCACCGAGCATGTTGGCCGGGATCACCGTGGCCGGCCGGGCGGCGGCGAACGGGATGGCGCCCTCGGTGATGCCGAAGAAGCCCATGAACAGCGCCGCCAGCCCGGTCTCCCGCTCCTGGTCGGAGTAGAACTTGCGGCGCAGCAGCGTCGCCAGACCCTGGCCCAGCGGCGGTACCGGAATGGCCGCCGCGCACATACCCATCACCTCGGGGCTCTTGGAGACGAGCCCGGTGCCGAACAGGAACGCGGTCTTGTTGACCGGGCCACCCATGTCGAACGCGATCATCATCCCGAGCACCACGCCCAGCAGCGCGGCACTGGTGCCGGTCATGCCGCCGAGGAAATCGGTGAGATTCTCGAAGACCCAGGAGATCGGCTTGCCGATGACATAGATGAAGAACAGCCCCAGCGCGGACGTCGCCACGATCGGGATCACGATGATCGGCATGATCGGCCGCACGAACCGGGACACCGGCACCAGCTTGATCCAGCGGACCAGATACCCGGCCAGGAACCCGGTCACGATCGCCCCGATGAAGCCCGCCCCGGACTTGGAGTCGTACAGCTCGCCCGTATTGGCGATCCATCCGCCGATCATGCCCGGCACCAGAGCGGGGCGGTCGCCGATCGCATAGGCGATGTAGCCGGAGAGGATCGGGACCATCAGCGTGAACCCGATGGTGCCGATGTCGTTGACGTGCTTCCAGAAGCTGCCGTCCGGTATCACCAGACCGCCGTCAGCCTGCGGGTGCCCGCCGAGGGCGAGCGAGACGGCTATCAGCAACCCGCCGACGACCACGAACGGGATCATGTACGAGACCCCGTTCATCAGCGCCTTGTATCCGATGCTGCGCTCCCGGCTCCTGGCACCCGCGGGACCCGACGGTGCTCCGTCGGCTCCCGCGCCGCCCGTGCCGTCTCCTCCGGACCCTCCGCTGCCTCCGTTGCCGCCCTGGCCGTCTCCGCTCCCGGCCCGGGCTGCTCCGCCCTGGTGGACGGGCGCCTGGTGTACGCGGTCGATGAGGCCGTCGGGGTCGCTGATGCCTTCCGCCACCCCGACGACCAGCACGCGCTTGCCCCCGAACCGGCTGAGGTCCACGTCCTTGTCAGCGGCGACGATGACGCCGTCAGCAGCTATGACATCGTTGTCGGTCAAGACGTTCTCTGCCCCGATGGAGCCCTGCGTCTCCACCTGCATGGCGATACCACGGGCCTGTGCGGCCTGGGTCAGTTTTTCCGCGGCCATATACGTATGAGCGATACCGGTGGGGCACGCCGTCACGGCAAGCAGTTTCAGCCCCGGTCCGGCCGGGGGAGCCGCTCCGTCACGGGGATCGGCAGGACTGGTCACGTGGAAACTCCTAGCTCGGCCAGTGTGTGGAGGGGTGCGTTCTCGCGCCGTTGCAGTCGCAGTCGCAGAGGCCGCAGGGTGCACCGAACCAGCCGGATGGCCAAAAAAGCAAGCGGCCGAAAACCGACCCCGAGGCGTACTTGCTGTCAGCGGCGCCCGTCCGGTCCCCTGGACGGGCGGTGTAGATTCGTAGAGCCAGACGTCGCTGCTGATGGCGGTCGGGCGGCCCGCATCGCGGGCTACCGAGGGAGAGAGGGCCTCCGACGGACTGAGCTGCGAGCAGGGGACGAGTGTGCCCGGCGACGATGTGCGCCTCCGCGCGACCGGCACCACACCGTCCCGCGCCGCAGCACGGACCAGCCAGCCTTATTTCTCGACACCGAGGAGCAGCTCGCAATGACGACGACCTCCACGACCGGCCAGGACTTCAAGGTCGCGGACCTCTCGCTGGCGGCCTTCGGCCGCAAGGAGATCACGCTGGCCGAGCATGAGATGCCCGGCCTGATGGCGATCCGCAAGGAATACGCCGCGGACCAGCCCCTGGCAGGCGCCCGCGTCACCGGCTCCCTGCACATGACCGTGCAGACGGCTGTGCTGATCGAAACTCTGGTCGCTCTGGGAGCCGAGGTCCGCTGGGCCTCCTGCAACATCTTCTCCACCCAGGACCACGCCGCCGCAGCCGTCGCCGTCGGTCCCGGCGGCACCCCGGACAACCCGCAGGGCATCCCGGTCTTCGCCTGGAAGGGCGAGACCCTGGAGGAGTACTGGTGGTGCACGGAGCAGGCCCTCACCTGGCCGAACGCCACCACCGGCGGCCCGAACATGATCCTCGACGACGGCGGTGACGCCACCCTCCTCGTCCACAAGGGCGTCGAGTACGAGAAGGCCGGCGCCGCGCCCTCGGTGGACACCGCCGAGAACGACGAGCACCGCGTCGTCCTCCAGCTCCTCAACCGCACTCTGAGCGAGAACCCGCAGAAGTGGACGCAGCTCTCCTCCGAGATCCGCGGCGTCACCGAGGAGACCACCACCGGCGTCCACCGCCTCTACGAGATGCAGCAGGCAGGCACGCTGCTCTTCCCGGCGATCAACGTCAACGACGCCGTCACCAAGTCGAAGTTCGACAACAAGTACGGCTGCCGCCACTCCCTGATCGACGGCATCAACCGCGCCACTGACGTCCTCATCGGCGGCAAGACCGCCGTCGTCTGCGGCTACGGCGACGTCGGCAAGGGCTGCGCCGAGTCCCTGCGCGGCCAGGGCGCCCGCGTCCTGATCACCGAGATCGACCCCATCTGTGCCCTTCAGGCGGCGATGGACGGCTACCAGGTGGTGACCCTGGACGACGTCGTCGGGACCGCCGACATCTTCATCACCACCACGGGCAACAAGGACATCATCATGGCCTCGGACATGGCCAAGATGAAGCACCAGGCCATCGTCGGCAACATCGGCCACTTCGACAACGAAATCGACATGGCCGGTCTCGCCGCCATCGACGGCATCGTCAAGGACGAGGTCAAGCCGCAGGTCCACACCTGGACCTGGCCGGACGGCAAGACCATCATCGTCCTGTCCGAGGGCCGTCTGCTGAACCTGGGCAACGCCACCGGACACCCCTCGTTCGTGATGTCCAACAGCTTCGCGAACCAGACGATCGCCCAGATCGAGCTGTTCACCAAGCCGGAGTCGTACCCGACCGACGTCTACGTCCTGCCCAAGCACCTCGACGAGAAGGTCGCCCGCCTCCACCTCGAGGCACTCGGCGCCAAGCTGACCACGCTTCGCCCGGAGCAGGCGGCCTACATCGGCGTCCCGGTCGAGGGCCCGTACAAGCCGGACCACTACCGCTACTGATCCAGGCGACGATCCGCTTCTGACCCTCCCGCGCCGGGCCCGGCGGCACAACCGCCGGGCAGGCCGTGAGGCAGACCGGCCCCAGGCCCCCGCCCCGGCGGGGGCCTGGGCGTCACCGCACCGACCCCGGACACCGCCCATGCCCCGCGGCCGATATTCGCTGCACGACCCGCACGACCACACCTTCCTCGGCGAAGAGCACTTCCACTGCGCCACCGGCCCCTCCGGCTGGCGCTACGTCTCCCAGCTCACCACCCCTTCGGGAGAGCACGCGGGCTCCGTCGACCTCACCCTCGACGAACTCGGCCGCCCGATCCGACTCGAACTCCACGCCGCGAACTGGCAGATCCGCGGCGCGGCACTGGAGGGCGTCACCTGGGTGCGCTCCGACCCCGCGGGCGAGCAAGCCCAGGAGGGCAACGTCGCCGCCCACTCCTTCACCGGGGCATCCCCCGCATTCCTCGTCGCGACCTCACGGCTGCTGCGCCCGTCTCCCGGTGACAGGGCCACTCGCATCCGCCTCGTCGCGTTCACACCCCCCGTCCTCGCCCCCCGCACTCTCGACCAGTCCTGGGCGCTGCTGAACAGAGAAACACACGCCACTGACAACGGCCCCCTCGTAGTGGAGAACTACCAGGTCAACGACCTGGAGACGGGGGAGCAGCACGCGGTGCACATCGCCGGCGACGTCGTTCTCGCGGCCCCGGGCATCGAGTTGGAAGACCTCGAGTCACCGCCGTCGACGTTCAACTGACGGCCGCGACACGCTCCTTGAGGCTGACGGGCCTACGACGGCGGCACGAAGCCCGTACGCGGAGGACTCGGCCCGCTCCCGTCCCCCTTCGAACTGGGGGAACCGGGGCCGGAGGAAGCGGGAGGAGCCGGGGAAGAGGGCAGGGGAAGAGGGGGGGAGTGGAAGCTGTCCCGCTGCCGACGCTCCGCCACAACACCCGTCAGATAGTCGGCGGCAGTGATCCCGTACGGTGCCGGCGCCCCGGTCCATTCCCTGACGTCGTTCGCCAACTGCTCGGCCCGCAACGGAAACTGCCGGACCGCGAGCCACAGCGAGTCCGGAACGCTCGACAGATCGAGCTCGGCGAACTCCCCTCGAGCCACTGCGGGGGAGGCTGCACCGCCATCTCCTCCGCCACAGGAACGCGTTCCCGCACCACCAGCGTCCCGGCGAACACGCGCCCAGCCGCCGCCCCGCTCCGACACCAGCGAGGCCGCCCATGCTCACCGGGGACGCTCAATGGGGAAGACGGCAGCGGGTCTGCGGGGCGTACGGGACGACGATCGCCGCCACGTCCAGAGAAGCCACGGCCGTGAGCAGCGCGAGCGCCAAGGCAATGTAGATGGCCCCGTCGAGCACGAGATCCACGCAGACCGCCAGCGCCCTACTCGGCAGCCGCGCCGGGCGCAACCCGAACACAACAGCGTCCTCTGTCACCAGTTCACTCGCCGCACACCCCCGGCCCCGGACCCGTACGCCTTGGACCGCCTGGCACGTCAGCCCCAGTCTTCCAGTACGGCGATCTGCCAAGCTCTCTCCATGGACCTGGATGTCTTCGTCTCGGCCCACCGCGCCGCCACGCATCTCTCCCAGGTTCAGTCGAGTGCCCGGACCCAGCCGTCACCGACCGTCTCACCTGCCTTGTCGCCCGTGCCCGCAGCGTGGTCACCGGGGGGCACACACCGCCTCATGGCGCAACGTCGCACACTTCTTCGCCGCCAGTTTTCCTGAAGCTGTCTACCGCTCCCGCAACTGGTGGGTGCCGACCGGCTCGTCGCAGGGTGGGTGGACACTCACCCAGAAGTCCGCGCCACCATCGGTGCCCCGGAAGAGTTGCGCGAGATGACTCGGCCAGGCGGCCAGTACGAGACCTACTACTCGCGCCACCCGGCCACGTCCTTCGCCGCCCAGGTCCGGGCGAACAACGCCCAGGCCGCCGCCATCTGCCTCGTCTTCGGCGCACTCCTCGGTATCCCGGTGCTCTGACTCCTCTTCCAGAACGTCCTCAACCTCGGCGTCGGCATTGGCCTCATGGAGTCGGCCGGCCGCCTCAACACCTTCCTCGTCCTCCTGCTCCCGCACGGCTTCCTCGAACTGACGACCGTCTTCGTCGCCGCAGGGACAGGGCTCCGCCTTGGCTGGACAAGACCCGGGCCCACGAAGCCGGCAAACAGCACTGGCGCAGGAGCCGTTCCGCCCCCGGCATGGCCCTCGGGCTGACCCCGTCCTGCTGGTGTCCGGGGTCATCGAAGCCTTCGTGACCCCGTCCGGCCTGCCAACCTGGGCACGCGTTCTCATCGGCCTCCTGGCAGAACTGGCCTCCCTGACCTACGTCTATGTCGTCGGCCGACGAGCGGTGAAGCTGGGCGAAACCGGTGACATCGCCGTGTCGGACCGCTCCGCAGACCTGCCGACTGCCGCATGATGTGCGCGGACAGCAGGGAACCTGCTACTGTCCTCTCCGCCCCGGAAAGCCGTTGACGCGGTGAACCGAGGGCAGTAGATTCGAACAGTTGCCTAGAGTTGGACAAGCTCGGCAGCAGCAGTTAGTTTCTTCTCCGCTTCGAACCAAGAAATTCGGCGACGGAATTCTTGCGCAAGAAGCCCTCCGAACTCCAAGCAGATTCGATCTGATAGAGTCGGAAACACCGAAAGGGCAAACGTCCGGAGAAGCCGGTGAGACGGTTTCGAAGGAAGCGTCCGTTCCTTGAGAACTCAACAGCGTGCCAAAAGTCAACGCCAGATATGTTGATA